>CBFIFY010000037.1:0-42842 GCA_965661985.1 uncultured Myxococcota bacterium | reverse complement strand
GGCTGAAAACTGTTCGCGGCGATGCCAATGGACATGAACAGTCCAAGGTGTGCATTGATAAAGTCCAAGCCCTGTAAGGCAACATCTGCTCCTTTCTTGAGCGGTCCCAAAGCCAACCCAATTGTATTTTTTAGAAAGTCCAAGAACATGAGAAAGAACAGGGGAACATACAACCAAGGCGTCGCATACCAAGAGTGAACACCTTCTAGGTGATCCCACATTCCCAAAAAAGCCAACCCAAACACGGGATAAATCGCCGTGCCGGTAATGCGCGTCAAAGCCTCACTAAGCGCCATGCTCTCAACCATGGTTTCCGCACTGTCCTGTTCAATTTCTAGAACCGTTTGGGTGAGATCGTTGTTGTGGGCAATCTCTTCGGCATGCAGGTCAAGTCCGAACAGCAGGGCGAGGGTAAGCAAAAACAGAAAGAGTGTATTTTTTGTCATGGTGTTTGTCCAAGAAAGGTTTCGCATTTAGACTTGGGGTTCAGTATACGAAACAATACACATTCTTGCAATTGTAAAGAGGGGCTACTCAGTCAAAGTCATCGAAAAGGGGGCCAGTGCTGTCGACCAATGCGCTTTGACAGAACAAGTATCCAAATCGACTTGGTACAATCCTGGATTGCTGTTGGATGGGTCACTCCAGCCCCAGTGTGCTCCGACCCAACCAATGTCGTCCATGATGACCAAATCAGTAATGTACTCGGACCAAACATCGGAGGTGCTTTGCATGCCAGTAGTCATATCGACACAGTGTAGGACGTACTCGGTTTGAGAGGCGTTGAGACTGCTGTAGAAAAGTCGATTGTCCTTGTACTCTACCGAAGACATAGCACCATCGGCGGTCCACACGCGGTTCCAGTCTGTGACATCCAGTTTGAAGATACCAGCCTCCAACGCGTCTGTGCTCTGCGATACCATCGCCACACCATCAGCCCATTCAATCAGTTCAATGTTGCTCCCAATTTCCCAACTGTTGATCACACTTTGAGAGGGACAGTCGATTTGCAATGTGATAGACGTGCTTGGCTCGAATCCAGCATTTCGATTCAATCGTTGCAGTCCAACATAGAGTTGATCGTCTACAACCACCATACTCGAGGCTTCTGGCATGCCGTCGTCATCCGCCCATTCACTGAGATCGATTGCGGAGCGTGTTTCCAATGTGTCGACATCCAGTATTGCTAGGGAATCAGAACCATACAGAGAGACATAGAGTGCATCATCACAAACTGAGACATCATGAGGATTGCTCGAGCCCACATCGGAGGCCAATGAGATTTCCGCAACGGGTACTTGAAGGTTGCTTGGGTCATACTTGCGCAGCGTGTCGTACTGATAGCGATTCAGCTGCCAAAGCCATCCTCCATCGCTCACCAATGCAGGGTCCCCAGATACACTGGCAATGTTTTCTGTGAGTGTGCTCCTTTCTGTATCAAATGTAGCCAGCGCACCCACCGAGTAATCCATTGCGACTGTCGCCATGATGAGCCCATCTAGAGAAGATGGATCCACCGTTGAGGTATCAATACTTTTGGTTGAGGTGCAAGCGACAAGCAATGTGAGCATGGGAACAGTCCTGAATGGGTATGTTCCTTTCATTAACCGATTGAGCTAAGACTGATTTGACATTGGTCTAAGATCGCTCTGAGCAGAGGGATTATGGATTGACTGGTCCACGGAATTCGATGTAATCTACTTCAAGTTCGAAGGAGCCGTCGGCAAACTCTGTGTTCATCAAGTCAATGCGAATCACATTGGAGAGGTAATCACTGGTCATGGCTTCTCCAGTGGATTCATCTCCATAGCCCGTCATTTCATATTGCTCAAAGTCGTAGAGCGACACGGTGGTGGTCGTCCATTCTTCGCTATCGGTAATGATTTCAGCTTCAAAGGTTGGCATCCACCAAGCAGCGCGATCGGCCAGTACCATCTTAAAATTGTGGCCTTGGGCGCGGTAAGAAATTTCCACTTCTGTGAACGTAGACAAATCGTAATCGGCAACTGGACTGCGTAGGGATACGAAACCACCGTTGTTGTCAGTAGAAACCTCACCTTCGAATCGGACTAGAGTATCGGTGTAGTTGGCTACACCCACTGACTCACCACCCATGACGGTATCGTTGACCGGTTCCCAATCAAGGTCGCCATCGGTCGAACCAAAGTCAATCCGCATGCTTACCATTTCTTGCTCAACATCTGCCTCAATCTCATAAGCGCTTTCTTCCAACTGTGCACAGCCCACTACAGGTAGCAACAACCACGTCCAATTTTTCATACTATACTCCGCGTTAGACTTAAATATAGAACAGACTGATTGTTGGACCAGTTTGATGAATGTGCAGTATAGGTTGCTTTCTGAAGTGTCAGTTCACCGGACCCCAAGTTATCGAGAGCGCCACAGAACGGCCCATCAACGGATAGCCCAGAAAGTCCTGTACAGCCTCGGGATGCAGCCCCAGTTCAGGATTTAGAGGGTCAATCGGAGTGTCGACGACAATTCGGTTCCACAGATTTCGACCAGTGATTTCAATACGCCAGTTGGGAGACGTGTATCGGAACGTCGCATTGTGTATGAGTCGAGTAGGGGCTTTGCGTTGGTTTGGTGCATCCCAATAGTTGCCATCAGCCCAATACACGTCGCTACCGAGCCACAGTTTATCGCTCATCCACCAAAGTTGCTGACTGCTCGACCACTGTGGTATGTTCGGTAGATTCTTTCCAGTCAGTCCTTGGAGGTTGGAGCGGTTTTCACTGTGAGTCAGAGACAGAGAGCCAGCCCACTCAAGATGTTCCTGTAGCTGCACCTGCCATTCACTTTCCAAGCCCAGCACCCGCGTCGCTTCAAAGTTGATCGGTAGGGATTGTCGTTGGGCATTCTGGACAAACAGGATTTCGTTGTTTGTATCGCGGGCAAAGATCGCCATTTGCAGGTGTCGCAACCAGTGCAGTGGTTGTTGTCGAGTCCAGCCCAAATCCAGTGTGGTGCCCACTTCAGGCAGCAGGTTGGGGTTGCCAATGATCGCCCCTCTGTTCCCATAGACCTCTGTAAAGTCAGGTGGTCTAAATCCGCGCAACAGCGAAATCCAAGTGTGGTCTCGGTCGCTGATGTGGTAGAGAAAAGATGTCTTGGGTGCAACAACGACCTGCGTGGATTGCGTGCTGAGCCAGTGGGTGTTGAGTCGACTTGACCATTCCCATTGATCGAGAATGAATTCTTGTCCAAACTGTATCTGTTGACTGAAACGTTGGTGCCCGGTTTCTGTCTGTCGTTCACCAGCGAAGTCCATTCGAGAAGACCATCCCACACTGGGGTACCAAAGCTCCGATTGTGTCCAACGATGTATCCCCTGTACTCCGATGGAATGGTATGTCCAGTCTATTTCCAGCTCGCCTTGCCCCAGATTGCCTTTGGGGTCCTGTAAGATTTCTCGATGTTGGGTGTGCCACAGTTGCAAGTCATGGTGCCGAGTTTCAGAACCCCAGTCGCGGTGCAGACCGGTGAGGTGTCGATTGCTGTGCATACGGATGTCGGGTGTGGGAATGATGATGTGTCCGGGGATACCCTGTATTTTTCGTGCCCCAGTGTGGACCAAGGACCACGACCCAATGTCCCAAGTGCCCAAAAAATTGCCCTGTTGTACATCGTTGTTTTGTCGTGTAGCCCAGACGTCATCATCGGTGTTGAAGGGGGTGTTTCGATTGTCGAAGTAGGGGTAGGCGTTGTTGGCAAACAACCCCGATACAAAGATGTTTCCTTGAGATTCTCCCAGTGTAAAAGGGGTATTGCCTCGCACCCAACTGTTGGTCCAAGAATCTAGCCCAACATGTAGAGAAGATGTCGCTTCGCTGATCGTTTTCATGTCCAAGACCCCACCAATTGTGGATGACATCAAATGCAAGGGACTGTGAGAACGGTACAGGGTCATGCGTTCAAGCATGTGGGCTGGTATGTCCTGTAGGTTGACCGTGCTGTTTCCATCTGGATTGAGGGGAACGCCGTTGAGCAACATGAGGCTTTGTCGAGTGGATGTGCCTCGGATGGAAATGGTGGCAGTTGTGCCCACACCCCCCATATCTCGAACGACCACACTGCTTTGGCGCTGTAAGATTTCTGCGAGCGAAGCACTGTCGGATACGGCATCGTCTATCTCAATTGTGCTGCTGGCGCTGGTCTGTGGGAGAGAGTCTTCTACAACAATCGTTCCTTCTGACGCCTTGTCTTCCGTCTTTTCTCCATCTTCTGCCCATACGAGGGTGGTTAGCCAAATCAGCAATGTTTCTCTCCGTTGTTCAAGTATATCTCAGTGCTGAGCGTGGGGAGGCTAAATATTCGGGCTTTTGAAATAGTGGCAAGGATCAGGCGAGAAGTATTTGTGCGATTGCCAGTGCAACACCCACTCCAGCGTAGGCAACCTTGGCGACCATGCTGAATCCCAAACCAACCATGTGAGACAGTCCTGCTTTGTGGGCTCGTTCAATTCGATTTGGTTCATCCGCAGAGAGTTCCTTGAGTTCTCCAATCCGCCCACCCAAATAGGCAGCGAAAAAGATCAGCCCGACACCAACAAACAAAGACGGTATAGCCCCCAATCCTGCTGTGGCGACTGTGAGTGGGCCCCCTCCTGTGCAACTCATAACGCAGGCAATGACAACCCCAAGCGTGGCATATCGACCAGATGTTTTGCCAGATCCGCCCAAGTTGGCAACAATATTTGGAGCGAGAAAGTCTGCCACAGTCATCAAAATCCCGAGAATGACTGATGTTAAGCACAGACCCCAACTCAATCCTGTTGCACTGGCACTTGTGCTCAGTCCCACTTGTATGATGAGGTTGCCGAGTGCGGTGAGCGGTGGTCCAGGTAAGAGTGGTAGTAAAGAACCGATAAATCCAGCTAACAAGGCAATACCTCCCAATGCGACAAATATTAAGAGTCCTGGTTCCATGCTTTCTCCGATATTTGGTTGGTGATATTTTGGTCTGGAAATTCAGTGGATGTGTGTTGGTTATAGGATAGCACAACGTATTTGGTGTATCACTCTCAGACAAAACGTAGAATCATGACGTAGTTCCATGCTTGTATGAAGATGGGGCTTCTGGGTTGCTCCAACAAGTCAAGGTGACGCTCTAAAATAGAAAAGCCCCAATCTTTCGATTGAGGCTTTAATATACACCCTAAGAGATTCGAACTCCTGACCTTCTGGTCCGTAGCCAGACGCTCTATCCAGCTGAGCTAAGGGTGCCTAAGGATAGAATATAAACCGTGTGGAGATGGAGGGATTCGAACCCTCGGTCGAGATTTCTCCCAACACTCGATTAGCAATCGGGCTCCTTCGGCCACTCGGACACATCTCCGTATCACGATTTACGGAATTTGTCAATGAAATGAACCGACTTTTTGCAGTCCTTTTCTCTCAACAAACCAACAATGGTGTTGCCAAATGGCAACAATAAAAAGAACAAGTAGAAGTGAGGTGACTGGGGGATTCGAACCCCCGGTAGCTATTAACTACGACGGTTTTCAAAACCGTTGCCTTAAACCGCTCGGCCAAGTCACCAAATTTATCTTCTATAGCAATAGAATTAACCCAAATCCAATTGTCCTGCAACTAGATTTCAATCTTCCAGCGTGATTTTTGTTTTTCCACGCATGTAAGGCTGTAGGACTGTCGGAATGGCAATGCTGCCGTCTGCCTGCTGATAGTTCTCCATGATGGCAACCAAGGTTCGTCCCACTGCCAGTCCAGAACCATTGACGGTGTGACAGAACTGGGGCTTACTCCCTTTGGGGCGGAAGCGCGTTTTCATTCGTCGAGCCTGAAATTCACCAAAATTGGAACATGAAGAAATTTCTCTGTACTTTCCTTGTCCCGGCAACCAAACTTCCAAGTCAAAGCACATTTGTGCGGCAAAGCTGGTGTCTCCTGCACATAGACGCATTTTTCTGTAAGGCAGTTCTAGAGCCTCTAAAATTGCACAAGCATGATTGGTGAGGGCTAAATGGGCAGCATCCGAATCTTCAGGCTTGGTGATCTTGACCAATTCGACTTTGTGGAATTGATGTTGTCTGATCAATCCGTGTGTATCTTTTCCATAAGATCCAGCTTCTGCTCTAAAACAGGGAGTGAACGCACAGAGGTGAATCGGTAGGTCCTCTTCGTTGATGATCTCGTCTCTAAACATGTTGGTGACGGGAACTTCTGCTGTGGGGATCAAGAACCCATCCATACCGTTGATCTCCGATGTGAGTTTGAACAAATCGTCTTCAAATTTTGGCAACTGACCTGTACCGGTCATCGTGTCTCTGTTGACGATATACGGAACCACGACTTCTGTGTAGCCATTGTCTTCGGCTGTATCCAAAAACAACTGGATCAATGCTCGCTCCATTTTGGCCAGGTCACCTTTCAGGATGCAGAATCGGGTTCCAGCTACTTTTGCGGCGCGTTCTGCATCATACAGTCCCAATTCTTCTCCCAAAATGTGGTGTTCTTTGGGTTCAAAATCAAATGTTTTCGGTTCGCCCCATTGTGCGACCAGTTCGTTGTCCTCTTCATCTACCCCTGCTGGTACTCGAGGATCAAGCAGGTTGGGAAAAGCCAGTAAAAGTTCGTTCTCTTGGTCTTGCAACACTTTTCGCTCATCTTCAAGCAAATCCAAACGGTTGCCAATTTTGGTAACGTCGTGCTTGACTTGTTCAACTTCATCGAGTTTCTTTTCTCGCATCAAGCCACCGATTTGCTTGCTGAGTTTTTTGCGCTCCCCTCGAAGACCATCGGTTTGTGTTTGCAATTCTCTTCGTCGAGTGATGATGGCTGACAATTTCTCCAAATCACTGATGAGATCTTCACCTGCATTTCTCTTGTGCAGATTTTCCAATACACGGTCCAACTCATTGGCGACCAAGTTTCGATCCAACATGGGGCTCTCCTCCAAAAGGTTCAATGGAAAGACAGTTATCCCAAATGGGGTGTAATTTCTAGTTCTTTTCGGAACTTGTCTGCGATTTGTTACACCAATTTTTCCAAGCCTTTTTAAAACGCTCACCCAATTCCAGTGCGTACTCTTCCATTTTGGGAGGTGGTTGATGGTCTGCCCAACGCGTCACCAAGTCAGAAGACATGCCACAGGGGTTGATGTTGCGAAAGTGAGACAAATCGACAGTGAGGTTGCAAGCAAATCCGTGCCAGCAAACTTGTCGGCGCATGGCCACCCCAATGGCGACCATTTTTTTGCCACCAACCCAAACGCCAGTATTGCGATCGTCTCTGGTGGCGACAATGTTGTGTTGACCCAGTTCTGCAATCCAAAATTCTTCGAGAAAACGCAAGTAGGCGTGAATGTCCAACATCGGTAACTTGACGATGGGGTAGCCTGTGAGTTGACCCGTTCCGTGAAAGGTGACGTCACCACCGCGTTCAATTTGTTCAACCGGAATGTAGCCTGGGTTCAAAAGATTTTGCAGCGCATTTTTTGAGCGACCAACGGTATACACCGGTTGGTGTTCAACCAAGAGCAACTGGTCTTCAATTTCGTCGTTGACCCTTTGCGCGAGCAGATGTTTCATTCGCTCGTATACTGGGCGATACTCAACTTGCTGACCCAACCAGTGAATTTGCATCGTGGATTTAAGTGTTGCTGGTCTTGATTAAATCAACGACTGCTTGAAGTATATTCTCGTGGATTTCTTCAATGCTTTGAGCCCCATCAAGGCAGACAATACGCTCTCCTTGTTGGGTACAATATTCAATCACTTTTTTGTAGGAACTGGAAATGGTTCTGAGGCGATCGAGTGTTTCGAATCGCTCAACTGGCAATCCACGCTTTTGTACACGCTCAAAAGAGGTTTCAGGCTCCAGCAGCAAAAAGATTGTTAGGTCTGGTTTTCTAAAACGGGCGTTGAGTTGGGCGACAAAATCGAAGTCCAGTGACAATGATTGGTAAGCCAATGACGAATGGTAATAGCGATCGGATATGACGACAGAGCCTTGTTTGAGCGCTGGCGAAACGGTGCGACTCAAGTGATCTTGTCGATCTGCAGCAAACAAGTAGGCGAGGACTTCGTCTCCAACCTTACTGTGTGGGTCTTGGAGCACTGACCGAATGAATTGACCCACCGGTTGACCAGTGGGTTCATTGGTGAGGACCACTGAATGTCCTTGCTCTTCAAACCACGATTGGAGTAAGCGACATTGTGTGGTTCCCCCAGCGCCATCGAGACCTTCGATGACGATGAAAGGGGGGTAAGGGTGTTCTTCAGTGGTTGTCTCTGTTGAAGCCATGGCTTCTTACTTCTTTTTGTTTGCGATGTGAATGGCTTCGCCCAGTGCATGCTTGGCGGCTTCCATCATACCTTCGCCCAATGTTGGGTGCGGGTGGATGGTCAGACCCAAATCCAAGCCTTCTGCCCACAATTCCACAGCCAAGGCTGCTTCACTGATCAAGTCTGAAGCATTGGGTCCGACGATGGTTACACCCAAGACTCTGTTGTCTGCATCATCGAGAATGACTTTGAAGAACCCATCGGTTGAGTTTCCTGTTGTCATTGCGCGACCCAGCGCCGCAAAGGGCATTTGGCCCACTTTGACGGTGTGTCCTTTTGCGATGGCCTCGTGCTCTTGCAGACCGGCAACACCAATTTCAGGATCGGTGAATACCACAGCCGGAACGGTGAGCGCTTGGTAATGTCGGTTGTGTCCAGCGATGACTTCAGCGGCCAATTCGCCTTCGTAACTGGCACCGTGGGCAAGCATTGTGCGACCAGTGATGTCACCGATGGCGTATACTCCGTCGATGTTTGTCTTTTGTTGATCATCGGTCGCGACGTAGCCACGTTCATTGAGTTCTACACCCATGGCCGAGAGTTGCTCAGAATTTGGCCGTCGACCAACGGTGACCAAAATGTTGTCGCATTCCACTTCTTGGATTGAGCCATCTTCTTTGCGCACTTTCAAAATTGCGCCGTTGTCACCTTCTTCCCAGCCTTCTGCACGAACTTTGGTCAAGGTCTTGATGCCCAACTTTTTCATTTTCTTGGTGACGACTTTGACGACATCTTTGTCGAATACACCCAGTACAGAATCTCCCATTTCTACAACGGTGACTTCTGTGCCGAGTTTGGCGAACATCATACCCATTTCCAAGCCGATGTATCCACCACCGATAACAGCGAGACGATTGGGGACTTCTGTCTGGGCAAGTGCTTTGGTAGAATCCCAAATGCGGTCTTCAGAATAGGCGAATCCTGGGATTTCAATTGGGCGAGACCCCACAGCCAAAATGACGTTGTCGGCTTTGACCTCTACTTGAGAGCCATCGGCTTTGGTGACAACAACACCTTTTCCACCTGTAAACTCAGCCGTACCAATCATGCGATCCACACCATTGCTTTTGAGCAGGAAGTCAACGCCACCTGTCAAACGCTTGACAATGCCTTGCTTCCACTCTTGAGTTTTGGCAAAGTCGATGGTAATATCGCCAGCAACGTTGATCCCCAAAGCGGCTGAAGACTTGAGTTCTTTGTAGCGTTTGGCGGCTGAAATCATTGCTTTTGAAGGAATGCATCCAACGTTCAAGCACACGCCACCCCAGTTTTCTTTTTCGATGCACAAGGTCTTTTTGCCAAGTTGACCCAAACGAATGGCACAAGGGTATCCACCTGGTCCTGCACCGACAACAACGGCATCATATTCTATGGTTTCCATATTCAACTCCTACATATAACAATGGATGGGAACAATAAGGTTGCCATGAAGATAACCCAATTTTCCCATCCGCGTGAGTGTTCGGCATGAAAAAGGCTGTACATTGAATCTTTTGTCTGTGATGAACCGAAGGTTTACATGCAACAGCTTTTTGTTGTATCCGTAATTAATCCAACGCGATGGTGGATTCGTTGATGATTTTGACCTTGAAGCCATCGCCTTCGTACTTGCTTTCTAATGTGCTCACCAACTCGTCAAGTTCAGATCCCGAGATTGGCTCTGAGGTGATGGAGATGGGCCATTCACCGGTTTCACACTTTTTCAATTTTGGCTTTGAGGCGCGAATGGGGGCTGTTGCATCTTGGAGAACGACCATTCTTTTTGCTGGATCTGTCACCGTTGCAACGTGCAGAACAGCTTGTTTTTTTCCTTTGCATTCGCCAGATTCCACCGCGACAATGCCATAACTCAGCAACCCATCGGTCATGCGGTCTGCATAGATGATTTTGAGCAACTCTCCAGAACGTGTAGAACTGACAGAGTTGAGTTGTTGAGCCAACAAGAGTGCTTTGGAAGGAACTTCTTTGGCGATGGTTAGGATAGCCTCTTCAAATGATGCTCGGTTCTCATCTGACATGCTTTCGCCCAAACCAGGCTGAACCGCATTGTTCATTTGATTGATGATCGTGTCAAATGGACCGTTGTCTTTTGCCTTTAGGGCGGCTTGTTGGAGCAGTGGCAAAGCTTTGACACCATGCTTTTTGACATAGATCTCCAGCAAGGTGTTGTAACTTTCTGAGAAAGACCCCGTTGGCGTATTGGTGATTTGTTCTTCGAACCATTTGGTCATTTCTGCAGAGTCGCAGGCTACGTATGCATCGTCCCATTGAGTGAAATCGTTGTTTTTCAGCGCAAAATATGCCCCTTGCAAAAACTTAATCACTTGTGGGTTGCTGTCGCACTTACCACCAATGGCAGTGGCAACCTCGTTTCGAGTACTGTAGTCTTTGATTTTGGCTGGCATCTTCCATGTGCTGTTGAAGACACTTCCGCTAATAGCGGTTTCTGTAAGTTGGATTAGCGTGTCTAGATCTGTGGCTCGTGGAACGAAAGCACCCAGAAAATTGTCTTCGGCCATGTCTTTGTCACATTGTGCAAGTTTTGCAAATGTTCGGACGAGAGCGGCGCCTTCTTGTGATGCGGCTTGCGTTACATATTTTCCACAAGAGGCTGCTTCAGCAGTGGAAAGAAAAGTGGAAGCCAAAAATGCCAGTGTCATCATTGTGTATCTCCGTACATATACAGGTTTTGTAAGGTCTATTGTTTCGAGTCGATTTTATCGCAGTATATATATAGTTTCAACTGCAAGATATTGACAAAACTGCAACGATTGAGTGTCAAAGAGTATTCCAACCGACATGAAGATGGTGAATTGTATTTGTGTCTATGGAGACTCATAATTGGAGATCCAACTGAGAATCGAAATTTGCTATCCAGTCTGTGGCAAATCGGTTAAGTAGGCAAAAACACCAAGGAGTAGTTGTGAATTTAGATTCGTTGTTGATTGGTGAGAATGCAGCATACATTGATGAATTGTACGTTCAATGGCAGCAAGAAGCATCGTCGGTCTCGGAAGAGTGGCAGACACTGTTTGCCTCGTGGGAAAGAGAAGAAGAGTCGTGTCAACCGCCTACATTTCCAAAGCGGTCGGTTTTTTCGAGTGGTGGCGTAGATGAAGGGGCCGCGGCAGCCATTGCCGATCGGCAAGCCAAAGTGGCACAACTGATCAATGCTTATCGTGTCCGTGGTCATACCGAAGCCCGAATTGACCCATTGGGACGGAAGTCCATTCAGCCTCATCCAGAGTTGACGTTGGACTATTACGGTTTGACGAACGCCGATTTGGATGCTCCTGTATCAGGACATGGTGTATACGGTGTTCCGCACATTACTACAGCACGAAACATTATTGAGCGACTGAGAAAAGCCTATTGCAGTGGTTTTGGTGTTGAGTTCATGAACATCAACGATCCAACGAAGAAGAAATGGCTGCAGGAACGATTGGAGACATTGCCAGATCGCTCAGTCCTTTCGGTTGCCGATCAAAAACACATGCTTCGCAATTTGGCCGATGCTGAAAACTTTGAGCGTTTTTTGCACAATCGTTATCAGTACACAAAGCGTTTTTCGTTGGAAGGTGCAGAACCACTGATTCCACTCCTTGCAGTTCTGATCGACACCATCGGAGACAGAGGGGCTGAACGCGTGATGCTGGGAATGGCGCACCGTGGTCGTCTCAACGTTTTGGCGAACATTTGCAACAAACCCGTACAGTATATTTTGAATGAGTTTGATGACGAGGTATTAGAGGCTTTCGATATCTCTGGAGATGTGAAGTACCACCTTGGATATTCCAACGATTACCATACGGTAAACGGCAAAAGCGTTCGTGTCACCATGGCTTTCAACCCTTCACACTTGGAGGCGGTAAATCCAGTCGTTCTCGGTCGTTCAAGAGCCCGTCAAGATCAATTGATGACCACCGAAGGGTGCTCTCATGAAGATGCCATGAGAAATGTGGTGCCCATGTTGATTCACGGCGATGCTGCGTTCGCAGGGCAGGGGGTGGTAACGGAAGTCCTCAACATGAGTGGCTTGGACGGTTATCAAACGGGTGGAACCATCCATGTCATCGTCAACAACCAGATTGGCTTTACAACGTCTCCAATTGACGCTCGCTCGACGCCTTATTGTACAGACGTTGCCAGAATGTTGGCTGTACCCATCTTTCACGTGAATGGTGAGGACATTGAGGCTGTGGCGGCGGTTGCTAAGTTGGCTGCGGAATGGCGTCAAACCTTCCATCAAGATGTATTCATTGATATGTACTGCTTCCGAAAATGGGGACACAACGAAGGGGATGAACCATCGTTTACACAACCTTTGCTGTATGATGTGATTCGCAAACACCCATCGGCCAAAGAGCAGTATTGCAACAAAATCATTGCTTCCGGAGGAGTGAGTCAGTCAGAAGTGGATGCCATCGTAGCAGGCTCTGCTGAGCGATTGCAACGATGCTTGGAAGAAGACTTGTCTTTTGAAACGTATACAAGCGCCGGCTCTACAGAATTGAAGCATCGATGGGCGCACATTCAACAGGACGAAACAGAAGTTGACACCACAGTTGACTCAGAGCGTTTGCGTGAAGTGTTGAATACGGTCAATACCATACCAGACAGCGTCAAGGTGCATCGAAAAGTACAGCGCATCATTGCTCAACGATTGGAAATGGTGAAAGGCAATATTCCCGTAGACTGGGCGTTGGCAGAGCAGGCAGCCTATGCGACGTTGGTGCAAGATGGGTACCGCGTTCGCATCAGTGGTCAAGACTGTGGCCGTGGAACATTTTCACATCGACACGCTGTCTTGACCGATATTCGAACTGGTGCAGAGTATCTTCCAATCGCGAATCTATCTGCACCTGCATCTGAAGAGGGCGGAACTGTTCGTGCGGGTCCAGCAGCACGGGTGTTGGCTGCAGAACGTGGTGTTGATTTACACGCCGTCGAAGGTACCGGTCGAAATGGTCGTATTTTAAGTCAAGATGTTCCCAGCGAGTCCAGTGCGAAAGCCGCGCCGTTTGAAGTCCACAATTCTCTGCTTTCAGAGTATGCGGTTTTGGGATTCGAGCACGGCTATACCCTAGACTTTCCAGAAGGACTGGTGATTTGGGAAGCGCAGTTTGGAGATTTTGCCAACGGCGCACAAATCATGATCGACAACTTTATTATGGCCACTGAGCAAAAGTGGAACCGCTATTCTGGTTTGGTGATGCTGTTGCCACATGGGTACGAGGGTCAAGGTCCAGAGCACTCATCGGCACGGTTGGAGCGTTTCTTGCAACTGTGTGCTGAGGACAACGTTGTGGTCGCCAATGTGACGACACCTGGAAACTTCTTTCACCTAATGCGTCGTCAAATGTTGAGGAACGTACGCAAACCATTGGTGGTGATGTCTCCAAAATCTTTGTTGAGACACCCCAAGTGTGTTTCAACGTTGGAAGACTTGTCTACCGGTGGGTTCAAAACCATGCTGATGGACCCGATGCTGTCAAATGATGGCTTTGACAGTGCGACAGTGGAGCACGTTGTATTCTGTTCGGGCAAAATCTATTACGATTTGTTGGAACATCGTGAAATGATTGAGTTGTATCAAGAAACAAGTGAAGAAGCCGTTCGAGAAAAGGTGCGCACCTATTTAAAAAAGTTTGCGTCTTTCAACATTTTGAAACGTCTTGAAGCTGGAGAGTCGATTGATACCTCTCGCATTGTGCTGACGCGTATTGAGCAACTGTACCCATTCCCAGAAGCCAATATTGTTGAGCATCTTGCTCAGTTTGACAATCCGTCGTTGCACTGGTGTCAAGAAGAGCCCAAAAATATGGGGGCATGGCCAATGGTGGACGAGTGGTTCTGTGATACATTGGACGCACGTGTGATGAATTACATTGGTCGAAAGCGTTCCGCAAGTCCAGCAACTGGTTCACCCAAAATCCACAAAGCCGAGCAAGCAAGTATTGTTGACGGTGTCTTTTCTCTATAATCCTTGAAGAAACTGAAACTAGAAATTGAACAAACGAGGTTTGTATGTCTAAAATTGCTGATGTAATCGTCCCCACTGTTGGGGAATCTGTCACAGAAATCTTTGAAGTACGCATTCTTAAAGGCGTCGGAGAGTACGTAAAAGAGGGTGAAGTCATGTTGGAAGGAGATTCTGACAAGGCCAGCATTGAAATCGTATCACCAGTTACCGGACAAGTAACAGAAATTTTGGTTGAAGAAGGCGCAGACTTTCCGATTGGCAACGCCATCGCAAGAGTTGAAGAAAAGGCCATCCCTAAAGCCGCTTCTGTAAAAGAAACAGCAGCGCCTGAAGTGTCATCCGAAAAGGAAGAAAGCAAGGTCGCTATTGAAGCATCTTCAACACCGACCCCAGCACCAGTTCCTGCTGAAGCGCCCAAGACGGTTACACCAGTCGGCGGTGAAAAGCGTGTGAAGATGACGCCATTGCGCCGAACGATTGCCCGTAGATTGGTAGAAGCCCAGCAGACGGCCGCCATGTTGACCACATTCAACGAAGCGGACATGACAGCCATATTTGCCCTGCGCAAAAAGTACCAAGACAAATTTGTAGACCGTCATGGAACCAAACTGGGTTTTATGTCTTTCTTCACAAAAGCGGTTGTGGATGCGTTGCAAGCTTTCCCAGCAGTCAATGCGGAGGTCGATGGAGATTACATCGTCTACAAAAACTTCTACAATGTTGGGGTTGCGGTGTCAGGACCAAAGGGACTCATGGTACCGGTTGTGCGCAATGCAGATCAACTGTCCTTTTCTGAAATTGAATTGGAAATCAAGCGCTTGGCTGGATTGGCCAGAAACAACAAACTGAAGCCTCAGCACTTCCAAGATGGAACCTTCACCATCTCCAATGGTGGTGTATTTGGCTCCTTGCTTTCTACACCCATTCTCAATCCACCACAAGTAGGGATTTTGGGGATGCACAGCATTCAAAAACGACCGATTGCCTTGAATGATGAAGTTGTCATTCGTCCAATGATGAACTTGGCGTTGTCTTATGATCACCGCATCATTGATGGCAAAGAGGCGGTATCATTCTTGGTGCGTGTCAAAGAATTGGTGGAGAATCCAGAGCGTTTACTCTTTGATGTGTAATTGATCATTTTGATCATTTTGATCAATTTGATCATCGAGCACACTGTGTGAAAGTGCGCACATGTGAGAGTACTGTGTACGGTACTTTTGTGGAATCGTAGTTATTAATTATAGTTACCAAGCATAGTTAATAATCATAGTTAATTTTGGAACACGAGAGTGTACCCTGCCCAATTGTGTATGTAAGGGAGAAGCAATGCATCAACTCATGGCTTGTGTTTGGATAGACTTTTTTTCTGAATCCAACCAAGCACAGTCTTCTAGAAGAATGCACACGGTCATTCGAAACTTTCTCAAGAAAGAGACGGAGGGATCCGTTTATGCAACACCCAGTGGTGTGTGGGTCTTTGTGCACAGTCCACAAGAGGCTGTGGATATAGGCTTGTCTGTGATTGAGAACCTCAAAATTGGGGTTGATTTTCGGGTGCTGTTGACCGCTGGTGATGTACAAAATCAATCAGGAAGCTGGTCGGGCTGGGCCATTGAGCAGGTGGAATCACTCACCAAGCAACTCGAAGTGGGGCAGATTTGGTTCACCGAGGCGTTCTTTCACATGATGAACATTGAGGCCCTGCCATGGAAGGAAATGGGCATGGTGTCAACGGACAACGGGGTTCATAGGTGTTTTCGACTCTTGGCGACTGGAGAGTGTGCAGTGCCTTCAGCCTTTAAACGGTTGATCGCAGATCAGAAGGTGCTCATCTGTCGCAAAGGGGAAGACATGCCTCCATTGCGTAAAGGCAAGCACATTGCCTTTGTGGGCTACTCGTATGGGGAAGAGTTACACGCCATGGTAGCCAGAGCGAACACAGTGGTGCCCAATGACAAGTTGTGGTTGGTTGTGCCAGCCTTGTCGCACAATGATCGAAATCAATGGAGCAACTTGGGAAGACACCTCCTCATTGGTGATGCGACGAAATTTTTAGAAGATACCGTTCGTTCAGACTTAACCTTGATGGGGCAGGACGCCAGTTCAACATTGTTTTTGGACCCTGTGAGTTTGGCCAGTGGGGAACTGTCTTTGTGTGGGTTGGCCTTGCCCAAAGTTCCAATGGCGCGCATCATTGATGGGTATTCGGTCGATTTGCTACAGAGTGGTGAATGGGGCTATGCTCAAGACGGTCAAGACGGTCAAGCCGACGATGGAGATGTGTTGCTTCGAGTGTCCGTCAATTTGAGTGGAGAGACCGTTGTGGCGATGGCACCGGATTGTCGAATGAACAGCAAAGAAATGGAAGTGGGCAAAGCCTATCCACTGGGCAGTGGGGCACGACTGACGGTGAAGCGTTTGACGTATCGATACATAGCCAATGTTGGCAAGCCCTATCAGGGGTTGTTCTTGGGCGAACCGTCTCGTCGAATCGCTTTGTCAGTAGGGGAGCAACTCGAACTTGGTCGCCAACCAGCAGGGGGAGGATTTGAATTGCCAGATCGTGGAGGAGCAGATCGTCTTGAGTGGGCGATGACGCCACAGGCGCAAAGTGCCAAGCAGAACAAATTGACCTTGGATAGGGCATTGACAGGACGTCACCATGTCGCGCTCAGTGTGGTGTCCATTGGGCGGTTTTCCATCGCTCCGATGCACGACAAACTGCCGACATTTGTCTTGTCACAGTCTTCACAACATCTCTCGAGAATCAGTGGAGAACAGACAATCCGCAATGAAGGACTGATCGTTGTGGGGACCAACGTGTTGAAGATTGCCAAAACCTGACCAGTATCCGTGCTTTGGATATTGATTGTGGTTCTGATGTGCTCTCTTAGTGAAAAGAGACCATTTGTGTTGGTTGTTTCGCCAAAGAGAAGGTGATTTCTTTGCGGTAACCGGTTGCTTCACCACCCAGTTGGTAGGGAATTGTATCTTCAAACTCGACGTGAACTTTGTCAACATAGTAATCAAGTAAGCCGGGGTGGCGCAGTTCACCGTTCCAAGCACTGTAGATGTGCTGTCCAATTTGAACGGGGGTCATCGTGACCACTCGAAGTTGAAAACGTCCTTGTCGACCGGTGGCAAAGGGGAACATTTTCATCTTGTAGCCATAATAGGGTGTGGTTGCACAGGTAACGGTAGACGCCATGCCCTCAAACAGTACACCGCCAGTTGGAATGGGCTCGCCAACTTCAGAACCTGTGGGACCAATCGCAAAGGCAGGTCGACCAGCGTTGGTGATTTTGACCGCATACTTGGGTTTTTTGAGGTGGTTGGGGAGGGTGTGAAGGTAGCCTGCCCACAAGTATCCAGTGATGCCTTTCATCATTGGGGCATACCATTTATACTTGGCTGCGCGCTTGACTTTGTTGTAGTCATTCAGTACGGCGGCATCCATTCCAAGCCCCGCGAAAGGAAACAAGGTGTCTTCAGCCTCGATCATGTTGGCTTGAATGATGCTGTGACCATTTGGATGTTGCCATTTTTGTATGTCGGCAAGGGGCGTTGATGAATTGAGCCAATAGGCAAGGGCATTTCCAGTACCCAATCTTAGGACACCCACTGTGGGGGGAGCGCCATCCGAAAATTCATGCAATCCGTTAATGACATCGACGATTGTGCCGTCACCACCACCTGCAAAGATGGTTTCACTTCCTTTTTGTACACACTCTTCAAGCACCTCTCTAGAATGCAAAAGACTTTCAGTTAAGTGTAAACGATCCGATGGAAGTTCACGTTGCATCCGTTCAATCAGTCCGGGTGTAACGCGTCCAGCATTTCGATTGAGGACCACATCAAAATTGAGTTCAGACATTTTTAACCTCCACTGTACAGTCAAAAAGTATTGACATGTCAAGTTATTATAAGAAAGTATATCTGTAAAGACACAGTATAGCAAGTCCTTAAAGGATCTACTGCATTCCAAATTTGTTCACACAGTTGACAATGTCAACCGTTGTATTGCACCATCGCCGTAGCGTGCTTTAATGAGAGGCGATTACCTCAGGCACTGCAGCAAGGGCATTGGGAATTCCCGCCGGGTTCTTTCCACCGGCCTGTGCCATATCTGGTCGACCACCGCCACCACCACCAATGTGTTTGGCCAACGCGCGAACCATATTGCCAGCGTGAACCTTTTTGCCCGCCAAATCTTTCGTTGCCGCAACCAAGATTTTTGCGCCTTGCGTTCCGGATGCCAACACGACAACACCACTGCCCAGTTGATTTCTCAAACGATCAGCCTCTTCACGCATAGCGTTCATGTCTCCATTGAACTCTGCTGCGATGACTTTGACACCATTCACTTCTTGAACCGTATCCATCAAGTCACCCGCTTGCAATTGGGCGATTTCTTTGCGCAGTTCAGCCAATTCTTTTTCCAACTTTCGCTTGTCTTCGATAAGTTTTTCGACTTGCTGTGGCACATCGTTTACATGAACACGCAATTGGTCGGTGACTTGGCTCAATGTATTGGAACGGTGCTGATACCATTCAAAGGCTTTGGCTGATGTCAATGCTTCGATCCGCCTTACGCCCGCAGAAATACCTGTCTCTGAAAGGATGTGGAACAACGCGATTTCACCCGTTTGCTCAACGTGGGTTCCACCACACAGTTCAACTGAGAAATTGGGCACCTCGACAACGCGAACTTCATCGCCATATTTTTCTCCAAAGAGCGCCATTGCCCCTTGATCTTTGGCTTCATTCATCGAGCAAACACGAACCTTCAATGCATTGTTGGCTTCAATTTCTTGTTGAACGAGTCGCTGAATCTCATTGAGTTCATCACTGGCGATTGGTTTGTGGTGTGCCAAGTCAAAGCGGAGTCTATCCGGTGTGACCAGTGAACCTTTCTGGGTGACGTGGTTGCCCAACACCTTTCGCAAGGCCGCGTGCAACAAGTGTGTGGCGGTGTGGTTGCGTCTCGACAGCAAACGTGGGGTTATGTCAATACTGGCAATTACACGCTGTCCAACCTCAAGAGTGGTGGTCGGCGATTCTATCTGATGCTCAACGATTGTTGGGGCTGGTTTTTGAGTATCTTTTACAGTGACGTCAACCCCGTTGATGTGTAGGACCCCACTGTCTCCAACCTGACCACCGCTTTCACCGTAGAACGGTGTGCGATCCAACACGACCGAGCCCGTAGAATCTAGACTGTTGACAGCGGTGCCTTCACTGTTAAAAAGGGCAACAATGGTCGCTTCATGGCTGGTTTCGGTATAGCCTGTGAAGATGGTTTCAACCGTAAGTTCTTTGAGTGCCGACGCCTCGTGTCCTGCGTCGCCAGAGCCTTTCCAGTTGGCTCGTCCCATCGCTTTTTGCTCTGCCATTTTGGCATTGTAGCCAGTTTCGTCGATGGAGATGTTGCGTTCGTTGGCAATGAGGCGTGTGAGGTCGAGTGGGAATCCAAAGGTGTCGTGCAACTGAAATGCAATGTCACCGGGAAGTTGACCATTTTGACAGTGGCTTTCGAAAGCCTCTTCCAATATTTGGAGTCCACGTTCCAACGTTTCTCTAAATCGAGATTCTTCAGTATCAATGACTTCCAAGATAAAAGCCTTCTTTTCTACGATGATTGGATAGGCCTCACCCATCTCTTTCATGAGAAGCGTGGCGCATTCCGAAAGAAAATTTGTGTCCAAGCCAAGTTTGACGCCAAAGCGGATGGCTCGTCTAGCAATTCGACGCAGTACATAGCCACGTCCTTCGTTGGACGGCATCACACCATCGGCAATGAGAAACGATACTGCGCGAATGTGATCGGCGATGACTTGAAGGGCTACGTCGGTCTCTTTGTTTTTGCCATATTCTGTGTTGCTCAGTTTCGCACAGTGCTGAATGATGCTTTGAAAGATGTCGGTGTCGTAATTGTTGTACACACCTTGTTTGATGGCGGCCAATCGTTCAAGCCCCATACCGGTGTCTACAGATTGTTTTGCCAAAGGCGTCAACGTTCCATCGGCACTTCTGTTGTACTGCATGAAGACCAAATTCCAAATTTCCACATAGCGATCGGTTTCACCTGCAGGTCCATTTGGGTCATCGCCATACTCTGGTCCGTGGTCATAATGAATTTCTGTACAGGGACCACAAGGACCAGTGTCCCCCATGGACCAAAAGTTGTCTTTGGCACCCATCTTTTGGATTCTTTCTGCTGGTAAGCCCGAGATTTCTTTCCACAATTCTCCAGACTCATCGTCTTCTTCAAAGATGGTGACCCACAGTTTGCTCACATCGAGTTTGTAGTGATTGGTCAACAGGTCCCACGCCATGGTGATCGCCTCTCGCTTGAAGTAGTCTCCAAACGAAAAGTTTCCCATCATCTCAAAGAATGTGTGGTGACGAGGGGTCCTTCCAACTTCTTCAAGATCGTTGTGTTTTCCACTCACACGCAACACTCGTTGTACAGTTGTCGCTCGCGAGTAGGGTCTAGGGTCGAGTCCTGTAAATACGTCCTTGAACGGTACCATACCAGCGTTTACGAAGAACAAAGACGGGTCATTTTCCGGAACCAACGAAGCGGAATCCAACGGTTCGTGGTTTCGTTGAGAAAAGTAATTTGAAAAAATGCGACGGATTTCTGCGGATTTCATGATGTACTCTCAGGTAAACGGTAGATAAGATTAGTCATTGTGGATGATGCCAGAGGCTCTGAGGCGCATGGTGGCAGGGTAATTGGCAAATCGTAGTGCTTCGTCCAGTTGGATTTTGCGTTGTTGTAGCCACTCCGCCAACTGAACATCGGCGCTCAAAGAACCCAATCCACCGTTTCCACGTTGTACGGCATCTTCAAGTTTGTGGAATGTACCCTTAGCGATTTGCGCAGATGTACTTTCATTGCGGTTGGTGATGGCGACCAATGGCCTGTATGTCTGTTGAACGGTGCGAACGAGACTGACATTGACTGTGCTGCAAATCTGTTCGCTCATCAAGGACAGAATGGTCTCTGTGTTGTGGTCACGGAGCAACATAGAGAAGTGGCGTAGGGCATCGGCGTTGCTTCTTGCGTCTACGACTGCGATGACCAGTTGATGAATAGAATCGCGCAACGCTTGGAGGGCACTGTTTCCATCAGAAATGGACACAAGTTTGATGTCAGCCTGGTCGGTACTCCACAAAACTTTGGAGAGCATATCAGTCCCAGTCGGCAGGTCGATTTGGTTGTTGACAGAACGGTTTTGGAGCGTGTTCAGCCAATGGAGGGTCATGGTTGTTTTTCCAGAATTGTGTGCGCCGCTCAATATGATGAGTCCCTTTTCAAAGTCGAGAACCTTTGACACTTCTCCGGGATATTGGAGTGCAGACAAGGTTAGGTCTGTGGGAAGGCGTCGGAGATGTTGACTTGATTTTAATTCAAAGCCCGCTGGCGTTTCTGAAAAGGACGTGGCTGAATGGGTCGTTGGTTGAAGCTTGCCCAGTACTCGAAACCAAACTTGTTGGTTGATGATCAAAATATCGGTTGCGTTCTGTTGTTGGGCATCTTGAAGCATGGCACTCATCTGTCGACTCCATTGTTGGTGTTGGTCAAATATATTCCAACAATGGTCAAAAATCCACTTGCACAAAAGCCTTTAATGGGACGCAAAAAACAAAAAGCACACATCCTAAGATGTGTGCTTCGAGCAAATCAGAGAATCGATTAGGTTTCGTCGGACTCTTCATCGTCTCCAAAACCAAAATGGTTGCGAAGGTCAGCGAGCAGTTTGTCATAGACTTCTTGGTTCTCTTCCAAGTACTGCTTGGTGTTGTCACGACCTTGCCCTACGCGCTCATCACCGATTGAGTACCAAGAACCAGAGCGGGTAACGAAGCCAGCTTCAAGACCAAGATCGATCAACTCACCACTTTGAGAAACCCCTTTGCCGTACATGATGTCGAATTCAACTTGCTTGAACGGGGGAGCGAGTTTGTTTTTAACGACTTTGATACGGGTGCTGTTTCCGATGACGTCTGTTCCTTTCTTGATTGAGCCCGTACGACGAATGTCAAGGCGGATTGAAGAGTAGAACTTCAGTGCGTTACCACCAGTGGTTGTTTCAGGAGAGCCGAACATCACACCGATTTTCATACGCAACTGGTTGATGAAGATCACTGTGCTCTTGGACTTGTTGATGGCCGAAGTGATTTTACGCATCGCCTTACTCATCAAACGAGCCTGTGCACCTGGTTGAAGATCGCCCATGTCACCGTCCAATTCTTGACGGGGCACCAGTGCAGCCACAGAGTCAACAACAATCATGTCGATGGCGCCAGAGCGAACGAGGGTGTCGGTGATTTCAAGTGCTTGTTCCCCAGAATCTGGTTGAGAAATGAGCAACTCTTCTACTTTTACACCCAAAGCACGAGCGTATATTGTATCCAATGCGTGTTCAGCATCGATGAAGGCAGCAATACCACCGGCTTTTTGACACTCTGCGATGGCGTGGAGGGTCATGGTTGTTTTACCAGAAGATTCAGGACCGTAGATTTCAATGACGCGACCACGAGGGAATCCACCTATTCCGAGAGCACGATCCAAAGTCAAAGAGCCAGTGGGAATGACGGGGATTGCTTGTACGGCATCTTCATTCATACGAAGGATGGAACCTTTACCAAATTGACGCTCGATGGCGGAGATGGCTGTATCAATGGCTTTTTGGCGGGCGGCAGGGTCTACTGTAGTTACTTTAGGTCTTTTTGAAGGTTTAGACATGGTTGGAATGCTCCAATATGGGTTGTAATGATTTGTTTTATGGTTGTTGTTCTTGTGAACACTCTTACTATAATACAAAACTACAGTGCATACAATCTTCAAACGGACAGTTTTTGGTATTATGGGTAAATAGAGTCAATTACTTTTGTTGAACTAAAGTCTTGTCGGTCATATTTTCGCGCGTGTTTCGGTTCATCTTGAGTGTTGGACTCAAAATAAATAAATTTGTTCAGTAGTGAACTTTTTATTCAGTTTTGTAATTTGCCCAGCAACTTTTGATGAATTCCACCAAATCCACCGTTGGACAAAATGGCGATGACATCTTCTCTTTGGGCATTTTGAGATACGCTTTGTGCGATGACCTCAGCCGAATCTACGGCACTCCAATTCGGTGTCTCTGTGGGGGGTTCTCCCCAGCAAAAAGCCTCTTTGCCACGGGCGCGCAAGTCGTTGATAAGGGCTTGAACATCCAGTCTTTCGTCTTTTGGAATTCCACTTTGGTTGAAGGCTGGTGCGATGACGACAATATCTGCGTGGTCAAAGGATTCGGCAAATTTCTGTTGAAAGGTGTTTCGACGAGAAGTGGCTGAACGGGGCTCAAAAATGGCCCACAATCTGCGATCGCCAAAACGCATTTTGAGCCCTTCAAGGGTGAGGTTGATTGCCGTGGGGTGGTGCGCGAAGTCGTCGATCACCATGACCGAATTCGGTGAACCAAGGACCTGTTGACGACGCTTGATGCCCTCAAACGTTCGGAAGCCTTCTTTGAGGTCGTCCATTGGAATTCCATAAAAGTCCATCACGGCCACCAAAGCCACTTGATTGTAGAGGTTGTGCTCTCCGACCATGAGCGATTCAAATGTGCCGACCACCTTGTCTTTATGGAGCACCGAGAATGTCATGGTTCCTCGATCTGTATGGAGTTCATCAATGCGCCCATCCCATTCTTGTCCCTTTCCATATCGACGAACTTGGCAAGCAGGATCAACCACACATTCTAAAACACTTTGGTGATCTCCTCGAACAACCAAGCATCCATCTGCCGGCATTTTGGCAACCAGTTTCTTAAAGGCCTCTTGGCAATGTTCGAGATCTCTATAAATGTCAGCGTGATCAAATTCTACACTGGTGATGATTGCCGCGTGGGGGCGATAGTGTACAAACTTGGGGCTTTGTCTGTCGAAAAATGAGGTATTGTATTCATCGCCTTCAATGATGAAAAATCCCTTTCGATCTTCTGGAATGTGTGCAGCGCGTGCCGTTGTATCGAAGTTTAAGGCTGCTCCACCAATGAGAAATCCAGGCTGTTGACCCGCTTGTTGCAATAGCCATGCCCCAATTGAAGTTGTACTCGTTTTGCCGTGCGTTCCCGCGACAACAATGTTGTATGTTTCGTTCAGAAATTGTGCGCCCAGTAAAGACGGAAAACTCATGTAGGGGATGTTCGATTCTTCGACAAGATAGACAGCCTCTTCATAGGTTGGGCGCACCACGTTTCCAACGATGACCAGATCTGGACGTTGCTTTGTTAGGTTTTCTTTGTTGTATCCAACCATTGGTGTGATGCCGATGTCTGCCAACACGTCACTCATTGGCGGATACACCACATTGCCGTCTGAACCGGTGACTGTATAGCCCTTTGCGACCAGAAGACCGGCGAGTGCAGCCATGGCGGTACCACCCACTCCCATGATGTGAATATGCTGTGTATTGGGTGGGAATTCTCTGACTTCAGGCATAAGGGCTCCTAATGGGTAAGGGTACCCTCCTCTAAAGCAAGTCTTAGTTCATGAGCAAGCAGGGGAGGGCAAACTGGATTGGACAATAGTGTTTGCAGATCTGATAGTGTATCGATATCCTGTTGACGTGACAATACTTTATACTGTATTCCCATAGAGTCACATTTGGCAATCGTTTTTTTCCAAACGTCGGGAGTGGACCATGGAATCCCTTCCAAAATACTTTTGGGAATCTCTGGTCCACCAATGAGCCAATAGCCTCCATCTTCAGCGGGGCCCAAGACCAAATTGTTACTGTCAAAAGCCTGTCGCAATTCTTGACGGTCAATCAACGGCATGTCCATACCCAAAATCAAGGTGCGTTCTGCGCATTTTGAAGCGTGATGGATTTTCTCTGTTAAATCACCGACGGCTTGTTCTTCTACAGTGATGCCGAGTGTTTTGCACCACTGAGCGAAGTTGCCATCAAGCGAGCCTTTTAATTGCAAAACAATATCGCAGGACGTTGCTGGGTTCTGACGTTCAGCATGGTTGAATTCCATTAAGCATTTCAAGAGGTGTCTTGCCAAGATGCGTTGGATTTTAGCGGCTTTTGCATTGCCGATGCTTTGAGCCAATCGAGTCTTTACAGCCCCCGCAACTGGCTCTTTTCCAAGTACAACGATCGCTCGGTTCATTGTGCGGTCACACTTTGTAGGAGGTTCAACAGTTCGGACCAACGCCACCAAATACAGATTGTCAATACAATTAGACTGACCCACATGACAATGCGTTTGATATTGCCATACGGATTTGCCGTGTGTTCAAATACCATCAGCATATCGGAGGTTGAACCTTGATTGATCGTTGGAACATGGGTGCCTAAGGTAAACACCTCTGAGGCCCATTCTGGCACTCTCAGCGGGTGATTGATCCCCCAGCCACTTGCTTCTAAGAGCGGTCCCAAGTCTCGTCGATGCAATTTCCATCCCGCAACCAACGATGAAAATATTGTTAAAATACTTAGTGGAGCGATGATGACGATGAGTATAGAAGATGGTTCAATCGATGTCAGCGTTTGAATGAGGTATGCAAAAGAAGATGAAAGGGCCGCCAGTGTAACGCCTCCGCTCATCCAAGCATTGTTGTTGGGTTGCACGGCAAAATGTTCTTCAATTTGTTTTTCTTGCTCAGTGCCAAACTTTTCGACGCGTTTGGTGACGAGTTGTTGGACTTTTTCTAGAGGTTTCAACAGCGCTTCTTTGATGTTGATGGGGTTGTCTACCATGTCGATGACTTCGGCAGTGTGCTGTGTGTTGGAATTGTCGTAGAACACGCCCTTTTTGCCGATGTGCAAGTCGCCGCGCTCGGCTCCTGTAACCGCTACCGCAATCGTTGTGTGTGGGCTGGATGGAGCAACAGACAAATACAGCAAAAAGAAACCACTGTTTTTTGCCTGTTCCATGTGTTTGTCTTTGTTGGGAACGTGCACGACCAATCTGAACCAGCGTCCATCCAACAGTAAGGAACCAACTTCCGGCATGGATCGGGCTTTTGGGTCATAAAAATTGGAAAAACTAACAAAGGAGTTGATGAACGTGCGTAAATTTTGTTGAAACAAGAGTGTTTTTTCTAGTTTGCTCAGTTGCAAAAGGGTTGTGGACACCGATTTGTCTAAATCCAACTTTGTTTTGATGCTTGCTTGAAGGTCCACTCTCGAAGCAAGTGCATTGAGTCTATCCGTGGAGATTGCGTCAAAGTTTCCGTCTGGGCGCGCATTCAACCATCGTTCGTAGTGTTGAGCATCCCACCACAAAGATTCCCAAGTCGACAACGTCAATGTGGAAATGTTGAGTGGTTGAAGAACTGTTCTCCAAAATGTTGCCCACAGAGTTCTATGCTCAGGGTGTACCCAAGCATCTTCGTCAATGTTGTCGTGTTGAAGCAAAAGCAATGGTGGTGGATTTAACTGGGGTTCTTGTGTTGATGTTTGAGCGTCTATAAAGTGTTGATCGATTACAGATTCTATTGATCGCAACGCACTCAGCATGGAGGGTGTCCAATCCTTTGAAGGACACTCTTTCGACCAAGAGCGCCACTGGTCAATACTCGATGAAATACGCTCCAAAAGCGCCTCATGAATACCGATTTCACCAGTAATGTCTGGTAAACCATCAAAGATTGTTAAACTGTCGATCACAAATTGTTGTTCTTCGCCCTCTAAGACCGATGGTGGAAGAATTCCGTCTCCGTTGCTGGCACCTTGTTGAACAATTTTTGTACGCTCTTGCACATTTTCTAAGTGGATGGTGCCGGAATCTTTATTTAGATTTTGCAAAACGATGGATGCCACTTCTTTGAGTTGACGGCCAGTGGGGGTGTCCGTTCTAAAGCAAGACAAGGCAATCGCGGAAGATCCTTGAATGCACCCATTGAGATCGTTCAGTGATTCCATCAACCACTGACAAGCCTCAATCAGTTCAGAAGGCAAAATGCGTTGGTTCTCATCGCTGTCTAAGTAGGACAGGAACTTATCATTTGAAGATAGTCCGTGCGTTGGAGCGCTGTTTGCAGCCCAGTGTGTGGGTGGAAAACACGGTATTTGTGTAAACGTTTCCACAGAGTCAACGATCAGTTGGTACCGACCGTTGAGCAACTGCAGTTGTGTTTTGGGGTCAATTTTTGAAAGTTGCATGGTGTTCTGTCAGGGGGTTGTTGAATGCGACTTGGACGTTTAATATTTCCAAACAGAGCGAAGGATGACGATGCCGGCTTTGACACTGTTGCGAATATTGCCCGATATTTTTGACGTGCCAGCCAATCTTTTGCGGTAGGGCAGTTCAATTTCACGAACCACAAGGCTCTGCCGTACGGCTTTGATTTGCATCTCAATATTCCAACCAAAATTTGGGTCTTCCATGTGCAACTGCAATAGACGTTTGATGTTGAAAGCCCGAAAAGGACCCATGTCTCGGTACGTGTGTCCAATCTTGAAACGCATGAGTGTGACTGCTAGGCGATTGCCAAAGCGCTGGTGAGGTTCGAGGTTGACTTGGTCTTCGAGTCGGGTGCGTGAGGACAGGCACAAATCCACACCTTCATGCAAAATGGGCTCCACCAAAATGGGAATGTCAGATGGGTTGTCGCTCAGGTCGGCGTCTAAGACGATTGCTACCTCTTTGTCCAATCGTTGGGCTTCAAGTATTCCGGTCATGATGGCGTTTCCATAGCCAAGTCGACTTTCTTTGATTACGGTCGCACCAGCATTGCTTGCCAGTACAGCGCTGTTGTCACTGCTTAGATTGTCGATCACCACCACGTGACCATAAAAGGAAGCCTGTTCGACGGCTTGTACAATGCACGCTTCTTCGTTGTGGCACGGAATTAAAATGGCGAGGGTGGGGTATTTGGGGGGCATGTGATTCTCATGGTGCATCAATCATAGGTCTTGTATCTCACCGACTTTGGTGTGCATAGAGATAAAAATCACAAAGTTGTTTTGGTTTTGTGAAGAGACTTGTACTCAAAACGGATAAACTGTGGGTATGCCTTCACTATTAATTCCAGCATTGACAGCTCTCTCTGGTGGGTTGTTTTTTCGAGACTACAAACGGCGTCGCCTTCAATCACCAGAAGATCGCTATATGGCCATGTACGGCCACAAAAACTGGAGCAGCAACAACATGGATATGCGGGTGCATTTTGATCCCGCGCTTGATGAAGAAGTAAAGATCGCTTGGAAAAATCGTCTACAAGAGCGCCTGGCGGTGGATGGCAATCTGTTGTCTGAAGTTGCCGAGGTCATCGACGACTCATTGGTTTTTCGCCACGTACCAACAACGGTTGATGATTTGCTTTCACCGAGACAGGGCATATGGTTTGATATGTCCCAACCTGGATTGATTCACATTGTTTGGAATCATTTGCAGGTGGACGGGGTCGGCTTGTGGCGTGAATTGCGAGAGGTGTACGATGAAAATCCTCCGCTTATACCGTATCGAAGTGTGTCTGCACCACCCCCGATATTACCAGAGATTATGGGCATTCCACAGATGGCAAAACAGGTGGCGATTCGGGGTTCTTTGCACAAAAATATTGATATCGAACAGGGTGTGGAACAGCATTTTACAATGTGGGACGGCGCCAAGATTCGAGCTTTGAAAGAGACCTGCACCGCGTCCTTCGGCAAAACAGCCCCCTTTAATTTGGTCACGGCGGCTTTGGTGGCAGACAGGATTTTTGTTCGTCATCCGGAGGTGAAAAAGTTGAATCTCGGGTTGACCGTGTATTTTCCTTTCTTGGAATCCAGAAACAAATACGGTGTGCAAGTGCGCACTGTCAAAAGAGATCATGTTCAAGGACTGGTTCAACAGTTGATGACCAAACAAACGGGTCCTGTGGCGACTTGGGGAGCGGCTGCTGCTCAAGGGTATGCGCTCAATCGTGTGTCCAATAAGTGGTTTATGAACTTGATGTCCTATTTCCGTAAGCAAATAGATGTTCTCATTGCCAATGTACCGGTGGGGCAGGTTCCAGTGACGGTGGGAGAAAAGTTGGTGCAGGTGTCTTGTCACACCCGTGAACTGTCTCTCCCTTATTATGTATTGCTGATGGGTACCCGCGGAGAGGTTCACACTTCGATGACAACCAGATACAAGCAAGACGATCATGCGCGGATGATGGAATTGCCAGACTTGCAGTAAAATTTGCCCCTTGTCTAGAAGATTGTACAAGAACACTGTGGAGTGTTGTGATGGAACTTTGGTATGGTTTGCAGTGGGTGATTCAACAAGTCTTGTGGCAAGTCCCCCTTGAACAGAACTATTTTTGGCTGGTAACGATTGGCACAGCGCTGATTATGCTGTTGGAGATGTTGTTTCCATGGCGAAAAAGACAGGGATTCTTTCGAACGGATTGGGGGTTGGATCTCGTCTATCTCTACGCCAATCTATTTTTGTTTACCGCGATGCTTGACGTGGCTTACTCTATGGGATCGGAATTTTTCCCAGAGCAGTGGGGGATGACGCTGTTTCTTGAATGGGGATGGGGGTGGCAGTTGCTGCTGTTTTTTGTTGTGCAAGACTTTCTACAGTGGTGTACCCATCGTCTCCTACACAGCAACGATTGGTTGTGGCGCTTTCACCAAATCCACCATTCAGTCAAAGAGATGGGGGTGGCTTCTCACTTTCGCTATCACTGGATGGAAAATGTCCTGTATAAGCCAACCAAATTGGCGGCGCTGGCACTGTTTGCCGGAGTTGAGCCCCACATGGCGATATTGGTGCACATGGGATCGTTGTTGATCGGTCACCTCAATCATGCAAATCTCAAGTTGGACTGGGGACCTTTGAGATATCTGTTCAATTCACCGACGATGCACTTGCTTCACCATAGCAAATCTCACTTGGCGCAAGGTGGGGTGAATTTTGGCATTTCTCTCAGTTGTTGGGACTATATTTTTTCGACTGCTGCATCGCCCACGGTTGAGGGCACATTGGAATTGGGTTTTGTCGATGATGGACAGGTGCCAACGGGCTTTTTGGGGCAGTTGATTCATGGGCTTGTGGAAGTGCGTCGTATCTAATATTTAAGCCTCTCTAGCGTCGCCAACGAGACTTGCGCGTACTCTCCAGTTCCTTACGGGTATGGTGTAGATCATTTTCCAGTCGAGCCCTCAATAAATCCATTGCGTGCAATTCAGCAGACTTTTTGGCTGTGTCGGCTTGTAGGCTGGCGATCTGCGTTTGCAGTCCTTGAATGGTGTCCTGCTGTTGTTTGAGCATGTCGCTCCAACTGTGGGCAATGTCATTTTTGAAAGAGGCAATTTGCTCAAGCGCCGAGGCAGTTTTGATCATGCTGGCACTGTGGCGTTGAACGTGCGTGTTGGCTTGTTCCAGTAGGGTTCGTTGACGCGCGTTGTCTTGTTCTAAGTTGTGTATCTTTGCGTGGCATTCTTCCAATTCTAGGAGCGCTTCGTGGTTTTGTTGAGTTGGTTGCAGGGCTTGAATGACTTCGTGTTCGACCGGTATTCTCAGGCTCGGTGCTTCTAAAAATGGAATCAATTCCGAGATGGTTTTCTGTGGGTGGAGTTCAGTCTGTACACTGTTGATGGCGGACGTCGGGGGGTGGGTGAGAAAAAAGTCCAATTGTGCTTTCAGTGCGTCAGGGTCGTTGAAATCTACCATGCTACAGACGTCAGGGTCGGACTGTGTCATGGCGTTGGTGTTTGCACTCAGAATCGGGAGACCACATCCAATCATGTCCATGTGTCTAAAGGCACAAGCATACCGACGTTCAATGGAAGAAGGGTTGAGGTCCAAACCGATGTGGGCTTCGGACAGTCGCGTTCGATACAGTTCGCGGCTGGTCCAATGTTGAACGTTCAGTCGAGGGTGTTCAATGGGCATGGGTTGATCCGGTGGGCAGAACCATTCAATTGTACCGCTTGCATTCTCGTCCAAAATATCCAGTAAGATTTTCAAATTGTCCCATGGATTTTGCCATGGCCACACCCGTCCACCACCAATGAATACTGGGTCTGCTGAATCTTTTCGAGAACCTTCTGCCGAGATACGCACATTCTCTTGTGGATGAACACCAAGAGGACAACACAGGAGGCGCTCTTCTCTTAAATCGACCCCAATCAAACTGAGAAGCGCTTCCCAATGACTTTTTTGAACGGTGTGCGCGTATAAATAGGCGTCTGCACGATCCAGTCCCAGCAACAGTTGTCGCGCGGTTGACCCAGTGTCTTTGGTGTACATTGCTTCGAGCAGTCTGGGTGCGTAGAGGTCAACAACGACCGGTATCTGCAGTGTGTCGCGAGATGGCAACAAACAAACATCTTCCATTTGACAGCACACAATGACATCCCAAGCCTCCTGCTCAAGAAAACGATGAATGTGCCGTTGCCAATTCCCTTCAACCTCTTGTTTGCACAGGTAGGTTGGTTGGGTGTTGGGTAGATGATGATGAATCCCCGAGACAAGTTGTTGCAGGCGAATAGAACCACCTGTTTGTGGAAGGGTGTCAGGCGTCAAAGGGTCATGGTGGATGAGGAGAAGCTTCATAAGTGTTCTCTGTGTACGACAGGTTATACAGTGTCTATAGTGTATCAAGTCACAACGAGGAAACCATGAGCATAGTTTGGATGGGTGCAGTTTGGATGGGTATGTTGCAGGTCGCCAATGCCGCCAACCCCTTTCGCGTAGAGGTCTTGCCGACTCAAGTTGTCGCCAAAGAACCAGGAGAGATGACCGTCACATTCATCGTTCCAGAAGGCTATCATCTCTATCAAGATATGATGTTGGTTCAGCCAAAAACAATCAAAGATGTATCCTTTGGGGCGCCCGTTTTTCCAATGGGACACTGGATAGCGGATCCCGCCAATCCAACCCAAAGGCGCGAGGTGTTTGATACAACTGTACAAGTGACCCTTCCAGTATCTTCAGAGGTTGCTGGTGTGTACTCGGCTGAATTGACAGTGCAGTTTCAAGGGTGTAAAGATACCCTGTGTTACATGCCGAAGTCAGAGATGATAACGACGACTGTGCAAGTTTCAAAGGCAACGTCATTGAAGCAATAACAGTGTAAGTGTCAAAATTTGTCCTGCTTTTGAGTATATCGTTGTCCGCCATTGGCACCTGTCGACCAGCACTACATGAAAAAGACAGTTGGAGCTGAACTTGGAATGGCACTACACGAATGGCACTACACATATTCAGAGTGCCTAGACCGCTTTAAGGTTGCAGTGTATCGAGCAGCAGTCCGGTTGTCAGAACTTCTGGTAAAGGATGGGCAACCCCCTTGCTGTCGATGAATAGGTAAAATGGAACGCCGGCTTTTCCGTATTGTTTGAGCCAACGTGAGATGCTTTCATCACGACGTGTCCAATCTGCTTTGACAGGAACGATGCCACGTTCTTTGAGGGCTGTTCGTACGGTGTCCGTTTCTAAGACATTCTTTTCGTTGACTTTGCAACTCAAACACCAGTCGGCAGTGAAGTCAATAAAGATGGCTTTCTGTTCGGACTTTAAACTTGCGATATTTTCATCCGAGAACGGTTGCCAAGGGATGTGCTCATCAAAGTTGAGTTGACTGCTTTCGACCAATTCTGTTGAAGTGGTGGGTTCAGCAAATTCCGTTGTCAAAAAGACAAATCCAGCCACCGTTGACAACGCAACACCAAGTCCAAAAGACCCCAGTTGGGCTTTGGTAGTGGCAATTGTAGAACCCCATTTTCCAAAGATCCAAGCACTGAGACCGACGACGGTCGCGAAACTTAAAAATCCGGTGACACCAGCAGGACCCGTTTGCGCACCCAAAACGTCAACCAACCACACCGTAGTCGCCAGCAACGTGAACCCCATGATCTCTTTGAAGGTTTCCATCCATGCGCCCGGTTGTGGAAGCAATTTGAAAAAGGCAGGGACAAAGGCAATCAGCAAAAATGGAAATGCCAGTCCAAGACCTGCGATTCCAAAGAACAAAAGAATGCCGATGGGTGGAAGGGTGAAGGCGAATCCAATCCCAGTTCCCAGAAAAGGTGCTGAACAAGGTGTAGCCAGTAGAGTTGCGAATACCCCAACCATGAAATATTCCAACCACCCATCTTTCTGTGAGAGTTCATGGGCTTTGTTTGCACCAATGGTCGGAACTTCAAAGACGCCGAGTAGCGACAGACCAAAAACAAAAACAATGGTGGCCAACGCGATGACGTACGCTGGATATTGAAACTGAAAACCCCACCCAATGTTCAGCCCAAACATGCTTTGCAAGACGATGATTGCGGTTGCCAGCGCCAAAAAAGAAGCAATGATGCCAGCAGTGTAAGCGAGTCCGGCGACTTTTTGTTGCTTGGAGGTGATGTCACTCTGTTCAACGAGACTGAACAGTTTGATGCTCAAAACGGGCAACACACAGGGCATGATATTCAACAGCATACCGCCAAAAAATGCCAACATCAACGCTTCCAACATCGAAGATTCTGTTGGCGCAACATTCGTCTCCGTTGATTCAGTGGATGCATCTTGGGTGTCTGTGGTGGGTTCTTCGTCTTCTTTGACTCCTTTGGCGTCTGCATCACCCACCTTGTTCACCTTGTTCAACAGTGGCGAGGCGATTGTTTGTACAGGGGCATCGCGTTGAACCATCGACAGGGGCGATTCTACTTCGACCGCAATCCATTGATTGTCAACCTGCAATTGAATCAACCCACCAATGCGATCTGTTGTGGGCAAGGTCTCTGCTTCAAAGGATTCTCCATCCAACTGAATGAGCAGTCCACCATCGTTGGTTCGTTGCAGTGTTTGTTCATTGATCCACCACCAGTCGCCTGTGATTGGAGCGAACAAGGGCCAGTCTTTGCTTTCATCAAAGGTGAGAGGACTGTCGGAAGTAGGGGTGATTTTGATTGCATGTCGAAATGTAGAGTCTGGTTTAATGTGGTTGACCGAACTGATGGTTTCCACAGCAAAGTCCGTGACGGTGAGTGGGTCTGCTGGGTGTTGCTTTTTCACCTCTTGGAACAACGGTGCATGAGGCGACAGTTTTGGATCATCAGAAATGTTGAGTGCCAAGGATACAGAGGTGCTTCCAGGAATGCAACTCTCTTTGCACACGAGCCACTCCACATCGGCGTGTACATACAAAACATCACTGTCCAGCGTGTCGGGCAACGTCACTCCAGCCGTGAAAAAGACAGAATCTTCATAGCCGTAAGAAAGGATGCCACTTTGATCAAACTTGGTGGGAATTGGGTATATGTGATCACTCACTGGGGCATCGATTTCGACAGCGTTGTCACCCGTTCCAAGTTCCAGTTGCCAGTCTATTAGGGTTGGCTTGCCAATGGAACCAGGGCTTTTCCAGTAGGTGTGCCACTCTTCATCTTGTTCAAGCCAGACCCCCAATTGAAGGTCTGTACCGGGTACAATATCGGTGTGGTCGGATACCAGACGTACTTCGACGTGGTGAGGAACGCCATTGCTCATTGTGGGTCTAGAGATTGCTGATTGTTGTACGGTCGATGTATCCAATTTCAGCGCGACACTGTTGACGGGTGGTGGATAGACATCGCCGTTGGCGTGTGCTGTGTTCAGTGCACAGAAAAAAGTTGTGAACAGGGCAATAGAAGTCATAAGGCATCCCAATTGAAATTCTATTTGAAGTGTAACACAACCAATTTCGATACAGAATAGATTGCTGATCATTGTGGAATTGGATTCATCAAAACCTTGTCAAGAATTCTTCATCCATTACAAAAATGTTTCTTGAAAGGGCTATGTATTAATAAACCTTTGTGCGTCTGAAATTCGGAGAATTGTCATGACAAAAAAAGATCAACAACGAAAAGACCCATTGTCTGATTTGTTTAGCAATGTTCAATTAACGGGGTTGGCCAAGCCCAAGAGCAAGCGTCATCAAGAGGCACCACTGCAGATTGACCTTCCTGAAATTTCAACAGAACAGAAGCCACAGAAAGCCCAAGTCGGCTTGAAGCGTCCCAAAAGTCCCCCAAGATACATGGGAGAGCCTTACGAGTCCTATGAGTCTGATGTGGAGGTGGAAGAATTGGATTCTGACGAAGAATGGGACGCGCCGTCCTCGACAGACGACCATGTCGAAGCATCAACAGAAAAAGATTCTGCCAATGTTCCTGAAAAAGTAGTGGAAACGGAGAATTCAACACCCCCAGAATCCGCACCCCCACAAAAGGACATGCAAGCCAAACTCAAGTTGATTTTGGCGCAACAGCAAATGACCCGCCGTCGAATCGCGCTGAAGAAAGAGCGAGAAGCGCAACAGCGTGCACAATCAACCCCTAACGAAACCACAGCCAATTCAGTGAGTGCCGATCCAAATCCTGAAGCACGGGCACAAGTTGAAGATCGACTCAATAAACTGAATTCCAAAAAAGTTCAGCAAGCACAGAGTCCATCGGCAATGGATCTGTTTTTGGCAGCTGCGGCAGAGAGCGAGCAAAGTGCGAAACGGGCAAAGGTGGAAAAGAAACAACGCGTTGAACAAGTCATTAAGAGTCCACAGAAACCTCAAGAACCTCTCGCTGAATCTGCATTGTCAGCGCCTTCGATACACAAACCGTTGATGGGAAATCGATTGATGTTGACCATTGAAGAACTCATTCGCACCCAATTGCCAGTGTTGAAGCAGTTTCATGTCGCCAGCGCATTGGACAGTTTTGATCGACCTTTGATGCGCGCGATCTGGAGTTCTCACAGAACGAAATTTTTGATCAATGGGCAATTGGAATATGCGGTGGCGGCAGTGTCGGTGATGGATGCCTTAGAGCAAGTGGGAGCGGGCGAATTGGTGGCCGCCTATGTGGAAACAACAGCTTCAGATTATCTGATTTGGATTGATCTTCCGAACAAGAAATTGCTGGCGGCCTTTGCCGATGCCAAAAGTTATTTCGCTTCAGAGTAGCAATAGCAATGAGCAGGACTGTTATTGTTCAGGGTGTCTCGTCATCCATTCAGATAGACAAATGGCGGACCACAGGCGGCGTCTGTGGTTGTGAGAACCTTCTCGATGCTCTAAGATGCACTGATTGAGAACTGTTGGAGAAATCCAGTGGGACAGTTGATCTGGTAAGGTGTCCAACTTTCGCGTATATTTGGACAGCATCCACTGAGCGACTGGAGAGCCAAAACCCTTCTTTTTCCGGTTCTGAACCGTTTTGGGTAAAGAATCCAACAGACCACGAAGGATTTGCTTGTTGCCACGCATGTTGAGTTTGAAAGCCAGAGGGATTTGACTGGTCAATTCTACAATGTGGTGATCGAGAAAAGGGGAGCGAACTTCTATGCCGTGTGCCATGGATGCCCGATCAACCTTCGTCAACACGCCTTCTGCCAAGTACAACCGTTGATCCAAAAAGAGGGCATTTCCAACCCGATCACTTTGACAGTGCGCAGACCAGAACTCGGCGATGTCCCAGATGCCGTTGGCGTGCTGAATATCTGAAGGGAACCATGCGCCCATCCACAATTGGTGCTCTTTCCACCAAGGTTGCTGTCGGTCAGTGTTGACTGTGGTCCAACGTTTGAGCATTTCCTCCCAAGAGACGCCATTTGGATTTGCCGGAATGCGTTGGAACAATGGTGCCAAAGTCGCCCTTAAACCGAATCTGGGGAGACGAGGTGCGCGTTGCATCCAATGAGCGGCTTGGTATGTTGGATATCCCGCAAACAGTTCATCCGCCCCATCTCCAGACAGAACGCATTGTACACCGAGTTTCTGAATCTGTTCAAACAAAAACCAAGTCACGATCAAAGAGGAGTCCGCCAATGGTTCATCCATGTGTTCAAATACAGCATCGAGTGTGCGTTCAAAATCATCGCGCGTAAAGGTCCAGAGTGTGGAGTTTAATGCGTTGCTTGTCTGAAGGGTTCTCTGGTTTTCCAGAATGGCGCTTTGTTCTGAAAATCCTGGAGCATCGATTCCCACCGAGAAACTTCGAATGTTGGGGTGGAGTTCGGAGGCTAAGGCTGTAATCGTTGTGGAGTCTATGCCCCCACTCAGTAGGCTTCCCACTTCCACATCGGCCTGCAGTCGCAATTGAGTTGCCGAGCGCAGGGCCAAATACAGCGATTCTTCCCAGTGCAATCTCGATGATCCACTTTCCAGCGTTTGCTGTGGAAAGTCCCAAAAGAAACGAATATTTCGATCAGAGACTTGTTGGTGTAGATGCTGAGCTGGCTGCAGTTTTTGTATCTCTTTCCACATGGTCAAAGGGGCAGGGACATATTCGAAACATAGTAAGTGGGCGATGGCTGTTGGGTTGTAAGTGAGGCGCAGTCCAGCATCTCTTCGCAACTTTTCAAGAACTCGAACTTCACTGCTCCACACCAGAGTCTTGTCGGGCAGTTCCATCCAATATAGAGGTTTCTGACCCGCTCTGTCGCGCAAGAGGTGTACTTCCTGCAATTGGGTATCAAAAATGGCCAGTGCGAACATCCCCCGTAGACGCTCCAGTACGCAAGACAGAGGAAGAAAGGACAACAAAGCTGCCACCACTGCTGTGTCCGAATCGTTCATCGGTTCTACCCCATTGCCATTGCACTCTCGACGTAGGGTGGGGTGGTTGTATATCTCCCCGTTCATGCTGACCCACCACCGTCCGCAGGGACTCTGGACCGGTTGAGAACCATGGTGTTTACCGACGATTGCCAAGCGAGCCGTACCCAACATACAGGTCTGGATATCTTGTTCATTGGTCAATATTTTATGTGCTTGAGAGGAAGGACCACGATGCACCAGTTGGTCGACCAAGGAATCACCATGCAAAAATGGACGAAGTTCTGTCGTTGTACCGTTCGGGTTCCACCAACCAACGATGCCACACATTGTTAGGACTCGTCAGTTGAAGGCATGTCGTCAAAATTGGCGCGTCGCGCAATGCGATAGGGCTCTTTTTCCTGCAATTCAAAGTGCATCCGAATGAGTACCTCAGCGATGATGCCCAGCGTAATTTCTACCAATCCCAGACCGACCAGAACAGGTCCCAATGTGGTTAGGGAACTAGCCAATTGGGGGTTGACATTTTGCCACCACAACCCAATGCTGCCCATCGTTAACAGGGTACCCAAAGCGACGAAGCCAATGCCGAGCCAACCGAAAAAGTAAATCGGCGTCACGAAGAAATCCCGCAAAAATTTCAACGTCGTCAAATCCAGCAGAACTTTCGGAATGCGCCACAATCCATACTTGCTTTCACCACGGGTTCTAGGATGGTGCTTGACGGGCACTTCGACCAGTCTTGCCCCAGCCCACGTTACATAGATGGGAATAAACCGATGCATTTCTCCATAAAGTGGAATGTCTTGGATAAATTCTTTGCGGTAAATTCGAAGGGTACAGCCATAGTCGTGCATATACACATTCGACAGGCGAGAAATGAGCCAGTTTGCAATTTTGGAGGGGAAAGTTCGAGAGAGATAGGCATCTTGTCGGTCTTTTCTCCACCCACAAACCACATCTGCATTGTCTAGATGGGTGAGCATCATTGGAATGTCACTGGGGTCATTTTGTAAATCTGCATCCAATGTTACCAACAAATTGGCGCGGGCGGAACGGATTCCTGCAGTGAGCGCTGCCGTTTGTCCATAATTTCGAACAAAGTGAATCACTCTCGCTCGTGGGTCTGTTCGCGCAATGTCTTCAAGAACCTGCGCAGACCGATCATTTGACCCATCGTTGACATAGATGACCTCAAACTCGTGCCCATCCAAAGCTTGTTGAATGGCCAGATGCAAAGGTTCAAGATTGTCTTCTTCATCGTAGACGGGCACGATGAGACTGAGAAAGGGAGGGTTAGACATGCAACGGTCTATTCGTCAGCTGGAGGAGCATCGTCAGCCGGTGGTGCATCATCAGCCGGCGGTGTGGCAAGGGATTTTTCAGCAGGCTTTCCATCATCTCCAACACTTCCAGATTTGTCATCGGGCTTGTCCGCTGGTGGTTTGGGTTGTACGGGGGCGTTGTCGGACTTTACTTCGATCTTGAGATCGTTGAGAGTCTCTTCGCCGATGTCTACAGTCAATCGACCCTGTGGGTCTTTTGGAGATGGGCCATCGCCCGCCTCATCGATGAATCCAGTAATGATGATTTGTCCATAGCCCTTGGGTGCGTCAAAGGAGAATTCGTCAATGGATTGCAACTCCAGCGTGTGCACCAGCATTGGGGCTGAACCTTTGCGAACTTTTTGAACGTCCAGACGCACTGAACCATTTGGAGTGCCATCATAGACCAGAGATCCAGACAAGGTGATGCAATTTTCGTCGCCCTCGGCACAGCTTAATCGAGCGGCACTGGGGTCGGTCTCTTGAGATCCATTGGTGGCCTGTGGGTCCGAACCAGTGGCAGCAGTGGTACTCTCCATTCCAGAAGAAGAAGCGTTGGGGTCCGGACAGCCGATGAGAAAGCTAAGGGTCAGCATGGAAAGTAGTCGCATAGAGGTCCTCGAGTATGTTGTTTGCAAAGTACGCTTCTTGTTCAGTGTCAGAAGCAATATATCAAAACGGTCTTGTCATGGAATTAACCCTATCCTGATTTGTTGCCAATTCGACAATGTCAATCGGTGTTTCTGTAGTCGATTTTTCGTTGGTGGGATAGAGAAGTACACATGTCAGATAAGTATATGCGATATCACAAGGTGGCGAAGATTGGCTCTGGTGGGATGGGCGACGTGTATCGCGTCATAGACGTTGATTTGGGTAGAGAATGCGCCATGAAATGTGTGCCCTTACAGGTTGCGGTCGATGGCGAACTTGAAGGGGTTGAGCCAAGTGGTCGATTGTTGCGAGAAGTCAGCATCATGACTGGAGTTCAAGACCCAAACGTGGTGTTGATTTTGGATCAGTTTCAGCATGAGAACCAACTTTGTATCGTCATGGAACTGTGTCAAATCAGCGTTGCGGATTGGGTCAATCAACGAGAGCCTTTTTCTTTGTTGACCACATTGGAAATGGGAGAGCAGATACTGTCGGCTCTCACTGTTGTCCATGAAAGCGGCGTGATTCATCGTGACATCAAGCCCCACAACATTTTGATTTCTGCCAATGGGAAGCAATTCAAACTCACCGATTTTGGCTTGGCTTCATTGAGAGATGCGTCGATGGTGCTGACTCAAAGTGGTGTGTTTGCCGGTACGATTGCCTTCATGTCACCAGAACAAAGACTGTCTTTCAAAGGTGTGTTGCCACAGGGGGACTTGTACAGTTTGGCGATGACGATGCAGTGGACTTTGTTTGGTGAACTTAGGGGAGATTTGTTTTCCAGCCGCACATCAGAAATTTTGTCGAAGGAGATTCAAGATCGGGGTTGGCCAAGTGAACTGCTTGCGTTCTTTTCCAAAGCCGGTCATGAAGACCCACTTCAACGATATGCGACGGCGGAAGACATGCGCCGAGATGTGCTGAAAATTCTTCAATCATTGGATGGCTCTAGATATACGAGGTTGACACCCGCAGACTTTCAATCGGTGCATCGCTTCGAGTCAAAGCTCTCTTCTTCTGCAAAACCAGTATCCAGACAGGACTCTCAATCTACAGAAGAGTTGCAGGCTGAAACCAATCGCTGGCTGAGGGTGTTGTTGTTTGGTTTGGCGTCGTTGTTTGTCGTACTGTTGGCCGTTGGGTATCAGGTGATTCAAATCGCGTCACCAATCGAACAGCCACAACAACCGATTGTGAAGGCGTCCATTCCTGAGTGTGAAGACATTGTTGAAACACAGCACCAGTATCGAAAACTTGGACCACGAGAAACCCAAAGTGCCACGTTGAAAGACGTGGACGGGGATGGTTTTCAGGATGCGGTCTATGTCAATCAGTTGGATCACAACCTTTCGATTTATTGGGGTAGTCCAGCTGCTGACTTTGACAGTGTGACTGAATACAGTATTGGTCGTGCTTTTGGTGCGCCCTTGATTGGAGACATCAATCGAGATGGTCTGCTGGATATGGTGACACTGCATTCTGACGAGTCGATGATTCGAACCCACTTACAGCAAGAAGCACGGATTTTTGAACAGTCCGTTGAGGTGTTTCAAGGTCCTCCACCCATCGATGGTGCCTTGATGGACATCAATCGCGACGGCTGGTTGGATGTCGTGTTTACGGTGCCTGGGTTGGATCTCAATGTGCAGTATCGATTGGGGTCTGCTGAAGGCTTTGGTGCACACACTTCGTTGGCAGATGTTCCGAATCCCATTTTTGTTTCCGAAAGAAACCAGTTGGTGTACTGGTCAGAAGGGACTGTGATGCGTCGAGAAATCAAGGCCAATTTGTCGCTCTCCACACCACAAATCGTTGCCGAAATGGATGATGTACAGAGCATTTTGCCCATGCGCATGAAAGACGGAGATGTGCTTTTGTATGCCAAAGTGGCAACAGGCGATCTCATTCGACTGGGCCCCAACCCCTGTGTGGCGATGAACCTGTCGACAAATGAGTTTTCTAGAGTGACGGGGCTGGGCGATTGGAATCAAGATGGATATTTGGATTGGGTTGGCTTTGTGACCTGTGCTGGCTGTACCAGCAACCACTTATTGTATTTGGGTGGACCACCTTCCATACAATCTATAGAAGACTAAGCCACAATAACAACGTCAAAAATTAGAGAGAACTGAGGAGGTTGGAATGCAGGAGCATGTTTTGAAGCGTGGGTTGGCAATGTTGGAGGTAGAAGGTTGGGTTGCAGGAGTCGAATCTTTGGATGCCATGCTCAAGTCTGCCAGCATTGAACTGGCGGGGCACAAAGAATTGAACGGCAGATTGTTGATCATCTTGGTGGGTGAGCCCAATGCAATGACCGCGGTCTTAGAGGTGGGGCGTCGTGTGGCTGAACAGTATGGCAAAGTGTTGTCACACCGTGTGATCGCCAATCCCCATGATGGAACCGTAGAGTTTTTGAAACGCTTTCTCTATGAGCAATACCCCACAGAGCGCACGGGATCCCAAGACTGAGAGTGACGGAAAACAGACACACCCACAGCCCATGACTGCTCCTTAAATAGACGAACAGACGAACAGACGCATAGACAGAGTGGTGAACTGTGGGGTAAACTGTGAGTTCAAGATTGGGACAACTTCAGAATCCCATGAACCTTCCCCATGAACCTTCTCCATGAACCTTCAAGTGTCAACCTTATTTGGCTTCGACTTCTCCCACTGTGCAGTCAGGCTTGATCTTTGCCAGGGTTGATGGTCCGATGCCTTTGACTTTAACGAGGTCATCACAGGATGCAAAGTTTCCATTGGCCGTTCTGTAATCGATGATTTTTTGGGCTGTGCTTGGACCTACGCCATTGAATGCCGTCAATGCACTTGCATCAGCGGTGTTTACATTCACCGAACCCGTTCCACTTGCTGTGCCCGAGCTGGTTGGTTTGGCGCCTGCTTCAGGTGGTGTGTCTCCATCTGCCACAATGCAGTCAGGCTTGATTTTTTCAAGGGTTGCCGGTCCGATGCCTTTGACTTTAACGAGGTCATCACAGGATGCAAAGTTTCCATTGGCCGTTCTGTAATCGATGATTTT
>CBFIFY010000036.1:0-43348 GCA_965661985.1 uncultured Myxococcota bacterium | reverse complement strand
GCTGGATGCCTTCGAGCAACAAATCGGATAAAAGGTCCATATGAAATCGATTCAGTGGATCATGATTGTTGTGCTATGGGTGGTGACTGGTGCCATGGCGTGGTCTGTGTGGACCGATCAACAATTTGAACATTGGCACAGTGTACTGACTCTGTGGTTTGCTTGGTATGCTTTTCAAGTAACGTTGAGGGTGCCACAGCGCATTCAATACACCATTCGATTGCTTTCGACATTGGGTCTCTTGGTGGGGCTAGGGTGGATGCAATGGTCTAGCCAAATGGGGTTGTCGGACCCTTTGCGTATGTCAGAAGAACCCTTCAATTGGGGGCTGGGTCTTGGTGGACTGAGTGCTGTCTTGCTGTTGTGGTTGCGGTATGCAGAGCGCGGTTCCAAAGAAGGTACAGTCTTTGTGCGACACAGCATTGTGTTGTCGTTGTGCTCTGTCACGGTTGAAGGGTTGCGCTACAAAGGCATCGATGGGTCACAGTATTGGACCAGTGCCGTGCTCGTTTGGTTTTCCTTGGTGGCTGTCGTTGATTGTGGCTCAGTGTTGTGGAATTTTCGAGATTGGAATCAACACCGTCAACACACATCCCCTGTCTTGGAGGTGGTCTCCAGACGCTTGAATCCAATACAGTCAATGTTTGATACTCTCGAGCAAATATTTGGCATCGATATTCAAGGCACTTGGATCATTCGATTTGTGCGTCAAATGTTGGAGCCGATGGCGGTTGTGTTGGTGGTGTTTGGGTGGCTTTCTACATCGGTTGTTCAGATTCACCCTCATGAACAGGGTGTGCGCAGTCATTTTGGTCAGTCGGAAAAGGTGGTGCTTCAGGGAGGGCTACATTGGAAATTGCCTTACCCGTTTGGTAGAGTGGATCGAGTGGTTGCGAATCGGATTCATCAAATGTCGATTGGGCATGCAGAAATTGAAGAAATGGATACCGAGGAAGAGGCACCGGAATCAATTTTGTGGGCCAATCAGCATGGCGACGAAGAATTTCTGTTGTTGCTTGGAGACGGACACGATGTGATGTCTGCCGATGGGATGCTCGAGTATCGAATTGTGGATGTTCATCAATATTTGTTTGGGGTTCAAAATCCAGAGGAAGTGTTGGAGTCTGTCGTGTATCAAGTGTTGATGGAGCAGACCGCGTCTCGGACATTGGAAGAAGCCCTGAGTGAAAACTTGATTGTGTTGGCGGGATTGGTGACGACTGAGATACAAGAACGGATTGCATTGTATGAGATTGGTATTGAACCATTGCTCTTTACGTTTACGGCTTTACACCCTCCTGTATCTGTTGCCAAAGAGTACCAAGATGTCGTGTCCGCACAAATCGATCAGCAAACCAGTGTGTTGCGCGCCGAACAATATCAGTTGTCTACAGTACCCAAAACAAGGGCAAAACTGGTGTCAAATGTGGAAAAGGCCAAGCAATCGTCTGTGTTGAACGTGGCTACAGCTACAGGAGAGGCAGTGTCGTTTGAGGCTCTCAGACAAACCGTACGTTCACAGGAGTCTTTGTATCGTTTTCGAAGACGACAAGAAAACCTACAACAGAGCATTAAAGGACGAAACATCGTCGTTTTGGATCATCGATTGGAAAGTCAAGGAGCTACGCTATGGATCAACCCATAATGTCAGAAGAATCAGTTTCTCCTACTGGGGACGCCCCGCTGTTGGAGGACCCAATTTCTGCAAGTAGTTTGAAGCGTCTAAGACTGGTGGTGTTGGTACTGGCACTCTTTGCCATTGCATATCGTGCAAGTTCAACAATCGTCTCAGAAGGTACATCCGCAATCGTTGTGCGTTTGGGGAATCCAACCCGCGTTCTCGATGACGCCGGTTTGTATTTTACCTTGCCTTGGCCCATCGAAGAAGTGGTCACAATTGACAGGAGACGCCGAACCTTTCAAACACAACACACCGAGATGCTGACCAAGGACAAAAAAAATGTTGTGCTGGTGTCCTTTGTAATCTGGTCTGTGTCCGACCCACTAAGATTTTTCCAGTCTATTGGCGATATACAAACGGCAGATGACAAGTTGAACGGTTTGGTGACGAATGCCAAGATTGGTGTGTTGGGCAAATATGAACTGTCGGCGTTGGCGAGCACCGATGCATCGCTTCTAAGATCCAAAGAGATTGAGGCTGAACTCCTTTCTCAAACACAATCCTTGGCCAGCGAACAGTACGGCATTGAGATTCAACACATTGGATTTAGCAGACTGTCTCTTCCCAAAGAAAATATTCGCGCTGTGTTTCAGCAAATGCGGGCGGAGCGTAAGAAATTTGCGGTTGAGTTCCGTGCCAAAGGGGAGGAAGAAGCCAGTCGAATTCGCGCCACGACAGATACCGAAGTCGCCACGATTGAAGCCCAAATGACTCAACAAGTTGCGGAGATTACTGGAGAGGCTGAGGCCCAAGCCGCCAAGATTTATGCCGACGCGCACAGCAAAGACCCAGATTTGTATCGATTTATTCGCTCGTTGGACACCCTCGAAGAAGTCATTGGACCCAAGTCAACGTTGATTTTGCGCACCGATGCTGCGCCATTTGATGTATTGGTGGAAGAGTGAGCAAGAAAACGTTGCACATTCCAGTAGTGCCACGCAAGCGCCCCATATCTGAAATTTGGGTACTGTTGGAACCATTGCTCGTGGGAGGGCGTTGGCTGATGCGCCATCTGTCCTCGTGGTTGTTGCTTTTGTTTGGCTTGTATTTGGCTTCAGGCATCACGATTGTACAGCCGGATGAAGTTGCCCTTGTCTATCGATTTGGAACGCTTCGAAATGCCGGTACTGCTCAGGCCGTTGCTCAACCAGGGATGCTGTTGGCCCTTCCCAAACCTTTCGAGAGGGTACAGAGAATTCCCGTCCAAAAGGTGTTCGAACAAAAAGTAGAAGGGTTGCACTTTCGAGCCGTTGGGCAAATGACGTTCTTATCGTCGTCTACTCTGGACCCAGAAAAGGTCGGATATGCGTTGACGGGGGATGGCAACGTTGTTCACGTGTCTTTTTCGGTGAACCATCAAATCGCCGATCCAGTGCTGTATGCAACTCAAATTGTCGACATTGAAGGGTTGTTGGACCAAGTTGTGCGCTCGGTGGCCCTTCAAGAGATTGCCAATCGTTCTGTGGATGCCATTTTGTCCGACGGGCGTGAAGATATGGTTCAGTCCATATCCAACGGTGTGCGTACAGAAATAGACCGATTGCACTTGGGTATCCGACTGGTGTCGTTGGAGATGGTGGATTTGGTACCGCCCTATCAAATTAAAGATGAGTTCAGCGCAGTTCAAACCGCATCGATTGAAGCACAAACTGCCATTCAACAAGCAGAAGAGTATCGTTCGGCCCAACTGCCAAAAGCTCAAACCACCTACAATCGAGAATTGTCCAACGCGCGCAGCATGGCAACCCAAACACTGGCAACGGCGAAGGCAGAGGCTTCCGTGTTTGAGGAATTGGCGATGGAAGCAAAAAAACACCCTGAGGTTGTGTATCGCCGTCTTTTACAAGAGCGTTTGGAAAGCATTGGACAGAATGCGGGCGATGTGCGGTTTGTGCCCCCACCGCTTGGCAAGAAATATCCAGAGGGCTATCGGATTTTATTGGGAGGCGCAGAATGATCGCTTCTCAAATGGCAAGTCGTCTACTGTTGGATTTGTTTGGTGCGGGGTTGTTGGGCATTGCCACGATGTGGTTGTGGTGGGCGCCAGATCAAGCCCAAATCGGATACTTGTTGCAAGCGACGGCGGCCATCGTCGTGGCGTTGGGCTTGGTGTGGAGTGGACTCAAGGATGCATTTTCAAAGCAAAATATAAGACCCTCTGATCAGTTGATGGCAATCGCTGTATTGGCGGCCTGCGCCTATGGAGACTTTGTCACGGCGACGCTCGTGCCTTTGACGTTGGACATAGGGCGTTTGTTTGAAGAACGCACTGCGTTGGGCGTCAACAGTGCCATTGACAAGATTCGCTCTTTGCAAGTGCATCGAGCCTTGCAAATTGATGAAGAGTCCAAACTGGAAACGTGGGTCAATGTTGTTGATTTGAGCGTTGGGGAAACCATTTGTGTGCGGGCTGGAGAGCGCATACCTGTGGACGGTATGGTGCGCAAGGGTGTATCAAAAGTGGATACCGCTGTGATGACAGGGGAGTCCAAACTGCAGACCGTGGGTGTTGACGACCCGGTTTTTGCGGGTACCAACAACATTCAAGGCGAAATCTTTGTTGAGGTGACAGGGTTGGGAAAAGACTCTGCCATTGGGCGAATCGTTGGTCTTATGGAAGAGGCACAAAAGAGCAAACCTGTGGTGTTGCAACGGTTGGAACAGTGGTTGCGCTTCTATGTTCCGTTGGTTGTCTCTTTGGCGGCGACCGTACTATTTTTCACGGAGGATTTGGACAGGGCAATCGCTGTCTTGATCGTCTCCTTTCCGTCATCATTGGCCATTGCTGGTTCCGCGACCATGGTGTCTGCCTTTTCCAAGGCGGCGGCGTTGTCTCTGTTTGTAAAGGATGCGACCGTATTTCAGACATTGCGAACTGTTGGGACCATTGTCTTTGACAAAACGGGAACCTTGACCGAGGGTAAACAACGTGTGGTGCAGGTGGTTCCAGCAGATGGCGTAGAAGGGTCTCTGCTGATTCAGGCTGCAGTACAAGGGGCGCGCCATTCAAACCATCCTGTATCGAAGGCCATCGTACGTTCTTTTGGAGAGGACGTTGCTCGCCAAGAGGCGGACGTTGAAGTGGTGGAGTTCCCTGGTTTGGGAGTACAAGTGAGTTGTCTCGATGATGCTGGAAATCACAGCGATGTGTATCGAGTGGGGCGTCTTTCTTGGATCAAAGAGTGTGGCATCGTGGTTCCTGATGTGGCTACGATGGGCACGTGGGTATCCCACAACAATCGATGTTTGGGGTATATCCGGCTTGCTGACGGCATTCGCGGTAGTGCAGTGGAGATGCTGAATCAACTCCGACACAGTGGCATTGCAACCCATGTTGTCTTGACCGGTGATGCAACGGCAGAAGCGAATAGAGTGGCGACAGAATTGGGAATTGAGTATGTAGTGGCTGAGGCTTTGCCAGAAGAAAAGTGGAACATTGTACAGTCTTTGAAATCTGCGGGGCACACCATTTGCTTCATCGGGGATGGAATTAACGATGCGCTGGCATTGCAGGAGGCGGATGTTGGGATTGCGATTGGTCCCTCGATCAACCAAGCCGCAATGGGTGGCTCAGATGTGGCTTTGGTTTCGGAAGACTTGATGGCGATACCCAAACTCATTCAATTGTCAGATCACGTGCACCGCAAGATTGTACAGAATATTTGGATTGGGTTTGGATTTGCGCTTCTGTTGTTTGCGATGGTATCACAGGGGCGAGTGACCGCTTTGGAAGCCGCGTTGGTTCACAATTTGGGTGCACTGCTGGTGATTGCCAATGCGTCCTTGTTGTGGCGTCGGTGACTCATCAACTGCATACGTACACTTTAAAAGACAGAACCACTTGTAAAATCAACAAACTACTTTGAGAGTACGTACTATGTGGCTATGTTGAGAGTATCAGAAACGAAAGCATATGTAGTGAGGAGACACCCATGACACCCATCGTGACCCTTTTGAGCATCTGGGGATGCAGCAGTTCTGACATGTCGATTGCGCCGCAAGCAGATCGAGCCACGTCGGACAGTGGCTATTATTATGGTGACGATGCCGAGGCCGACGCTGGAGATTACAATACAGGCGGTGCATCTGAAGAGCCAGAAGCCGATGATGGACTCGGGTCAGAAACAGAAGAATCGGCCCCACTGTTGTTGCCAGCGACAACCAACGCCTATGTATTTGTTGCCAATCCAGACCGCAATACGGTGACACGCATTGAAGTCGAAGGCTTGAACGTGATGACGGCTGAGGTGGGTGTCAATCCCATTCTCGTCGAAACCAGTGCCGATTATCGGGTAGCGGTGACCTTCAATCAAGGCTCGGATTCACTGTCGATCATTGATTCTCAGACATTGGAAGTGCAAGATGTTGAAGTGCGTGGCAACTTAAACAACATGAAACTGTCTCCCGACGGGAATTGGGTGGTGTGCTATCATGACTTGAATGGAGAAAACGGTGGGCAAGGAACCGGTGGTGCCATCTCCTACAACGCCATTTCAATCGTGAATTTGGAAACCTTAGAACACACCGAAGCCATGGCGGGTGCCTTTCCAAAGGACGTACAGTTCAGTGCAGACTCTGGCTTGGCGGTGGTGATCAGCGATGATTATTTGTCCACCATCGACTTTACCCAAAACCCACCCATCTTGAATCGAATCCCCATTGCCGATGACTTGGTCAATCCACCCTTGGCAGAAGAGGTATTGCTGGACCCCTTGGGGCGATATGCCATTGTGCGTCAGTATGGCGTGGATGAATTGGTGCTGGTGAATTTGCAAAATGCTACTGAGCCAGTGTCGATGTTGGCAGTGGGTGCCAACCCCACGGACATGGATGTCTCTCCAGACGGCACTCAAGCGATGGTCGTTGCTCGCGTTGCCAAAGAGATTTGGGTCTATGATTTGGAAGATCCCACGTTGGCACCAGAAGTTTTGGCATTGCCACAAGACGACGTCTTTGGCTCTTTGCTGCTCAGTGAAGACGGTGCCCAAGGAATTGTGTATTCAACAGCGTCTGGCCAGTCTCGTATCGGGGTGTGGAATCGACAGGACAACAGCATCCAAGTGCGTGGTACAACAAAGCCTGTGTCTGGTGTAGATATGAGCCCAGACTCTCAAACGGCGATACTTTTTCATCCGAGAGAGAATGGGGACATCGACAGCTCATCCTACTTCTACAACCGCTACGGAATTTCCTTGATGGCGATGGGCGATTTGTTCACATCTTCGTATCAACTCACTGCCGAAGTGGACTCATTTGCATCGACTGAAGATGGTCGCTATGGACTCTATACGATGAAGGATCGTCCATATATAGAGGTGCTGGACTATCAGACCTTTGTGCCAGATGAGATAGAATTGCCGAGTATACCCATTCATCTTGGTTCTTTGCCTGACACCAACACAGTGTTCATCTCACAGGAACACAACTTGGGACGCATTTCCTTTTTCGACCCAGCAGTGGACAGTCTAAAGACGATTACCGGTTTTGAATTGAACGCGGTTGTAGAGTAAACTATTGGTGTATACACCGAAAAAGCCAGTCGAAACATGAAACATTGCTCCGACTGGCTTTAATGGTGTTTGGATGTCTTTGGTCTTCGGTATGGTTATTCCATGCTCATACCAGAATCTTCCATGTCGTCTGCAGCCATGCAGTGACCCATTTCGGCGTGGCAGATGAGACCGTCAGCAGCACAGTCCTCAACATCGACACAGTTCTCACCGTTTGCGTCACATTCTTGCAGTACTTCTGCTTCTGTACAGGTGTAAGTGGTGTCTTCTCCGCATGCGAATAACAAGGTTAGTAGTAATGTCATCATGATGAGCCTCTGGTTGTGTGGTTAAAATGTCGATTAAAATTCAGCGTGCTTTGGGGTTCTTGGGAAAGAGATTACGTCGCGAATGTTGGAGAGTCCAGTGACATACATCACCAGTCGTTCAAATCCGAGACCAAATCCGGCGTGTGGCACGGTTCCAAACTCACGCAGGTTCAAATACCACCAGTAGTCTTTTTCGTCGAGTTCGTGATGGGCAATGCGCTCTTTCAGTACATCCAGTCGATCTTCACGTTGAGAACCACCGATGATTTCACCAATGCGCGGTACCAAAACGTCCATGGCGCGAACCGTTTTGCCATCGTCGTTCAAATACATGTAGAAAGATTTGAATTCTGCTGGGTAGTCGGTCACGATGGTGGGTGCTTTGAACAATTCCTCAGAGAGGTATCGCTCGTGCTCTGTTTGGAGTGCGTCTCCCCAGTTGGTTGGGTGGTCAAACTTCTTGCCAGACTTGTTGAGCAACTTGATGGCCTCAGTGTAGGTAATACGCTGGAAGGGGGTGTTGACCACTTGTTCAAGGGTCTCAATTAGAGAGACTTTGCTGCCGTCAAAGAAGGGTGAGGAGAACTTCTTGTTGGTGATGATCTGCTCACAGAACTCTAGGTCTTCTTGGCAGTTGTTCATGACGTCGCTGATAACGCCTTGCAAAAATGCTTCTGCCAAGTCTGCATCGGCATTTAAGTCTGCGAACGCCATTTCGGGCTCGACCATCCAGAATTCAGACGCGTGACGGCTGGTGTTGGAGTTCTCTGCGCGGAAGGTTGGACCGAAGGTATAGACTCTAGAAAGACCACAAGCCAAGTTTTCAGCGGCCAACTGACCCGAGACGGTGAGGAATGTTTTCTTGCCGAAGAAGTCCTGACTGAAGTCAATCGGTGCGCCTTCTTTGTTGCCCAAACGTGGCGGGTTTTCTAGGTCTAGCGTGGTAACTTGGAACATCTCACCAGCACCCTCACAATCACTTGCCGTGATGATTGGAGTGTGAACATAGTTGAAATTGTGGTCGCGGAAGAACTTGTGAATGCCTTGTGCGCAGGCAGCTCGTACACGAGTAGACATCCCCATGACCTTGGTTCTAGAACGAATGTGTGCGTTTGCACGTAGGAATTCAGGACCCTGACGTTTCTTTTGGAGGGGATAGGACTCGGGTACAGTCCCAATGATTTCCAATTCATCAGCGTGGACTTCGATGCGTTGCTTGGCACCTTGACTGGCGACAATTCTTCCAACGATGCGAATGGAGGCTCCTGTTCCAGCCAATGCGATGTTCTCTTCATAGTTGGGGATGGTGTTGTCCACGATGACTTGTAGACCATTCAATACTGAACCATCGTTTAATTCAATGAAAGAAAATGTTTTTTGGGTTCTTTTCGTGACGACCCACCCCATGATCTCAGTGGTGGTATCGATTTCGCCGTTGGCTAAGATGTCACGAACTTGTGGTCGGTTGAACATGGTGCACTCCTCTCAATGGGTGTTCAAAAGCACTTGTTCTTAACCTGTTTCGCCTATAGATTCCACTTGTGTGCAAGACGGGTTTGCCTTCTCGTCTATTCTTAGGCTCCTCATCGAGGGCATCATTTCTTGTCGGGCTTGGTGGATTGCTTGTTGCCTTGTTTATTTTTGCTCACGTCAATACTGCCACGCAATTGCACGCTGTCGTTTGAGGCACTCCAATCTTCCAGTAGCAGTTTCCACTTCATTCCGTCGATGTTCTTGCTTTTGTTGGTGGGTAAACTTTGGGACAGTTGATCGGAGATTCCGTCCAAAATGAAACTCTCTGCGATTAAGGCCAGCGGGTCCACCAATCCAGCCCGTGCACTTTTGTCTCCCTCCACAACGGATTCCCCTTTAAGAGAGAGTTTGTGTTTTTTCTGTGTAAATGCGCCGGTTGCTGTATAGTCTCTCCACCACAAACCGCGACCTTCAATTTTCCAGAGTCTCAAAGCCAATTCAAAAGCATCTTCTGAAATTTGTAGGTCAACGGGGTCAATGGCGACGCCATAACCAACAACGCCCATCGAAAAGGCTTTTTGTTGCGTCCAGCCCAACAGCGTGTCTTGATGCACCCACAGTTCCCAGTCATTTTCCAAACTCAACTTTGGCGGTGCAATGTTTTCACTGTGTACTACGTTGGAGCGGATTTCGACGTTTTGACTGAGTGGTGTGCTGTTCAGTCGAAGTCCTCGAACTGGTAGGTTGATTTTTCCCATTCGAATGGGAGGGAGGTTGCTGAGTTGACCGTTGAGCCATTCTTCGATCCAAGGACTCAGATCAACAGATTTTAAGGGGTTGATACCAATTTTGGAAAGTGTCGCTTTTAAGTGATCCAATCGTTGAATGGATAGGGTGAGTTCTCCATGGTCGTTGATGACTTTGGCAAGGGTTTTGATGCGAATTGTGGTGGGTTCAGCACCTTTTTTGTTTCCCAGTTTCCAGTTGATGTTTCCATCCAATACCGCGAGAATTGAAACCTCATCATCGCTTGGGGCATCAGAAATGACCAATCGTTTTATTGAAAGGTTTGGTTTGAGTCTGGCTTTGAATCCAAGGAATTCCTTTGTGGTTGCGGGTAAGGTCTTGAGTTTTGCTTCCAGTACGGAACTGGCCAAATCGGACATGCGTGTATAGTTCAATCGCAGAACGATGTCCGGATTCCAGTTTGTTTGTAAAGTGGGTGCGGTTTGCTCAATGATGGCTTTTCGTTGGGCATATTCTTCTGCGATGTGATTTTGACATCCGATGAACAGCCAGATGGGATACGATAGGGTCATGAATCTTTTCTCCATACCATTGTTGCTGGGTCTTGTATCTTTTAGTAATTCGCTTGCTTGTGCAAAACCATCGTTGTCTCAGAAGGGCGTTTCTCAAAGGACGCATCAACGACTGGGCTTTCGGTTTGAGCGATTGTCCGACGCGCTTTTGGTCACAGAGATTTTAGAAGGATTGGGTGCTGACCAAGCAGGACTTAAAGAGGGAGACATCATTGTGTCTGTTGAGGGGTTGGTTGGAGAACAGGCTGTTGTGGCGTTGCAAGATCGTGGGTTGATGACGGTTCGGCTAACAGTACAGCCTCGTGGGACACAAGTCACAAAAGAACAAATCATTCGCAGAGGTGTTGGTAAACTTCCTTCTCCAGTGGTGTCAGAGTGGTTGGTAGCGACCGCGAAAGGGGATTTGCGACAAGCCACGCAGTTGTTGCAAAATGGGAAGGTTGAGGAAAGAGAAATCGAGAAGGGATTGCGCTTGGTTGCCCGCAATTATCCACAAGCCTACTCCGATTGGATGCACGCAATAGAACGTCATGTTCCACTGACAGTATCCGTGATTGAGTCGCTGATGTGGGGCTATATGTCTCAACGAGCGTGGGAGAAGGTTGTTGAACTGTATGAGACTCAACAAAAAGATCGGTGGGGCATCCTTGCATTGGAGACACTCGATGCAGAAGAAACCTTGGGACTGGATGTGTACGCCAACCACAGGATTGAATGGTTGTATGTGGAGGCGCTGTGGCAACTGGGCAATCGAGATTCTGCAATCGAGCATGTACGGTTGGTTCAGCCATGGTATGCTTCAAAGGACTTGGAGGCGCTTGTTGGTATGGCTTCCAAAGAGCCGATGATCACTTGGAGCGATAAGCCCCCTGTCGCATCGGATCTCAAAGGTCAAGATGTGCTGGGAAAAGATTGGACCGTGGCTGACAAGGATTGGACGGTCTTGGCGTTTTGGGCGACATGGTGTGCTCCCTGTCAAAAGGAACTTCCCGAATTGAGTGCATGGGCTGCCAGTGTAGAGGGTGTCAATGTATTGGCGGTCAATCTCAATGATGGGTTTGAGAATGAGGATGTATCGAAAGCCATAACCAAAATGGGGCTTCAAAATGGTTCTCTGCGTGGTGTTAAAGACCCTTCACTGGCAACGTTGTTCGATATTGAAGCCCTACCAACCTTGGTACTGCTCGACAAGCAAGGAATCGAGAGATATCGCATGGTCGGATACTCTCCCACGAGCATTGCAGAGATGGAGCGACGAATGGATGGCGCAACCACTCCAAGAGTGCCGATTGCCAAGAGTCAACGTACGCATGTGGAGTGGTATCCCAAGCCCGGACTCAAGGACATTCAGTGGCAAGACGGTACAGGATGGGCGTTGCAGGAAAATAGGGTCGGTAAGATTCTAGACTGGTCCTGCTGGCTGAAAGATGAGGACACGGAACACTGTTACGAAGAGAGTATTGTGTCCGAAAATGTAGCGCTCGATCGTATCTTTGTATACGAGAACGGATTGGCGACGTTGAGTCATGATCAAAAGTTGATTGAGTTTACACTTGGGACCAAACAGACACAGGCAGATAAACAAGGAATGGACAAAACCACAGTTCGCTGGTCTTTTGGAGAGTCTTTGACGGGGTGGGAACTGGATGAAGATGCGTCGACTTTGTGGACGTGGGGACAGCACACAGTTGTGGCTTTTGATGTGTTTACAGGAGAAAAGGTTTGGTTCTTTGAGGTTAACGAACAGGATTTGGTACAATCTTTGCAACCATACTTTCGAATCCAGAACTCTTCCTTTTCCGAAGAAGGCTTTCAACGTCAAACCGCAGATATTGAAGGGGCACTATTGTTGACAGAATCGAAAATCTTAACAATCCAAAATCGTGAAATTGTTCGTGAACAACCACTTTCAGATACCTTGTCCAGTGCCAAGGGTCTTTCTGAGACCCATTTGTTGGGACCCTTTGTTCCAGATGCCTTGTCGGCGCAAGGAGTCACTTGGGTTCATCGACAGCATCGAGGACGCCATTCCTTTGTTGCATTGCTTGATAAGAGTTCACAGTCGTTGGTTTCGGGAGGAATCACTTCAAAACAGGCCAAATCACCTGCGGCAATTGAAGTGGTCGAACTGGTTGATGAGATGGACAGTATAAAAGGCATAAAAGGCATTCGTCTGTTCAAAGTGGGCAATTCATCAAGTGTGTGGGTACTCATTCCCAATCAAGGTCTGTTGCATCTGTCTCCAAATTTATCCAATCCACCTTCTCCATCATCGATTCATTAATTGGTCACATCCATCTAGACAGCATCATTCATAGGAGTCCATCATGAAAAAACCATTGTCCCAAGAAGAAATCGACACACTTCTTAAAAGCAAGTCCATTTCCGATCGAAGTAGAGCGATGCGTCATTACGAACATTTTGGGACTGTGGAAGACATTTCCTTTCTCATTCAAATGGCAGCAACGGACCCATCTGTTGGTGTTCGAAACGGCGCGGCCGATGCGATTGGAGATGTTCTGTCTCGTTATCGTCTGGAACCATACAAGCAGTCTTTGTCCGTAGAAGACCGACATGTTTACATGCGTCAATTTCGCCGTATTAAAGTACAGCAAACACCTTCTGTGAACTTGGCCTATGCGGGTTTGGGTACCAGCAGAGCCTTGAGTATTTTATTGTCCAGTTTTGTGGACCCACGGGTTGAGATGCAAAATTGTGCGGCTGCTGGATTGCGTTGTTTTTGTTTGTCACAAGATGCGTTGGGCGATGAAGTCGTTGAAGATAAGTTAATTAATCTTCTCAAAGCCGGTACATTGGATATACCTGGAATTGCACACGTTGTGCGTTTGTGTGCAGAGGCTGGCTATCACAAAGTAATTCCTCTACTCGATGATTTACCAGACCTTGGCGAACTGGGCGAAGTGGTTACAGCGACGCGGGTTCAATTGGCCAAGGCTCAAGAACATCCTGTTGGGTTGTGGTGCTCGAATGGCTTGGACGCGTTGGAGTTTAATCCATCGGCAGAACGAGATGAACGATTTTTGTTGGTGACAGACAACGCGCTTTTGGAGTGCAAAGAAGGAGTCTGGTCCAATCAGTCCGATGCGCTGAAAGGACAGTCTCGCAGGTTGTACTTTAGACCGATTGGTTCAGCTGAATCGATTCAGGCCATTCAAACAAAGAAGGCGACGTGGAAAGCAGCTCAGACTGTGGACGTTCAGATTTTGCTACAACAAGAAACGCAATTGGATCTGCCCAGCAATCCTTACTTGTCGATACTGGCAGAATGGTTGGAAATTCGCCTGAAAGATACACAAAAGAACACTCGATATTTGGCAATCTTGTTCATGCGTTCTGAAATGTGGAGCGAGTGCGGACAGTATCTTGAAAAGGGCATGTCGTATAAAAAAGTTTCGAATGATTTGTGGTATGTCGAAGCCCGTAGACTTGTGGCTTTGGGTCAGAATAAACAGGCTGTCGAAGCACTCGATAAATGTCTCGCGTTGGCGAAGCGGGATGGGACGATGTTGGTTCGCCTGTGTCAAGAATTAAAGTCTGAACTTTTGGGTACCTAAGAAACGCCTTGGTGGTTGTGGTGAAGTCCCTCGTCACAGTTATACAGGACTATGACAATGCACAGTTGTTCTAGATCGGTTAATTTTAACCCAAAGAATCTTGTAAACTTGAAGAGGTCGATGTGCGTTGGTTATTGGTGGATGCGATTGATGAATTGGTGATCAACGAGAAAATTGTTGGTCGGAAAATATACGATCCCTCAGAGGAATTTTTTCAGGATCATTTCCCTGGTTTTCCAGTGGTTCCGGGAGTTCTTCTGATGGAGTCGCTGGCTCAGTTGGCGGGGAAAATGATTGGCTATTCCGTACTTCACAATCGTGGTGACTGGCCCTTTCCGATTTTGACGATGATGAACAATGTGAAATTTCGAAAGTTTGTTCCTCCAGGTACTGAAATCATTCTTGAGGCCCACTTGACAAGTCTGCGAGACGATATGGCGGCGGTGAAGGTCAAGGCCAAAGTCGGTCGCAAAACGCATGCGCAAGCCGAGCAGATATTTGCGTTCAATGCAGTGTCGTTGGAAGATGATGCGGCGCAGCACCGCGTAGAATTGTTGGAATCCAATGAACTCAAACGATTGTGGAAGGATTGTCCTCCTGATATTTTTTCGCATTTGAACAAGGATGGGAGCGACGATGAAAACGCCTGATCAACATACTGGGTGGGGAGATCGAGAGGTTGTCATCACAGGGGTTGGTATGGTGACTCCGTTGGGCACATCGACCATGGAAACCTGGCGAGCTCTTTGTGAAGGTGCGAATGGCATCGGTCCCATTACTCGATTTGATGCATCGACATTTCCCGTCCAGTTTGCGGCCGAGTGTAGAGATTTGGACATCATTGGTCATGAAGGTTTGTCTGCGCGCGGGCGACGCATTGTAGAGACCCAAAAGGGCAAGTTGGCCTTTGCGGCGGCACAAGAAGCGTGGGTGATGGCTTGTGTTGACGAGCGAACATCGGCGCTGTGGACGGAGTCTGGACGTTTGGGAGTCTGTTTGGGCTCGGAAGCTGGGCGTCCCAATTTGGAAACCGTTGCGACGCAATTGAGAAATGAAGAGTTGCCTTCTGCGGACGACTTAGATCTGTTGTCTCCGAGAGCTCCAGCGGATTTGCTGGCGGAGATGTTTCAAGCAACTGGACCAGTATCGGTCGTGTCAACAGCCTGTACATCTTCTTCACAAGCGCTCGGAGAAGGCCTCTTTCGGATTCGCAGGGGTGAAGTGGATGCAATGATGGTCGGTGGCGTCGATGTATTGATTGACCCAATCATGGTGACTGGCTTTTCTTTGTTGGGTGCCCTGTCGACTCGAAACGATGAACCACATCGAGCTTCCCGTCCTTTTGACAAAGACAGAGATGGATTTGTGCTGGGTGAAGGTGCAGGAATGTTGTTGCTGGAATCTTTGGAATCTGCAAAGTCCAGAGGCGCTGTCATTTTGGGGCACCTCAGAGGGTTTGGATGCAGTTGCAACGCATACAGGATTACAGATTCTCCAGCAGATGGTCGCGGTGCTGCTCAATCTATGACGGATGCCTTGCGAGACGCTCGATTGGAACCATCTGATATTGGGTACATCAATGCCCACGGTACGAGCACACCGATGAATGACCCGTCGGAAAGCCGCGGAATTTTGACCGCTTTTGGGGATCATGCATCGAATGTACCTGTCTCAAGTACCAAGTCCATGATGGGGCATTTGGTTGCGGCTTGTGGGGCTGTTGAAGCGATTGTTTCACTGTTGGCGGTGAGAGAAGGCATTTTGCCGGCCACGCGAAACTTGGAAAATCCAGATCCAGAGTGTGCAATTCGACACATTCAGGGTGGTGTGTTGCGCCAAGAGATTGAGCACGCGATGAGCAACGCTTTTGGATTTGGTGGTTCAAACGGAACAGTGGTGGTTTCTAAATGGCGGTCCTAATCAGTCAAGTTGGCTTGGTCACGCCTTTTGGGCGAGGGGTTCAGCCTTTCGTCGAAGGCATGTTGAATGGCGATGTGGCTCTCACAGAGCACTCACCGTTGAGCCATATGGAAAGTTCGCTGGCTGGTCTGTGTCCGAACAAAGCATTCAGACAATATTTGAAACGTCGAAAAGCGGCCAAATTGATGACACCTGCGGCTCGTTTGGCCATGGATGCGGTTGGACAGATTTGGGACAAGGTGGGTGAGCGACTGGACCCAGTAGAGACGGGGTTGTTCTTTTCGGTTGGGAGAGAGCCCCCAGATGAAGGGGAAGCAGAGGCTTGTTTGATCGCCAGCACCGTAGACGGTCAATTTTCAGAATCGGCTTTGTCGACAACAGGTCGCTCTTTATATCCACCGTTGCTTCCGTTGAAAACATTGCCCAACCTCATATTGGGACATTTGTCCATTCACTTTGGGCTATGTGGAGAGAATGCTGCGTGGGCTGGAGAAGGGGTGCAGTCCTTCGTTGAAGGTGTATTGGCCATTGAAGAAGGGCGTGCCGATTGTGTATTGGTTGGTGCAGCAGACTCTTTGGTTGATTTGGGACAGGCCAGAGACTGTAAAAGAATGGGCATTGAACAAGCGCCTTCCGAATGTGCAGTGGCATGGTTGTTGGAGAAAGAATCAGAACAGGGCGTTGGAGATTCAGCGATTGGTAGGGTATCATGGTGTGGGGGTTCATCTCTATCTCAGCCCATGTCCCAACCTATGTCCCAGCCTATGTCGAAGCAAACCGCACAGAGCGAGCATCAGAAAATTCGTGCTCAAATGGGCTATTGCGGGGTTGCCGAGTCTCAGTTGACCTTGCTTCACGCTTTGTTGAACGGTGAACAGTGCCAGTGGCATGGTTTGATGGTAGACTTTAAACAATGAGCAACAAGATGAACACCAAACGTCAGTACGAATTTGTCAGTGCCCTGTCTAAGACAAGCATCGCTGACGTGTACCGCTGTCACGAATATCACAACAATGAAGTGGTTCGAGATGTTGCCATCAAGATTCTTCGCGAACTGTGGAAAGAGAATCAGCAATCTGTGTCGTGGTTGCGTCAAGAACTATCGCTCTTACAGTCCTTGCATCACTCTACCATTCCGAAGGTATACGAAGTGAAGCCTCTAAGGGGGCGCGTTGCCATTGTGATGGAGTGGATTGATGGTGTGGATTTGCGCTCGTTGATTCGTGGAATGCGTCAAATGAAACAACGCATACCGTTGAAAGTCACATTGACGTTGATAGCCAATATTGCCGAAAGTCTTGATCTGATCTACAATCAAGCCCCCTCGGCTGGACGACCACCTTTGCGAATTTTACATGGAAATTTAAAACCCAGCAACATTATGGTCACTGCAAAGGGTAAACTTGCCCTTTTGGACTTTGGCATGACGCCATCCGACATGGGTGGTCGAGAATCCTCAACACGAGAAATGCAGTACGATTCAGTTGAATATATGGCACCGGAACGGTTGTTTTTTGAACCTCAAGGTCCAGCATCCGATGTGTATTCATTGGCGGTGACACTCTTTGAAATGCTGGCGGGTAAATCCATTGGCAAGGCGCCTCCATCTGAAGAGCAACATCAAGCAAAAGTAGAAAAATATGTACAGCATTTGCTCCGTCCAATGCCTTTGGGGTTGGAAGTAAAAGAAGAGTTGGCTGATTTGTTGATGAACGGGATGGCGTATGTCGCCGACAATCGACCGTTGGCCTATGAGTTTGCAAATCGAGCCCGACGCATGGCCAATTCGATTTCGGGCGTTGAGTCTGCTCAATGGTCTCAAAAGGCAATCCCATATTTCCAAGCGCGCCTCAACCGTGGAAATGTAGAGGGGACTCTTCAAGGATCCATCGTATCAGAAGATACAGAAATTTTTGTGCGGCCCGTGCCACAGGAAGATGAAGACGTCGACACATCCATTATGCGTCGTGGCGCTGTAGCCGACTTTGTAGAAGCCTCGTTGGACTTGAATCCGACAACGGTCGTTGAAATGACGAAACAGGGCGAGGCTGATTTGTCTTTTGAAAGTACGGCATTGTCCGAGCCAGAGTTGACAGCGGGCGCAGCTGTCTCGGTGTCTGTTCCCTTGGTATCTCCACCAATACCACCGCCTGCTCCAATATCTCCGGTATCTCCTCCAAAAGTCCGAACCGGGTCTTCTTCTCTTTCATCTCCATCCGCTCCTCATTCAAATACGGCGCAGGTGAACACCGTGACCATTCCAGATGGTCCACGTCAGTCAATGGAGAAACTGGACGGAGACTCGGTGACCCAAACAATGACGGCGGTCGATGTGCGTCCTCAAGCGATGGCCCCGATTTCCAATGCGTCAAACGAAGGCGCTGATAGAATTGGAAAAAATGGAATTGGGGGGCTCAGCACCAAGATGTTGGTGGGTATTTTCCTTGGTGGGGCATTGTTGTTGCTGACGGGGGTTTTGGGGGCTGTGTGGTTCTTTGGGGAAGGTTCAAACGATGTTCAGCCAGTGCCCACTTCTGTTGAAACAACAGCGAACAAAGACGCAGACATAACGGAACCTTGGACTGGAACACGTTTTCACACCACCATTGACAGCAAGCGCATCAAAGCAAAGTGTGGCTCAGTCAAGGAGCGAGGCGTTCAAATGGTGACGCTCGAAGATATTCCTACGGAGGAGTGTTTTGTAGAAGTTCGAACACCAGATCGTCAGGTCTTTCGTACGACGGTTGAAGATGTTCAAGAGGGACTGTACATTTGTTTTGAGAACCACACCGACACGTGTGTGTTTCAGGAGAAGCAATGACCGTACAGCGTCGCGTGGTGATCACTGCAGCAGAAAGTTATTCTGCTGCGGGAGTTGGTCGCCATGCGTTGATGAGGGGATTGGAGCACAACAACTGTTTGGGTAGTCCAAGTGGTTATCAGTTGCCCATTTCCTTGGTTGGGCGTGTCGAGGAACCATTGCCTACTCATTCAGCATTCATAGACGATCGCAAGAGTATCTTGGGTTGGCATTGTGCACAGCGCGCTTGGCAAAAGGCGGGGTTTTCAGAAGGACCTGTGGATGCCAACACGGTTGTGTTTGTGGGGACAGGGCTGTCTTCGATTACACCTTTTGAAATGAATGAGGATTTGCTTCAGCACATCATCGAAGAAAATGGTCAGTTGAAATTTGATCGTGCTGCGATGGCCAAAGATTTGAGACCCAATCTGGCTGCACCAAAACGTCATCTGCCTCATCACTTTGGCGCGTTGCTCGCAGATTCGGTGGGCGCGATTCGATCGGGTAGCAATTTTTCTGCTTGCGCTGCGGCGTCACAGGCCATTGCCGCTGGATTTTGGTCCGTTCGTCGTGGAGAGGCTGAAATAGCACTGGTGGGTGGTCATGATTCAATGGATCACCCCATGGGGCTGTTGTCTTTTTTGGTGCTGGGTGCGTTGAGTGGTGATCGTTGTAGACCTTTTGACAGTCAGCGCAATGGTTTCATGTTGGGTGAGGGCGCTGGAATGCTGGTTCTGGAATCCTATGATCATGCAGTGGAACGAAACGCTGTGATTTTGGCGGAAATTTTGGGTGCAGGGTCTAGCATGGACGCTTGGAATCCCACGGCTCCACACCCGAAAGGCGAAGGTGCCGAACGCGCAATGAAACGCGCCTTGAGAGATTCAGGAGTTTGTGCAAGTCAGATCGATTGTGTGAATGCCCACGGCACAGGGACACCTTTGGGCGACGTTGCTGAGTCACAGGCCATTTATAGACTGTGCGGAGAGCGGGCGAAGGTATCGTCTATTAAGGGAGCCATCGGACACTGTATTGCTGCTGCGGGCGCTGTGGAAGCTGTTGCCTGTATTGGAATGCTCGAAGAAGGTTGGATGGTGGGAACAACAGGCTTGAGCAGTCCAGACCCAGCGTGTCCCTCCACCAATATTGCTGAACCAATCTCGACGCCTCCAAGTGTACTGTTGTCCAACTCTTTTGGGTTTGGCGGACAGAACGCCTCTTTGGTCTTGTCTACGTTTGATTTTGCAGAACAGCACCATCGCGTCAACAGCCGTTAGTCTTTCATTGTTCATCTCACCATTCGTCAACACTTGAACGCAGGATTTTTCATGAAAACACGTGTCTCTCTACCCATAAAAGTCTCCGCGGTATCCTTACTGTGTCCGACTGGTCAAGATGCGCAGGCTCTTCAAGGCTCTCCTGTGGCAGGTGGCGTTCCCAATTTTAAAGCGCGTTCAATGGTGCCCGATCGCAAAAGTTTGAAATTGATGACTCAAGCGGTCCGGTTGGGGGTTGCCTCCATCGCATCTGCAGTTGCTAAGGTTGAACACTGGGAGACTGTTCCTCCACAACGACGCGGAATGTATGTGGGCGCCAGTCCTCAAGTAGGCCGACACGATGATTTGAACGACGCCATCAATGTGGCTTTTGAGTCAGGCAGCTTTTCCCTTCAGGATTTCGGAGAGAAAGGCATCTCACAGATACACCCTTTGTGGTTGGTGCGCGGATTGAGCAACAATGTACTGGGCTTTTCATCGGCTTACCACGACGCGCAAGGCCACAATATGAGTTATGCCATGGGTGAAGACGGTGGGTGGAATGCAATCCTTGAAGGTGCGTATGCGTTGATGGAGGGCCGAGTCGATATTGTCGTTGTCGGTGGTTCAGACGATTTGACACCAGCGACAAGCGTTCTTGGTCAAGCAGGGTCTGCCGGTGCAGCCTTTTGTGTGCTGGAACGATCGTCTACAGGAACAATAGAGTTGGATAGGGAAGTATACGCGGAGTTGGCAAAGCCTTTTGGATTGTTGGGTGCTGCGACCATACCAGTTGGCATGGCTTTACATGAATTTGGCAAACGCCATCCGTTGGATAGGTTAGAGAAAAATACACCCTAATGTAGAGAGGTAGATTATGCACTTGGCCGCACACGTTGATGACAATGTAGACGCACACATCTGGTCTGTTGTACACGAAGTTTTTCAAGACGCTTTGGAGCTGGATCCCGAAGAAGTAGAGTTTTCTTCCAAGGTCATCGCTGAACTTGAGGCTGAAAGCATTGACTTTCTTGACATTGCATTTCAGTTGGAAAAGAACTTTCAAATCAAGATTCCACGTGGTGGCATTGAAAAGGCTGCTCGTGAAGGAACAGAAGGAGACGGTCTGAATCCAGACGGAACACTGACATCCGATGCTTTGGAGGCGTTGAAGGTTGCGATGCCCGAAGTGCCCAGCCAAGAATTCGTTACTGGGTTAAAACCTGCAGATATCCCAAATTTGTTTCGAGTGGGCACCTTTTACAATTTGGTTGTCAAGCTGAAGGCGGAGCAAGCCTCTGTCTAGATTTCTCTTTATCGTTCATGCGCTCAGTGAAGCCCATCGAGCGATAATTGGTGTGCGCGGTGCGAAACTTGGTTTGGGCTTGGGGCGTCGTGATGGTGCCGATCCCAAAGACATCAGCCACATTTGTTCTTTTGAACTGCCAAGTCGGAATGGACACCCCTCTGTAATGGGAGATGTTGTTGCCATTCCCCTTACCCCTGAAGATTTGCTTCTAGACCAAGAGCGCGCTGTGTTTCTCATGCATAGAGCGGTCAAGGTCGCCGAAAGAAGGGGCCCCCCAGTGGATGTGGTGGGCTTGGGTTCATTGTGTGCTGTTGTTGGTAGACGGGGTGTAGAACTTCAGGAGCGTTTATCGATTCCTGTGACCACTGGTGGTGCAGCGACTGCTTGGACAGTGTACGCGAATGCACTGAAAGTCAATTCGCACAGGGAGCGTATGGGCATATTGGGTTCGGCATCGCCAATTGGGAAAACATTGGTTGAATTGCTTCATCGTGAAGACGTTCCGTTGTTGGTGGATTCCAAAAAGTCTAGAAAGAAGTTGAAGGGCGCGATTGAGGTTCAAAGCAGTGAAGACATCGCTCGGACTTCAAAGTGGCTGATTGGTTGCGGTCCAACAGGTCCCAGTTTTTCTACATCGATTTTACAGTCAGGAACCAAGGTGTTGGACGTGGCTTTGCCCCATACATTCTCACCAGTGGAGCCAAAGCGAACAGATGTGGAAACATTTTTTGCAGAACGAATGACGATGCCGTCAACGTGGAAACGAGGTTTGTGGGGACGGGTATATCACATGGTTTCTGGATATGGGTACAACACTGTTTTGGCTTGCTTGGTTGAGCCCGCTGTGATGGCGGCAACTCATAGAAGTCGCCCGTTTGCACAAGGGCGTCGCATTGAACCATCCGATGTGTTGGAATTTGGGCGTACGTCGGCTGAACTGGGTTTCGAAGCCGCATTATCGTCCGATTTTTGGCGTGGTGTTCGTTAACTGTGTGGCAATGGACCACGATGATATTGAATCAATTTTGTGACGATGTCCTGTTTGGATACTGTCGATGAGTCAAGCGTCTTGGAAAATATCACGCATGCGGGTATACTGTATGGTGTTTGGGAAGCTATTGTGTCGTACACCATTTTATTTAGAATCGAAACTTAAGAACGGATCAAGGACAAGCAAATGCAATACACAGCATACAAAAGCAACCGTCAAGCACCCAAGTGTGTCAAATATTGGGATGCCATCTTTCGTAAAACAGATTTATTTTTTGTTTGGCAAGCTACATTTGCTGCCGTGGAGTACCATATCCCAGCAATTCAACAACAGTTGGGGTTGTCGGTTCGAGATGCACGAACATTGGTTTGGAATGCCTATTGTGATGCGGCTACCGGAGATGCGGATTCTCCATTCTTTGAAGAATACGACCATTTTTGTGTTGCAGTGCCAGAAGAGTTGATGCCGTTGTTTGCAATGGCGAACAGTGTGGGTGTCGATATTCACGGAGGCTACTCAAGGCGTGAAGCAGAACAAGAGTTTAAAAGTTGGTTGTCAGAAGATCCGAGCAATGGTCAATTTGGACGCTATCGAATCAACCACGATCTGTCTATAGACCGCGTCCGCTGAGACACACATCAAAACAATGTGGTCGACCGTTGGGCTATTGGGGTGCCTCTTTGCTCAAAGTGCACACGCAAACGCGCTCAGTGGAACATCGTCGGTCGTACCATTTTTATTGAGTCCCAAAGGCGTTGATTATTTGGGCTGGTTAACTCCAGATCGATGTACAACCAGAGGGCGATGTGATGTTGTGATTGTCAATCCTCAAACAGGGCGTCTTTTTGTTCAGCAAAGTGACGATGACTCAGGTGTACGTGTGTATCATGAGAGGACCTGGCAGTTATCAAATCGAGTGGAATACGACCTGGTTGAAGGGTTGGTGCACGGTGTTACCGATTATTGGGGAACCAGTTTGGCCTATAGGTATGAAGATCGAAATCTGGTTGCAGTTGAGTGGGCAGATGGTCGAGATATCCAAATTGAGTATGATCGCAAAGGACGTGTCGTTTCCATGACCGATGGAGAGCAGAATGCGTTGAAGTTTTCATGGGGAAAAGATGGCCGTCATCGCATGATCAATTCCGAGGGACAACTTCTCAATTGGAGAGTTTCCAATGACTCGGTCAAAGTTACAGATTCTTGGGGGCATACTGCCTCGACAGTGTACGAGGACAGCAAGTTGGTTGGATGGGTTGATCCAAGGGGATTGAAAACCAACATTGTGTATACGGACACAGGCATGACGATCGACCAAGCAGGTGTAAGAGAATGGCGACTGGAGAGTCGTGATGACCAACTGCAGTCCGTTGAACAGGTGGGAAGTGGTGTATGGTCTTGGCAGTTCAATGAAGATGGGAAGGTCGCATCCATCGTTGACCCATCAAAAAAGAGTGTCAAGGTGTTGTATACAAATGAACAGTCCGTTCGTCTTCAGCGATCGAATGGATTTGTTGATTTCGTGTACGACGATGACCAACTCATCGCCATCAAAGATATCAGCGGTCCTTTGGTTCGAATTGAACGAGATATACGCGGTCGAATAGAACACATTGAAGATGCCGTTGGGGAAAAGATATCGTTTGAGCGCGATGCCAACGGGCGCATTCAAAGATTGACATTGAGAGACGGACGTGAGTGGGTTGTCGAGTATGATGGCAACGGTGCCCTACGCAATATTATTTTGCCGAATCAAGAAGTTTGGGGGATTCAGCGAGATTCCTGGGGCACCATTGTAAAGCTAGAGCGCAGTCATGATCCCGATGTTTCCTTTTCTGTTCACAAGGGTGCTTGGACAAGCATGGATGTCCCGTCGGGTGAACGTTGGAGAGTTCGTCGAGATGGGTACAATCGGATTGTAGAGGTCATGACGCCTTCGGGCAATATTCGATTGGGACGTGATATTCTTGGTCAAGTTGAGTCGATTGATATTCAAAACCATCATTGGTCCATCGAACGCGATATTTTTGGAAACATAGTTCGTTGGAATGACTTGCAGATTGAGTATGGTGCTTGGGACCAAATTACAGCACATCAAATAGGAACCAATCGTTGGGAATGGGCACGTGACAACGCAGGCAGATTGGTTGGCGTACAAACGGAAACAACTCTGAATATAGAATATGACGGAATGGGAAACCCCATCCGATGGTCAAAAGGGGATGCGACATCTGAACTCAAACGCAATCATTGGGGGTGGGTATCCAACATAGACAATCAATGGATCCAACGAGATCCACGCGGTTTTCCAGAAAAGTTTGGTGTCTATGATTTGTCTTGGAGAGTCAATCGAAATGCGGCAGGGTTTCCATTGGTGATTAAAGCGCCCTACGGAGTACAATTGGGGTTGGACCTGAGTGATACAAATGGCATTTACCGAGTACGCCTGCCAAGCGGGGCATTGCAGACATTTTATCTGGGCAAGGATGGAATAAAACAGCTCTATACAAACGAAGAAGGACAAGAGGCACTGATTGGTACTGTTCCCAGAACGACTTGGTCTTCACGATTCTTGTCGCCTTCGTTTTCTGTACGTTCTGTCAGCAGCGACGCTGTTGGGGTGTATACCGTCGAACAGAGTGACAACGTTCAGATTGTAGATTACGATGCTTTTCATTTTGTTCAGCAAGTGTGTGATTTGTCTTCTTGTTTGCATTTCTCCTATGATCCACGTGGAAGGTTGGTCGGTATTGAGGACGGAACTGGACTGCCGACCAGTATTGTGTGGGGCTGGACAGGATGGGGCGAGGGCCCCTTGTTGATTGGTGGCACAACAGGTGTGCATACACCATTGGGGATGGTGGTGCAAAGTGCGGGGGGAAGCCATTTTGAAAATCCTTTTTGGTTTGGCGATGCATTGGTAAAAAATGGGGACTTGAACGATGATGGTTTGATCGACGAGGAAATGTCGAGTTCACCGATGTTGCGTTTTGCAGATGCGGCTTCTTTTTCATCCGAAGGGCTTCATCTGGAGGGTACGCCCGTTGCAATAGGAGAACAGCAGGCTATTTTGCACGATGACGGACAAGTCCTACAGTTTGATGCACCATGGAAATCTGGGGGAGTAGAATCCCAATTGTTCGAAAGTGTAGGTGATTCATCAATTTGGAATCGACCTGTAGATATGTTGTTTGAAATGGGTATTGTTTCTGCTCCCTCTTGGGTGTCAAACCTCAATGAGAGCCCTCTAAAGTGGGTTTCTGAACGGTGGGTTGACACTGGTCAGGAGGGGGATGCTTGGAAACTGGGTGTACAATCCGTTCCATTAAATGAAGACAGAGTGGAAGCTTGGATTCTACTGAAACTTCTCAATGGTCAAGCGGATCCATCAAATGCTGAAATTCTGTACACTCTTTTCCCACATGACGGTATGTGGTCGGTAATAACAGGGGACTTTCCTTTTGAATCAAATAAATGCATTCCGGAACTTGCACAATTCTATTTATGCGGATAAATATAAAGTGCTTTGCGGTGGGTGTAGCTCAGTTGGTTAGAGCGCCAGGTTGTGGCCCTGGAGGTCGGGGGTTCAAATCCCCTCATTCACCCCATTTCATTCCTTCAGTTTTTGCAAACGGAGGGTATAGGAGTGGTAGCGATTACATAGTCATCGATGGACTTGTACTCCCATTGGTGATGGACAGTTTCACAAGGCTGTCATATAGTAGACCCATATGCGAGAGTGGCGGAATTGGCAGACGCGCTAGATTTAGGCTCTAGTGGGGTAACCCGTGGGGGTTCGACTCCCCCCTTTCGCATTGTCTCACTTTACACCAGTCCCCAAAAGTATGATTTGGGGGATTTTTTTATCCATACCCTACATTAGGAAAGGTCATCATGATTGAATTTAACGTTGAAGAAGTAAACTCGTATCGTCGACACATTCACTTTTCTGTAACGGCAGAAGAGGTTGATTCGTCGTTGAAAGAAGCGTACAGTGATTTGCAAAAGAACGCCCGGTTGCCAGGCTTTCGAAAGGGCAAAGTTCCAACACGAATTCTGAAGAAAAAATTCTCTCGTGGGATTCAGGCTGAAGTTGCTCAAAACTTGGTGCAGAAAGGGTATGAGCAAGTAGACATCAAAGAAATGGAAGTTGTTTCTCAGCCAAGTATTGAAGGGCAGTTGCCAGAATTAAATGCAGGTGCCGAGTTTAAGTTTACCATTGGTGTAGATGTTCGACCACACGTAGAGGTCTCTGGATACAAAGGAATCGAAGTATATTACCCATCGTCAGAAGCCACAGACGAAGAAGTGTCGGCCAACATTGATGCCAAATTGGCTTCAAAGAAGCGCATTGTTGCTGTAGAAGATGAGTCGGTCACGGTTGAAGATGGTGATCATGCATTGTTGTCATTGGTATTGGTGGATGAAGAAGGAACTGAAGTTGTCAATGAAGTGGGTACCATGTTCCACATGGGCAACAACAAGTTCTACACTGGTTTGGAAGACCACGTTCGCGGTATGACAGCTGGTGAGTCCAAAGAAGAAGATGTGACCATCACTGAAGAGTCCAATTTTGAACACTTGCGCAACAAGACTTTCAAAGCCAGCATTGAACTCAAGCAGATTCAGCGTATGGAAGCCCCAGAGTTGACAGATGAGTTGGCTGTAGAGTTCGGCTATGAGTCTGTTGCAGACATGAAAGAAAAGATTGGAGCGGACATCGCTTCTTCAAAAGAAGAGAACTTGAAGAACCAAGCGCGTGTTCAAATCTTGCAAGACCTTGTTGAAAACAATGAGTTTGAAGTTCCACAAGCGATGGTTGAAGAGCAGTTCAAAGCTTTGGTCAATGAGTTGCGTATGCAACAAATGTACATGGGCCGCAATCCGGATGACGTTCGTTTCTCTGAAGCTCAGCAACGAGATCTGTCTACAAGAGCTGTATTTGCCGCGAAAGCCGCATGCTTACTGGGTTCTGTAAACGATTTGGAAAACCTGAAAGTCACAGACGAAGATATTGAAGCGAAACTCGAAGAGTTGGCTGAGAGTCAAGGGCAAACAGTTGAGAGCATCAAGCAATACATCAACATGGAACAAGCCTCAGACATGTTGAGTGAGCGCGTTCAGGAAGAAAAAACGTTGAACTGGTTGTTGGAACAAGCTGTTCGTTTGGATACTCCAAAAGAAGTGACTGCCGATGACACCGAAGGTACACCAGATGTGGTTGAATCAGAAGCCACAGATTCAGCAGAAGAATCAACTGTCGAAACTTCTGGTCTGTCTATGAAAAACAGCAAAGCAGAGTTGGCAGAAGCAGCAGAAGCATTGGGTGTCAGCACCAGTGGAAAAACAAAAGCACAATTGCTTGAGGCCATTGAAGAAGCTTCCAAATAATGAACCATCGTTTTGGTTGTTGACAATCTGTTTGGCAACCAAAGGTTTTGTTCTCTATACTCTTGACGAATTGAGAGAATGGGTCTATACATACAAAGGACTTGTTCTCTCTATTCTTTTTAATTTACCCGAGGAATCCCATGCCTTATCCTGTCCCTTACGTTATCGAACAATCACCTCGTGGTGAACGCTCATATGATATTTATTCACGCTTGTTGAAAGACCGCATCATCTTTTTGGGTACCCAAATTGATGACCAAGTTGCCAATGCTGTGATTGCGCAGTTGCTCTTTCTTGCTCAAGAAGATGCTGAAAAAGAAATTTCAATGTACATCAACTCTCCAGGGGGTGTGGTGACGGCAGGTATGGCCATTTATGACACCATGCAGTACATCAAACCAGATGTCAGTACATTGTGTGTTGGTCAGGCGGCTTCTATGGGCGCGTTGTTGCTGTGTGCAGGCGCTGCTGGAAAACGAGCTTGCTTGCCAAATTCTCGTGTCATGATTCATCAGCCATTGGGTGGTTCTCGTGGTCAGGTGTCCGACATCATGATCGCCGCTGAGGAAAGTCTTCGTATCAAAGAAATGACGGCCAAGACCATTGCTTTCCACAGTGGAAAATCTGTTGAACAAATTCACAAAGATACTGACAGAGACAATTTTATGAGTGCAGAAGAGGCCAAAGAGTACGGACTGATTGACTCGATTTATGGCAAATAAGTTGTATTCATTGATGTTTCTCACCGAGGGGGTGTCGTGAGTCGACGAGAATTGATCTGTTCTTTTTGTGGAAAGCGCAAAGATGAAGTGCGCAAGTTCATCACAGGACCAAGCAGTGTGGTTATTTGTGATGAGTGCATTGAATTGTGCAACGAGATGATTGTGGATGAAATGGGCAAAGACGATTATGTCTCTTTGCGAAAAAATATTCCCAAGCCACACGACATCAATCAACACTTGGATCAGTATGTCATCGGTCAGCCCCGTGCCAAAAAAGTATTGAGTGTAGCAGTATACAACCACTATAAGCGCATTGCCTCGAATAGTGGGTACGACGACGTTGATCTTCAAAAGTCAAACATTTTGATCATCGGGCCAACTGGTACAGGAAAAACTTTGTTGGCACAGACCTTGGCACGCCGTTTGAATGTTCCATTTGCCATTTGCGATGCGACTTCTCTTACAGAAGCTGGGTATGTTGGGGAAGATGTAGAAAATATCATCCTCAAGTTGCATCAGGCGGCCGATGACGAAGAGCATACCACCAAAGGCATCATTTACATCGATGAGATTGACAAAATTGCGCGTCGTTCTGAGAACCCTTCCATCACTCGAGATGTTTCTGGAGAGGGTGTTCAGCAGGCTTTGTTGAAGATTATTGAAGGCACTGTGGCCAATGTTCCGCCAAAGGGAGGGCGAAAGCACCCCCACCAGGACTTTCTTCAAATCAATACAAAGAACATTTTGTTCATTTGTGGGGGTGCGTTTGTTGGTCTGGACAAGATCATTGAGCAACGCTTGAACAAGTCTGGTATGGGTTTTGGTCAAACTCAAAACAGTACACGGCACATGACAAAGTCCGAAATTATGCACCGTCTTGAACCGGAAGACTTGTTGAAGTTTGGGTTGATTCCAGAGTTTGTGGGTCGTCTACCGATGGTGGCAACACTTGAGGAGTTGGACGAAGGTGCGTTGGTGCAGATTTTGACTCAGCCAAAGAATGCACTGGTGAAGCAATACCAAAAAATGTTTGAAATGGACAATGTCACATTGACTTTCACCGAAGATGCTCTGGTGGAAATCGCAAAACGAGCCATACAGCGAAAGACGGGTGCACGTGGTTTGCGGGCCATCATGGAAGACATTCTTCAAGAGGTTCGCTTTGAGTTGCCTTCAATGAAATCGGTTCGAGAGTGCGTCATCAATCTGGAAGTTGTTAAAGATGGCAAAGAGCCGTTGTTGGTGTATGAAAATCAAGCTTCGTAAGCACAATAGTTGACAATGTGAACGAAGAGTGTGGATTTCATGGGTGAATGATGGCATGCTTGTCACTCTTCAAGGCTTGTCTACGGTAGACGAATTTAGGAGAGTGCAATGTTGTTCGGAACAAAGCCCAAGGTGAAGCAAGTCCCCGTAATAGCCTTGCGGGATGTTGTGGTGTTTCCATTTGAAACAAAGGGGTTGGTGGTCAGTCGTCCTCAATCTGTGGCGAACTTGTTGAAAGCGGATTCAGAGGGCAAGTCCATTTTGTTGGTGATGCAACGGAAAGCGACCCAACAGTCACCAACGGTGACAGATGTACATTCTGTTGGAACCTTGGCGAAAATATTGCAAATACTGCGTCTACCAGATGACAAATATCGCGTGTTGGTCAAGGGGGAGGCGCGCGTTTCGATTGAGAAGATTCAGAGCAAAGATTTGTTGTGGCTTGGGTCCTATCAGTCCATCGAAGAAGATGTGGAATCAAACGAGCAAGTACAAGCCTTGATTCGTTTATTGCAAGAGCGGTTCGAACAACTGTCTGCTTCTGACTCAGAAATACCCACAGAGATGGTCAAAGCCATTCAGGGACAAACAGACCCTAAGAAATTGGCAGATACCTTGGCGCCGAGGTTGTGCAATGGTGCAACAGAACTTCAAACGGTGTTGGAAATGTCCTCTGCCACAGATCGGATTCAACGCCTGGTAGAGATTATTCAACACAAAATGGAAGTGTTGGAAGTCGACAAACGCATTCAAGAGCGCGTCAAGCAGCAGATGGATCGCAATCAAAAAGAGTATTACCTCAATGAGAAGATGAGTGCGATTCAAAAAGAACTGGGTGACGATGAAGGGCCTTCTGAATTTACACAGCTACAAGAGAGCATAGAAGCTGCCGGTTTACCCACAGAGGCGTATGAAAAAGCAACGCGAGAATTAAAGAGACTCAAGAAGATGAGTCCCATGAGTGCTGAAGCCACGGTGTCGAGAACCTATTTGGATTGGATGACCAGTTTGCCTTGGACTGCACGGGCTGAAGAGAGCAACGATTTAATAAATGCCCGTACCGTACTCGATGCAGAACATTATGGTTTGGAAGACGTCAAAGAACGCATCTTGGAGTATCTCGCTGTTCGTCAGGTCGCTCCAGAAGGCAAGTCGCCCATCTTGTGTTTGGTCGGTCCACCAGGAATTGGTAAGACGTCGTTGGCCAAATCCATTGCCAAAGCCACCGGTCGTCCATATGTTCGCCAAGCGTTGGGAGGGGTTCGAGATGAATCAGAGATACGAGGGCATCGTCGAACGTACATTGGTTCATTGCCGGGGAAGATTTTGCAAACCTTGAAGCGGGCAGGGGTTGTAAATCCAATGTTCTTGTTGGATGAGATTGACAAGATGAGTGGAGATTATCGACATGGTGATCCCGCAGCCGCTTTGTTAGAGGCACTGGATCCCGAGCAAAACGACACTTTTCGAGATCACTATATTGACACCGATTATGACTTGAGTCAGGTGATGTTCATTTGCACAGCCAATGATTTGCGGGGAATTTCTGGTCCATTGCAAGACCGATTGGAGATTTTGGAGTTGAGTTCTTACACAGAGCCCGAAAAGGTACAAATTGCGGTACGGCACTTGATTCCAAAGCAACTCAATCAGCATGGTATGACCAGTGAACAAGTCAATTTCACCGAAGAAGGAGTGCTCAAATTGATTCGGAGTTACACCAAAGAGCCAGGTGTTCGATCGCTTGAGCGCCAAGTTTCAAAGGTGTGTCGCAAAATTATTGTGCAGGAATTGGAAAACCCCTCGGCGTCGAACACTGTCTATACGATTGATGGCGAGGCGGTTGAAGAATGGTTGGGAACGCCAAAATACTTGGATCGAAAAGTGCTGCGTTCCGCTGAAGTAGGGGTCATCAATGGTTTGGCTGTGACTCCATGGGGTGGAGAACTGTTGGAAATTGAAGTCGCCACTTTTCCAGGGAAGGGTGAGGTCTTGTTGACGGGACGCCTTGGTGATTGGTTGAAAGAGAGTGCCCGAGCCGCATTGTCTTGTTTGAGAATGCGTGTTGAGACATTGGGTTTAGAGGCTGATTTCTATCAACAGCAAGATGTGCACGTACACTATCCCGGAAACCCTTTGAAAACCGATGGACCTTCAGCAGGATTGGCCATGGGGTGTGCATTGTTGTCGGCATTGACAGGTCGCCCATTGCGCTCAGATGTAGCGATGACAGGTGAAATCTCTCTGAGGGGACGGGTATTGGCAATCGGAGGCGTCAAAGAAAAATTATTGGCAGCCCACGGTCGAGGAATGAAACTGTGCTTTCTTCCTTTGGAGAACAAAGCGGGATTGGATGAGTTGCCAGAGTTTGTCTTGGAAACGATGGAAGTGCGATGCGTATCAACCATTGATGAGGTGTTGCCATTTGTTTTTGCGAATGAATAGATTGATGCAATAGATTGATGCAATCCGTGACACTGACAAAAGTGATCCCCTATAGAAAAAACGATTGATTTCCCTTGACGTTCTCTTGAGAACAGATTACATTGAGAAAGTGTTAAGAAAGATGCAACCCATTCTATGGGCGTATAGCTCAGTTGGCTAGAGCATCAGTCTTACAAACTGAGGGTCCTTGGTTCAAGTCCAAGTACGCCCACCATCTTTAAAAACGCAATGGTGCTGTAGTTAAGTTGGTTATAACGCCGGCCTGTCACGCCGGAGGCCGCGGGTTCGAGTCCCGTCAGCACCGCCATTTTAACCCTGCTTAGGCAGGGTTTTTTGGTTTTTTCATATGGATGTATAATTTGTGTATCAAGCGCCTTGACCAAAAAGGTAGATGGAGAATATTCGTTGAAAGAAGGGCGCAATTGGTGCCAGAGCGTTAGACAATTGCATGCTTGTATGGATGTTGACATTGCAGTATGCCATGGCGGAGGTGCCCAAAACAATCCCGTTGCCCCACATTCGAGGCAAGGAATTGTATGAGGATTTGTGCTTTCAGTGTCACGGAACAGCCGGTCTTGCCGACAATGAGTTGGCAAAAACGATGAATGTATCACCATTGGCAGGAAAATTTGATGGGGAGTATGCACAGGCCATTGCGCTTGTTCAAGAAGGAAAAGGCCTCATGCCGGCTTATGAGATGGTCATCGACAAGCACGACACCAAACGCATTTTGATTTATTTGGGTGGATTGGATCCTGAGACGGGGGTTGACCCGCGTATTCAAGAGGAAGTGGATAAATCTGAAGATTCTTCGAATGATGAGAACCCAGAGAATCTTGAAAAGGTAGAAAAGGTAGAAAATACGGAGAGTAAAGAGGGTACAAAACAGTCAAAACCTGTACGAACCCCCAATACGCCATCGTCAAAATTGACAGAGGCAGCTCGGGAAGCAAAGGATGTCTCTGGAACTACATCTGGAACAAAGGATCGAAAATAGGAGGGGGCATGAGCATCTTATTGGCTGCATTGCTTGGATTGGTACAAGGGTTGACTGAATTTTTGCCCGTGTCTTCTTCTGGACATTTGGTCGTTTTTCAAAACTGGCTACAGGAAGAACCAACACCGGTAGCATTTGATTTGGTGTTGCATATCGGAACACTATTGCCGATTGTGTGGGTGTATCGCGAGACAGTGCTGGAATTGCTCAAGAGTCTGGTCAGAAATCCAATGTCGGCAGAAAATCGACTGACTTGGTGGATTTTGTTGGGGTCTGTACCCACTGCATTGATTGGAATCGGGTTTGAGGACTTGTTTGAGCAACTGTTTCACACACCCAAAATGGTGGCTGTCGCATTTTTTGTCACGGGCTCTTTTTTGTTTGCGACTCAATATTTGAAAGAGGGTGAGCGAGATGTCCAGCAGATGACTTGGAAAGATGCACTGGTCATCGGTGCGATTCAAGGTCTGGCCATTACTCCAGGAATATCACGCAGTGGTTCAACAATTGCCATTGCGATGTTGTTGGGGCTGAAACGGGATTTGGCTGCGAGGTATTCCTTTTTGTTGTCGATTCCGGCAATTGTAGGTGGTTTTGTACTAAAGGCAGATGAACTGACTGTGGACATGGCGACGTTACCGTCCTTGGGTGCAGGCTTTGTCGTGTCGGCTCTCAGCGGTTTGTTTGCCCTAAAGATTCTGTTAAAATTGGTAAATTCTGGAGATTTTTCCAAGTTTTCTTATTATTTGTGGACGATTGCCTTCATTGGTTTGTTTGTTCTGTAAAGAGTGCTTTCTTTGGTTCGTTGATTTGATCCATTTCCTTGAGCTATTTCTTTGCTCCATTCTCCTGATGGGTGATCGGCAACCCACTGATTGTACAGAAACACTTTTCATTCCCATACTTTGAAGATACGATGATGATGTACTATTTTTATAGTACAGTATCGACAAGGGGATAATTGTGCATTGGATAGTGACCGGTCTCACAATAGGGTGTGGCAAGGAAACCGTTAAAACTGGAGCGCAGGAAGATTCGACCGTAGAGATCATACCCGATTCCAGTATGCCGTGGGCAGATATAGAATGTGTACCTGGTGGAGAATTTATTTCCATCAGTGGAACAGCGACGTTGGGTACTGAATATGCTGCCATGTGTGAACCATACTTGGGAGTAACGCCCGCGTTCGATTGCAATGATGGGGTCACAATACCTGTGACGGTAGAGGGTGAAGAGATTTGGTACGATCCAGATTTTTACAATTGCGATAATTTCAGTTTGCAGGTGGGGCAATGCATCCCAGGGTCAACCATCAATCGTTTTGAAGGTCGCACAGCGGAAGGCGAACCGATGCCTGAAGTTGTATGGGCTGCATTTTGTCGGAGTCAAGTGGCTTCTGCAGGGCCAGATTCAGAAATGGCATTTGAAAACCACGTACAAATGATTGGGTACAATTATGAAAATGGTGCGACGTGTTTCTTCAATGGCCGTGTGAATTTTGCTCGACACGACGGTCAAACACAAACGGAAGAGGCGTGGAAGGCAAAGGGGTTTATTCCCAGTTCGACAGAGCCTCAATTCAACGGTGTTATGGGAGCGCCAATTTTGCCACCCTGTACGATATGTCACAAATCCAGCCCCTTCATTCACAACGATTGGATCGACGGAGCCAAGCTTCCTGACAATCCAGAAGAGCCTGTACTGCCAATTGTCAATGGTGCAAATGCACCGTATTGGGTGGTGGGGCATTCAGATTGGGACATGCGAACCATACACATGGATGACAACGCCTGTTTGGGGTGTCACCGTGCGAACACGGGAATGATTGGGTTGGCGTTGCGGCACGATTGGGATCCAAGTCTGGAGATGCCACCAGACAATCCAGGGGGAATGCATGACGATTATGCCAAGTTGGTCGACTGCTATGAAAACAGTCCAGACAATACCCCAGGGTGTGACTGGGTGATTCCACCGGGTGGAGGATGCGAAGGCGGTCGTGTTGGAGACGATTATCCATACCAAGACAGCCAAGAGTTGCCCCCAGAATAGGGGTAAGCACAACAGGGCTATCAAGAGCCCGATGGACAAGCATAGATGCAAAATATTCTCTAAAAGCATCTTTCCAAATGTATTGGAATAAGGTGAATGCGACCAAAATTTGCGTTATATCGAAGACACTGTAATTTGTGGGGTGATCATGACCAACGTGTCTTTTGTAGAACAAGCAGTTCGCCAAATCTTAACACACATGCCGGATGATTGGAGGCGACTGACCACCCATCGACTGGACATTTACGATGAATCGTTGGCCAAAGTCCAGTTTGTGGATGCCTTGGAACAACTCATTGAGTCCAATGAAGTATCGACTGAATCGTTGAGTGCGTTGCCCACAGCCTATGACTATGTGCGATTGGGGCATCAGTTGTCGTCGGTTCTAGAGTGGGGCATCGCCACGTCATATGGTGTGGATACAGCCCAAGTAATTTCCTTTGCCTCTCGAACCATGGCCTTGATGGCGATTTTGCGACGCAACGCAACCCAGCAACGCAAAACGATCGTGTACACTGATCACGAGTTGTCATCGGTATTTGCAACGTTCACAGAGGAACTGCAGGCTGTCTATGGTTACAGCGTTGAGTTTCGGGCTCTTCAACACGGTGCGCCTGCTCATCAAGATGTCCAACTCGAAGAAAATGCCTTTGTCGTGCATTTAACCAATACGCCCTTGTTGAAAAATGGTTTACCCAATCAGGCCGATGCCACAATCCATATGGCTTCAGATTTTGGAACGGTACTGGTATTGCATCCACAAGAGTCAAGCAGCGTCTCAAAGTGGGTCTCAGAAGTACAGCACGTTCGACGTCGAGAGTGTATCGCAGTGACACCTCCCTATGCCGAACGTATGTTGCAAGAGGTCGTGGGAGAGAAGGCAAAAGAGATAGAAGAGGTGACGGCTGAAGACTGGTCGCACATTGCGTCTGCTGTGGAGTTCAATACTGGTTCGACAGTGCAGCCCCTCGTAGCAAGCAGTGGTTTGTCAACACAATACGGCATCATGATGGGGTTGCTCGATCATGCACGTCAGGTACATCCTGGAAAACAGATTCAATTTCTCATACCGCCCAATTGCTATGGGGGAACCAATGATCAGGCTCGTCGTGTTGCTGCGTTGTGTGACGACGTAGCCATCGTAGACTTGCCTGTGGACAGTGGGCACACCATGACGGGGTCGTTGGAGCGACGCTTGGCAGAAGCAGCCCACGCAGATGCGGTGCCCTATGTATTGGTGGAGATTCCAACCAATCCACGCGTTGAAGTGCCCGATATGGCGCACTTAGAAACTGTGTTGTTGACAGAACGAACTACGCCATCAGGAGGACTCGCAGTTCCACCAGTGTTCATCATCGATCAAACCTTCTGTCCCAATGTGCGATTGCTGGCGGAAGACAGTCCTTTGAGGGATGTACAAACACTGGCCTATGTCAGTGGATCAAAGTTTCCCAGTGGGGGACGGTGTACTGCGGGATACGTGACGGCCAATCAGAAAGGGGCTGTCACCATGGACAGCATCGCCAAGCATTTGCGCATCTGTGACAACCAAGCCACACCCCTGCAAATGAAGATTTTGGCAGAGATGATGCCCAGCATGGCAGAACGCATCGCCAAAGCCTATGCCATCACGAATCATTTTGTTCAGCACATTCGTCAAACATTGCCCAATACAAAGATCAGTTTCATTGATGCCGAACTGGTGTCGATGGGCTTCACACCCTCCGTCTTTTCTTTGGACTTGCCATCTACCGGTGCCACGCCAGAAGAGCGAGAAGAGAACAAACGCTTGCTCAACCTCCGAATGATCAACCACATCATTGAGACTTTGCCAACCCAAGCCAAACATTGTGTGAGTTATGGCCAACTGTCGAAAACATATTTCACTGTTCCAGCCACCTCTACACAGGGAACTACAAAGGAGTCGGACAAGGATTACATCGTTCGAATCGCGATGCCACCAGAGATTGATCTGGAAGCTTTGCTCAATGAATTCGATGCGTTTGTGACCCAAGAAAACCTGGCTGTCATCGACAGGTAAAATCGAATCGACAGCACTGGCAAAATGCACTAAATACAGACAACATCACACCAAATTTTAGGAGTTATGATGAGTTCCAACCCAACCATTTTGTACACAAAAACAGACGAAGCACCGGCTTTGGCGACCTTTTCACTTTTACCGATTATTCGTGCTTTTACCAAGTCTTCCGGCATTAACGTGGGTTTCAAAGACATTTCATTGGCTGGGCGCATTTTGTCTCAGTTTCCAGAATACTTGTCTGAAGGTCAGCGTGTAGAGGATGCATTGGCTGAGTTGGGTCGTTTGACTCAAGATCCGACCACCAACATCATCAAATTGCCAAACATTTCTGCGTCATTGCCACAATTGTTGGATGCGGTTGCTGAATTGCAAGGTCAAGGATTTGCACTTCCAGACTATCCAAATAGCCCTGAAACCGACGAAGAACAATCTGTGAAAGAACGCTATGACAAGGTGCGTGGTTCTGCCGTAAACCCAGTGCTTCGTGAAGGAAATTCTGATCGTCGTGCTCCAAAAGCTGTGAAAACCTATGCTCAAAACAATCCACATCGTATGGGGGCTTGGTCTGCAGACTCAAAGTCTCACGTTGCCCACATGTCTGGCGGAGACTTTTTTGGGTCGGAACAATCGCGTACATTTGATGTAGTGACATCCCTCAACATTGTGCATGTGGACGCGGCAGGCAATCGAACAGTCCTGAAAGAGAACGTTGCAGTTGCAGCAGGCGAAATCGTGGACACTTCTCGTATGTCCAAAGCCAAATTGGTAGAGTTCATTCACGAGCAAATTGACGATGCCAAAGCTCAAGGTGTGTTGTTCTCTGTACACTTGAAAGCGACGATGATGAAAGTCTCCGACCCCATTATTTTCGGTCACTTTGTGAAGGCGTTTTACGCGGAGTTGTTTGCCAAGTTTCCGGAATTGGAAAACGAGCTTGGTTTCAATCCAAACAACGGAATTGCAGACTTAGATGGGGTTTTAGAATCTTTGGATGCAGACAAACGCGCGGCCGTTGAAGCAACATTGGTAGATATCTATGCCAGTCGTCCAGACATGGCGATGGTGGATTCTGACAAAGGCATTACCAACTTGCACGTACCAAACAACGTCATCATCGATGCTTCGATGCCAGCCGCACTGAAAACCTCTGGTCGCATGTGGAACAAAGAAGGAAAGACTCAAGACACAAAGTTTGTCATTCCTGATCGTTCTTATGCCGGAATGTACCAAGAAGTCATCACGTTCTGCAAAGAGCACGGCGCATTTGATGTGACCACAATGGGCTCTGTATCGAATGTTGGTTTGATGGCGAAGAAGGCAGAGGAATACGGGTCACACGACAAGACCTTTGAGATCGCCAGTACCGGAACTGTTCTTGTAGAAAACAATGGTGAGGTGGTATTTAGCCATGACGTAGACGCTGGTGACATTTGGCGTATGTGTATGGTGAAAGACATTGCCATTCGCGACTGGGTTAAACTTGCTGTGACACGCGCTCGTGCTGTTGGTGCTGGTGTGTTTTGGCTCAATGAGAACCGTGCCCACGATGCTCAGTTGATCAAGAAGGTCAATGCCTATTTGCCAGAGTACAACACAGAAGGGTTGGAACTGCGCATTGCTTCTCCAGAAGATGCGATGAAGTACACCTTGAAGCGTGTTCAGGCCGGTCAAGACACCGTATCGATCACAGGAAATGTGCTTCGCGATTACCTCACAGATTTGTTTCCGATTCTCGAACTCAACACCTCTGCGAAGATGTTGTCCATCGTGCCGTTGATGAAGGGGGGTGGCTTGTTTGAGACGGGTGCGGGTGGTTCAGCACCAAAGCACGTTGAGCAACTGGTCAAAGAAAACTACTTGCGCTGGGATTCTTTGGGTGAGTTTTTGGCGTTGGCTGTCTCCTTGGATCATTTGGGAGAGGTACACGGCAATGCAAAAGCCAAAGTGCTCGGAGCGACTCTGGACGACGCGACCACAAAACTCCTTCAAAACAACAAATCACCAGCCCGTCGATTGGGTCAAATTGACAATCGTGGTTCCCACTTTTATTTGGCAATGTATTGGGCACAAGAGTTGGCTTCTCAGAATGACGATGCGGAGTTGAAAGCACAGTTTTCCTCTGTCGCTGAGGCATTGACTGCAGAGGAAGATGCCATTGTTGCTGAACTCAATGCTGTACAGCGTCAAGCAGTAGATTTGGCTGGTTATTTTAACCCCAGTGAAGCGATTTGTGCTGATATCATGCGTCCAAGTGCGATGTTCAACGCTGTGATCGACGGCATGTAAAAGATGCAATGAGACAAAGATTAAAACCGTGTCGTGTACACGGTTTTTTTGTGTAATAAGATACACTCTGTATATTGATCACGTAGGTTTGAGGACACTATGAACGACAAGGGATACCAAAAAAATATTCAAGACATCAGCAAACGCCTTGATACAGTGCGCCGTAGTTTTCCGATGCCCTTTTCAATGTTTGCAGGAGAGTTGCTCCATGAACTGTCCACAACCAAACCCAATTGGTCTCGTGTTTTCTCCGTTCAAATTGACTGCTTTGAAGGGTGTGTTGCCTTTTTCTTTTTTGTGTTGCTTGCTGAAATGGAACATCAAACAGGTGTTGAATTGCGACATGGGCTATCAGATGTACGAACTTTTCGAGATCAAAAGAAGCTGTCGACAGGCCATTGGTGGTCCTTACTTCGAGGGGTGTCAAAAGATATCGTGGACAACCAAGAGCACATCTCTTTGGCGTCACAAGTGGCGTTGTCTTTGTTTTGTCCAAAAACAATGAATCTACCATCGAAATTTCGCAACTTTGCAAAGAGCTTGAACAAGGTTCCCACGATTCGCAATCAAATCAAAGGGCATTCATACACCCCTTCGATGGAGCAGTATGCTCGGGAAGCGACAGCACTTTTAGACATTACGATGGAGTTCTTTGAAGTTGTGAGAGACATTGACAAGACAGTTGTCTTTTATGTTGTACAGTGTGCTTCAATGATGGATGGCTCTTTTCAAATGGATGTCTTGTTGTTGGATGGAGATACTCGGAGACCATCGAGAAAAAGCGTCACGTGTAGTCAGGCTATGGCTGTGGACAGCATTTGGATTTGCAAAACTGAAGATTTGGATGGTTCTTTTCAAAAGGCTCAGTGCCGATTGTTGTCTCCCTATATTGAATACAATGTTGATAAAAATATGCTGTACATCTGTCAGCAGGCCCACAAAGATCAATTTGAGTTGCTTGGTGTGGTAGGAGGGGAGCGAATCGTTTCGAACAATTCTGAACTGGGTTTTCGCCGTTTGGATAGCATTGTCAAGCGAACGAGTACTGTAAACTTAGCGTTTGAACGATTGCGAAAGATCGCTGTGGAACAAGCAGAGAAACTGTTAAAGTCTCCTGCAGGTCGAGCTTCGTATACCCCTCAAACATACTTGGAGCGTCCGAGACTGTCACAGCAACTGCAAGCGGTCGGTCAGCAGGCCAGCGATGGAGTGGCGATTTGGTTGGCGACGGCGCCCTCAGGTTCTGGTAAAACTGCAATGGCTTGTCATGTGGTGTCACAGTGGTTGGATGGTGGTCCACAAGATGTGTTAACCACTGTGGCGTTGTCCAGTGATGTGATGTCTGCTCAAGGGTCGATACGAGCTTGGTGGGAGCAAAAATTTGGGGAAACGTTGACCACAAGTTGTAAAACTGTGTTCAATGAAAAGGGGCACATTCGGTTGTTCATTGATGGTTTGGATCGATTGAGTCATCCACAACAAATTGTTGGTGACTTGGTCGCTCTCTTTCAAGATGCACAAGTGCGGTCTGTTTTACGGGTTATCGCAACCTCCACAGAGTTGGTCTCCAATCAAGTGTCTGAAGCCCTCACAAATCAAGGACTGGGTGGATTGATCAACCGCTGGTCTATCCCCCCTTTGTCTCCGGTTGAGGCGCGTGCCTTGTTTATTCGTATTCACCCTTCGGCTAAGGAAGCGGAGTTGGGTGACGAAGTAGAAAGGTTGCTGACCTCACCACTGTTGGTGCGCTTGGCACAGGTGCTCGGAGAACATGAGTCGACCGTTGGAATTACGCCGGGCCGACTGTTGCGGGCACATGCGGATCGTACTGTGTTGTCCGATCCAGTTCGAAGTCACTTGGCATTGGATATCGTGGCAAAAGTTTTATCACAAGAAAGCAAAAGTATTGAACTTGGAGAGTTGCTTAAAGACCCATCTCTTCGAACTGTATTGCTGACCACGGGTAAAAACTCTCCCTTAAATCAACTGATAGACAACCATGTTGTATTGCTGGATCGAACACCCGCGCCCAATGGTTTGCCTTTGCCCTCAAAATCGATGCTTTCCTTCGCTTTCGATGCCCAATTAGACTATTTGACATTTGCATACTTGGCGTTGGAGCATGGGGTTGACCCGGAAGATTGGTTGAAAGCTTTGCGGGGACGTGCACCGTTTGGTCCTTTGATTGGCGGATTGCGTATTTTTGTGGTGGAGAGTTTGCTTGAGCAGCCGTCTTCGGCGACAATTGAGGCTTTGGCGAATTTATTGGTTGGATTGGGTCAAATTGGCGAAGAGGTACTCAAAGACTTGCTCACGGTGGGTTTGGATGTTTCTGACAACAGTCCTGTCTGTCGGTTGATGTCAACGATTAGTCAGATGATCTCAATCGAATCCTTGACGAGCATTGCCGATGAGTCGATTCAGCGTATGGTCATTGCCGGTCGTGCCACAGCCTCTTTTGCTTTGATGGAAATGCTGTGGAGAACCTGTCCATGTCCGGGGTTGGTGAGTTTATGTCGAAAGGTGATTCACATTACCGTTTGGGCGGTTGGAATTGAAGACGCTCGTCGACTGTCGAAGCAGCTGTGTGAAGACAGTCAAACGATGTCACTTGACGAACAAGTTGTTGCTTTGGACGCACGGCGTGAGGTTTGTACGTTGTCAGGTTTACAAGCTGATCGAACGGAATTGAAAAGCATTCTTGAAAAACTGATGAGTATTTCAATCGACGACGTAGAATCTCATGGTGCAAAAGTGGTGCTCAGTTTGACCCATGGTAGACAATGTCATCGCCCATTGGATGGAGTGGATGATGTGACTGTTCGAGGTCGATTGCGGGATGAGCATCTGGCGGTTGCACTGGAATCAGCAAATTCAATTGAACATTTACAAATGATGGTCATTGCGGAAAAAGCCCTGTTGTATGCAGAAGAAGGGTTGCATTTAACAACGCGAGAACCCCGTCAACAAGCTTGTGCGGAGGCCGTTGAATTCGCATGTCAAGTGGGGGACCCGTTTGCGGAAGCACTGGGTTGTGATGTGGCGGCGACAGTGTGGCACACCGATTTAGCCGTTCGATTGGATTGGATAGAACGTGGATTGGTTGGTGCAAAGGCATTGAACGCGGAGGTGGCCCGAGCAAGGCTATTGGACAAGCGGGGACGAATATATTTGGCACAAGGTCGATTGAACCAGGCTATTGTCGATGCCAAAGAGGCTGCGGTTATTTTTGAACGTGTCGGTCATCAAAGACACGCGCTTCGAAGTAAGCAACACCTATATGCCCTCAACATGCATGAGACAGGGGAACTTGGGGTGGCGTTTGAGGGGTGGCGTGAATTGATTCCGAATGCAGATGAACTGGGACTCACCTTTCAATCTCGTCTTCTCCGAACATTGTATGCCAGTGTGTTGTGTGATCTTGGATTGGTGACAGAGGCCCAACAACAAATCCAGACGGTCGCCGAGGGCATCGCCAACGCACCACTTGCCAAAGATGTTCATTTGGGATTGGTGACCGGGAAATTGTATGCGACACAACAAGAGTTTGCAAAGGCGATCGAAGAGTGGAACGCGACCAAGCAATGGGCGAAACAGATCAAGTTTGCAGACGTCTACTTTCAAGCATCCCTCCAAAGTACTTGGATGCAACTGCTCATGGAGTACCCCACACCAGAAGCAGAGCAAGAAACGCGACAACGATTGATTCAAGAAGTGCGAACCCAATTGGAAGAGAAGTCCTTTGCTGAGCATCAAGCCAGATACGCTGGAGAATTGCGGTTGGTGCTTTCCCTTGCGTTGCTGTTGGAGGGGTGGATGGAAGAGGCTCGCTCGCGACTCCAAGATGCTCAAGGTTGGTTTGCCGATCATTCAATGCATCCCAAACAGGCTGAACTTCGAGTGGTTGAACTCTTGTTTGAGCAACAGAAGCTATTGGAAAGCCGTGGGGACAAAAACTTTCAACAGAAGTTCATGGGCATTACACAAAGCCGGTTGAAGAAGTGTC
>CBFIFY010000035.1:0-44140 GCA_965661985.1 uncultured Myxococcota bacterium | reverse complement strand
GGCAAGACGCAGGATCACCACAGCATGCGCTGAGCCATCTTGCGCGTTCTAGAAAAGCACCCTTCTAAGGTCACCAACTTTTGTTTGATGCCCCGAACTTTGTCTGGCAATTCCATTTCTTGATAGATTCGTGCTTTGGTGAGCCAAACTTCTGGAGCGTTGGCGGCGAGTCCTTCGGCAAGTGCCAAATAGGTACGGGCATGCTCAAGGTTCTTGTTGTTGAGCCACATGATTGCCAAAGAGTTGAGGGCAAACCAAGTGGGTCGCTCTTGATTGGAGACATGAAAATAATACTGACCCGCATTGTTCAAGTCCCCTTGTGCTTCGGCGATCATCCCCCACAAAGTGTATTTCATGGTCTCATCTTCGGTGACCTTCTCTGAGAGTTTTAGGATGCCTGCGTCGTCGTTGTCTTCCAAATGCAACATCCCTTGCAACAACGGGTCTACTGGTGGGTACTGCGCCAACAAATCACGCTGGGTTCTGAGTTCGCCCAAGTTTCCTTGACAAGCATACAGTTCAGCAAGACTCAAATGAACGATTGGTTTGACACTGTCGGGCACTTCGCTGAGCAGATTGTTGAAATACTGTATTGCAAGATTCAATTTCCCAGTAATTCTCATGAACGCTGCGATTGCACGGTAAGGTCCGACTGCCTCTGGATTGTCTCGGACGATGCGATTGAGTCTCTTCATGACGAGAGGCCCCCTTCCAGTGCGCACATACAATCCGACCCACGCCGCCAACGCATCGGCATTGGTTTTGTCATATCGCAGACATTGTTCAATCTTTTGCTCGGCTACCTCTTTGGGTTTGCGACCGTCTGGCAGCGTCTCTTCTTCTTTGGCGTCTAGTTCCGCGGCTTCCTGCAACCAACGTGCAATGTCTTCTTCATAAGCCATATCCACTCCCAGAGGCTCTAAGCCAGCAAATAAACAAAAGGGTCAACGGCAATTTGTAGCCTTGACCCTTTGATTCGTCAACAGAATTTACTGTGTGGACTTTATGCCGCGCGCTTGACCAACATCTTTTGCAATCTTTTGATGCCCGATTTCCGAAGTTGGCAAGCCCTAGACTCTGTGACCCCAAGTTCATGTCCGATTTCACGCAGATTCAAAGATTCAATGAAATACTGTTGAAGTACAAACCGTTCTTTGGATGGCAATTGAGTCATCGCATCTTGAACCAACTGCTCTCCTTCATCATCAATCAACTGTTGCAACACATCTTGATCAACGTCGGCCACACACTCTTCAACAAACAGCACCTTTGAATCACCAATCTGTACAGAGCCCTGAATGGTTCTGCGGTATGCTTGACCCCGAGCCTTGCAAACCTCTTCTTCTGAAAGGTGAAGAATCTGCGCTATATTCTTGTCGCTTCGCTCCACGCCGTTGCACTGAAGGCTGTATTCAGCACGTTGAATTTCTTTCACACACTGACGCAGGTTTCTCGGCATCCAATCTTCTTTTCGCAAGAAGTCCAGCATCGCACCGTTGACGCGAATCTCTGCGTACACTCGAAAGGGAACATTTTTGTCATCATCGTATCGCTCCATCGCTTCCATCAAACCGATGTATCCAACTGAACACAACTCTTGATACTCAATGTGGTCTGGGATGCGACGCTTCACACGTTGGGCAACCTGTTCGACAATGTATGTATATTCCAAGATTCGTTTCTCTTGTTCTCGTTTCTCTAATGCCATTGCGTTGATAACCATTGTATCCTCCAAATGTTCTAACAGTGTTCTGTCAAAGGTAGAAGCAAGAATTGTGCCAATCAAGACACAGAATGTACAAATGGCCTACAACATCGGTTTGTAGGAAATCATACAGTATCACCAACGACGATGACACCGTTTGGCCTGAAGATAACTATCAATTTTAATGATAACAGTTATCTTTTTAGATATACAATTGCATTCAACACAGTCAGTGTTAGGGCTCCAAACAACCCGGTCGTGCATCCAATTTGGGATCGTCAATCTGACTCTTGCCTCGAGGATCAAATATCTGCACTGTCGATACCTCGTCAAAAGCCTTCAACGTGGGCACCAACACATCATAGATGCCAATCGAACCACAACCACCACAGCCCCCTTCCAATTGCACCTTGGCAATACCGTCTTCAATGGACTGAATCGTAGCGCCAGTTGATTGACAGGTTGGCAAGCGCAATGTTGATTCCGATTCCAGTGGTCCCTTGTACAAAGTATTCACCGCAATTTGTGGGGTCCATGTTGTCGCCGTTCGCATCACCCCGACAACCTCAGTGGCATCTTTGACAAAGAACACCTTTCCTTCACCAGTGGTCGCGACGGGTTCAGGTGCATCCTTCTTGAGCGCATCTTTCTGGATCAAATCCTTTGTCACATCAGTCGATTCGACTTTCGACGATGTCGAGCCCTCTGGCACCTTCGAAGGGGTCTCTATTTCGCTCACTTCTTGACCGCAGGCCAACCACATTGCCAACCACATTGCATACCTCCAATAGATTTATACTCAATCTCGTTGTCGATAGGCTAGCACAGTTTGTCTATGTCAACACCCTTCTTTCAGCTGCATCCAAATACGCAGCGATAAAGTCTTGTCCCGCAAACCGTCCTGCATCGGCAAAACCACCCGGACTGAATACATTGATCTCTACAATTTTGTTGCCAATCACGTCCAATCCCGCCAAAAACACCCCGTCTTCAAGCAACTTTGGGCGCACGACATCCACAATATCTTGCATCTGTTGTGAATAATTCACTTGGGCTGGTTTGCCCCCCACCGCAACATTGCTTCGAACGTCGTGGCCTTGTCTCAATCGAGCCACCAACGCCGGTTGTCCATCCACCGAGAGTATTTCTCCATTGACAATCAGCAGTCTCGCATCCCCAATATGCGCTTCTTCTATGTACTCTTGGGCAATCACAAAGTCTTGTTTTCCGATGACCTCAATAATTTGATGGAGGTTGCTCAAATCATCTGGCTTCACAATAAAAACGGAAGAGCCACCAGTTCCACACAATGGTTTGAGAATGCAGTTGCGTGTTTGCTCTTCCACAAACCGAACCAGTTCCGCACTTCTGTGTGAAATTAAACTCTTTGGACGGATGGATTCTGGAAAGGTCTGTAGGTACATTTTGGAAGAAGCCAGTCTCAACATTTTTGGAGAGTTCAAGACAACCACACCTCGATCTTCCACCCATGTCAACAAATCCAACATCACATCATGAGCCCATCGACGCTCTTTGTCCCGAGCTGGATTGGTTCTGACCAAAATCAAATCCCACTCCAGTAGATTGTGTTTCAACGGGCTGTTCGACTGCAACTGATTCAACCAAGCCTCGGAATGCTCTCCTTCAGGAATGGTGTGACACCAAACTTCAGGAGCATCCGCCTTTCCCCAAGCCAAATCCGATACACCCGCAACACAGCCTTGATGACCCCGTTGCTGTACAGCGTGAACAATTTCTGCCGTGCTTTGAGACAGTCGAAGTTTTTGCACGTCGTTGACCAGTATCAACACTCGCAAAGATTGAGCCATGTTGGCCTCCACTAGATTCTGCGACCCAAATGAACAATTCGAGCACCTGACTGGGCGATTGGGTTGACGCTTCGTCCAATGATCACGCCGTCATGTGGCGCTTTGTACTCTCGAATGACATCCCCAAAAATGTTGCGAAGACGGGCGATGATCTCTCCTTCTTGAACAAGAGTCGCCACTGGAGGAATGGTTTCCAAGAACCCGCCCTTGTCTGTGTACAGCCATTGAGAGTCACTACAGATGATGGTTTGTTGTTGAGACTTGGTGAGAGCGCCGGGCAACACCTTCAACGAACGCAGTAGGTTTTTGACCCCCAACAACGATGAGCGCACCACATCCTTTTGAATTCTAGAAGGATTGCACATTTCCAAGGTGATGGATGGAATGCCCAACTCGATGGCCTGCCCTCTCAACGTTTGAATTGGCGCTGGACTGTTCAAGATGATCTGGGGCTGGAGCATTTTCGCCATGTGTGCCATCTGTTCATCGTCCATATTCGCCCGAACATAGAGCGAGTTCACACGTCCAAAGGATGCGGTGTGTAGATCGATCAAATACTCAAACCGATTGACGATTCTATGAAACAAATTGTAGGCATATGCCTGAGAACAATTTCCATCTTCTCGACCAGGAAATACTCGATTGAGGTCCTCACCGTCATTGAATACCCGTTGATGCAACAGCAAGCCCGGTACATTTGCAACGATTACCGCCACGATCGTGCCTTTGACCTTTTCTACTTTGAGGTCTCGAAACAGTCTGTGAATCAGTGGAATGCCATTGAGTTCATTTCCATGAAGCGCCGCCACAATCCCCACAACGGGTCCAGGCTTTCCACCCCGCGCAATCAACACAGGGACACGCAACGACAATCCAATGCCATCTTCTGCCAGCTTGATATAGCGACGATGAACCGTCCCCAGTGGCAGGTCTGACAGATTCAATTCATCGGCTGGTCGAGCCCCTTCCGGTGTTACCCACATCACTTGCGCAACTCCTTGATCAGTTCTGAATCGTTGCACAGTCCACTGAATACTCTGCGTTTGAGTTCTTTCTTTTGATTCAACAAGGTACCAGCCAGATGATTGATTGACAAAACGGACAGAACCGTTTGCACAAAGGCCTCAATGATTTCGTCCAAACTTAAGCCCAATCGATTAAAGTCACGCTCATCCATCAACAACAACCTGCTGCTGTCGGTTGTCCACACCCCGTTTTTTGCTTTTCCAGAGAGGTTCGTCCCCAAAACGCCCCAAGAGTTCTTTGGAGTCGCCGCTGAAATAGGCTCTCGTGCACGACGCGCGTACATGGCTACCGGCCGCCACCCAGATGGGGTTGAGCACACCATCATTCTCAAATCGGCAACAAATATCTGCCCTTTCTTGTTGGGTACCGTGCCGACATGAAAGAGTTTGTCGGTATCGTCTACCCCACTTGACCAATGATAGTGCCCAATCAAGGACTGCACAACATACCGCTCATAGGTCACTTCTGATTGCTTAAAAGCCTCTAACTCTTCGGCGTTTGTGATTGTATATACCCCTTGACCAGCATTGGAGTACGGCACCTTGATAACTGCATACCCACCCATTTTCTCAACCCATCTGGGGACTTCTGAAAAATGCACATCCCAAATGGTTGTAGGGGTATTGATGCTCAGTCCATGAGGCGCAATCTGTGCATTGTACCAATCGTAGGCTTTGGCTGCCAGCGCCTTGTTTCTCCCCCCAGCCAAGCAACCGATGATGGGGTTGAGCAGCCGAGTTTTGCTCCGAACGGGAATTCGGTTCCAAGGTTTTTGGGTCACATACCTGTGCGCATATCGGATGGGCTTGACTTCGCCATCGACACGAATAAACAATTCCCCATTTTCAAACCACGCATTGGGATCAGACTCATTTAGGATTGCACTTTCAAAGGGCACAAGCCAAACCGTTTCTTGCAACAAATCTGCCATGGCTCCTGCGTACCCACTCGCTTCCATCGGATTTTTGTCGTACAACACGGCAAGCCCACCCTTCTTGTGCGTCCGACGAAGTTGAGGTACCAGTGGTTCGATAATGCGTCGATAGCCATTGTACTCATCTTCTTCATTGAGCAGTGGCATGGACTTTTGTCCTGAAGGACTGGAATTGGTTTCAATGACCACCATCTGCCGATGACCAAAGGCATTGGTCACGTGCATGAGATCACACCCAGCCCAGCGCAAGTGTGGACCAGACTGTTTCAGCAAATCCAAGAGATAATCATACTGTACATGTGGATTCAAATGACAGTACCGCAACACAATGCGTTCCAACGTCATGGAAAAGAAGTGTCGCACCAACGGATTGAGGTGAGCGTTTAACACACGGGGATAATAATGATTGACTGGATCAAAACTTCCAGGCAAAACGGGTTGAATGACGTTCGTATCCAAAGCCATACACCCTCCTTTCACAAAGAACAGACCTGCTGTTTTATGACGGTGTCATTGATGGACCGATCAATGAAGTATCAATCGGGACCCCAATTTACTTCATTTATTTTTACGTAGCAACATGAAAATTCATTTTTTATTTTGTTGCGTTAAAGTCGACAATCACGGCTTATTTCTGCAATATCCATTCAGACAGCACATCCAATACAGCAGGTGATATTGTCTGTTCTATGCTGGCATACTCAGAAACCTGTCCCGTCTCGGATTCTTGAAAAAGATGATTGACTCCTTCTATACGTTCAACCGTCACTGCTGTATCGGATGGCAAGGCCTCTTGAATCGCTGTGATATTGATATCGGCAGACACCTGAACGTCCTTGTCTCCATTCAAAATCAACACGGGTGTCGATACTTTGGACCAATATTCAGAAGGTTCCAGTGATAGAAAGGTTTGATACCACGCATTGGCTTTCATGTCTTGAAATTGCTGAAGTCCAGCCTCTTGGATCTCCGGTGTCAATGTCTGTTTGGACTGGGCGGTTTGTAGACGAAGAACAGCCTCGACCGCTTCTGCTTCGACCTCACTGTTCACATCCGACTGTACAGCTTGTGTATAGTTCACTCGAAACTGCTCTCGCACAGCAGAGTCTGTAATCTTCATCATGTCCAGATTTTGTTCTATCAACACATTGAGACCATTGACCCCTGTCCCTGCCATCGATACCACAAATGCCACAGGATGTTTGGACGCGACAATTCCAGCAATCAAGCCTCCTTCGCTATGCCCAATCAATCCAACCTTCGTTGAGTCTATGTTTGTGTCTGCACCCATAAAATCAACCACTTGAGCGATGTCAGAAGCAAAATCCAATGTCGTCAAATCTGGACGGGCACCTGTACTGCCACCCACACCCCGATCATCAACTCGAATACTGGCGATACCATGGCGGGCCAAATGATCGGCGATGACCGCAAACGGTTTGTGTTCAAACAGTGTTTCATCTCGATCTTGGGCTCCAGATCCAGTGATAAACACCACCGCCGGCCATCCTTCTTCTGGTTTGGTAAACCCTTCTCCTGGCATCACCATCGTTCCAGCCAGTGTCACATCCTCTTCTGTCAATGCTATCAGGACTTCTTGTGTAGAATATGGAAGTGGTGGTGTGGGTGTTTGAGGACGAATGAGCGGCTTTGCTTCACCTGCCTTCAAGTTGGCTGGAAAAGTCTGTTTTACCTGTGTCAAGGTCCCTTGCCATTCAATATCGGATACCCTCTCAAAACGATAGTGAGCCCAAGCAAACTTTGGAGCCTTGGGTGGTTTCAAAATAAAACTAAGCGAATTGGCGGTCACCACCAAATCAGACAATGGCAGCCCCATCGCATTTTGCATTGGAATATCCATCGTAGCCGTCAACCGACTGTCCACAACAGAAAAATGCACAGTGTGCCCGAGCACTTGGTCTTTCGGCAACGAAACCTCACCCGACCACTCTGGATGTTCCTGCCAAAAGGCTTGCTCACTTTCCATCAGCATCACAGGCTCCACCGTTTCAATATTGGATTGCTTGGCACATGCCAGCCACAAGGCAAACCACATTGATTGCTCCTATTCAAGATTATCTTGTACTTGTATTACTCTTTTGGTGTCGATGTTTGCAATACGATTCGTATGGTTGCCGAACCTTCTCGCACGTCCACTTTCTTTTGTGCGTCAACAAAACCCTCTGCCCGAATTTTCAAATCAACAATTTCTTGACTGGGCAACATCAGTGCAAACTCACCGGCTTCGGAAGCCATCCACGTAAATTCCTTGCGCAAGGTTTGTGGCAAGTGCAAGGTGGCATCGGACACAGCCTCTCCTTGCTGGTCAACGATCACTCCACGAACAAAAGCCTTGGACTGTAATGTTTTCCAATAGGACTGTATGACACTAAGGGTGTGGTTGCGGGCGGCTTCGCGTTCTAGATGATCCATTGGAGCGATGTCTTTTGGATACTCATACACGAAGGATGGAAAGTGGTAATTTTCAAAGAACCACCGAACCTCTCCCAAATCACTGTTTGGACGCAATCTTTTGATTTCGGCATCAGCCAATTCTGTAGTCATGTTGGTGGCAAAGCCGTCAATGAGTTCCGTGAGAACCCCTGTCTCGTCACGTGTCAAATCTGGCGTGTACCATCCGTGCCCACCTGTATGAACCGAGAGCAACGAGATTGTATTGCTTCTATCCAGCAGTTCCATCAAGGCAATGGTCTCGGACTCCAGTTCAACTGGCTCATCACTTTCAAAACGCGTCGGGAAGTTTCCAGAAATATCCACCCCTTCATAGGCATAGGGTTCACAAGTCCCATCGGTGTTTCGACCATTCTTTTTGCCGTAGGTACTGGCGTGGGCTCGACGCATAGACAGCCAGACTCCATCGGGATTGACCATTGGAACAAACCACAAATTGAAGTCCGACAGCAAGTCTGTGCGAACGGATTCTTCATTCAACAAGTATTCAATGGCGTCCAATCCATAATTGACACCGATCAATTCATTGCCGTGTACCGTAAAAGTATGGGCAATGCTGGGCTTGTTGCTTTGGGTTGAATCCCCCAACAACACAGCATAGACAGGATGGCCAAAGTGCGTAGAGGCAATTTGCCAAAGTTCTATCGACTCTCCGTGCTCTTGAAGCAAGCGCCGCAACCGTTCATGGTACATGTATGGATCTAAGTAATTGTTGGGATCCGCCAAATAGGCATCTTGTACGGCTGAATCGGTCCAATTGTAAATTGCAGTACGATAGTTGCCTTCCAAAGCCATCCAAGCGGGTTTGTATCCTCGATAGCGATCCATCTTTCGTGGCTCCAATGACTCCACACGCTGCATCGACACCGATGGCTCATGTCCCGGACATTGCCACGTGTCTGCCGTCGCCAAAGACGTGACCAGTGTAAGAAGATTCAAGCTTGTCATACGATCCGCAATTTATAGAGCGCTGTTTTGCAGTGCCAACAGTTCCTCTACATCCACCACGGCTTGAGTGGCTTGCACAAAGGTCTTGTCCACCATGTTGCGGTAACTCTCCAACACCAGTGCGTCTACGTCTTCCGCTTTAAAAGCATCTCGGACAATTCTGCCGCGTGGATCAATCTGACGATGCCCCTTGTGCAACTCATAGTGCAAGTGAGGTCCTGTAGAGCGACCGGTGTTCCCCACCAATCCAATCAACTGACCCTGGCGAACCACATCCCCTGTCTTGACGTAGGAACGAGACATGTGCGCATACAAGGTCATAAAATCACCCAAGTGATCATGGTCAATTTTGGTGCGCAATCCGTATCCAGTACCCCAACCTGCATGGGCAACCACACCAGCGGCAGCTGCGTAAATCGGTGTACCAATGTCGGCCGCGAAATCGATGCCTTTGTGCTTTTTGTGGCCTCTCATCACGCCATACTGAGAAGAAATGATGATGTAATCGGTTGGCGACTTTAGAAATGGGTAGGTTTGCGCTTCCAAATCTTCCCCATACCACACGGTCCCTTCTTCCATTTCATATTTGAAACTCAATGAAGACGTGTCGGCATGGTTGATTCTCAAAGACAGAACTGACTCTAAATATTCGAGTTCATCACCGCGATATCGACCGACCGCAAACACCTCCACGGTATCGTCATCGGTCAGTTGCTTAACTATATCTACTTGATTGTCAATCACCCCAATCAAACTTGGCTCTGCATCCAACACATCCAACAAATCTGCCTTGGGAGCGAACAAGTCTTTTTTGTTGAACGTCATCACAACACTTTTGGCATCCAATGGAAATGTATCGAGCATCACGGTTGGCTCTGGCAACAACTCGACGCGAAGGCGTTCATAGTCATTTTGCTGAATCATCACTCTGGATAAAGTACTGCCTTCATACTCAAAAGCCAGTCGATCTCCTTGATCCAACATTCGAAAATCTGTATACAAATCCAGTTCACTCAAAACAGACTCAGGCAACTTTGATTCGATGAAACTGTGCAACTCTTGAGCTTGTGTCACAATCATTTCTGCAGGAAACGGCTCGTCTTCAATGGTGATCTCTTCAACGATCTCTACAGACTCTGGTTCTACCGCTTCTGGCTCTTCATTTTTTGACCGCAAGACCGCCCATGGAGAGGTAAAGCCAATCAATGAGCTTAAAAACAGCAATCCCGATGCGAGTCCTTTCATATTTCCTCCGCAGTCTTTATGATCTACTTGATTCTGTAAAACATTTCAAGAAAGACAGTGTTTTGTCACGGCAGTGACACTACATCTCCCCCGTTTTTCTGTTAAAATGGTTGTATATTATTTTAATATTTATAATTTGGACAGTTCAACATGTGGCAGCGCCTCTTTCAGTTTCTACGAACACACGGTCCCCAGTTTCTTCTACTCACCCTGTATTTTACGGTGCTTTCTGTTGGGTTGCGCTATCCTACGTCCATAAATTTGAATCTGCTTCCACTGGATCCAAACTTTCCACTCCACGCGTTGGCGGCACAGGATCTCAGTGATGGTGGCTCTGGGTTGGTCAACACAAGACTGGAATGGCCTGATGGCGCACCAATCCGATACCTAGCTTGGCCTCTTTTATTGGTAAGCCAACTGTTTGAGGGCTTTATGCGCCCCATACCGGCTTTGCATGTGGGAATCGTAGCTTGGCTCACCGTACAAGGGCTGACGATGTTTTACCTGTTTCGCGATTTACTGCAAGACCGATCTAGAGCGATTTGTGCGGCAACCCTCGCGCTCTGTTCGCCTCAGGTTCTGATCGCGCTGGGCAATGCACAGTTTGAAAATGTTGCACCTGCATTCTTGCTTTTGATTGGATGGTCGATTCTCAGACAGCGTTACGCTTGGTTGGTGTTTGGACTTTTTGGCGCCTGCTTCTCCAGTCCCTACATGGGATTCTTGGGACTGCTGTTGGCTTTACTCATGGGCTTTAGAGACAAATGGGTATACGTCATCATGATGCTATCCAGCGGCAGTGTTTGGCTGTATTACGATGCAGTTACTGGAAACAACATTCATGAGTCCACGCAGCCTGCACCATCTGTAATGGCAGAGTCGGCAAACCCGATTGGACTGTTTCTACCAATCAACATCGCAGAAAATGGTGGGACAGACTTGCCTTCGATGGCACAGCGGTTCAATTTGCTTCAAACTGCTCCTACCCATGCACCCTTCGACGATACGTGGTTTTGGGTCATGGTCACCGCCTCTAGTTTTTTGGGCATTGCTTGGGTCACACTGGGTGTTTTAGGACTGTGGCAAAAGCGCCAAGACCCCATCGCTTGGAATCTATCCTTGTGGGCTTTGACCGCACTCACCTGCTCTTTTGGCGATCAATTCATTTTGGATTTGGACTCTTTCAAACTGTCCATTCCTTGGGTGTGGTCTCTCACCGATTTTATGCCTGGACTGTCTGACATGAACGCCACACATCGTTTTTTGATGGCACCAAGTCTCGTTTTGGCTCTTGGTGTAGCCTGTATCGGAAACAGACTGATACTGTTCATCGGAACCATCCTGTGCGTCTTTGAAGCCTTGTTCATCTCACCTGCCCACTGGCCAATTCCGTCCAAACAAGCAACCATCCCAAAAGAAATCGCCTTCATTCAAAAGCCCTTCATCTTTTGGCCACCCCCACCTGTCATCTCATCCTACAAAGTGACGATGACCGGATTATTGCTAGACCAACCCATCGCATTGTTTTCAGCCCAACAAGCTTCTATGCCTGACGCGAACGGTGCCATTCCAAAACTTGAACTGGCAACGGATCGACGTGGAAGAAGCCTAGAACAGTGGACTCAGATGGTGATCGATCAAGATGTCAACAACCTCATTCAATACCGAAGTTTTCATGAAGTCAACGGCAACTTGCCCCTGAGAATCCACCAACGCAAATGTTACCAATCATACTGCTTGTCACTGTTGGTACACGAAGCCCCAGAATACTGAGATTCGTATTATAAGCGCGCCATTGATGAGCAACCGGAAATTACAAACTGCACTTAATTCACCGAATGTATACTAGGGACGAGACCGTGCACGTGACTCCTCAGTCTTTTCTATTGTGCCTCTGTTAGGCAACGTCGACAATGTCGACAATGTCGGTCATGCCTAATCGACTTATGCCAACAGCCGCTCAACAACGTCGTCACCCAATCTCAAGGCCTCTTTCAGACGAGGCACCCAGATTTTCAAGATTTCGCTGTCGGCAAAAACAGTCCGTAGAAACGGTTCTCCAACGCTGTCTACGAAATGCTGAACGCCGTCTGACAATCCCAAACTGGATACATAGGACTCCATCAAGCGCCATTCATCGTCATTGATGTTGGTGTCTACAATCGCGACAAAGGTCACCAAGTTCATGAAGGCGACCTTGGACTCAGATGTATCGAACACTGCAAAATCCAGTTCGAAAGGTCCTTGCACCCCTTCGCAGACTTGTTCAATCAACTCTATCTCTTGTGGGTCTTCATCCCCATCCACAGCAGACATCTCTTTCATACCAGCAACGACGCTTCGCATCTGCACGTCTGAAAACTCATACTGATTCAACCAGTCCATCACCACTCCCTTTGCTTCTTTGCAACATCAACATCGACAGATTTGCATAAATGCAGAACACTTCACGAAAGTATTTGTGTTCTACGTTAACTATAAACCTTCTAGGTTGTATGTACCACATTCTCACAGGCAATACAATCTAGATCCTGATTAGCCGTTGGCTTCAGAAAGCAAAGGCTCCTCGTCTTCGATGACCGCTTCCTTTTCTACCACAGACAATTCATGGGTTCCCCAAATCAATGTCGAGATTAGAATTACTGCACCGACCTGATGCATGGATGCCAACGGAACCCACACTGAGGTCAACAGCGTAGATATCCCCAAAGAAACCTGAAATACCACCGCCGCGATCATCGCCCACAGTGCAATGCGTTGTCTCGACAATTCAACCGTACGCAATTTTCGAATGGAAAAGGTCAAGATGACTGTTGCGGTCGTAATGGCCAAATAACGGTGATTGAACTGCACTGTAACCAAGTTTTCTGTGAGATTGGAGAACCACGGATCTCGAATGAACAACCCATCTGGAATCCATTTTCCACCCATCAAGGGAAAGGTGTTGTATTGAGCACCCGCACCCAAACCAGCCACCAAACCACCAGAAAGCAGAGTCGCATAGACCATACCCAACATTCCCGCAGTCCATTTGGCACCCTGAGTCCAATCATAAGCAACCTGACCACGAGCGTGTCGAAAAGCAGTCCACAACAATGCAATATAGAGAAATACAGCCAAGCCCAAGTGCGTCGTCAAACGATAGTGGCTGACATCTGGTCGATCCACGAGTCCACTTTTGACCATCCACCATCCAACGAGTCCTTGTAGCCCACCCAAAAAGAACAGGACAATGATTCGATTCCGAAAACCAGCTGAAAACGCACCCCGCAACCCAAAATACAATGCGGGCAAACCGAAAGCCATCCCAATCAATCGCCCCAGCACACGGTGTCCATATTCAAAATAAAAGATGTATTTAAAGTCTGACAAACTCATCCCAACGTTGATCTTCTGGTATTCTGGGTAGGCTTTGTACTGCTCAAACTTCTCGATCCACGCGGCTTCGCCAATCGGAGGCACAACACCCATCAGTGGCTTCCAGTCCACCATCGACAGTCCTGACTCCGTCAGTCGAGTCAATCCACCCAGCGCGATCATGCCCAACACCATTGCCGATACGCCAAACAACCACCACGCCACACTTTGGCGATGTTTTTCAATCGAGTCCATAGACACCTCAATTCATATATCTATCTTATAACCAAATTTCGCATTCTCAGACAACAGGGACAGTATGAGTAGAAGTGCATAGTCCTATTAAAGTCACCAGTGATCAAATTGAACGCACTGTTCGATTCAGTTAAACTGGTGATGTTCTTTCCTTTCGCACCAAGGCAATACAATGGGCTCTCGCAGACGCAAAAGAAAATTGGCAACAGTCCAGATGGATCGGATGGAATTCAAAGGAATCAGCGGTCTAACCGAAACAGGGTCGCGCTGGATGGCCAAAGGAGCCTGCATTGGAGATGTCGCGGAAGTTCAGACCGGAAGAAAAGGAAAAGCCAGTCTACTCAACGTGCTCGAACCCTCCCCTCACCGCATTGATCCTGCTTGTCCACACTTTTTGACCTGTGGAGGCTGTCAATTTCAACACATGCCATTGGAATTACAACGCACCCACAAAGAGTTGATGATTCGTCGATTGTTTGACGGTTTTGATGGTACCATCCATCCAATCGTTGGTGACAACGGATATCATTACCGCAACAAGATGGAACTCTCCTTTGGAACACGTCGATTCTATGCAAACCCAGAGGAGGCCAGTGCAGCGTCGGATGGATCCTATTTGGGTCTGCACCCTTGGAAATGGTATTCAAAAATTGTCCCCCTAACAGAATGCCACATCGCTCACCCCAGCATTGACAAAGCAATCCAGTTGCTCAGCACCATGAACTTGTCTCCCGCATGGAATACCCATTCCCACACTGGCGTTTGGAGACACATCGTGTTGCGACAGGGCGGTGGATTGTTGGTCAGTTTGGTTACTTCCTCAGAAGCGACGCTGGAAATGGTGCAGGTCATAAGTACTCAGTTAGAAAGCCTTCCAAATTTGCGGGGTGTTTTGTGGATCATCAACGATGGTGTTGCAGAAGTCGCGACTGGCAAACTACAAGCTGTTCTCTATGGGGTAGAAACCTTAGAAACCACACTCAACGGCAAAACGTTGCACATACCTTATGACGGATTTGCCCAAGTGAACGACGCCGGTGCCAACATGCTGATGCAGGCAATTCTGGAAGCCACCACAGACAGTGAGCGATTGCTGGATTTGTACTGTGGTTCTGGTGCGATTGGGATTGCTCTGTCCGATCATTTCAAAGAGGTCATTGGCATTGAGTATCAAGCCGATGCCATCGAACGAGCTATTCAAAACGCAGAACGAAATGGCGTACAGGGCACTTGGATTGCTGGCAAAGTTGAAGACTGCTTGGAACAGGTGCACAGTGGGCCTGGAAGCACCATTTTACTGGATCCACCGCGAGAAGGTTTGCATCCGAAAGCCGCCAAATTCTTTGCTGAGCAACATGCAGACGGGTTGGTCTATGTCGCCTGCAACCCAAAGTCTCTGCAACGGGATCGCGAGATTCTTGAGGCCGGAAATTGGAAAATGACAGATCTTTGGATGGTTGACATGTTCCCACAAACCCCGCATGTCGAGTGTGTGGGCAAGTTCACCTATCAACCCAACGGTCAATAGCATGCGCAGACTGCTTCGATGGTTTCTTCGAATGGTATTCATTGGGAGCCTTCTACTGGTTCTGCTGATGATTGGTGTGGGCATCAGTGTCTACCCCACCATTCAACAAATGGATACTGACATCGAGCAACTCGTTCGAGATCATCAAGATTTGAAAATTTCGCATCCCGGTTGGAGTTTTCCTGGCACCCTGTACTCTGCCGCTACGCCACTCGATGTACCCAAAAAACATCGAATCGCCCACGCTCAAATACGCAACTATACACCACAATGCCCCGCAACAGACCCTGGAAGTTATTGTGACAAAGACGGCATGGTGATTCCCCGCGGTGGCATCTTCCCTGAAGGAGAACAACCCACAGATTTGACCAAGTGGACCCGTCCTTTGGCAATGGAACCAATCGAACTCGGTCCTTTAATTGGATCGGATGCCGAGATTCGATACCACCTTCCCCTAGAAGAAACACCCCCTCATTTGATCGCTGCGCTTCTACACAGTGAAGATGCGACATTCTATGAGCACTCTGGGGTTAATTTTTTGGCTTTCGCACGGGCCGTGATCGCAAACCTACAAGGTGGTGGATACGCGCAAGGTGCCAGTACCATTACAATGCAAGTGGTTCGCAACCTCACACAAGACAAAGAAAAGAACATCAAAAGAAAGTTGCGCGAAGTACTCCAAGCACTGTTGATGGAGCGTCACTTTAGCAAAGATGAAATCTTACAGTTGTATTTGGACATGCCGTATTTGGGTCAAGACGGTTCCTTTTCCATTTGTGGGTTCGCCGCTGCATCACAGTTTTATTTTCAAAAGGACATTCGAGACGTCAACATCAATGAGGCAGCTATATTGGTTGGGATCCTACCAGCGCCAGCAGCCTATCGACCCGACAAATATCCTGCCAAATCTCAGCAAAAGCGAGATCGGGTTCTCAATCTGTTGAAAAAAGCAGGTTGGAATGTTGAAGGGGCTTTGAGCAGTGGGATTCCTATAGCCTCGGTCTCCCCCTTAAGTAAATTTCGATTTCCGGCTTTTGCGCAAGCCAGTTTGTCGTGGTTGGAAGATCATCTGGAGACCCAAACTCTTTATGCTACGGGCCTACAAGTGTTTACCAGTGTTGACATCGTCCTTCAAGAGCGAACAGAGAAACTGTTTGAAGACAAACTGGCATTTTTTATGAAGGAACTGCGCTTACCCAAAGACCCTGGAATGCAAGGGGCTGCCGTATTAATTGATCCTGAAAATGGATACTTAAAAGCCATCTATGGTGGGGACATCTCTTCGCCCTACGACTTCTCTCGTGCAACCCAAGCCCGTCGACAGGCTGGTTCTTCTTTTAAACCACTGGTCTACGCACTGGCCTTTTCCCAACGCACTGAAGACAAGACATTCAAATGGAATGCGTTTGATACTGTGCCCAATGAACGTCGAACCTTTCCCAACACCAACGGTTGGCGTCCCAGAAACAACGGTGGAAAATATTCGCCCACTTCCACGTTGGCAAAAGGATTGACCAAAAGTGAAAACATCGCGACTGCCTCGTTACTGGAAGCTTTGGGTGGTCCGACTGAACTGATTACATTTGCCAATGACTTGGGGTTCAAAACCGATAAATACCCACAGGAATTGGGGTTGGCACTGGGACAAGCAGAGGTCACGCCCTTGGAAATGGGCACCTTTGTTGCGATGCTGGCAAACGGTGGGTCTCAAGTGTACGGTCAGCCCGTCACCCACGCAATAGACAAAAATGGGGACAACCACATTTACGTTACCGGACGCGGTGGACGCATTCTATCTGAAGAAGCCACTGCCCTCACACGTGACATTATGAGACTCGTCATATTGCAAGGTACAGGAGGCGCATCCAGAGGTGCCCTTGGGGAACTCGGTTTTCGTGGCAACGCTTTTGGAAAAACTGGCACCACCGACCAAAACAAGGACTTGTGGTTTGTGGGTTCGTCGACATTGATGTCGGGGGCACTGTGGCTTGGCTATGATAAACCGTTAAATATGAAAGGGTCTGCAAGTGACTTGGCCGCACCGTTATGGGGCTGGTGGATGCGCGAGATGCATCGAGGACTGGATGTGCCAAAAGATTTTACAGGGCTAAAAACAAAAGCAAAATATGTGTGTGGGGTATCTGGAAAATACCGAAATGCGACCTGCAAAACCATGCCCATTCCAACAGTGTCTGGACAACGCCCACGTGGACGATGCACTGAAAACCACCCTGCACCCGATCCAAACAAACAATATCAAGGCTTGTGGAAGCGAAGAGGACAATAACAATGAAACACACCTTTCAAGCACAGGTTGCCCTTGGTTGCATGTTGTTCTCTGTTGGCTGTACCGAACAGACCGACGCTCAAACAACCGAACAACCGGTGACAAACGCCGCTCAACCTTCAAATGGACAATCAAGTGGAAAAGGCACCCTTCAAGGACGACCAATTCCGCCGAAACCCTTCGGAACAAACAAGACCCCACCCACCAAAGGTCCCAACAATGGTCCACCGAATCTTCCTGGCTCAAGCCCCAGTGAGGATTTGTCATCTTCATGGACCGATCGCCTCGCTGTCTCAGCCAAGCCAGACCTTGGTACAAAACCCTCGTCCTGTCCCGATGTAGACGGAGATGGCTTTGTCGATGCCAAAGTGTGTGGAGATTGGATTGACATCAACCAAGCAGACTGCGATGATTCCAACCCGTCCGTCACACCTGCTACTGAACGGTACATTCCAAGTGGTCGATTCATTATGGGCTCCGCATCCAGTCATGCGGGAGCTGACGAGGCACCCGTACACGTTGTTCACTTGGATGGCTACTGTGTGGATGTCGATGAGGTCAATGTCAGCAACTTTGCAGATTGGCTCAATGCCAACAAACGACTGCCCGCCGGCAACGATGTTCGAAGCCTGACTGTGGGAAATCAAGTTTCTGTCGAGTCTGGTAGAGAAAATCACCCTGCAGAAGGCGTCACATGGCTGGAAGCATCCAATTTTTGTCAAGATCAGGGAAAGTCTTTGCCGACGGAAGCCCAGTGGGAAAAAGCCGCTCGAGGAGGCTGCGAACTCGGCGCCGATACTGAGACCTGCGACAAAGAAGATTTGCGTGCCTATCCATGGGGTTCTGAAGCACCATCTTGCGAATTTGCAAACCATCAACTGTCTGCCAGTGGACTGCCCAAACTCTGTGTATCCGACACCCTTTTACCCACTGAACTCGAACAAGGCAAGGGTCCCTATGGACATCGACATCTAGCGGGCAATATTTGGGAGTATGTCGCTGACGTATGGCACCCAACTGTCTACACTACAGAACTTAGACACAACCCAGCAGGCCCCAAATCGGGTGATGTGCACGTTTTACGTGGCGGTGGCTGGAATACCTTCTCGACCAACATGCGAGTGGCCAATCGCTTTCACGACTTGATCATGGGCTCTGCCAGTGGATTTCGGTGCGCTCGCAGTTTTACACCACAGCAGTTTGACGATGTTGAGCCACTGGTCTTTTCCACCATCGAGGGCAGCATTTCCTCAACCAGACCCCTGAAAGGACGTGCTCTCTACGTCACCGCCTTTGACGCCAACGATGCAGATTCTAGAGGCATGTTGATTCCCGGTCGCTCACCGATTGCCGAAACCCGCTTGACACCGAATGAAGAAACCACACAGTCCTTTTCATTGAATCTACCCCACGGTTCCTATATTTTGTCGGCAGCCTTGGATGCAGGAACGGGAGCCAACAAAGATGATTATGTCTCTGCATCGGGTTCTGGTGGATTTGGACACGCCAAAGAAAACCCCATCCAAGTATCCGAGGCCGTATCCGGTATTCAAATTGAACTGAGATCCGCACCGATGATGATGGCACCCAACAAACCCAATCAACCCAATCAACAGGGCATGCCAACACCATCCAAGCCGTCAAACCCAATGATGAAAGGCAATTCAGGCAATACAAACATGGGGACACCATGAACTTAAAAAAGTTGCTCTTTTCATTCGCCCCCTTGTTGCTTCTTACAACCTGCGGTGAAATTGGGGCTCGACTGGCTGGAGCCCCCGAGTGTGCTGCCATTTTGCCCGACGCTGGAGATTGGGACACCATGCAAGGTGACCCAGAGTTGCTGTGGGCTCTAGAGCCCAATCGACGCTTTCAAACCGGCAACGACGTCACTGAAATCAACAGTGTTGGACTCCGAGAAAAGTTGCTCCCCACCACACCAAAGAAAGCAAAGGAAAAGCGCATTTTGGTCACGGGAGATTCCAGTATTTACGGTTGGGGTGTCCAAGATCACCAAACCTATGCGGTCAATTTGGAAACAGAACTCAACCGCATATTCCCCTTTCCGATTGAGGTCATCAATTTGGGTGTGCCTGGATACTCCACCGAACAAACACTCAAGTTGCTGGACAAAGTGGGTTGGAGCTATGAACCAGATTTGGTGATCGTCAGCAACATCTTCAGCGACTGCAACATCGATGCGTTTCAAGATGAACAAGCGATGGCGCTTGCCAATCCGGAAAGTGGTCTGGTATACCGAAGTTTGCGTTCTTCTAGGCTTTATTGTTCAGCATACATGCCTTGGGCAAAGTTTCAAGCCTCGCTCAACCAAAGCCCAAATCGAGTCTTGATGCCCGGTATGCCCACTGGTCCAAATGCCGCCGTCACACTTGAAAACCTAAACAAAGTAATCGGACTGTCTCGCGTTCCAATGAGCAAGTACCTCAAAAACTTGAGCACCATTCAACGGCAAGCCACCGAACGAGGGGCTACAATGTTGCTGGCTCCACTGGCTCAAGAGTGGGATGTGGGCATTTGGAATGTCCCCATGCCCCCCCCAGATGAAAACCATGTCTTGCCTTGGCAACCTTATAGAGAAGCCCAAAAGAAATGGGGAAAAGAACACAACGTAGATATTGTCTCTTTTCCAGAGGCATTTGCACAATACAGTGGCAACCCCGCTGGATTGTTTGTCGATCACATGCACCCCAGTCCCACAGGGACAAAGATTATGGCTAAGGCGATTGCCACGCACATCAAAGCGCATCCAGAACTGCTAAAGTGACGGTGTCTCAAGAATGGGATAATTGTCGATGCTCAACCAATGCGATATTTTTCAACAAACACACTGCTGAGAGTACCATGTCACGTTTATTGCCCCTTACTATGCTCTTCTTATTGGGATGTCCCGTTGAACCCAAGGACATTCAAGACGTCAACGCTGCTGGACCAGGCAAGCCGACCGGTGGACAACAAGGACAAGGCATGGGTGGACAGCCACCACAAGGTCAAGGCCAAGGTGGTATGGGGCAAGGTGGTATGGGTGGACAACCACAAGGTCAAGGTCAGGGTCAACAAGGCATGGGTGGACTGCCTCCTGGTGCACCCGGCGCAGGTCAAGAAGGACAAATCACCGGAGACCAGGGACCCTTGCCTGAAGGACAGGAAGGACAGGAAGGACAAGGTGGTATGGGACAGGGCATGGGTGGACAACCACAGGGACAAAACCAACAAGGCATGGATGGAATGCCACAGAACCCAGAAGGTGGTGATCCAATGATGGTCAATGGTGAAGGTGGACAACCCCCTCAAGGCAACGGCGATACCGTCCCATCGCTTCCACTCGGAGAAGGCGAGCAAACCGTCACCGATGAAAACGGCAATCCACAATTTGAAAATGCTCCGTTGGGAGACGTGCCACTGACAGAAGGCAAACAGGGAGAGATTCCAACGCCTGAAGGAACGCACCCCACCCCTGACTTTGCCCATCAACCTGGGGAGATACCCAACACAGCCGGCGATGTACTGCCAATGTATCAACAGCCACCTCAGTTTTCAGACTTTATGGGAGAGGAGCAAATCACGATCATTTTGGCCGTGGATGGTGCCACCAGTTTCGATTTGGAGTTTGTGGTCAAACGTGAAGGCGATGGTCGGATCTATCCAAAAGTTCTACACAAACAGTCCGATGTCACCTCTCCCGTGACCATCACTGCACCCGCTACAATCGATGAACCCGTTTGGCTTGTGATTACTGCTGACAACACAGGAGATGGCCCCACACCAGATGACCTTGTTGGTGGCAGTCCGGATGCGTTGTTGTTCGCGGGTGAAGACATGAATCTATCGTACAGTCTAGAGGCGGATGACAGTTTCATGCAGTCCCTTCCTTGGTTTTCTCAAGCTCAAGGTACCGACGGTCCTCAATTTGAAAAATGACAACATCCAAAGTTGCCCCACCTTCTCACGCGTTTAATTGGCGTAGCTTTGCTCAGCGATGGGCAATTTGGTTTGGGTGTGCCACTCTAATTTGCTTGCCAAGCAGCCTCACGCCACACCAGCGCTTACTGGGCGACCCCGCAATCGACGTGTGGAACCACGCATGGGGATACTGGTTTGTCTTTCAGTCACTGCTGTCGGGCACACTGCCATTGGAAACCCCGTTGATTGGGGCGCCCGCAGGTGGAACCATCTATTACATTGATACACCTGGCGCGGTCATCGCGCTCCCGTTTACTGCCATCTTTGGCCCTGCTGTTGGGTACAACCTGGTACTGCTGGGACGATTGGCAATCGCTGGACTGGCAACTCAATCACTGCTTGAAGAGTGGATAGAGAAGAACACGGTATGGGGGTGGCTTGCGGGTTGGGGTACGATGACCTTGCCATTTTTACTCTGCGAATTGAGCAATGGCATATCTGAAGTCTGTGCCATTCAGTGGGGTATATGCGCACTGTGGATGACTGAGCGAGCCACTCGACACAATCGATGGACTGACTGGATTGGTCTCGGGATCTTTCAAGGGCTCACCATTGCGGCCACTTTTTATTATGGACTGGCATTTGGGCTGTTGCTTATCGTCTTAATTCTCGGACGGATCGGCGAGCGATCGCTGGATGAAGGACGCGAATCCTTGCACCTGTTGAACGGTGCTGTCTCCGCCGCCGCGATTGCCTTGTTTGTCGCCTCTCCTTACGCATTTACTTTTTGGATGTCGATTCAAAGTGACTCGCGACTGGTGATGCGAGACAATTCTCTGCACGAGCAATTGCTGAGACACAACGCGGTCGATCCAAAAATCTATTGGATGTGGGGCGAATTTCAATCGGTGGACTTAAAAGAAAAATATGGCGAACCCTTTGTGCACACCGCCTATTTGCGATGGAGTTTGCTACCATTTGCCATCTGGGCGGGCATCAAACATTCTCGGTTGAGACTGTGGCTCGGTGCCATGATTCTGTCGTTGATACTCGGTCTGGGCAATTTTCTGTGGTGGAACGAAGACTGGGTCTACGTCGGCGAACAAATGATCTCCCTACCCTTCGACTGGATTCGACAAGTCCTGCCTCAAATAGCCATCACCCACCCGCTGAGATTGTCCATTGGGGGACAGGTCATTTGCGTATTGCTTGGCATTGTGGGATGGCGAGACCTTTTGACTGGACAGAACTCCAAGTGGCTTTGCTTGTTGCCACTTTCGCTGATCACCATCGAGTCTCTGTGGGGGTCCAGTGCCCAGTGGCCCCTGCCCAGTTCTGACGCCACCATTTCCTCGGTATATCAACTTGAACCAGAAGATGAACGTGGTGTACTCGACCTGCCCGCAGAAGTTGGAACCAGTATGGAAACATCCCGATACTTCTGGTACCAAAGTGTACACGGCAAACCCATTCCTTACACACCCGATGCCCGTCTTGGCAGTACACGCGACTTACAGACTTTCAAAAACTTCATGGGCGACGGCATGAAAGAAGAACCACACGCCTTGGACACCCTATCGATGGTACACATGCGCAAGGTCTATCAAAGCATTGTGGTACATCCGGAACTCGACGCCACAAAAGCTGCCGCCTATGCCGATATCTTTACAGACGCTTTTGGTGAGCCAACACGCACCGATGGACTTTTACATTGGAATCTCAAGGCATTGACTGAGGATGAACACACGCCTGAACTCGAAACCAAAGCCACCACTGCAACACCCTACTCCTCCGATGGAGAGGTGCTTCAAAGCCATTCCTGTCAGCGCATCGCGGATTTAACCAAGGACTTGCTCTCTGAGATGCCTTCCGACACTGCACTGTCGATGAGAGAAACCTGCGCATCAGAACTCAAGCAATTCTGTGTACAGCGCAGCAAAAACCCCAGTATTCAAGTGCCTGAACTGACGCTGTGTGTGAAAGAATTCGCAAAGAGTCCCACCGATGATTTACAATATGCGTTGTTGCACATTTTTAGACATCCAGATGATGATGTTAAAATACAGTTTTGCACATTGTTGGCGGAACACCCTTCGTTGATTGCTCTTCTGCCGAAAGAACGAGTGTTGCAACTATCTTCTTCTCAACCTCCTACTCTACAAGAATCCATGCGTGCACTTTTCACACCCTAAATCTCCTGTTTTGTTCTCGAACGAGATATTGTGATTAGACTATAGGCGCACATTATTTTTCGGAGTCTACATGTCATCCACCTTACAACGACAGCTTGTACTCATTGGACTTGATGGAATCGGTCCATCTGTCTTTCAAACACTGCCCAAAAATTGGCACATTACAGTCGTGGATACAGACTTGTCAAAACTCAACGAACTCCCAGATACTTTGGGAGATCGCAAAGTAACCAAAATTTGTGACAACGCATCGTCCAAGTTGGTGTTGGAAGACTGCAATCTGGTCCCCTCAACCCTACTGGCTGTTCTCACGACATCAGACACGATGAACCAAGAAATCGTTCGTCTGGCAAAAGAACACTTTTCTGTGGAGACCATTTTTGTTGTGCAAAACTCTCTTGAAACGACCTGTCCATTCGAAGGTGTGACCGTTTTGAACGCTGATAAATTGCTCAGTCATCGACTTTCCAATTACCTGCGGGGTACGATCAGTGCTTCAAACATTGGTCAAGAACGTGGAGAAATACGGCAACTCACCATTTTGAATTCCAGCCCCGCCAGAGGACAGAGTCTCAAAGAGTTGCAGCCCAAAACTTGGTTGATCGCCGCCATTTATCGAAATGAACAACTCATCGTTCCTCACGGAGACACCATCATCAGAGCAGGAGATGAGGTGGTCGTCGTCGGAGAGCCAGAGGTATTGGATCGCGAACTGTCCTTCTTGCAAGGTGGTCAGATTTTGTTCCCTTCTCAATACGGTACGCGCATTGGAGTCATCGACGGCAAAAACGACCCAGCTCTGACAGCCCAATTGGTTAAAAATAGCGAAGTTGTTGGGGATGTGGACGTGCCGTTTGCCAGCATCAATCCTGAAACCCAAAGCGATGCACAGATTCGAAATTACTTAACTGAAAACGACATTGGTTTGATGATACTGCCTCCCAAACCAATATCTTGGCTAGCCAGGTGGGGTTTTCGAAAGTCCAAGATCATGGAACTCATGTTCAGAGCCCAAATTCCCTTTTGGGTCAACAACGACAGTCAATCGATCAAAAAAGTATTGGTGTGCATTCGCAACGCCAAAGCCATGAACGTCATGGGGGCCATCTCTATGGACTTGGCCAGACAGTTTGATGCAGAACTGACACTGTTGAATGTCATTCCACCCAACATTGACAACGAAGAACGTCGCCAAATCACTGAAATCCCGGCTGAGTTGCAACACATGGCCATCTCACATGGACTCAACCTACAGAAAACGCAGGTCGAGGGCAATCCCATTCGCGAAATCATCGCCCATGCAAAAGACTATGATTTGCTCATCATTGGCTATTCCGAACACAGCCGTTCAACCTTTGCCAACCCTGACATCTCGTTGCATCTATTTCATGAAATCCGCTCCTGTCCCAACACTTCGATTTTGTTTGTTCCTTGGCAAACGGCGGGACGTTGATATGAAACGACTATTATTGTTCTTGTTCGTCTTTCTGTGCATTTCCCTACCTGCCTTTGGTGTTGAGCCCTCTGATGCACATGAACTCATTGATAATGCTCACGCCGTGCAAAACCACAATGGTGGCCATGATGGTGGTCACGCAAACGCTCACAGTTCAGGCGTACAGGGGCTGGGTGGCTCGTCTGCTTTCACACTCGTTCTGATGACGCTCGGCGCCATCGCCATGCCTTCTTTTGCAAAGCGCATTGCCATTCCCGTTGCGGTTGCCGAGATTCTGTATGGTTTCATCATTGGCGGTAGTGGATTTGGGTTCATCAACAACCCCAACGACCAATTCATCCGATTTTTGTCCGATTTGGGGTTTGCATTCTTTTTGTTCTTGGCGGGGTTGGAGATCGACTTCAAAGAGATTGAAAACAGACTCAAAGAGTTGATTTTGCCGTTCATCGTCTCGGTTCTGGCGTTTGTCTGCTCGATGAGCATCTCCCACGCGTTGGGCTGGGGAACGTGGATGGGACTGGCGATTGGTGCAACCTCTGTTCCTTTGCTGTTGGCCGTTGTCCGCGAAATGCAACTTGGACACACCGAATTGGGCAAAACAATGATCTCCTTTGCTGCAATGGGAGAACTCGTCACCATTTTCCTGTTGTCAGGCATTGAGATTCGAACGGTGGCCGATGGCGATATTCGCGACACCATATTGGGCTTTGTGTTGCTGTTGGCACTGGTTCTGGTTGCCACTGCTGGAGCGTCACTGTTGCGGATTTTACAGTGGTGGAGACCGGGGTTGTTTCGACAAATGATTGCCCACGACGACCCGTCTGAATTTGGTATTCGCGTTGGCTTTGCGATGATGTTCTTCTTTATTGGGCTCTCAATTTTGGCACACGTAGAACCATTTTTGGGTGCTTTTGTTGCCGGTGCCATCCTCAGTTTCGTGATTCGCGACAAGGGTGCGCTCGAGCACAAACTCTCCTCGATGGCATACGGATTCTTTGTTCCCATCTTCTTCATTCACGTCGGAATGCGACTCGATATATCTTTGGGCATGCTGACTCGAAATATGGGGGACATCATCCTGCTGATCATCATTATGTTTGTCGTCAAACTCATCCCGAGCCTGTTGATGATGTGGAAAGGACTCTCCTTCAAAGAAGTTTTGGCCACCTGCTCGTTGCTGGCGGCACCCTTGACGCTGGTGATTGCGATCATGGAACTTGGACTCCACAACCCCGACAAAACTGGCATCACACCAGAAGTCAGCGCCAAAATGATCGCTGCGGGCATCTTTGCGAGTTTGATTTATCCGTCTCTTGCTCGCAAACTGTTAAAATCAACCCCTTCCGATGCGTCTGTTGAGCCACTGGATTCGGATGCCGCACACGCGCATGCCCATTAACCTCAATCACAGCTGTAATGATTCCGTGATGACGTTCTAGACAGAGTCCGTCCTTAGTCCGTATACAGTCTGTATGTAGTCAGGACTGAGTTCTCTTATCTCTTAGTCGGTCTATTTACTGTTTTGTGTCATCCATCGACTGAGAGCGCCATGAAAGTGCTCGACGCCACACTCCTGCTCATGCAAAGGATGCTCCGATAGACTGGATGCTTGCATCCCCTGCTGAATTTGACTGTACAGTTTCACATCTTCATACAAAATGTATCGGCTTGCCACCCAAGAAGCCCAACCACGAGTGCGTTCGATCAGCCCAGGCTTGCGTCGCTGACAGAAACGATATCGCATAATGCACTCTGTGGGACCCTTGGGAAAAAACTGCATCACCGTCAAGTGATAGGGCAAGACGTTGATGACCAAATTTGGAAAGACAAAGTACTTGTGCAAACTCGACAGTTCATTCTCCGAATAGGTTCTATAACGCGCACAGTGTCGATCCAATTTCTCTCTCCATCCATATGGGGCGATGTAGAGTGTTTGCAAAGAATGCCAGCCCAAATCGGTAAATGTCGGCGCTGAATCCACGTGCGCCCCGATGGTTTTTGGATGTACAGTCGACACATGATAATAATCCAACGCATTTTCCAAGGACACTTTCCAATTGACGGGAAAGTGGAAATCTCGCGCCTCAATCGGCTCCATTTCTTCTAGGTTGTAATGCTGTACAGCACTGACAACAGGTTCAAAAAATTTCTCCGGTTCCGATTTTGGCTCTCTCAACGACACCCAAATAAACCCTGCTGATTCAAACACGGGATACTGTTTGAGGCGCGTATGACGACATTGTATACCCTTGGGCTTGGGAATGTGCTGCAACGCACCCTTATCATTGTATTTCCAACCGTGATACGTACACGTGACTTGGTCAATGGAGCTTCCTTTCCATGCAGAACGCCCTTTGCGAACGGGGTATATCTGTGTACCACGATGGATACAACTGTTCTCAAAAGCGCGAACGGTCCCATCTTCTCCGCGCACGAGCAAAACCGTTGTGCTCGACAGTTCCGCTACCCACATCGTAGATGGAGAAGGCAACTGACTAGACAATGCGGCCACTACCCAGCCATCAAAGAGCACCTGCTCACGGAGAGCATGCTGGGGGTCATAATAAACCTGTGCTGAAATGGTGGTCATGTTATGATTTTAACCGACTGTGCCAATTGTGCGCATAGAAATACCACTTTTTGCGACTCTATAGTAACGTCTGCCATGTTTTCTTCTCGTATTCCCCTTCCTATATTGCTTGGCATCATTGGCTTGGTGTTGGCGTGGTGTGGCAATCCCTTGTTCATTCCCGATTCATATGAGCAGGGCATCGTCGCTGAATGTTGGCGATACGGCTCTTCGACGAGAATGGATTGCGATTCGATCTTTCCTTGGTTTCGTCCGCCCTTTCCCAGTTTGTTGCTCACCCCATTGCTGGATTGGATAGACAGTTTTACAGCACTGCTGTTGCTCTGCTGGGCATCAACTGTTGCGCTCTGTGGAATCATCCTGCATCGAATCCGTTCCTGCTTCAACGATGAAAGCAACGATGAAAGCAACGAACACTGGTTGACCGTCCCCATTGTACTGCTTGGAATGGCGGGATTGTTCGTCGATCTTGGACTGCTTGCTGACTCTAAAGTCCTCGCTCTGCCCTTGGTATTTGGTGCTTGGAGTCTGACGCTGTCCAAATCACTGAATCCAATGAGGTCCTTTTGTGTGGGGATACTGCTCGGTCTGGCTTTTCTCACACGTTTTGAAAATCTATTGTTGATCGTTGTCGGTTTGCCTGTCATCGCACTCTATGCTTCTAAAAGATGGTTCTCATCGCTGTGCTACTTGAGTGGTACCACCCCCTTTGTTGGAGGGTGGATTTGGATATTGCATCAAGAAACTGGACGGTTGACGTTGTCTCCACGATACTGGGAACAATGGATATTGCTCTTGTTGGATGAGTTGCCCCTTCGATGGGCACAAGAACTGTACGGCATGGGCATTTGGAACACTCCGTTGCGAGCAGTGGCGTTGGAATCGACCTTACAAAATCCAACCAAAAGTTTGCTGAACTCTTTTTCGATGACAGAATGGCTATCTTGGCTCAACATGAACATTCTCAGTCTCTTCCATCCAGTGGTTGTGGGCATCTTTGTCATACAACTGGTGCTCTGGGTACGAGACAGGCAGATGCAAAAGTGGCTGGTTACACTGCTGTGGATATCTCTGCCTTCGATTGCCATCACCGTACTGCCACAAGGTCGAGAAAGCATCTTTCCCGTTGCTTACGTGTTGCCTTTGTGGTGCAGCGTTTGGATTTGGATTGGAGTGAGCAGCACCTTGATTTTGACGCGTTTGGATTCTTTGTGGCCCAAACTGACCATTTTGACCAGTGCTCTGACGCTGACTCAACTGCCAACCTCCATTGAGCAACCCGAAAACTTGGAACTCACCCTGTCTGGACAGGCAGTGCAACATTGGCTGCGTATGTACACTCCAGAAAACAGCATCGTCTTGTCTTCTTTTGAAAATGCCCCCATCGTCTGGCTGGCCGAAAGACAGTGGCAGGAGTGGCCCAGTCCATGGGAATCAAATCGAAGAATACCCAACATCCAAGCGCAAGAAACCCCTCTCTATGGACTCGTTTGGGTGTTTGATCGACACGCCTGGTACAGCCTCTCTTTTGAAGAACGCTATTATGAACCGGAAGCCTATCTCTACACAGAAGGGTCCTCGTTCATCATTTATGATCTAACAAAGTAAACTCAACCCAACGATCAAAGTCGAGAATAGAAGCGTCTGACTCAAACATGGTGGCCAACCATGCACCGGTAGATTCCTCAGTATAACTGTCTGGAATCACGATTTGATGTGGGTAGCGCTTATCCGCCAAACAGCCCTTCAACACCGAATATTGATTTTGCTCCCAAGCGTTCTTTGGTGGTGGCTTGGGGTGCTGTGCCAAGAGTTCTGGGTGGGCACACAAAAAGTGCAAAGCTTCTATTTGGGCACCACCATCGGTATGGGTCAACAGTCTCAAATTGGAGAGTTTCTCTGGTGGTAGATGTTCAATCCTTCCCGTTGGCTGTTGAAGCCATCGTTCAAAATACCGTCCTGGATCACCGCGGTTATGCTCATAGACCAAACTGGGCAACACCAGTTCAAAGGGCCAAACAGATTCCGCGTCTTGAAAAGATTTGGTGTGAAAACAGTTGGACACCAACAAAAAGTGCTGGCTGTCACTTTGTAATTTGTCTTTAAATTCAAGGGCATGTTCACAGGCATCGCTGGAAAAGTACACATCCATTGCGATGTTCTTGTTGAGTGAAAACAAGTGAAGTGCGCTGTTCTGCAACTGAATTCCACCAGCAATTAAGCCAACGCCTCCCACAATCCAAGACCACACCTTCATCACAGCACCACAAAATGTGTTGAGATTTGATGGACCCCTTTGAGCAGTCGACGAACGTCCGACCACTGTCGAACACTGCCCGTCAGTTCAGCCACCTTTGCTGGGCGAGAATAAAAGGACCAATAGGCCCTCAGTAACCACTGTACAATCTCACGCTGGGTAAACCCATTGGGTATATAGGCCAAGCCATTCAAACTGGCGGACGTTTCCTCCCACGACCCAGACACCGTACCCAACTCTTGCCAATCCGAGTGTTCAAAAAAGGCCCGGGCCTGATGGAACTGAGCATAGGTTGGGTTGAGTTTCTTGGCAAAGTCAATGGTCTCAACTATGCGCGTTGGTGTCTCCAATGGCAGTCCAATGATGAACGATGCGACCGTGTCAATTCCGACTTGGCGACATTGAGAAACAAATTGCTCTACCTGTGGCAGATGAATCCCCTTTTGAGTACGCTCCAACACTTCAACATTGCCACTCTCCACACCAAACAAAATCGAACGACAGCCTGCGTCGTAAACCTGTTGAAGCAACGCTTCATCCCATAAATCAGCTCTGGAAAAGCAGGTCCACTCAATGGGGCGCTCCAACTTTTTAAACGATTCACACAATGCGTGTACGTGATCTCGACGCACCCCAAATGTCGGATCATAGAATTCTACGGTTTCTACACCAAAGTCCCGTTGTAACAACTCAATCTCTGAGATGATATCCGCAACTGGACGCATTGAGTGGGTATCTGAACTGTGGTAGAGCATGTGTGGACAGAAATCACAGCCAAATGGACAAGAGCGACTGGCAAATATGGGAAGTACGGGTGCGCGTCGATAGCGGTGTGCTGACGGTACATAGCGGTGCAAGTTGAACAATTCCCACGCGGGTGGCGTCACGATGTTCCAATCCACTTGCTGAACAGGTGAAAACTCTAGCAATTCCTGACCTTGCTGAATGCATAGACCTGCACCATCCCATTTTCCTGTGGTACACACTCGATGAACGAAAGATTCAGAGTCGCCAAACACAGCAAAGTCCAATTGACCCGACCTGACCGCATCCCGACTTTCCTCACTGTGCAACGGACAATTGAGCACACCAAATCGCACCTTCGAGAAGTGGGGGCGACAGAACTCTATCATCTTCAACGACGGTTCCAACGGCATCTCTCGGCGATACTCAAAGGGAACAAGCCCTACCCAATCGGGTGCGATCTCTTTGAGATGTTCCAAGACGGTGGAGCGGTCCAAATCGGTCACGCCCATATCCATGACAAATACACGCGCATTGGTCGCCTTGGCGACACCAGCCAGCGTAGCAGTAATAATTGGATGGTGAGAAGGAATCAGTCTGCCACGCTTTTTCAAATGCGGAGGAATGATAAAGACCACTGTCGATGGAGATGCTGTCATCGTCTCCACCACGTTTTCAGAACGGTCTCTCGACAGCACTGCCTGTTCTCAACACTTACAACCTTTACACCGATCATCGATATCCACCTGCCCCACATTCAAAAGGTAGCATAACGGATTCAAAAAACGATTGGTATCTAGTATTCCAGCAACAAACTGAATATAGCCAACGTCGTACAGGGCTTCACACCACAAATACGATACTCCAAGAGCCCACACTTACCTCACTCTTCCCAGTACTATGCAAACCGAAGACAACATTACACCAGACATCGTGCGCGAAACTGTAACCAGAGGTCTCTATCGAAGTGCCATTTGGTTGTTGCTGGTACTCTTGATGGTGCCTGTCATCCTCTATTTGCTGGACGAAGAGGACGTGTACACAAACATCGTCGACGTGCAGTGGGAACTGCTCTTTGTGGGATGGGTCTGTATGGTCTGTACGATGTGGTTTTTGGGATTGCGGTGGAAAGCGTTGCTGAACGAAACCAAAGCTTCGAATCTGTTTTTTTCAGCTTGTATCTCTGGTGGTCTGCTCATCAATTACGCATTGCCCGGACCCATGGGGGAAATTATGGGTGGATGGTTGCTAAAACGAGAAGATCAAACACCCATCGTTCTAGGACTCACAGCCAACACTTTGGGACGGTTGATTGGGCTTTTTACAGCAGCGGTTGGGGCTGTATCTCTTTGGCCATGGATCGAAGTGCACAATCCCGATGTCACGCGGGCGATGCAACTGTTGCTCTTGGGAATCGGAGCGGGTGCGGTATTGTTGCTCGCACTCTGTTGGAAAGCACCAATACTCGTCGAAATGGCGACCGCAAAAGGCAAAAGCGAGCACCACCCAATCAAACTTATCGGCACAGCCCTGTACCAAGTACGCTCGTTGAAACCAAGACAAATCACGATGGCCTTTGTCTATTCAATGCTGGGTCACGGTGTTGCCTACTTGGGCATCTTGCTCTCACTCATGGCGCTGGGAGATACACCGTCAGCCGTGGCGATCCTTTTTGTGTACCTTGTGGGTACCTGCTGTGGAACCGTTGCTTTTCTGTTCCCTGGATCACAACTGACGTGGGACGTCATCTTTACAGGATTGCTCATTTCTGCGGCTGGATACACTCCTGAGACAGCCATACTGGCAACCGGAGTTCTCCGAGTGGAGCAACTGGCTATGATGGGCTTTGGAGGACTGCCGTTGATGTGGATTCTGCTCCGACAGCAAAAGGGCACCCCATAAAACGATCACTCAATAATGTTGCCATTCAAGCAAATCAACGCATCTTCCAACGGAGAGGCTACCAAGGACAATATACAGTTCGACTTGGTGTCGCCAGACCACTCACAGGTCAGTTCACAGGTGGTTTCTGCTGGGATGGTCACAGGCTTGTCTAAGTTGACCAACTTTGGAATCCCCGGAGAAAACTGATCGGAAAAGACCTGTTGGTCACCACATTGAATGTTCCAAGTGCCCTCAGGTATATCGGAATGCGCCAATGCTGAATACAAAGTCAACTCTTTGTCCAGTGTACAATCGATTTTGGATGCCCCCGTCGTTCCAGATTCTGAAGTCATTTCAAAGACGCTTGCCCACGTTTCTACAGATTCTTTGGGCAATGTCTCAATATTCATGGTCACAGTCACATCGTTTCCTTGAGACGTGTTGGGAAAGACCTCGAACATCCACACATCGGCTCGTTGCAAAGACAGGGCTGTTTTCTCAGGCAGGGAAACCCATTGAAATCCATTCATCAAGGTATCGCCAATTTTGGTGAGATCGACTCCTGTGGCTTCGTACAATGGCCATGTAATGATCTGCTCTTTCATCGAACCGCAATCTTTCCACTGATGGGGTGTGATGTCTGCTGAGAGTTCTTGAGCACTTAAGACTCGTACCATGTCGGCATTTTGAGTGGTGAAAGACAACCCCGACATTCCATCTGTGAACGCAGGCACCTCTTGAAAAAAGCAGTATCGCTCAACCCCTTTTGCCGCTTGCAATGGGGGCAACGTGATCGCAATCGAACCTTCAGCGACTTTGATGTTGTCTTCGCCACCCTGAACGGTCTCCGTTTGGCTTGGCAATTGTTGCTTGGGCTTTGGTGCCGACTGTACTTCTCCAGAAACAGTAGAGTTGGTGGGATGTTCAACTTTACAGCCAGTCAAAATCAAAAATAGTAGCATCATCAAAACTTCCTAAACAAGAGTCATCTTCAAATCACGTTCAGTATAATTGATTTGTCATCCATCGTCAGTCTTATACGGATTTGGACTGTACTTGTGGCAAGGTATCCATCTCTCAATCAGCGCCGAATATCAGTACGCAAACAAAAAGTTGTTAAATTTTAAATATTTATATCCAATCACTTCATGCAAGTGGTATATCCCAAAGCCATCAAACGCTTACACTCTTCATCAGAAATTTGACGTGTTCGCGTACTTTCTACCTGCCACTGAGCGTACTGCGCAATCCATTGTTGATAGGCTTTGTTGGAATCTCGAAGGACAGTCGGAATCTCTGATAGCGATGTCTGTTCTAGTGAATCGACCTGTAAGTCGTACACCCAATTTTTGTTGAGACCGTCAATCCATTTGTACTGAGTCGTTCTGGCAGCAAACTGGGGTTCCGGCATCCAAGGGTCGGTGATCGAATAGACAATGTCGGTTGAATGACTCGTTGAGTCCCCCACCAAGTTCAGTTTCGACGTCCCCATGAACCGTTTGTCTCCTGGCAAATCAGCCACTTCCAACACTGTCGGCAAGACATCGATCAACCCCACTTGCTGTGAGACGCGCTTTCCGGACAGTTCTGGGCTTAAGGCACCGCCGATGAGTAGGGGTACATGTGTCACCTCGTCCCACAACCCCGCTCGGTGATTGAAATAATAGTCGTGTGAAAAGGACTCTCCGTGATCGGCCGTCACCACAATGACCGTTTGCTCATCCACCAATTGAAGCAACGGAGCAATTTTGGCATCCAATTCTGTAATTTCAGCATCGTACAATGCCAATACGTGCTCTACATCTCGTTGCGACGGAACTTTTTGACCATCGCGATAGGGCCTCAATACAGCATCGGTACCATCAATGGTGCCCGAGTAATCAGCGTCGTAAATATTCTTTTTTGGCGTATACGGAAAGTGCGCGTCAAAATAATGGGCAAAAGCAAAATACGGACCATCACCTTGTTGTTCTATCCACGTTCTGGCACGGTCGGTCACTTCAGCCCCATCTCTAGACATGTCCTTGAATGAAAAGGTAAATTGATCGTCGTATGTATCAAAGGAGCGACCAAACCCACTGGCCTGATCGGTCATCGTCACTCCACCGATAAAACCACCCGTTGCATAACCATGCGCCTTAGCAATATCTGCCATCGTCGGACCAGAATAGATAGAGCCTCCGTTGGCTGGAACGTTGCCATGTACTTCCGGAAGTACTGAGGACATCATTGTCCAATGCGACAACGCGGTCTCTGGAAAGTGACTGATGGCCTGATCGAAGGTGATGGCTCGTTTGGCAAAGCGTTCCAAATTCGGCACCTGAGCCGGACCTCCGTAGATAGACATTCTCTTTGCATGTACGGTGTCGAGCGATATCCAGATGATGGAGATGGGTTTCTTTGGTTCACTTAGTTTCTTTGGCTCCGTCGGTTCTGCAGTCCAGTCAAAGGTCACCGTGGCATGAAAAGGCTCGGGCTGTTGCATTTGTCCACCCACCTGTCCACCCATCGATGGTCCACCCTGAAGTCCTTGAGGTCCCTGAGAGCCGTGGACACCATGTGGTTGACCACCTTGATGTCTACCTTGAGCTACATTTCCAAGAGGACCATGCTGGCCATTGTATCCATTTTGTCCTGATTGACCCTGTTGACCCTGTTGACCCTGTTTGCCTTGCTTGTATTGTTTGCCCTGTTGGTCTTGTGCGTCAACCGTTCCATTTGTTGATGGTGTCAAAGATGCCCCAGAAGACTCTTGAGACTCCGTTGTCGACACCGCACCGTCATCACTGCTTAAACATCCTAGAATGAGCCAGAAAAGCATTATTGAACCTCCAATGAAGCATAATAGACTTCATTGTATCCTCGAACACCTTGATTCCACACCACGTGAAAGTTGCCCTTTGAATCGACAGACAGAGATGCCAGTCCGGGCTTGCCCCAATCAACGTCCGCGATTTTCTTCGGGGCAGTCCAACCATCGCCCTTGTTCAAACTGTACACCATCTCCGCATCTTGACCTGCGTCCCATCCCCACACTAGACACAGCACACCATCGGCGTTGATTTCGATTTCGGGATCAAAATGAAAGCCCCCATAGCCCTTCGAAGGCTCTTCAACTGCACCCCATTGATTGGAATTGACTTGGTGACTGCGTACATAAATGTGCTTTGGCTGACCCGACTCTTTGTGAAACCAAGTCACATAATCTGTGTCTTTGGCAAACGCAAAATGTGGACGTTCCCCTGGCTCACCCGTTTGCGTAATATTCTGCAACTCACCAAACTGACCGTCTTTGCCTTCCACAAAGTAGAGTGTCGTGGCAGCTCCTCCAGTTCCAATATCAAAGCCAGCCACCACGCTGCCATCCGGACGTCGCTCAACATTGGTGTGCCAAGCGTCAGCACTGCCGTCAGAAAAGGAGTGTATCTCAGACCAATTGCCGTTGCTGTACCAGCGCCACTTCGCCTGAAACCGATACTCTTCCCCAAGTGGCTTGCCAATGAACACATATGCCAAGTCCTGATCCATCGCATTGGCGACGTGTCCTGAGCCAATTTCTCCCCCGTCATTTGGGGTCAAGGCATATGGTTCAGACCAACTCCCCCCTGTGGGATCAAATGTCGTCACATAGCCACGAGAGCGAAAGTCCGGCATTGCGTGATCGTAAACCACCACAACCGTTTCATCTGGTCGAACGATGATATCGGGTCCCCAGTTGCGTTCGCTGTCGTGTCCAAGGTTCTGTGGTGGACTCCACTTGGTGCCATTTCGAGACATTCGATGTCGAATGATGTCCCCCTCATCGGTGCGGTCGTAGTACACCACATGGTATAGATCATCGTTGGAGACGGCAATCTGAGGTCTGTACCCTCCCGTGGGCTTTTGCGTCAGTTGTACGACCTCACTCCAAGCGCCCATCTCTTGGATTGCAGGACCTTCTGGGGCCTTCCAATCGTGAAACGGTGGAAATCCAGACGGGTCTTGAAAAGCGCCCCCTGAACCATTGGCCACCTGTCCCCCTTTCATATTGGGTGGTGGACCTTTGGGACCAATATTGGGACCTTTCATACCGTTGGGCGCCTTATTGGAGTTGTTGGGGGCATTTTTGGTATTCGCGGGTCCCTTTCGTTGCACAGAACCATTGGGGACGCTGGGGTTCCCAGCAGTGGTTTGGGTCTTGTTTGCAACCTCACTGTTGGTCTGGTTCTGTGTTGACGTCACATTGTTCGTTGCTTCCTGCTCACCACAAGCCATCCACAACCAAAGCACTGTCTGTATCATCCACCCTCCATACTTTTCTTCACTATATCGGTTCTATATGCTTTGGGGTATGTCGAATTCAGCCCACAAACAAAAAAGCCCCTGAGTATTCAAGGGCTTTGGATGGTGATTCAGCGTCTCAAAGTTGTTTATTCTTCTGAGTATACGTTCTCACAGGCTTCAGGAAGCCCCCCTGTGAAATCTTCACAAGACATTGCTTCCATCGCCGACAAGCACTCTTTGGCATACTCTTTGTTGTATACCCAATCACTGGCGGCTGTATCCTCCGCACTATCGCTGTTCAAAATTTCTTCGCATTCCGAAGCGTCCTCTCCCAAAAACCAAAAACCCATTTCTTGGGCTTCCGCAATGGCTTCTTCTGAGGTACACTCAAAAGTTTTCTCACAGGTGATGGCGATGGTTTCGGCTTCAAACTTGTCTTCTGATGGTGCGCATGCGGCCAACGCAAACAGAAACGGTATAAATTTTCTCATTGTCTCTCCTTGGATAAAATCATGATGAACCCATGCATGTTGGCTCCACCACAAACCGTCTAATTCTTTTAAGTGAGAGATTCAAACTTTGTCTGTGCATTCCATGGACTCCCCCTCCACAACACGAGCGGAAACATTCCACGGAGCCGGTTTCTGAAACCAAGAACCATCCGCATACTCAGCAAAAGATGTTCTCCCCAAGTTGAACAATTTCCACACGCCATCAATGGAACAATCCACGGATCCCAATAGACGCCAACTTTGTGGCTGCCCATCAATCTCCAAAAGTTTATATGATGGCTCTGCATCTCCTGGATGCCATCCCAACGTCACTCTGGCCTCCGAACCATAGCCCATTCTCACAGCGTAAAGCGCCAAATATCGGGCCAACAATCCACCGACTCTATCAATCTTGTGTGGGTCCTTTCCAGACCATGCCCCACCACCAATACTGATGTGTGGACCGTATGCATCCACCACCAATTTTTTGCCAGACAACCCGTTGTCTCCCCATGGACCCCCAACATCAAAGTCTCCACCCCCATTGACCGTCAATTTGTCTAGGTCGGTAAGACCAATGTGCTGAGCCACCTCCCAAGCCATTTTGAAAATGTCACGGCGATCCGTATTGGGTTGATGGTGCAAAGAAATCGATACATGCTCTACCTTTTCACCATGACAAGTCACAATCACCTTGCCATCGGGTCCCAAACCAAAACGTTCTCGAATCTCAAGCATGCGTTGGCCAGCCAAATAAGCCAGTCGATGTGCCAATGGCAAATATAAGTGCTCACTTTCTCCACCGGCATAGCCCACACAAATGGCTTGGTCGTCTGAAATGCTTCGCAAACCCCGCAGGTCGTCATCGAGTTCTTCCAGACGCAAGTCGTGATCAATTCGCAAACTATCGGTCGACAACCATTGCTCATCGTAGCCCGCATCTCGAAAGACTTGTCGAACAATGTCGTCCACTTCATCCGTGGTCATAGGGGGATGGGTTGTGATGCACCCCGTTACCAGTACAACCTGTTGGTGCAAAGCCACTTCCACGCCGACCAAAGATCGAGGATCGCGGGCACAAGCAGCATCCACCAGACAATCGGCAATGCGATCACACAGTTTGTCAGGGTGTCCGGGCAAAATAAATTCAGCGATTTGATGAGAGGGGATGTATTTGGCATGTTTTTCTATCATGTTTACCTTCAATATTATGTGTTAAAAATTACTTATTTATGTCAATGAAAATAAAGTTCTGCACCGTCTAGCAATCGGTACAATGTCATTTTTCGAGCCGTCTGGTGTCAACAGAACTTCTATGTGGGCTTGCTTTCTAAGCCCCAAATACTGCTCGTGAATCATTCCAACATAGCCATCCGTCAACAGCACCACCGATGTAAATTTGTTCTCTTCAATGTGCTTCCAGACACAGGCACCACTTGTTCCACCGGTGGTTTCATATCTCAACCTATTGAGGTCCGAGACGTCTACTTCGAGTACCTTGGTTGAAAAGACAAACGTTTTGACCGTTACCTGTTTCTGCAACAAATACAAGGCTTTGACCAAGTATTGGGGGTAGTCTTCCATCGATCCAGAAACATCCAAATAAACCGCCACTTCGTTGCGCTTCTGAATTTCTTTTGGAATCGAAGAAACATACATCGGCACCATTCCACCCACCTGCTGCATTGCAAATGCGCGTCTGTCTCTTGATGGCATAAACTGTTGAAAGTGCTGATACTCAAAGTCTGAGAAACCACCCTGTTCATCACCTTTACACACAACAGAAGCCAACACCGTATCCACAATTTGCCTCACCAAACGCGACGACACATTGACTTTGGAGACTGGCATTGTCTTTAAAATATCGTTGAGAGAGCGTCCGGCGATTGGATTGGGTGGCTGTGGCCACTCTCCGACAATTTCACGAACGATGTCAAACAAGTCGGGATCGTCCTGCTCCTCTATACCACGTGCATCGTCTCCATGACTCCCAAGCAATTCTTCTAGAATATCTGCGCCCATTTTGTCGTCGAATCTTGAGCCAGTCCCTTGATCGAGAGAATCCCCCTCTCCTTCAGCGTCTCCAGGCATCAACCCAACAGGAATAATTTTCACCAACAGGGCGAACACGTCGAAAAATGTACCTTTGTTGCTGTAATACAACGTTTGAATCACTTGCTGGATATTCTTGGGCATGCCTTCTGGAAAAATTGGGATCTCAGGAAAATTTTTGGGTGGTCGAAGCAAACATTCTGGAAATTTACTCGCTGAGTAACTGTCTCTAAATAGGGCTGTCCATTCTGGCTCAGGCTTCGAACGACACAACATGGCGTTGATGATTGCATCAAAAGCGATATTGTGCTGCAAGGTTGTTCGTTTAAACAACCTGGTATGTCCCAACAATACGTGGTGCAGTTCATGTTGAATCAGCATGAACAGTTTCTCATCGGTTTCACAGTGATTCGCCACATATTCTGGATTGAACACAATCCTAGGACGACCACCAATTGGAACACAGGCTGTCTTCACATCGGTAGATTCTTCAATGTCCATCAACGACAGCATCTTTTCAAGACCGTATGGCATCGCCGCTATTAGATTGTGGACTCTATGAATGATGGTCATATCACCCTCCTTTATATTCGAGACAGCGCGAGTTGATCGAGCACACGTGGATCATTGATGATTCGACTTTGTCGAAGTCGTTCAAAGGTGTACATCGGTTGGGCGTTCAGCATGCACAGGTTTTTGGCGGTGCGGGCCAAAATTGCAACCACAAGCAATGGTTCGATACTGTGGGTTGGCTGTAATTTGCTTCCACCCATCACAAAGAACGGTGGCAATGAGGACACGTTGTTCAATGCATTGGTACTTTGTTGAATCAGCGTTGACCAATCTTCACATTGTGCAAACGACAGAACCTGTTCTTCCCATGAATTGGGGTTGTGCAACAAAAGACTAATGTTGGGTACCCACACCCGAACAGCCCGTCCTGGTTGTCTATTCGGTGCCACCTGAATCTGTGACCGAGGGGGAGCACTCATATTGTGCAAACTATTGGCCATCTCTGCGTTCATGCAGCACCTCGCAACGCATTGAGCGCACTGTTCGTCTTTCTGCAAAACGCTATCAAAGGCTCTATACCATCGGGATCTACAATAAAGTTCTGTTCAAATGCAACCCACAAAACATCTTCAAGCCACGGTTCACGCTTGGACAGAAGTGCAGACCTTGCCACAATCTTTTGTGCCAACTGATATTTGTAAGAGTGCGTCGGAATAAAGGAATTTCTAGACTGCAACGATTGAATCAAACTTACGTCGTCGGCCAGTTGCATCAACACAATTGCTGGTGTGTCTGGAAACTGCTCCATTAAAATGGGAAACAATCGACAGGACAATGCCAGACGATGGGCAGGTTCCAACGCAGCGTATGAATCGAGAACCGTCGCTGTAATCAAGTCTTCCTGCTTGGATTTGAGTGCCAGCACGATTCGACGCACCTCGTCTTCTTCTTCGAGCAATTGCTTACGAATGTCGTTGAGTGGAATCGCTTGAACTTTTAAAGCCATGGAAATCAGTGGGTGAACATCGCTGCCTTTGATCTCTCGCTCCGTATTTTGAGGTAGACTGTACAACACAGTTCTGTAGAGCGCATCGGAAATGCTTTCATAATATCCTGTCGCAATCAACGCGATGGCATTTTCATACATCATGCGGATTCGTCGATAAGAAACACTCCAACCTCTACGCTCCAAAATACTGTACAAACTATCGAAGAACAAAGCCAAATTGTGACCATGCACCTGCTCAATCAGATTCAGACGCCCCTTGGTCCATCGGATGGCATCTTGAAGTATCTCACCGGCCCTCTCATCCATCGTTGTTCCCTTGATGATTTGAAGCCTATTCGTTGGCGTCAGCCCTGTTGGCACTCGGAATATCCAGTCGTATCGATCTGCAAATGCCGCATCCAGTTCAAAGGACCCAAAATAGGAATTGGGATCATCCTCCGATGGTGGTGGATTCATCGCTGACCAACGGTATTTCAACTTGCTCAAAGGAGCCCCTTGCAACTTGCGATCGTAAATCAGTGGAAACAATCGATTTTGCATGTCTGGTCGACAGCGTGAAATCTCATCGACAAAAATGGCTTCTGCGTCCCACGCATCCAGTTCTGAACGCAAATATCGAACCCGTCCAGCTTCGGCATCCGGTGCAGGAAAGCCAATGAGGTCATCAAAGTTTAAAATGCTGGCATTGTAATGGCGAAATGTGACGCCCAACGCTTTGGCAAGTCGCTCGAGCACCATTGACTTTGCGGTACCGTGCTCACCAATCAACAACAGTGGTTTCTCCGTTGCCAATGCAGCCAGTATCGGAGCTTCTAAGTGACCCCACCCAACAACACCAAGTGCGTATAAGAAATTGTATCTGACCGCTTCTTTTTTCTGTTTCATCCAAACCCCCTGTCTAATCAGACTGTGATCACAACATAAATGCTCAAAACAGTGACTCAACAGACTTAAAGTAGGGCTTGTAAACGTATGCGTTCGCTTACCGCTTCCCAGTCTATTTAGCCTTTTGTTTTGTGTGGCGGCAAGTTGACCAGTAAATCACCACAATGTTGTTTGTACACTTATAACGTAGACCAACATCCAAGTTCGGACATTGTTTTTAGATATTTTTTCAATTTCTTCATTTTTTATAAAATATTTGATATTCATTCCATAAATTCTTCAATGGTCTTTCCTATACAGCGGAATTTCATCGGTTATAGATTCTATATGTTCTATTTCTTACTTCTATCACTGAGTGCGCTTTCCCAAGCAGACACAGCATCCTTCAACCAAACTGCATTTACGATGGGGTCTGGTGAAACGCCAGATGAAAGTCCAGCGCGCACTGTCCAACTGAGTCCATACCGCATTGATCTCACAGAAGTGAGCATCCAAGAGTTTGAACGCTTTGTCTCTGAAGGATGGAACGACGATCAACACTGGGGAAAGTCTGGACTTGCATGGAGAACGCAACATCCAGAAGGTGCGGGTGCGACAAATCGAAAAGCCGGACGCGGAGATCAACACCCCGTCGTCGCTGTGACTTGGTTTGAGGCCGATGCCTATTGTCGATGGAACGGCGGACGACTTCCAACAGAGGCTGAGTGGGAACAGGCAGCCTGTCGCGGTCAAGAAGACGGACGGTTTGCATGGGGAGATGATGAAATGGTGGAAGCGCCATGGTACTCTGCTGGAAAGTACGGACATCTACAACGTGTTTTGACAAATTCGGTCACAGATGCTCCCAAAACCCAACGAACACTGGATGGACTGTACCACACAACTGGAAATGTTTGGGAATGGACTGCAGATTGGTACCACGCAAACAGTTATCAAACGGCGGAATCCACAGACCCCAAAGGACCACAACAAGGCACGTGGAAAACGCTTCGTGGCGGATCTTTTATGAACCTTCCGTCTTATTGTACCTGCACCCATCGTGAACCTGCACGTCCAACACGCGTCGCCTACACAACAGGGTTTCGTTGCGCCTACGATGGAGCGTCTCAATGACTTGGTCTACAAAACTGTCATTGCCTTTCTCTGTCTTAGGGTTCTCGGGTGTTTTGGGATTCTTGTACGCCTGTAATTCAGATGAAACGGCTGTGTCCGAGACCAAAACAACAGCCGTAGAGACTGTGTCGTCCACTTCAGAAAGCATCATTAAGATAGACAAATCGAAATTGGTCGTCCAAGATGACATGGTACAAATCCCCGAAGGTTTGGTCGATCTGGGTCCCCGTCACGTTGAAGCCGTCAAAGGCTATACGCTTCCTATGAACCCGATGGGAATGACCCCAAACATGGGCGAAGGCGACAATCAACGAGCGGCTGGTGGACCGCCACTGCCTGTCATGGGACCACAAGGCAAGACCAATGGTCCCCCGGGACCGCCCAATACAATGGGAAATGCTTCAGTGGGCAGTAACTCAATGGGAAAGAACAACAATCAACTAGGACGCGGTGGTCCCAATTTCCCACAACACAAACCCAAATTCGACCTAAACCAGCCCCACAATGGTGGTGTTGGACACGTTCGACCAGGATCTGGTGTACCGTCTGCACCACCGAACATGCCGGGTTCTCAAGCAAAGTTTGTCGGTGAAGAACAGCCTTGGACTGCGAACCCCAGCAACTCTATGAAGTCCAAACGGGTCACCGTGTCTGCTTTTTGGATGGACCGCACCGAGGTCACTCGTAAAGCCTATCAACAGTTTTTGATAGACACTGGCTACCGTCCTCCCTTCATCGCCGAAGAATGGGCCGAAGATGGATGGAACTGGAATGGAACAAACTATCCAGAAGGCACGGGCGAGCACCCTGTCGTCATGGTTTCTTGGTATGACGCCCAAGAGTACTGTGCATGGAAAGGAAAGCGGTTGCCAACGGAGGCCGAGTGGCAATTGGCGGCATTGGGCGATGTACGACTGGGCAACGATTTTCCTTGGGGCAAAGAATACAACCACGACGCCTTAAACCACGGTCAAATTGAATCTCCCAACTTTGACGACTCTGATGGTTACCTACACACATCTCCCGTCGGGGCTTTCCCTGCAGGACAGTCCGTATATGGATTGGAAGACACGTTTGGAAACGCTTGGGAATTCACAGCCGATGCTCGTCGAGCGACTTGGAAGTTTTACGAAAACGCCGATGGTGACAATCTAAAAAACACCATGGCACCTGGACCCAGTCTA
>CBFIFY010000034.1:0-44687 GCA_965661985.1 uncultured Myxococcota bacterium | reverse complement strand
GTTGGATGGTTGACGATTGTCTACCTGGTCACCATGATTGTCATGATCATCGACCGTCGTAGGGGATTTCATGAAGACTCAGTAACAGTCTGTATGTAAGCAACTGTTATTTGAACTGTCGTTATTTAAACTGTTCTTTGTTTGGGTCGATCGGTGGTTGTACGTCCACGTACATACTGCTGTATTCTGTGACGTAAAATAGGTCGGTTGTCGTACTTTGCTTTAAATAAATGGGCCTTGGCATACTTGAACCACTGGAGACCAGCATGAACTTTCGCCCTCGAATATCCTTGGCATTTTCATAAGCGACTTTAATTTGAATGTTCTTCATGTCCACAGCATAATTGTTTTCTGGTGTTGCCCCGACAATGAAGGAGCGAAAAGCCGGACTGTTTTCTTGAATCGCTTTGACAAAATAGGTGTTTCTTCCGTGAGATCGCCATCCGTCGTCTTCGCGCAGGGGTAAGGTGAGTTCTTGAAGTGCATTCCAGCCAGCCTCATCGTTCCCTTGTGCCGCAATCGCAGCCTCGAGCCACAATGCGATGGCGTTCTGTGGCACTTTGCCGAGTTTTTTGTGGCGCTCGAGGATGGAACCTTCCGAAGACGCGACATTTTCAGTCGTGCCACGACCATCTGAAGCAAATTGTTCTTGTGTTGCTTGTTCAGCTACCGGGTAAGACTTGGTTGAGGGAGTGGATGAGGTGGATTCTGAAGAATTGCTACATCCAAGCCACAGAATCATTGAAAAGAGAACGTTCATAATGGGGCTCCTTTGGAATAAGGGAGGTCTGGTGATAGTATATGTCGTAAGTATAGTGGGATTCAACCATTTTTTCTTGTGGTTGTGGAGGAAAAAGTATGTGGGTTGTATTGTGTTTGACATTGACAGCATTCGCGGCTTGGCCTGATTCTTTTGAGCACCGTATTGCAGCGATGGAAGCATTGCGCTACGATTTTGCCATGCCCGGCATCCCACACAATGAAAGTGTGGTGCTGTCAAAATACAAAGTCGCCTGTGACAAAGGTTACTTCGACGTGTGCCATCCTGAAGAATGGGTCAGTGCTGAAGAATCGGATGCTTTGGCAGCCGCTGCTTTCATGCAGAAAAAGTGCACAAAATCAAACAGTCCCTTGCCTTGTGTCGTCGTTGGGATGGCAAATGGTATGAAGGATGGAAGGGTATCGTTGGATGCTCCCAATCCCCAAAAGGCCTATCAGGCTTTTAACACAGCTTGTGAGAAAAAGGCCTATGCACCTGGATGTACTTATTTGGGAGACATGTTCCGTGATGGTGTGGCTGTTGAACAGGATCGAGACAAGGCCAGAGCCTATTATGAGGAAGCCTGCAAAGCAAAAGATGTATGGGGCTGTCACCGTTTGGCGGATATTTTGGAAGACTTTGGGGCAGAAACGGAGACACGCTTGGGTTTGTACAAGCAGTCTTGTCAATCAGGGTACGAACTGGGGTGCATGGCTCAAGCGACGATGATGATGAGTACAGCCAAGTCTGATGCAGAGTGGGCTTTTGTGGCTCAGCAATTGGACCGGGGCTGCGGGTATGGGCAACTCGATAAGTGTGCAACATTGGCGACGTTGTATCATCAAGGAAAAGGTGGAAAACGTTCCTTGGCTTTGGCGCAGGCCTTGTATCAAAGTACGTGCTCCGGTGGGATTGCGGCGTCGTGTCATGCAATGGGTACTCTCTACTTGGATATGCGTCCTCCAAACTTTACACAGGCAGCCAAGACGTTTTTTGATGCTTGCGAAGGGGGGTATTCTCCAAGTTGTACACGGTATGGCGCTTTGGCACTTAAAGGAGAGGGCGTGACGCAAAACACTGAATTTGCACTTCGATACATGAACAAAGGCTGCGATTCGGGGGATTTAGAAGGGTGTTTGGTCATGGCAGACGCCTATGCCAATGGCACAGGAATTGAGAGGGACGTCGAAAAGGCAAAGATGTTGGCGGGACAGACCTGTGATGCGGGCTTTGGTCAAGGGTGCTATGTGCTCGCCCAAATTGCAGAAGGGGAGTCCACTTGGGGACAGGAATCGTCCTTGGATTCCGAGGCTTTGTACGCACAATCGTGTGAACTTGGCTATGGGATTGGGTGTGCAGAGATTGCGTTGAGGGCTTTTTCGAATGGCAACGCGGATCAAACTGTTCGAGACAAACTGGAATTGGGCTGTTCTGGGGGAGATACACGAGCCTGTTTGGCTTTGGGGCGAATCTTTGCTGGTGATCCTGCCAAAGCGGTTGTGTATATGGAGACCGCTTGTGAGGCGCAGTCCATGGATGGGTGTATGAACGTAGGTACCTATTGGCAACAGCAACAGGAACTTAGCAAGGCTGCCAATTATTATGACAAAGTATGCTCCTTTGGAGATGACCGTGGTTGTAGAGCCTTGGAACCGATCGCATTTCAAGGGCGATTTGATGGACTGGTGCAACAGGCTTGGTTGAGTAATTTGTGCCAAGTATGGGGAGATGGAGACGATGGACTTCGGCTTTTGGCAGAAGGAAGCGGTGCGACCATGCAATTGCATACGGGGCAATATATTGGTTCGACCGTGACGGTATGGCATTTGGGCAACAAAACCTCGTTAGACGGTGTACAACGTGGTGAGAGTCGTTGGAATATGGGTGGCAAACTGCCCAATCAAGAGACGGTCTGGGAAACAGGAGAAGAATTGGATCACACACAGACCAGTGATGTTCAAGACGATCCCTGGGGTGCAGAACAGGCTATGGATTGGGATTTGGTTGTGACCCACGTAGAGGAATGGGACCCTTCAAAAGGAGAGATAACCAGAGACTTTCCAGGCGATAAGGCGGTGGCATTTGGAGACAAAGGTGTGATTCAGTATTCCAGAAACACAGAACTTTTGTATGGTCAGTGTGGATATACTGGTGGGTACTCTACAATTAAGACTGAGCACTGTTCGGACATTCAATCGCTTCTGTTGGGCTATGCTCTAATGGACTGTTCTGTTAAAGGGCAACCGAACTTTGAACATCCATGAACATCCATAATTCACCTGCAAATCTATTTTGAGAGAATGCCATCATGATTGTTCATTCCCCTATGCGTATCTTGACATCTTCTTTGCTTCGAGCAATCTCTGCTCCTGTCTGGTTGACGATTGAGGCTTTGCATCGGCGTCAATTGAAAAGGTGTAAGGTTTTGAAAGTTGTCTTATCGCCCAAAAATATTCAGTTGTGGACTCAAGACTCTGATCAGTGGGTGGTCTTACAAAATGTGTGTACCGAGTCCCACATTTCGACAGTTTGGCTCATTGTTCAAGCCGTTCCACTGGGGTGGGCAAGGGTTTGGGCTTTTCGGAAACTTCTTTTGGAACTCAAACGTGCTGGAAAGACCGTGATGGTTCTGATTGAGACCAGTGATGCACGGGCCTTGTGGATGACCGCTTGTGCCGATAAAATTTGGATACAGCATGGTGTAGAGTTGTTTTGGCCTGGGATTGGTGGTCGGCACACTTTTTATGGAGCTTTTCTTGAACGTTATGGGGTGCGAGCCGATATCGAGTCTGCGGGAGCCTTCAAGAGTTTTGGAGAAGCCTATGTGCGCACGGAGCCCTCAGAGCAAAATCGAGAGCAATTAGAATCCTTGTATGGTAGCGTGATGAATCGAATGTTGGAAGATTTGTCTTTTGATACAGGTGTTGACCAAACAGTGCTCATAGAGGCGTTGAAGGTGTCGCCCATTTCGACTGAAAAACTGAATTCGATTGGTCTCGTTGAGGGTGAAGGGGACCGATACAGCATCGAAGAGCGTGTAAAAGAATATGTTGATGGAGAATCTTCCTTTGTTTCCTTTGAAAGGCATCTCAGGTGCTTCAAGCGTGTGCGTCGTTGGAAATGGGGCGGATTGAAATCGTCCATCGCGTTGGTTCATCTGTTTGGCAGCATCACAGACTTTGACACCGATCAGGAGGGGGTTGTTGCTGATCGTGTCACAACCAAACTCGAATATTTGGCTGATCAAGACAACATTCACGCTGTAGTATTGAATATCAACTCTCCCGGTGGTTCCGCAATTGCGTCGGATAGAATTGCCCGTGCCATTGAACGGTTGCAACAACGGAAAAAGGTGATTGCCTACATGGACAATGTCGCTGCATCGGGGGGCTATTACATTGCATCGGTCTGTGACTGGATTTGGTCCACACCCCAGACAATTACGGGTTCAATTGGTGTTGTTGGCGGAAAACTTGTGGTCGGACAAGCCTTGGAGAAACAAGGGATTCAAATGCATCAGATATCGGTGGGTGGAGAATCGGATTTTCTGGATGTTTGGCAACCCTTTTCGGATGAACAGCGTCTGCGTTTTCGTTCATTTTTACAGCGGACGTACGATAGATTTACAGGAGTCGTGTCAAAGGGAAGACGCCTATCCAAAGAAGGTGTGGAGTCTGTTGCTCAGGGGCGAGTTTGGACAGGTACTCAGGCGATTGAGGGAGGACTTGTCGATCAACTGGGAACGTTGAAGGACTGTCTTGACGACTTGGCACAGCACTTACAGATGTCTACAGATTCTGTACAGGTGGTCCATATCCGTGACCGAGTGGGTGGCTGGAAGAGATGGAGAAAAAGAGTGTTTGGCATCAGCAGTGCCTCCCCTCGAGATTTACTGCTCAAGCACGTGCCGACTTGGATAGGGCTTGTACAAACTCATCCTGGAGAAGCCCTGTTGGTGTTGCCATTTGAGGTGGACGAAGAAGGAACTTAGAAGATGTGTGCAGGGATGTCTACGCCAAGTGCATCAAATGATTTTTTCACCAGTGTGATGAGATTAAAGTCGTTAATTTCTTGGGCACGTTCATGTGCCCGTTGCAAAGACGCCTCTTGTTGAGAAGGAATCCGAGCCAATGTGAGCAAGGACAAGATTTCCAGTTTGGTGTCGTTGGATTGTTCAGCCTCTGTCAGTGATCTTTGTGCGATTGAGATGGCACTGTCCCAGTCTTTGGCTTGAATGGCGATGTTGGCTTGGCTCAACAAATGATCACTGTCTTCTTGTTGTTGAGTGATGGCTGTCAGCATGTTGACAGCTTGCGTACGCAAGTCTTCGAGTGCACTGACGCCAGTTGCATCATCGATCGCCTTGGCTAACCTTAGACCACTGTGACAATGGCGCAAAGCCGCTTTGGGCTGGCGCAAGTTGAGGTGGGCTTGGCAAAACCACGCGTGAAATCTCGGAGCCCACAAGGGGTGCTCATCCAGTACGGCAGGAAATTCCTTCCAGATTTGTAAAACGTATTCAGACTTGCCTTCACGGAGAAATTGCAAACACCCGTCTGCCAACTGTTGGATGTTGGGGGTCATTGGTCGTCTCGCAGTGCTTGCCAAATCATATATGGATCACTGCCACCAAATATCATGGCCTGTTTGGACATGGAAATCGCTTGTTCTGTTTGCCCATTTGCTCGATACAGCACCGACAAGGTATCTGCATAATCTGAGCGACCTGGATTCTTGCGGACGATGGATTCCATTATCGGTATGTGGATGTTGAGATCGGTGTGTGTCAAGGCATCGTACCAAGCTTCACAATTGAGCCGGCTGGCTTTGTCTTCTCCTTGACAGTCTCGTGCCTTACCTTGGTTTGCGATGCGCTTTGCCAATTCGATGTCACCGAGTTCCCATAGGGCCGCCGCTAAGAAATCCAACGAACCCCGTCGAGAATTTTGTAGACTGAGGTGATGCTGAATGGTGCTGCGCGCGATGGATTCAAATTCAGTTCCCTTTGCTTGTTGTGCCAGAAACCAAAGGGATGGACTGCCCAGCGGGTTTCGTTGTACGTCTAGACGCAAGGCGGCTATCGATCCAGTCAAATCATCAGAACGCGCTTTGAGAAGGGCTTTGTGTACCAAGAAATTGTTTGGGTTTCCATGTTGTTCTGCCTCATACAGAGCTTCTTTTGCAGATCGCACGTCTCCTTTGAGTAGGTGTGACATCGACAATGTCCACAGTAGATCAATATTGTTGGGGGCGTGTTCGAGTTCTTCTTCCAAGACCATTTCCGCGCGTTCAATTTCTCCAGTGTAGATGTAACTGAGTATCAAGGTCTGATGGATGCCCATGTTGCGTAATTCTATGAGATCCAGTTCTTCAATCTCTCTCAAGGCGGAGTCCAAATCGCCACGCTGGAAATGGTAAAATGCCAGTGCAACCCGATACTGAGGCTTGTCGTCTTGTGCGATCAATTTACGAAGTTTTCGAACGCCGATATTGTGTTGCTGCAATCTAAAGTGCAACTGAATCTCTGTCATCGGGTCGGCATCAACATTGCCCCACTGAATCGACTGTAAGTAGTCGCGATGAATGTCTCGTACTGGGAGGTCATTGATGGATGGCTGAAGTTGCAACCGTTCATCTTTATAGCCAATGATGACTCTGTGATCTTCTAGCGCTTGATGTCCCACCAAGGAGATGAAATCATCTTGAGGAGGGGTCAATAGAATCGCGGAGTCAGGGTAGGGTTTGGTCAAGCCTCCCAGTGTAATATCCGCCACTTCTACACTCTGTGTTTCCAGAACATAGTCGTGCGCATTGCCTCGATCTGCCCCAACGCCCATGATCGTTTCACGACTTTCAACCGCATAGTCCAACAACTGAGGTACATGTAAAGAGTTGAGTATCAACCCAGAAGAACCTGTGTCGATGTTGGCAATGAAGGTCTGGATCCGGTTTTCACCAAAGGAGAGTTCCACTGGCGCCAAAATGTGCTGTCCATCAAAACTCACTTTTTGGGCTGTGTCGTCGAATTCAAATTCTGTGTGCAGTAAGATGCGTTCGAGTCCATAATCGATGTCCATGACGTAATTGGACCAAATGTTGTTTCCAAGGATGCCTGCGAGCGGTACCAAGCCAGCTTGTGTTGGCAAACCATCTGAGACAGCGAACTCTACTTTGTCCAAGGTCAATGAACCCAACTGAATTTCAGGAACAATTGTCTCAATCCACGGAACTCGACCAGAAACACCAGAAAGGTAGCCGTTTTTCCGCTTGACATACAGTTGCATCTCCTCGACAAGGTCCGATCGAATCGCCGAGACCGATGCACCAGTGTCTACCATAAAGTATTGTTTGCCAACTTCCGGTAAAGTCACGGCAACGAACAGTCGCTCGCCTGTGTCACTGCTTCGATATACGGGTAATTCAACGGCTCCAGTGAGGGAAGATGGCAAAGACGGTGAATGTGGTAGACACCCAATTAATAGGCTGGAAAAGAAAGTCATTGTACGCCGGATGAGTCAGAAGAAGTGTTGATGGGGAACTTAAGCGTTCGTTTTCCCGATACAATAACATAACTAAGAGTTGAGTCATAGCACAATGTACTCCCACCCGTTTCCGTTGTGGGTGCCAATTTCTGTGCATTCCATCCCAAAGGACTTGGCTGGACGAAATAGACATTGGATGTACCTTGCACCAACAGCCCCAAGCCATCTTTGTGTACTTCTATGTGGTTGATGCTGTATTCGTCATCAAGTAGGGCGATGGTGCGACGATCAGTAAATTCGGGACCCAAATAGAGCGACAGTCTTGCTTGACCCATAGACGCGTATTGATAATGCCATCCATCTGCGACGAGTAAATCGGAGTGACCGTCTCCATTTAGGTCAGCAATTTCCATGCTTCGTACCCCTCTAAAATTTTGCAGAGGGCTTTTGACGCCCTTGCGCACAACGTATAGATCCCCGTCCGAACGTGGTGTGTCTCCATACAACCGACCAACCACTATGGTAGTGGGGTCTTCTGGTAGCGGTCGCTGTTGCATGGCCATGTTTGATCGTACTTGTTCATCTAGGCTGTCTTTTAGCCATCCTCCTTTAATTTGGGTACCTTCGGCAAACATCGCGACATAAAGTTGATCATTTATTACGGAGATATCGGTGATTTGATTGCGCGTTGCAGAGTGTGTCCAATGTGTTTCCAGTGTTCCGTTGGACAGTTTGTGAATGGTCATGGGTGCCGATCTGAATTCCTTTCCAAACCCAGTTGCCAGCCACAAATTATGTCCGTCACGGGTCCATGTTTGAAGCCCACCGTTCAAGGGGTACTCTGTGGAATCCGTGTAGAGGGTGCCATTTTGGATGAAGTAAAGTTCATCCGTTCCATCGCGATTGCTGTCCACACAGACGACTTTTTCCGAAGAACGCAATTTTTCGCCTTCTTCAATGACACTTGTCTGTTCGAAGCGCAGTGTGTTGTTCTTTTCAACAGAAGAAGGTTGAGTGTTTTCGGGTTGACAGGCTATATATAAACTAAGAAAAATCATGGTGTGTCCTTGTCGCATCGTGTGCGAATTGTTGTGTTGTATGGTAATTCATCTTTTCAAGGGGAGGCAACGATGTTTAAAACAGTTTTGGTGGCCAATCGAGGCGAAGTGGCAGAAAGGATCCGACAAACGTGTCAGAAAATGGGCATTCGCTGTTTGGCTTTGGCGACGGAAGCCGACCGCGATTTACAGTTCCTCAACCGCTTTGACGATGTACTTATGTTGAAAGATCGACGTGGTTATTTGGATATGCAGTCAATTGTTGAGTTGGCAAAAGCCAATCAAGTTGCTGCAATTCATCCTGGCTGGGGGTTTCTCAGTGAAAATCCAACCTTTGCGTCGATGGTCGAGGCCGTTGGGATCACCTTCGTGGGGCCAACAGCACCCAGCATGCGACGCATGGCAGACAAGGCACAAGCCAGAGAGACGATGACTCGATTGGGGTTGATGCCAATTCCTGGTTTGGATGGTACCCTTCGAGATGCTCAGCACGCCCTGATTGAAGCCGAGAAGATGCGGTACCCAGTTCTGTTGAAAGCCGTCGCTGGGGGTGGAGGACGTGGAATGCGTCGCGTGTTTGAGGCCTCTGAGATGGTATCAGCATTTCAGTCTGCTTCGGCGGAAGCGTCGTCGGCATTTGGCAATGGGGCGATGTACATGGAGAAACTCATCACCCAAGGTCGACACATTGAGTTTCAAGTACTCTCTGACGGACAAAAAGCCGTGGTTCTTGGAGAGCGAGAGTGTTCTATTCAGCGCCGTCATCAAAAGTTGCTTGAGGAAACGCCATCGCTGTTGGTGACCGATGAACAGAGAGCCCGTCTCCAAGAAGCAATCTCTAGAGTCTGCGTGAAATTGGGCTATCGTGGTGCTGGCACGATTGAGATGCTCGGAGATGCCGATGGCTCGTTGTACTTTATGGAGATGAACACACGCTTGCAGGTGGAGCATACGATTACCGAAGAAGTGACAGGTGTTGACTTGGTTGAGCACCAGTTTCGCATCGCCGCCAATGAGCCACTCAACGTGGACTACAATCCTGTGGGACATGCCATTCAGTGTCGAATCAATGCCGAGGACACTACCCAAAACTTCCGACCACAGCCAGGGAAGATTTCTACCTTGCAGTGGCCAACAATCGACGGTCTTCGAGTGGATACACATTTGGTAGAAGGAGATGCTGTATCACCGCACTATGATTCCATGATTGCCAAAGTCATTGTCTCAGCTCCGACTCGTGATGAGGCCATTTCCAAAATGTCTACCGCATTGTCTCAAACAAAAATTGAAGGTGTGCCCACAACCATACCAGTACACCAACAGATTTTGAAACATCCTCAATTTCAAAGTGGACATTATGACACGAACTTTCTTGAGGGCATGTTGAGTGCGGATGCTCAATAATCATAGACAGTTCGGGCAAGTTTGTATAGACAGAGCCAATATCGAATAAAAAATAGATACCTACAACGTTTGGAGTCACAATGAGAATACCTGTAAAACCAATAGGGACCCCCTTGACGATTGATGCACAAGCCACTCAAAACGCAGACGCAATCTCTCACAAAGAAGCGAGTCTGTTGGAAAAGCGCGCTGTTGTGCACGAAGGTGGTGGACAGAAGTACATTGACAGAACCCATGCCAAAGGCAAGATGACCGCATGGGAACGGATTGTCCATATTTGCGACGAAGATGCCCCAATCTTGCCTGTGGGGACACTGGTGAACTGGGGACGCATCTTTCAGGATGGTTCAAGGGAACGAATGGCACCCGGGGCAGGGCTGTTCACTGTGTTTACAAAGGTGCACGACAAGTGGGTGATGATCATTGCCAACGACAACACTGTTGCCAGTGGGTCGTGGTGGCCGAAAACGCCTGAAAAGATTCAACGTGCTCAAGAGATGGCGCGTAAATTTCGAATCCCAGTGCTCTATCTGGTGGATTGTTCTGGTTTGTTTTTGCCCGAACAGTCCAAATCTTTTCCAGGTCTGACAGGGGCGGGTCACATCTTTTATAAGAATGCGGAACTCAGCGCCGAAGGGATACCTCAAATTGCTGGTGTATTTGGAGATTGTATTGCGGGTGGGGGGTACATGCCCATCATCTCCGACAGGGTCTTTATGACTGAACAAGCTTATATGGTGATCGCTGGAGCAGCGCTGATTAAGGGTGCGAAATCCTTGCAACTTACATCATTGGACATTGGTGGTCCTGAAGTACACGTACACCAGTCTGGCTGTGCGGATGTTCGGGTGCCAGACGATCAAACCTGTTTGGACAAAATGCGCGCTGAAGTGGCGAAATTACCCAGTTCTGCACTGGAGTACTATCGATATGGTACCGATCCTCAAACGCCATTGTACGATCCCAGCGAATTGCCACACCTGTTTCCAACAGATCACCGCCATGCCTACGATATTCGAGAAGTGGTCGCACGATTGGTCGATGGATCACTGGTTCATGAGTTTCTTCCATCAATGGGGCGTGAAATTTTTACGGCTGTCGTTCGCATTTCTGGTTTGTGGGTTGGGATTGCTGCCAACGTACAAGAGCCACAACCGCATCCACATCGTGCAGGACACCGCCCAGGTGGCATATTGTACAGGGAAGGAATCTCCAAATTGGCTACATTTTCCAGAGCTTGTAACGATGATGGCATTCCAATCGTTTGGTTGCAAGATATTTCAGGGTTCGACATTGGCGTTGAAGCTGAAGCTCAAGGGTTGTTGGGCTATGGTTCTTCATTGATTTATTCAAACTCGACCACGCGTGCACCGGTAATGACGGTTTTGTTGCGGAAAGCGTCGGGTGCTGGGTACTATGCCATGCACGGTCTGCCCTACAAGCCCATTATGCAACTCTCGACCTGTCTCACTCGGCAGTCTGTGATGGAAGGGCAAACATTGGCCATTGCCGCTTTCAACACCAAACTCGATGACGATTACCAAATTTTGACCCAAGATCCAGAAGAACGAGCCAAGATTGAAAAGGGTATGGCAAAAGTTGCGGCTCGAATTGAAGGGGACATGGATCCCGTTCTGTCAGCATCGCAAATGGACACCGATGAGGTCATCTGTCTGGTCGAATTGCGAGAACGTTTGTGTGCTTTTGCTGAGATGTCCTACCAGTCCATCGGCCATCGAAGGGTAAAAAATCCTCGAATTTGGTCCATTCATGATCTCAATGTCTTGACCACAGGTATCACACACGCTGCCGACACCACAGAAACAGAGGCAGATACGGAGCAGTGGGATGTTCCAGATGGAGCTACGGTCTTGGTTGCCCCAATGGACGGTTCTTTTTGGAGTAAACCCAGTCCAGATCAGCCTGCTTTTGTCAATGCGGGCGATCGAATTGAAAAAGGGCAGACCATCGGACTCATCGAAGTGATGAAAACCTTCACTCCTATTAAAGCAACTCGATCAGGGGTCTTTGCTCGATGGGCGATTGAAGAAGGTGGAGCTTGTCAGGTGGGACAGCCAATTGCTATATTGGATTGATGTGTGCAACCCCATTCGAATTGGATACACTAGAGGTAATGTTTTCTAGGAGTACAGCATGCGAACAGCATTTCGTTTGACATTGATGGTGGGACTCATCAGCGGCGCGTTATTTGGGTCAACAGCGGAAGCTTCTTATTGTGAAGGGCAGGTGTTCACACCAAGAGATGCCGCACAAAAACTGACGATGCTCAACACCTTTTTGGTTCGCAAGGACGAAACGCAAATCAAACGGCTAGCCGGTGAGTTGGAAGCCAATTTGCCTTGTATGAAAACGCCGGCACCCCCACAGGTGTTTGCTCAAGCATATCGCTATATTGGAATGGGACATTATTATCGTGGCGATACCAGTACTGCAGCGAGATGGTTTCGATCCGCATTGGAATTGAGCCCCAACCACAAATGGGGTGTCAATGAAGTGGAGATGGGATCTGAACTTTTCTCATTGTATGAGGCTCAACGTGCGGATGCTGTGATTGATCCAGTGCCTGTTGAGGGTATGATGTTGCGCTCACCCGAAGGAACCATCTTCTATTTGGACGGAAGACCTTTGAGAGAAGCCAAAGCGACTCCCGATCGGCCACACATTTTGTTCATTGCCTCAGAGACAGACCGCCACATCATTTCTAGATTTATGATTGATGGCAACCAGTTCCCACAACAATTTTTGGCGACCGATCAGTTGGCGAAAAAAGGAAAGAAAGGCAAGGGTGAAGTTTCTGAAGAGGACATGTTTGCAGTTCAGACCGTCAAGCGCGTTCGTCCGAAATCAAAGACGCCATTGATGGTGTCTTCGTTGGCGACGTTTGCAATTGCGGGTGGGGTGTATGGCTATACCTTTACGACCAATGATCAGTTTTATGAGGCTCGAGATTTGGCAACCAAAGACAGTTTGCGGGCGACCAACAATGCATTGGTTGTGACTTCGATTGCACTGGGTGTTGCTGGCGTTGGGGTCGGCTATGCAGGGGTGATCGTAGACGCCCAAAATGCGCCAATCATTCCATGGCAGTTCTAAGAACTTAGGATTTGTTCAGCCTGCTTTATGAACGCCGAAACGGTAATGTATATAGTGTAGTTCCTTAGTCGTTCCGTATTTATCTTGCTACATTTTTATGCTCAAAGCAGTGAACTGGTCAGAGGACGAGTGTGGACTGTTAACAGGCTTGAGAAAATATTAGGAAATTTTAGGATAGACTCTAAATGAGTCCACCGTCAACAACCCATTCTTGTCCAGTCACATAAGATGCTTCATCACTGGCTAAGAAGGCGACCACCGATGCAACTTCTTCTGGTTTGCCTGCCCGACGCATCGGAATTTGTTTGAGTGCTTCTTTGTAGACGAGTTCATTCATTTCCTTGGTCATATCGGTTTCAATGAATCCAGGAGCCACGCAATTGCACCGCACTTTCTTTTTTGCGAGTTCCTTTGCAAAGGATTGGGTAAAGGCTCGCACAGCGGCTTTACTGGCAGCGTAATTGGCTTGTCCGCGATTGGGACGAATTCCTGCGACGGAAGTGATGTTGATGATACTGCCTTTCTTTTGGCGCATCATTTGCTGACCAATGGCCTTGCTCAGTTCAAATAGAGCATTTAAGTTGACAGAGAAGGGGCGTGTCCAATCTTCTTCTGTCATTTGAATCACCAGCATGTCCCTTGTGAGACCGGCGTTGTTGACCAAGATATCCAAGGGTTCTTTGAACTGTTCGAGTTGTTCTAGAACACTTTGGACACCAGCATGTGTTGAGAGGTCACCTTGAATGGTTTGACCCCCAATTTCTCTTGCCAGCGACTCGGCAGCATCTTTGGACGAGCGATAATGTATCAGCACGGTTGCACCTTGTTCTGCCAACTTGCGAGCGATGGCCGCACCAATACCTTTTCCTGCACCGGTGACCAGTGCCCGTTTGCCTTGTAAATTCATTGTTGCCTACTGTGGTGACAAATTTTTGATTGGGGGGTTACTTTTGTGGCAATCCAACCGGAGTGTCTTCGTCGTCCTCGTCTGGTGCTGGAATGCGTTGGAAAGTAATTTGGTCTTCGCCGTTTACGTCGACTTTGATCGTGTCCTTTGGACCATATCCACCGGATACGATGGCTTTGGACATCGGATTCAGTAAATACTGTTGGATGGCTCTTTTGAGTGGTCGCGCACCAAACGTTGGATCGAAGCCCGCATCACACAAGGCAGTTCTGGCTTCATCGGTCACTTCAACAAGCAGTTGACGTTCGTTGAGGAGACGCTGTACACGTTTCATTTGGATTTTAAAGATGGCATCCATGTTTTCACGGGTCAACGCATCAAAGATGACGGTATCATCAATCCGGTTGATGAACTCTGGACGGAAATGAGAGCGCAAAGCAGTCATCACTGCCGTTTTGGCTTTTTCTGCATCTCCACCAGCTTCCATAATTTTGTGGGCTCCTACATTGGAAGTCATAATAACTACAGTATTGCGGAAGTCTACGGTGCGTCCTTTGGAATCTGTCAGACGACCATCGTCGAGAACTTGAAGCAAAATGTTGAAGACATCTCCATGTGCCTTTTCAATTTCGTCGAGCAACACAACAGAGTAGGGGCGTCGTCGAACGGCTTCAGTCAATTGGCCACCTTCGTCATATCCCACATATCCCGGAGGCGCTCCGATCAGTCTAGCCACAGAGTGTTTCTCCATATATTCTGACATGTCGATGCGCACAATGTTGGTATCGTCATCAAAGAGAAACTCGGCAAGGGCTTTGGCCAACTCTGTTTTACCAACCCCAGTGGGACCCAAGAAGATGAATGATCCGATGGGGCGATTTGGATCTTGTAAGCCAGCGCGGGCTCTACGTACGGCATCGGAGACCGCGACGACAGCTTGGTGTTGACCAATGACACGGTTGTGTAGATTGTCTTCCATCTTGAGCAAGCGTTCTTGTTCACTCTGTTGCAGTTTGTTTACAGGAATCCCAGTCCAAGCACTCACCACGGTGGCAATGTCTTCTTCTGTCACTTCTTCGCGAAGGATACCCCCATCTTTTTGCAACTCAGCGAGTTGCTCAAGGGCGCCTTTGAGTTGATTTTTCAACTGAGGCAAAATGGAATATTGAATTTTGGCTGCTTGGTCATAGTTTCCAGTTCGGGTCACATAGTCCAAATCTCGGTTTGCCTTTTCCATTTGTTCTTTGGTGGCAGATATTTCTTCGATGGCGTGTTTTTCGGCTTGCCACTGGGCTTTGAGTTCTGAACCTTCTGCTTCCATGTTGGCAATTTCTTCTTCCATGGCATTTGCCCGTGCAATGGTGGCGTCATCTGTTTCGCGCCGAAGCGTATGCAATTCAATTTTTTTGGCTGCGATGGCCCGCTCGATTTTGTCGATTGGCTGTGGCAAGGACTCAATTTCCATCTTCAATCGAGAGGCGGCTTCATCCACCAAATCAATGGCTTTGTCAGGAAGTTGTCGATCAGAGATGTATCGGTTCGAGAGGTGGGCAGCAGCGAGGATTGCATCATCGGTGATGTGAATGTTGTGATGCACTTCATATTTTTCTTTAATTCCACGCAAAATACCAATTGTGTCTTCTACACTGGGTTCTTCAACATACACTGGCTGGAAGCGACGCTCCAAAGCTTTGTCTTTTTCGATGTGTTTACGGTATTCATCTAAAGTTGTCGCGCCAATACACCGCAGTTCACCGCGAGCCAAAGCGGGTTTGAGCATATTCCCAGCATCCATGGAACCTTCTGATTTTCCGGCACCCACCATCGTGTGCAGTTCATCAATGAACAGAATGACTTCTCCGTTGCTGTGCTCAATCTCAGACATGACGCTTTTTAAGCGTTCTTCAAACTCACCTTTGTACTTTGCTCCAGCCAGCAACGCTGCCAAGTCCAAACTGAGCACTTTTTTATTCTTTAGAGATTCTGGCACATCATCGGTGGCAATTCTCGAAGCAATGCCTTCTACAATGGCTGTTTTACCAACGCCAGGCTCTCCCATCAGAACAGGGTTGTTTTTTGTTCGCCTTGAAAGTACCTGCAACGTACGTCGGATTTCGTCATTTCGACCAATGATCGGATCAATCTTTCCATCCAATGCGTCTTGCGTCATGTCCCGCGTGTACTTTTCAAGTGACTCATAATTGCTTTCTGCATCTTCACCTTGTGCCTTTCTCCCACGTCGAATCATTTCGACCGCATCTTGGATGCGTCCAGTGCTAATGCCCAAATCGGTGAGCATTTGCTGTGTATAGGATCGTACTTGGCTAATCGCGAGAAAAAGTACTTCATTTGTGACGTGACTGTCTCCAAGTTCACGAGCGACTTTGTGTGCAGCTTCAATGACTTGTTCCATTTCTCTCGATTGTCTGGGTGCTGCACCACCATTTGAAGAAGGAAACTTTTGAATGATGGCTGCCAACTCTCTTTGAACTTGACGTTCGTCTGCGCCAATCTGGCGAATGAGATTGCTGACAATGCCCTTGTCCTGGTCCAATAAACCAGACAAAATGTGCGCAGGACGAATTTCTGGGTTGCCTTCTTTTTTTGCTATCCGAATTGAAGCCGTCAATGCCTCTCTAGACATGGTGGTAAACTTTTCATATTGCATGAAATCCTCCTTTGTGTTGTAATTAGTGTATTCACCCTACTTCTCTTGTCTAGGTACTTCCCGTATTTTTTCCAGTCCCTAGTGTCCTTTTATAAACTGGAGAATTTCCCTCATGTCTATGTATTCCTTATTCTTCTTGGCTGCCTGTACGGACTTGCCAACACTGTCTCAATCTGAACCCACAGGCCTTGGTGTTTCAACTGAAACCGTGCAACAAATTGAACAAGAACTGAACGGTGTCTTTGAACTGTGGGAAGATGAACAATACTTTGAAGCGTTTGATGGATTGACACGTATCAAAGACACTTCCATGGAAGGGGTGTGGCCGATTATTCGAGAGGCGGATCCAGAATCCTCTTTGCGTCTGGAGGTTGCTTTTGGAAAATCCTTGTCAGCAACCAAACGAAAGAACTCTATCGATAGCACAAAAGCACCACAACAACTTCGCAACTTATTGATGCGAGAACTCAACGACGTTCGACAAGTAGAACCCATTGAACCCATTGAACCCAGTGAACCAACAAATACACCCAAGGAGAAGGGAACTGAGTAGGATCCCGTTCAGAAGAACAGACAACATTGTTAAGTTTAACTTTCAACAGTTATTTGTTTCGGCGTCTTCTATAGAGTCCAATCCCCATTAAACCAAACAGAACAGTCCACTCCTTCGCAGCGTGTGTGCCGATTTGTGAGCATCCACTTTGCGGTGTCTCCAATGTAACTGGTGCTTCACGCTCCACAATGAATGCACACGCACCATTTTCTTCATCGTCTGCACCTTCATCCACCATACCGTCACAGTCGTTGTCAACACCATCACAGTCTTCTGTGTTGTTTGGCCAAATCCATGGGTCGCCATCATCACAGTCGCCTTCTGCTTCAGCGTAGCCATCTCGATCGTCATCAAAAGCCTCAGAGCCTTCGTCTACAAAGCCATTGCAATTGTCATCAACACCGTTTTCTACTTCCTCACTATCTGGGTGGATGTCGGCAGAAGAATCGTCACAGTCACCTTCTAATTCTGTCAGCCCATCTTCGTCATCGTCATACCCTTCTGTGTTGTTGTCGATGAATCCGTCGCAGTTGTCGTCGATGCCGTTGAGGGTTTCTTCCACATCTGGATGGATATTGGGATCGCCTTCCGAACAATCACCTTCTGCCGGTGTGAAGCCATCGAAGTCTAGATCGACTGTTTCGTCAAATTCTTCGTCTTTGATCCCATTGCAATTGTCGTCTTTGTTGTTGACAACCTCAAATGCACCGGGGTGAACTTCGGGATCGTTGTCATCACAATCTCCCAAACAAGAACGCCATCCATCACCATCTACATCCCAGTCGCTATGTTTGGAATTTTCACAGTCATTGCCCATTAACGAAATGGCTTCTGGAAAGTTCGGATCGTTGATGGTGATTCCCAAGTCTGCATATTCAGGATTGCTCGAGCTGGGAATCCATGCCACTTCTGCATTTTTGCTTTCGCCTTCAAAAATATAGATGGGCGTAGCGGATGCTCCATAAAAAGAAGAAGACCCATCGACTTGAAAACTGGAAACAGTGAGTGGTGCTTCTCCACAGTTCCGCAGCGTGATGTTTTCCGAAAAGTATCCCCCAGCAGGGCGTTGTCCAAAATCAAGTTGCATTGGAAAGACTTCTGCACATGGAACTCGACCAAGTCCTCGAATGGCAACTCGGATGATGCCCTTGTCATCTTCGGTTCGTTCTGTGGTTGTGGAATCGTCCGACAAAATTGTTAGTTGACCCCTGAACAAGCCATCTTCATCTGGTCGGAAATTGACCTCTACAATTTCTTGCGTTGGATCGTTTTCTGTACCGCGTTGAAGTTTGAGTTGATCTGCAACACCATCTCCGTCTGAGTCGGTCTGTGCCCACGAAGGAAGCACGACAAAGTGATCAGGATCAGAAGATGTAATGCTGTAAATTGTCACACTGCCGGGCCCCACACTTTGTAAGGTGATGGGGATGGTCTTACGTTCTCCAACGGCAACAATATCAATGTCGTATGTGTTTTCGTCTGTTCGAAGTTCTTGGCGTTGTATCGAGATTTCGTTGTCCGATGCGCATCCAACGAGGCTCAACGCCAGTGAAGTCAAAACGAATTGTGAAAAGGTGCTGTTCATCATGTGTCTGTACCTATCGTGTGTGGTGTAACGATTGTGAAATTTGGAGAAAGCCAACTTAGTGTTGTTTGTTGAGAATAATTCGCTCTTGGAGTTTATCAGCCTCACTGTGCAAAACTTTGGAGGCGTTTTTGTACAAAAACTTAGCCTGTGTAAGGTTGTTTCCAATGCAGACCATCCCAAGTTTACCGAACTCACTTAAGGCGCCCATGAGGTGAAAGACTGTGCCTCGTTCGGTATTTCGATGGAAGTGCAAATCGTGAAAGAGTGCAATATCAATGAGATCCGAAGGAAACAATCCTTTGAAGTGCTCCGACTGCAACGTGTCTGAGGCAAAATAGCATTTGCTTTGTCCATTTTGGGCGTAGAATTCGCCTGTGTCTGGATCATAGGACCCATCGGTCAAAAATCGCAACGTAGAGAATGGGTGTGTGGTACCCCCTTTTCTGAGATTGACTTCAATCGCGTAGTGATCGAACCCAACGCCGTCTTTTTTTGGAACGCTGACAAAATCCGTAGCAAATCGACCCATGGCGCCACGTTTGGCGAGTTCCTCGGCGACTTGCATGCCCGCTGACTGTACTTCCATTCGATAGTCTGGGTGGGCAGGGAAGGTGCATCCTAAGAAAACTTGTCCGGTTGAACCCCCCAATACTTGGTCGTGTGTTGAAATTGGAACCGCTTTGCCAAGAGCGTTGACGCGACATTGACTCGATGGAGAAAGTTTATTTTTTCCCTCGACAAAAAGTTCTACAACTCCACCCATTTGCTTATACTTCTCACGGAAACTGTCCCAATGCTCTTGAGCAGCCTCAAATTTTAGATTTGGCAAATTGGCTCGAATTTGTTTGAGACGTTCTACTGAATCTGTGGCATCAATATTGTCGAAATAGAACAGGGCGTTTCCTTCGCCCGAGAATCCATCATTGAGTTTCACGACGGCTCGACGCATTTCAGGATTGCGTGTTTTGAGGTCATTCAAGGCCTGTGCGATTTCTTCCTCATCATTGAGGTTTTCAAATCCGTCAGGAAAAAGGATGCCAGCATCCCGAAAAACTTCTCGGCACCCACTTTTGGTGCCCAACGAGTTCAGCGCTGGATCATTGGCATACAAAGGGATTCCCAATTGAACAGCCAAGGTTCTTTCCAGCCACGTTGAATTGAAGCAAATCATGTGCGCTCGGCGGGGATCGCCGATGGCTTTCTTTATTCGATCCATCAGCAGAGGGCGTCTCATAATTTTTTCAGACAAAGGCAAACTGGATGAGTCCGCACAGTCAAGCATGATCAGTCGCTGACGAGAGTGGGCTGTTGGCACACCACCCAACAAATGCAAATAATAATCAATCACGGTACTGGAAATGGCCTGACTGGTGACAAAAATAATTCTTGTCCGAGAGTTACGAAGCAACATCAACGTATAGAGCAATCGTTCTTCGTAATGGTGTACACCACTAATTTTGTTCAATTCTCTGGGATCAAGAGACAGGGAAGGCACCACTAGAATGGTATGCTCTACGCGATTGTCGCGATTGACCATCGACCACAGGTCCGGAAGTCGACTTTGGATATCGTTGAACTGAGCGATTTCAGCAGGAGATTTTGGTGGATGTTCAATCATGATGAGCCTTCAAAGGTGTGATGGTAACATATGGTCATCATATCTGATACACGCGACCGTGGGCAAACGATAGCGCAAAAAATCACCACTGTACAGTTGCCTGTCAAAAGATTAGATTTTGTCTATGAGATCCACAATCGATCAGAAGATAGAGCGTTGTTTACAAGCTTTGTCCATTTCAGACCCAGAGCATCTGTTCAACAATATGCGGGTGATTGAAGGGTATATTGACCGCAAACCCATATTTTTGGAGTGGTTACATCCAGAAATCAAAATTTCCTCGGATGGTGTACCAACACAATTTTCTCGAGTGCTAAAAGGAGAACAGGTTGACACCGTCAAACTGTGGTTTTTGGCCTTGCGTGCATTGTGGGGTGACATGCGTTTGCAAGGAAGTCGTTTTTTGGACTGTCAGCAATTTGACAATGTTCATTTTACATCGGTATTCTCAGAGGCTTTTGAGTTGGAATGGCTTCGATTGCCCAAAAGAGTCCATTCTTTTATTCCCAGTGCGGATGTGTGTTGGTTGTCTGACGATCAGATTGTCCGTGTTGACCAAGCGCGTTGGGAAAATTCTCACTGGGCAGTTTCTTTGAATGGGAAGCCTGATGGTTCTGTGCGGTCTTCTTCTGTTCACTTGGACAAAGTTTCAAAACGAGCAACAAGAATAATTGGTGTGGATGGACATAAAGTATCTGAAGAGATGTTTATCCAGTGGTGTAGACATCTAAAGAATGCCCCTGTGCTGTGGTTGGCTCTTCCAAGTGACTTTTCGCGGTGGGATGATTTGCCAAACTGGTCGAAGACTTTGGTGACCCTACAGGCGACAGGAATTCCCTCTATCGCTGAAATCGCTGGTTCGAGATGGCTCGGTCAGCACAGTGGTCTTATGCACCTTTATTTGCGCAATGCGGAACTCAAGAGTCTACCTCCAACGGTTGCAACACTCACCAAACTTGAAGTCTTGGATTGTTCCGGAAATCCTTTGAGCGCTTTGCCTGACTGGCTGTCGGGCTTATCTAGTCTGAAAACGTTGAACGTTGCGGGCACAAGATTGGAGAAATATCCAAAAATTATTGAGCAGATAATGCACCTTGAACAACTTGTTATTCGAAATCACAATGCTCAACAGACCCTCAAGTGGTTGAAAAGGCTTGAACACTGTACTAATTTAACTGTGAAAAGATTGATCAATCCTGCTGTTCCAGATTTGTGGACTGTGTGCTTGAATCAATATCTACTCGACAATCCTGAAGATTGTTTTACCCCTTGACTCATTGACTCATTGATTTGAACAGCACTTATGGCATTGCTTGCGACCAAAACGATTGAAGAAATCCACAGTTCAATGATGGTACTCCCTCCTGGGATACTGTACTGTAAGCGTTTGGAGAATCCTTCGCGGGACACCATTTCCTATGGGGTCTCTAGACTGCTTCATGAGTCTACGCAGCACAATGTTCACCATTTGATTTGGGACATTCGAGGGAGAGGGCACATTTCTGGTGGTCTTCAACTTCACATTGCTCAGCAGATACCCAAAATATCCGGACATTTTAAGCATGTGTCTGTCGTGTGGGATGACAACAAGGGGAATGCACTGCGTCGTGCTTTCATCAAAAAGATGCCTGTGTTTCACAAAGATGTTTCTTTCGAATTTCATACATCTATAGAAGATGCGATGGCCTTCATTCAGAAAGTGGTTGCCCAGTAAAGTGAACCAGTAAATTTGATTGAACTGAAAAAGTTTTAGACCATAGGGTATGCCCACTCTACTTTGGTGGGAAAAGTAATGGATTTCGGTTACAGATTGCCTATTGTTTACCTTGGGAGAGTTGCTGATGGATTCTACTGAATGCAGAGAAGAATGGGAGCGTAGGGCGCTCAAATTATTGAAGGGCAAACCGTTGTCAACGTTGCGTCAGACGTTGTCGTCTGGCTTGAACAATGAGGTGGTGTATGCACACCGACCCTCGAATTTGTTGAGTACACATCGTACGGTCGCCTCTGGAGAAGAGAAGCCTTTGATGTGGGATGCAGTGTCCGTTGGTGGTCGTGTAGCTGGGCGATTTCAAGATGACGTGAACTATACCGAGTCTGTTGGCAGAAATCAGTTGCTGCGAGTCTTTCAGTCTGATTTGGTAGGGGCTAAAACTTCAGCATATCGTGTTGACGTCTTGGATATTTCGTTGAATTCCGTGTCAGCAGTGTTGAAACAGATGTCTCCAAAGCAAGCGCTTCATTGTGATCCGTTCTTTGTGGGATTGATGGGCAGTGGGTTTGATGAGAAGTCATGCCGGGCTGTCGTACATGAACTGGATGCTCAATCGAGCAGTCATCCCTTGACCATTCAGGCCAATGAGATGGCAGAACTTGGTGGTACCGCGACGGAAGAGTTGCTTTGGATTTTGGCGCAGTTGGCACAACTTTCAGAGTGGGGGATTCAAGATTGGTCTCGCATTTGGATACAGGTGTCTTTGGATGCGGACATCCTTCAAAATACGGTCAAGATTAGGGCTTTACGTCGTTTGGTGTTGGGGTTGCAGTCTCAATGTGAAGCGGTCGGTATGCCCTATATTCACGGGGAAACGAGTGTGCGCATGTTTACATTGGCAGATGCGCACAACAATATGCTTCGTGCCTTGTATGCTTCTGTGGGAGGTATTTGGGGTGGTGTAGATGGTTTGAGCATTCATGGCTATGATGTGCTGACCACTTCGACAGTACAAAATGATAGAATCGCCGATAACATGCATCGGATTTTGTCGGAGGAATCTGGTCTGCACAATTGGTTGGACCCAATGTTTGGGGGCTATCAAGTCGAAACGCAAACGGCAGAACTTTGTACAATGGTGTGGTCCGAGTTGTGTAGCCTTCCCAACGCAAGTATTTTCGCTCTTGAATCATCGTGGTTGGATAGACTGCAGGACAAGAGGCGACAACGACAGCAGCGATTGTCCACACAGGTGGAAGTTCTTACGGGGGTCACTGCCTTTGCGAATGCTGACGAAAAGATTGAAAGTGGTTGGTTGAATGGTGCTTCTAGTGCGTATGTGCGAGATGCCCAACCTTTTGAGGCACTGCGCGCAACAGCAGAGTCCATGTCCGATACAGTCATACAAGTATACTGTGTAGGCACTTTGCCGGAGTACAAACCAAGGTTGGACTTTTTGCAACAGTTTTTGGCTGTTGTGGGATGGAAGGCTACGCCAGTTGACTCATTGTCTGAGTTGAGGTCTGACAAGCGCCGTCTACGGTGTGTAGTTGGTAGGGAATCGGCTTACGAGGCTGAACTAGACACGATAATGAAGGACCTAATGGAGTCTCCAAAACCAATTTGGCTTGTTGGCACTGGTCCAACAGATTCTATGAAACGTTTTGGTGATAGGGTTCATCGAATCAATAGACACAGCGATATTTTGTCAACGTGGGAGACACTCTTTGAACAATTGAGGGGAGAACGGGCATGAAATTGAATCCATCGTGGGACAGAGTACAAGCAGGTTTACCCAAATCCTCAGTAGAGTCAGTGCCGGTCATAACCCCATCGGGACTGCAAACAGAAAGTCACAGTCAAGGAATCGATGACGACACCGTAGAGTATCCAGGTGTTGCTCCGTATACACGTGGACCTTATGCCACCATGTATGCACAAAGACCGTGGACCATCCGTCAGTATGCGGGATTTTCTACTGCAGAAGAGTCCAATGCTTTTTATCGTAGAAATTTGGCTGCCGGACAGAAAGGTTTGTCGGTGGCTTTTGATTTGGCAACCCATCGTGGATACGACTCGGATCACCCAAGAGTTGTCGGAGATGTAGGGATGGCGGGCGTGGCCATCGATTCCATTTTGGACATGGAGATTTTGTTTTCCGGAATCCCACTGGACAAGATGTCGGTGTCGATGACAATGAACGGGGCTGTGCTTCCGATTTTGGCACTCTATATCGTCAGTGCTTTGGAGCAGGGTGCAGAATTGCATGAACTTCGTGGAACCATTCAAAATGACATCTTAAAGGAATTTATGGTTCGCAATACCTACATTTATCCACCCAAACCGTCGATGCGCATCATTTCTGACATTTTTGCCTACACCGCACAGAATATGCCCAAGTTCAATTCCATTTCGATTTCCGGCTATCACATGCAAGAGGCTGGTGCGACACCAGACTTGGAACTGGCTTATACACTGGCAGATGGATTGGCCTACGTCAAAGCAGGCGTGGCAGCAGGGTTGGACATCGATGCTTTTGCGCCACGACTGTCTTTTTTCTGGGCAATTGGGATGGATACCTACACCGAAATCGCAAAACTTCGAGCGGGCCGTCGTCTTTGGTCGGAACTCATTGCTGAGTTTGAACCCAAGAACCCCAAATCGCAAATGCTGAGAACGCACTGTCAAACCAGTGGTTGGTCTTTGACGGCACAGGATGTGTACAACAATGTTACGCGCACTGGCATTGAGGCGTTGGCTGCGGCGTTGGGGCACACACAATCTCTACACACAAATTCCTTGGATGAGGCATTGGCGTTGCCAACAGACTTTTCTGCTCGAATCGCTCGGAATACTCAACTGTTGTTGCAACAAGAGACAGGTGTTTGCAGAACAGCCGATCCATTTGGTGGCTCTCACGCGCTTGAAGCCTTGACCGATGAAATTTATCGCCAAGCAAAAGAGCACATGGCAGAGATTGAGCAACTTGGTGGTATGCCGGAAGCGATTGAACAGGGCATCCCAAAATTGCGAATTGAAGAGGCTGCTGCTCGAACCCAAGCCCGAATTGATTCGGGGCAGCAGGTAATTGTTGGGGTCAACAAGTATACAGTGGATATTGAAGAAGACATTCCTGTATTGGTGGTGGACAATGAGCAGGTGCGAAAGTCACAGTTGGAACGACTGGATCGGTTGAAAGCCAATCGCGATGCAGAGTTGGTGGAAACATGCTTAGATGCGTTGACACAAGCGGCCAAAACTGGGTCTGGTAACCTATTGGATTTGGCGGTCAAAGCGGTTCAAGCCCGAGCAACCGTTGGTGAAATCTCTCTGGCATTGGAGAAAGTATTTGGGCGTCACCAAGCTCAGATTCGGAGCATTTCGGGAGTCTATGTTGGAGAGTTGAAAAAGGAGACCAATGTGGGAGAACAGATTCAACAACGCGTGGCTGAGTTTATTGAATTGGATGGTCGACGACCAAGGATTCTGGTTGCAAAAATGGGGCAGGATGGACACGATCGTGGACAAAAGGTCATTGCCGCCGCTTTTGCCGATTTGGGGTTCGACGTCGATATAGGACCGTTGTTTCAAACGCCCGAAGAAACGGCCAAACAAGCAGCAGAGAACGATGTGCACGTGATTGGGGTGTCTTCGTTGGCGGCAGGACATCTGACCTTGGTTCCCGCTTTGAAAGCAGAATTGGCCAAGGCTCAACGAGAAGATATCTTGATCGTGGTGGGTGGCGTGATTCCTCCACAAGATTATCCCGCTCTGTTGGAAGCTGGCGCCTGTGCGATTTTTGGTCCTGGTACTGTGATTGCAGAAGCCGCTGTCGGGGTCATAGACAGCATTGAAGCCCAAATTAAAGCTGATCTTGAAGCACCTGTGCATACTGAAGGTTGATGTGGGACGTAGACTGTCTCTTGACGCTTATGTACAGGGTGTGTTGTCCAACAATCGTTCGGTGTTGGGCAGGGCCATCACGCTTATGGAATCTAGAAGGCAAGACGATCAGGTTCTTGGAGATGCCTTGTTGACAAGGTGTATGCCCCATACAGGACGATCTGTTCGTGTTGGAATTACTGGCGTTCCGGGGGTAGGGAAGTCGACATTGCTGGATGCTTTTGGGATGCACCTCATTGAGCAAGGCTTGTCTGTAGCTGTCTTGGCCATCGATCCATCTTCTTCAAGGACGGGTGGGAGCATTCTTGGAGACAAAACGCGTATGGCGCGTTTGTCGGTGCATCCCAAAGCTTTCGTTCGACCATCTCCAACAGATCGACATTTGGGCGGTGTGGCTCGCAAAACCAGAGAGACGATGCTTCTGTGTGAGGCGGCTGGCTACGACGTCATATTGGTCGAGTCGGTCGGTGTTGGACAGTCGGAGATCGTCCTTGCGGGCATGGTGGATTGTTTTGTGGCGTTGATGTTGCCGAATGCTGGGGATGAACTGCAGGGCATTAAAAAAGGGTTGCTTGAGTGGGTCGACATACTGGCTGTGAACAAAGCTGATTCCAATGAAACACTCGCATCGAGGTCTAGACGTGAGTACGCCGCTGCTTTACACTATCTACCGCATCGTCACGATTGTTGGGCACCCCAAACACTGTGTGTGTCTGGTCTGAAAGGTACTGGGCTGTCTGATCTTTGGGACTTGATTTGTGACCATCGCAACGCCTTGGTTGAACGAGGCGCACTGGCTTTATTGCGTCAGGCGCAACAATTAGAATGGTTTGAAAGTGCCATGAGGGACCGATTGTGGCAGGACTTTCTCGCCCATCAAACAGTGCAGCGACACTGGACCGAAATCGAGTCTCAAATCTTGTCCGGCGGATTGTCTGTTCGTGCTGGTACTCGAACTTTGTTGCGTCAGTTCAAAGGAGATGTGAAATGACGCTGTGGATTGATCGCTCGATCAATTTTTGCAAATGGCCCGTCGCACTGTTGAGTGTGAGCAACCTTTGGTATTTGTTCTTCAAGGATGTGGGGCTTGTATTGAATACCTTAGATTCAGGGCATGCCCACTTTTGGTTGGGCACTGTTGTGTACCTTTTGATTTGGCGATTCTTCTTTTCTTCGCGTCTGTTTGGTTCTTGGCTACCCACCTTCATTCACGAATGTGTGCACGTGTTGTTTGCTTGGTGTACGTTGCATCGGGTAACGGACTTTTCTGTAAGTTGGAGAAAAGGGGGGCACGTTCAGTATGTTGGTGGTGAAGGCAATTGGTTGATCACCATTTCTCCGTACTTTTTTCCATTGGCAACCCTCATCGCGTTGTTGCTTGAGCCGGTGTTTGAATTGAATGGTCTGCAACGATCTTTGTTGCTTGGGGCGGTCTTTGGGTTTGAGATCATCTACGTTTGGCGACAGATTCATCCCAAACAACCAGACTTTTTGAAGGTGGGACTTCCATTTGTATGGGTATTTCTGCCTGGCGCAATTTTGTTCAGTTACGGCATGTTGTTGTCACATGTACTGGGGTTGAGCGTTGAAGGATTTATCCATGGCGTGTGGAACCATACACTTGTCGTTGTCAATGCCACAATACAATGGGGACAAGCAATCTTTGGGATGTCATAGCCATAGCCATAGTCATAGTTCTCATTCTCGTTCTCGTACCATACAAGGACGGGCCAAAGAGTGAAGGGGCACTCGACTAGTCTTGATTCATTTGGTCTTGATTCATTTCGCGCTCAAGTCTTTTTTTCTTCTGATAGAAGTAAGCGATGAAAGGAATCGCAAAGATGCCCAGAACGAAAAAGCTGCATCCCGATGCGACCAGGAATTGTTTTGTTTGCTGGAGTTCATTTCGATTGGATGGTGTGGGTTGTGTTCTTGCAGGGGGCTGATCAAACGATGTGGGCTGGTTAAACGATGGGGCTCTACTTGAACGATTGGCGGTCATCGTTTCTGGTTTGGCATTGGACTGCTGTGTTGCAGGGTCAGACTTCTGTTTCGGTATGGAGGGAGGGGGCTGACTGGTTCTTTGTCCAAATCCGTGTTTTTCGAGCGGTATCAATGCAGTTGCAGCATCGACAAATCGTTCGTCTGTATCTGCCAGTGCGCTCTTCAACCAATCCCTCCAATCTTCATGAAGGAATTGTGCAGCACTTTCCCATTTTAAATCGTATCCCCACAGCAAATCTTTTGGGTGTCGACGGGTCAGCAACTGAAGGGCAATGACACCAACAGAATAAACATCTGTATTCAGTTTGGGGGTGCCTTCAATTTGTTCAGGTGCTTGGTAGCCGAGTGTTCCGACGCCTAAGGTGTGTCCAAATTCAGAAAATTGTTGTTCTGTAGCCAGTCCAAAGTCCAAGAGAACAAGTTTTCCGTCTCGCATTCGACGGATAATGTTGCTTGGCTTGATGTCACGGTGAAGAACCGGAGGGCTAAAGTCTTGCAACTGCTGAACGATGCCCATAATGTCCCGTACAGTTTCGAGAACTTCGTTTTGTGTGTATCGTTTGCGATTAAACTCGGCTTCCAGAGTTTCCCCCTCCACATATTGTTGTACGACATAGCCATAGGTTACCAAATCTGATTCGTGTAAAAACGCGTCATACACTCGAGCAACACTGTCGATGTCCAATTGTTTCAGCAGGGTAACACCACGCTTCCAGTTTGTTCCGTCGTCCAACGAAATGCCATTCTTTGTGCGTTTGATGACCACTCTTTCTTGCGTGTGGGTATCCTTGGCCATGTAGACCACACTCTCTCCACCTTCCGCCAAAACGTTCATCAAGTCATATCTGTTGTTCAATCGTGTCATCTTTTGGCAACCACTCCTTCTATATGCTAAACTTAGCCTATCAATATTTTGAGACAGTTACACACTTTTGGAGTTTCTATGCCCCCACAGTCAAGAATTGGTGACACTGCTGTTTGTCCAGGCGATTCTCACGGTAAGAATTGTTGCGCACATGGTGTATCGGGTCCTGGCGTCGGTGGTTCTCCAGATGTATTGGCAGATGGAAAACCAGTGTTGAGAATCGGTGACCCAGGAGTCCATAGTGGGTGCTGTGGCCCCAATACTTGGGTGGTTGCTGGTGGTTCTGGGACTGTGTTCTTCAATGGAATTCCCGCATCGCGATTGGGTGACTCTACGGCGCATTGTGGTGGTGGTGGTTCATTGGTTGCTGGATCAGGAACTGTGGTGACTGGTGGCTGAGGCTTCTTCTCTACACCCCTCTGGTTTTTCCCGATTGGAAAATCCTACCAAAAATCAGACCTGTGGAACCTGTATTTGGGCTCATGTTCGGGGTCCTGGACCGAGAAAACTACGTTGTGTGGGGAGCAATTTCACCCGCGTTGAAGCAACGTGGTCTGCCTGTGCGTATTGGACCGATAAATCTTTGGATTGTTTGGAGTGTGGTGCTTGTTGTGGATCGGCATTTGACGTTGTTGAATTGAGTCGACAAGACCCAGTGCGGAAGAAACAGCCGAATTGGATTGTGAAAAGAGATGGTCGCTATCAAATGCGTCGACGCGCAAACAACACTTGTGCGGCCCTGCAATCAGATATGAAATGCTCGATTTACGCCGACAGACCACAATGTTGTCGTGATTTTGAGAGAGGTGGTCCCAACTGTTGGTTTGCCCGACGTCGGATTGGCTTGATGTAATCAGTCTTGTGCTGGATTCAGTGTTATTCTTTGCAGAATTCTGGGTCGGTGGCGGTAGACAGACACATGTTGAAGGCATCGTTGGCAGGCAGTTCTGCTTGTCGCGCATAGTCCAGCCACTCTTTGGATAGATCTTTGGCCAACCCACGGGCTTCTTTGGTGATTTGGTCCAATTCAGCAGTGCGTTCCTTGGTGTAGGCTTTTTCAGCCTGCATCCACAGTTCCAACGCGAGTTGGGCGCGAAGTTTGAACAGTTTGTTGGACTTGGTCATGTAATCCTGTCCCTCGGGCCACTGGTTGCGGGTTTCAAAGGTGTAATCTGTCCAATACAGAGCTTCTTTAAAGTATTCAGAGCCTTTGTTTTGCAAGAACACCGCAAAGGCAAAGGTCATATCGGGTTGAGAGCGATCAATGTTTCGAAGGTGGTTGCGAACGCGGATTTCCCAACTTTCCCAGTCTTTCTTGCTTTGATCATTGTTGATCAGCAGTGTTGAAATGTGTGACTTTTGACTTTGTAGCCTTTCAAGTCGCAACTGTGCCTCAAGACAGGCGATGACTTCTTTGCTCAGTTCTCCGAGCATGGCGTCTGCCTCGAGTAGACTCAAGTCTTCACACATTTTGGGATCGAAGGCGACGATGTTTCCAAGGTTTTCATAGTCGCGCAACATTCTTTGTGCTTTGAGAACCTCTGGAATGTGGACCATCCAAGTCATTTTGATGCTGCTCTCGCCAAAGCGCTCTACAAAACGTTGCAACGATTCTTCACCCTGTGTACCACCTTTTTGCACGTCGTAGAGTACGTCGTTCCAGACTTTCTGTGCTTCCGCCTTGATGCTGTCTGCTTGGTTTGCAAAATTTCGCATTCGAATGGCGATGGACATTTCCTCAAACTTTGCATCTGTTGGTGCAGGAGCCAATTCGGGAGAAGAGTGGATTTCCCAGTCCAAGACATCTGGATGTTCAAAAACAGTGCTTTGATTGGGTTGACCCAGTTGACGTTGTTTGTCTTGTACAAATTGTTGTAATTCTCCCATGGTGACAGTTCCATCTGGAGTTCCCGTACGTTCACCGTCTGCCCATCCCTTGATGCCGCCCAGCAATAAATAGGTGAAAATTGAGTGTTGAGCTTGGATGTATATTGGAGAATTTCGCGTTCCTTCATCCGCCAACCACAAGACCTGATCTGGGTCATTTTGGGCAATTCCATAGGGGGTGTTTTCTTTGAAATCCGTGATGGGCAAGCCGTCTCGACCGATGGTGCCAAACCCTGCGTCAACAATGAGTACCACGCGGTTGCCCTTTTGACTGGTTTGTTCAAAGATGTCGTTGATTTCGATGCCTTTACTTTGTAAGTCATTTGGATCCGCATCAATCGGCAATAAGTATCGATTGCCGTTGCTGTCGGTGTACCCATGCCCCGCGAAGTAAATCCAAAGCGTACCCTTGCGAGAGGTCCGTCGGTAATATTTTGACAGTGCCTTTCTGAGTTCTTCTTCCTTTCCACTTTGAAGATAGGTCATGCGATATTTGGAGATGCGTCGGGTGTTTTGCATGAATTGGTTCATTGCCGAAGCATCGTTGTAAGCATAGAGAGCTTGCGGTAGACGATAATAGTTTTCATTTCCAATCACGATGGCGGCGTCTCGTCGATTTTTGATGTCTCCAAGTGGGGATGGCTCCACCAATGGGGGTTCACTCGCTTGCACTGAAGCACTCCAAAGGGCAAGACCCGTCAAGAGAGAAACAATTGCGGTTGGGGTGTGAAACTTGGAAAACATGGCGTATCCTCAAAATCATTTACGTTGGCTATGTTATCTTTATCAAAGAGATTATCGATTGTCGAAGGAGTTTCCATGCCCATCCGATGGCGCGAAAAATTGCGAAATATCAAGGAATCGGGTGGACAATTGAGTCAACTGATGCGTCATTCACCATCCTTGGGCAGACAGGTTCTCGGTGAGATACCACAGTGGGATGCTCAGTTTGGCAAAGAGTTTCGTCAATGGTTGGTCGCAACCTTATTGGAGTTGCGTCATCTGGATGGACTCACGGACGTCGTTGTTCGAGATGTCAAAGAACATTTGAGTGGTTGTACGAACCTGCACCGTCAGAGAATACAGCGTTTGTTTGTGCCTTTGTGTCAGCGATGGTCCCTTCCGTCTGATTTGCCGCAGTGGACCAAAGAGATTTGGTTGTTGTTGCCGAAGTGGGTCCAGCAATTTGACGACGATTGGATTCACCAGTGGGTGACATATGCCCTTGCCAATTCGAAAGGGGATGTTCGTACTGCTGGTTCCTTGTTGCGAATAGAAACGCGTCAAAGTATGGATGCGTGGACTGTTCAATCCAAGCGCGTATATATCGATGACTTACAGCGTCGTCTCTGGCCATACATGGAAAGTCACTTGGGAAAATGGCAAGGCTTGGTACAAATACACCTCACAGAGCGTCGACCTCACACCGACAGCATCGACTTGTATTTGCCTGCGTTCGTTGAAGTATCGGCAGAGGGTACAGAGGGGACAGAGGTAGATGGGGTGTATTTACAGCGAAAGGGGTGGCAACAGTATCGATTGTGGGTTGCAAGATTGACAGCATTTTTTGAATTTGGCAGTTTTGAATTTAATGTTGAAGATGTGCTGGATTCTGTTCCAGAACCCAGAGAGAATGAATTGATGATGGAGCGATTTTTTCGTTCCTTTCCAAATCAATCCTTGGCCAAAAAGATATTCTTTGCATTGGAAGAGTTTCGGATATTGTCTCATCTTGAGAGCGTCTATCCCGGTGTGTATCCAAAGGTTCGCGCACAACTTGTGTCTGAGTCCACAGCATTTTGCAATGAGTCTGTGCAAAGTGGATTTCAGCGAGCTTTGCAGGATGTCTTTCGAATGCTCTATGACATTCCCTCTAAGATACCAATCCACACCGCCGTCATGCAATACAAAGAGAGGTTGCTTTCTTTACAAAGCACAGGCAAAAAGGTTGAAGATACAATTCAAGTGATGGGGCGACTTTTTTCTTCGTTGCATCAGTTGACAACAGGAATGGCCACAGTGGTTTCAACGACATTTGATACTCAACACACCCAATCTTCTCGGCGCCGAGTGAGATTTAAGGCTCAAAACTCTCAAAAGTTTTTGTCAAAGGAACACGATACAGCCCCAAGCAACCCTGATGTGAACAACAGCCTTGCCGATCGTCAGCGTATGATTGTGGATTTTGACGAGCAGTTGGCATTTCTAGATGCACATCCTGGTAGCAGAGGAGGGATGTTGGCCGATCGGGAACGATCAGAACGAGAAGTACCAGATTTGCCACCTGAGTTTGTGGTGGATGGAGAGCCGATTCCAGAAGGACGGTATCGGTATCCAGAGTGGGATGCAACGATGGGTGATTGGAGGTACAATTGGACTTTGGTTCGTGAGGTGTCGATCAACCCTCGTCCTGAAGGGCTTCAGTTTTGGGAACAGACTCAACTTGAGCATGGTCAGGAAATGCGGAAAGTCCGCTCCGTTTTTCAAATGCTCAGAGACGGATTGACAACTCGAAAGCGAGGGCTGAATGATGGGGATCGTTTGGAGTTTGACAAGTGGATGGATGCGCGAATTCAAAGAAAAATGGGGCAAACACCCAATGACAATTTGTATTCTAAGGCAATTGTTCACAACAGAGATCCAGCGGTGGCATTTCTTGTGGATTTGTCGTCAAGTACCAATGAAATTACCAAAGGCGCGATTCCCATATTGGACGTGGAGAAATCAGCATTGTTGTTGATGTCGGAGGCATTGGCCAGTATTGGTGATCCATTTGCCATTTTTGGATTCAGTGGGTTTGGGCGTGAGCAAGTCGTTTTTTACATAGCCAAAGAGTTGCATGAGCCATGGCAGGAGGCCAGCAAGGCCAAAGTGGGAAGTTTGAAATGGAAATTGGAAAACCGCGATGGTGCTGCAATTCGTCATGCCACTGCCAAGATGAAAACATGGGCTCATCAGCAAAAGATTTTGTTTATTTTGTCCGACGGCAAACCATTGGATTGTGGAGACAAGTATTATTTTGACCATCAAGCGCAGTCCGATACCCGTCAAGCCATCGTGGAAGCCCGGGAGGCTGGTATTACCCCGTTTTGCATCACTGTAGACCCGTATGGTCAAGAATACTTGCCAACAATGTACGGTCCCAACGGATATGTGGCCATTGACAATATGGATAATTTTGCGCACCATCTTGCCAAAGTCTATGCTGCGATGACCTTGCGTTGATGTCGGGTGGAAAAAAAGTGTACAACTGGATAGATAAACAAAACTGCTAATTGGAAGGTTCACTATGGAAATCGGTTTGATTCACGGTCACAAGGCGTTGGCCTATTTGATGTTTGGTTTTGCACTTCTCAATTTGGGGTTGGTATTGTTCCCCAAAAAGAATGGCAAACTCATTAAGATATTGCACAGTGTTGTCTTGAATGTCGGACGCCTAGCATTGGTCTTGGGTGTATCGATTTGGGCTGTAAAATGGAGTGGTGCACCCATCCTTAATATGTGGTGGGCATGGTCTGCTTTATTTTTGTGGGGACCCATGGAAGTCGTCGCGAAGCGACTGGTGAAGCCAGATATTGCGTATTTGTTGGAAGGTGGTGATGCATCCAACAAGTTGACCATTGGGATCGGTGTAGAACTTCTCATTGTGACCATCATTTTTGGATTGATGTCTGCAAAGGGTCTCCGTCCCATGTAAGTCATTGTGGAAAACAATGTTGAAAAGAACAATGTTTCAAAACAAAAGTTGTAAAGAACCATTTTATCCTGTCCCTGTAATCCCCTGACTACCATCTTCAAAGAGTAATACCATGCACAGTCGCCGTTCCTCAGGCTCATCGAACAAAAACAACAAAAAGTCTTCCTTTAAGAAACGTTCTGCGGTAGGTGGGAAATCTCGAGAAGAAGGGGCAAGTGGACGACCCAAGGAGCGAAAGAAGTTCTCAGGAAAGCCGAAGAAAGGATTTCAAGGCGGAAAATCTAAGCAACCAGGAAGAGGATCTAAGTCGAGCCGTCCTGGGTCTCATTCTGGGTCTCATTCTGGGTCTCATTCTGGTTCTCAGGACAAACGAGGAACGCAACAGCGTGGAAAAAGCAAAGTGGGGGCGAAACCCAGAGAAATGGTTGCCAACTCTTGGAGCGCAAAGGGAGAGGCTGTTGTTTCAAATGCAGATGGAAAGCGCACATTGATATGGTCTGGAATTCCTCAGGAGAAAGCGATTGTCCAAGTGACCCACAGTGGGCAACATCAAAACTTTGGGTATGTCAAAGAAGTTGTTGAGGCCTCTCCTTATCGCATTGATCCCAAGTGTAAGCGCTACGACCGCTGCGGTGGTTGTCCATTCATGCATATGAATAAAGCAGGTCAAGATGATTCTAAACTCAAACTCTTTATGACCGCAATGACCGAAGCTGAAATGGCTTGGCAGGATGAACAAGCCGATAGCAGTGCGCCCCCCGTCAGCCTCACGCCAGTCTCATGGCCAACCGAAATTGTGCATGTGGGCTCCGATGAGGGCTATCGAATGGTCAGCAAACTCGTTGCAGGAAGGGCAAAGCATGGCGCTTTACGGTTGGGGGCGCGCAACCGAAATGGTTCGATTGTTCCGATTCCAGATTGTGTGGTGACCGACAATGAACTGAATGTGGTTGGCAAGAAGATTGCCCATTTGCTAGAGGTGTTGAAAATCTTTCCCTATACACCTTCAAATCGCAGTGGCGTTCGATATGTTGTTCTTAGAAAGAGCAAGGCGACACAGCAGATCTTGGTTACGTTGGTGGTCACTCAGCGAACACACTTCATTCAAGAGTTGGCTGAGCGAATTTACAAACTGCCGTATAAGATTGAAGGCGTGTTGATTCACCTCAATTCTGAGAAAGGCAATGCCATCTTTGTGCGAGATATTCAAGGCCGTGTGCGCACCAGTACTCTGGTTGGCAAGCGAGAGATTACAGAGCGTTTAGGTGGAATTGAGTATCGAATTGGTGCTGGTGATTTCTTTCAAGTAAACATTCCGGTGGCAGAGCGCTTGCAACAAGACGTGTTGGAGATTTCCAAATCGTATCGAGAACACCCAATGATCGATTTGTACTGTGGGGTTGGGCTGTTCACATTGGCGTTGGGCAAAGAGCACGGTTGGGCCATGGGTATTGAACAAGTGGACGGTGCCATTCAAAGAGGCAAACAATCGGCATCCGACCAAGGGCTCAACGTTGAATTTGTGAGTGGTGACGTGTTTGAGCAACTTGACGCGGTGGAGAGAAAAATTCAAACGGCATCTCCTTTCATCGTCGTGGACCCCTCGAGAAGTGGGTTGGCGGATGGCGTGGTGGCTTCATTGGACGAATTGAATCCTGCGGCGGTGGTCTATGTGTCTTGTCATCCCAAGTCACTGGCACGAGATTTGATGTTGTTTAGAGAGATGGGTTGGACGATTGAAGACATCAAAGTGTATGAGATGTTTCCCCATACGGTGCATTTAGAAACACTGGTGTGGTTGAAGCCCCCCGCAGATAGACAATTGACGAAGCGCGCTAGTACACCGAAGCGTCGAAGAATGTCTGTTCGACGAAAACTGTCACAACCTACTTTGAAACCATCAACACCACCTGAATAAAATCGGTTAGAGTAATACGAACCATTCATCCATTTTGGAGTGTGAATTATGCTGATTGCTTCTATGCTTCTTTCAATCGCTCAAGCAGCAGAACCTGTCTTTGTGGCTCCATTTATTGCAACCGATAAGGCCGCAGAAACTGAAGCCGACCAAATCGCCAACATCCTATTGGATGAATTGGCTCGAAACAAAGTCGTTGTCGGGCGTTCAGTAGATGAAATGAAAGACATTCACGACGTGAGTGCTACAGATTATATGATGGGATGTTTGCCTGATGAGTTTGTGGGCTGTGCGTTTGTGGTTGGAAAAACTGGAGAAGTGACGTTCTCGGTTACGGGTAAGGTTGCACCGTTGGAGCGGGGGTATGAAATTGATGTGCGCATCATTGAGATATCCACAGCCCGTGAGGTTTTCCAATTGAAGACTCAAGTTGCAGAAGGCAATGAAGACATTTTTGCTGAAACGGTATCCAGAACGTTGACAGGGATTTTGAACGGTACCATTTCCAAAGAAATAGACATGCGCAGCGAAGAAGAGGCTGACACAGGACCAAGTGATGAAGATGTTGCCGAGATGGACGACTTTACGCAATCAGAAGGTGGTGCAGAATCTGTTGAGGAACGCGTAGAAATTGAAGTCGACGAAAAGGTTTTGACCCAAGAAGATCTCGAATATATGATGCAGATGGAGGGGTCAAAAGAATGGGACCGTTTGGGAATGAAGCCCAAGGAATACTTGGTGTATTTTAATTCAGGAATGTCTCTGGCACGGTGGAAAGCGTTGAACAAGGGACGTCGTGGACAAGTTCTCATTCGGGGCGACTTGGGCGTTGCGAATGGACTCTATGGTGGTAAGTACTACGGAAGAATTGCGAAATCAAACATAGACCTGTCCCCAATTGACCTTTATGCGTGGCAAACGCTTGAGCGTGGAAGTGGCTTGGATGTGACAGGCTCAGTGTCCTATGGTGTGATGCCAGAGTTGGATGTGGGCATCATGGGCGGCGTGACAACTGGCTCATTTGAGTTGGATGTGCACTCTTTTGTAATCGGTCAGTTTTCAGCCGTCCCACCGGCAAATAGTTATGCCACAAACACATCCTACATCGGCGTTCAAGCTTTGTATACCCCTTTGGTCATGCCACGCGTTCGTCCAGTGGTCGGAGGACAAGTTGTGAACTATCGCGCTGGTCGAATGAACTTTGATTTTGGTGGAGAAGTCTATCCAGATCTGCCTGCCGCAAACTTTACCACCCTTGAAGTCTTGCTTGGGGGCGAAATACGCATGAATGAAGTTTTTGATGTCTACGCGCACGTACCCATTGGCGCTGTACTCAATTTTCAAAATGCGCCCACCGTGCAACAGCAAGATGGTGGTATCCTCAGTGTCAATCTGGAAGAGTCTAATGTGGCTCGAGTTGATCCACCGGAACGCTTTGGTCGCTTGGGATTTAGCCTCAATTTGGGTGTCCAGTTTCGCATCCCAGTGGTCAAAGAAAAGGTCAACGTTCTTGAAATGTACGAATGAATTCTGTGTCCATTTTTAGAAGACTGGTTCTGTGGATTGCTGGTCATGTTCGGTTGGCGTGGGGCATTGTAGCGACGATTGTGCTCTGTTCATTGATTGCGGCGTCTTTTATGAAGATCAACACCAATATATTGGAGTTGCTTCCTCCCGATGAACCAACGACCCAAGCCGTAAAACGGTTGCAGCAAGAAGATGGCAAATTGGGTGCCTTAACAATTGGGGTCAAAGGCGAACAAGACAATGCACATCGTGTACTGAATCAATTGCAGAGACAGTTTGAACAAAGTGACATGGTCGAGTTTGCTGTCTACGAAGTACCGGTCGATTGGCAAACACGTCTAGGGTTGCTGCAATTGACAGTAGCAGAATTACAAGATTTGGAAACACGCTTAAAAGGTGGTTTGGCTTTGGGTCCGGCAGCGAGCAACCCAATGTTGGCCTCGCAACTTTTTGCTTTGGGACCACTGACAGAAAAACTCTCCAATCCCGATGGTGTGTTGCCGACTCCAGATGATGGTATTTATCGGTTGATCGTTCGTCCAACAGGGTCTCCATATGACCCGGATTTTGCTCAACCCTTTTGGTCCTTTGCCAATGAGTTGGTGGAACAGACAGATTTTGATGCGGAAAATGTCGACTTGGTATGGCTTGGAGGAGCCTATCGCCATGCCGTTGAAGACCGTGAAGTCATCATTCAAGATATATCGACGACGTCGGTCGTATCCTTTCTGTTGGTATTGGTATTGGTGGCTGTAGCATTTAAAGATTTGCAGGCTTTGCCAATCTTGTTCTTTCCATTGATTGTGGGTTCAAGTGTGACATGGGGCTTTACGGCGTTGGTCATCGGTGAAGTGAATACGTTTACTTCCACTTTTACAGCGATATTGTTGGGACTGGGGGTTGACTTTGCCATTCATTTGTATTCTCGCTACCGAGAAGAGTTGACAGAGGTGGGAGACCAACGTGAGGCGATGGCAATTGCCTTTGAAGGTTCAGGTCCACCCTGTGTTACGGCGGCAATTACCTCTGCAGGTGGTTTTATGGCCTTGCGATTTGCAGGTTTTGTCGGTTTTCAACAGCTGGGGATTGTCTTGGCAGCTGGTGTCATTTTTTGTTTGGGTTCGGTTCTGTTGACCTTGCCACTGATGATATTGTGGTTGGACAATCAAAAATCAGATGCCTCTTTGTTGCGACCACCGTTTAAGGCTGGTGTAGAAGTTCAGTACCGAAGTGCCAAATGGTGGTTGATGGGCATTGCTTTGTTGGCATCGTTGTCGTGGACTGTGATTCCTCAACTGTCTTTTGAGTATGATCTTTCGGCTTTGCGCCCCAATGGTTTGGCATACAACGAGTTGTCTGCAGCAGAGAGATCGGTGGCAAAAAAATCTTTTCAGCCTTTGGTCATCAGTGTGGGGAATGAAGAAGACTTGTTGACAGTGCACAATCATGCGGTCAAAGTGGTTCAAGAGCAACAGACACCTTACCTACAGCAGTCGGTCTCCATTTATTCCATTTTGCCTCCAGATCAATCCCAGAGACTAGAAGTTTTGCAACGCCTGCAAGACCTGGGCAAAGAGCCGAATATGGTCTATTTACCCACGACCATTCAAAAGAACCTACAGGTACTTCAAAATCAAACGTTGGAACCCATAGAAAAGTCAGACCTACCTGTGATGGTGCAAGGATTGCTCGGCGCCAGCGGCAGTACCCATCGCTTGATGTTGTTGCCCGATGGAAATATGTGGGACATCCGAGAGAACAACCAATTGGCAAAATCAATTGATTCCTTGTTTACAGATGCACTGGATGTCGACATGGAAATTGCCGGTGAATATTTGGCAATGGCGTCGTTGTATCGCTTGATTTCAAAAGATGGCGTCAACATTTCAGCCGCGGCTTTGGCGATGGTGTTTTTGTTTTCTTGGCTGGATATGCGCTCCATACGACGCTCTCTCTCCGCGGTGTTGATTTTGTTGATGGGGATGTCTTGTGCCGGAGCGGGACTGTATTTTTCAAATGTGAAAATTTCACTGGTAAATTTTGTTGGAATCCCCATTGTGATGGGCATCGGAATTGATGTCATCATTCACTTGCTTCATCGAATTTCTGACGAAGGACCCGGTAGAATTCGTTTTGCTTTGAGAACGACTGGCTTCGCTGCTTTTGTGTCGGCAGCAACAACCATTCTTTCTTTTTCGAGTCTGTTGTTTGCGACCAATCGAGGCTTGCATTCGATGGGGAAGATGATTGTGGTGGGCTTATCGGTAGTCACCTTGATTGCTTTTATTGCTGTACCGTTGGGTTGGATGAGTACATGGATTCAGCGCAAACAGGTTCCGGCAGAGATTTTAAACTCGGACAAAAGCAACGGGTCTCTTTAGATAAGGGGAGACACCTCAGCACTCGTATTGTGTACGAGTCAACTCTTGCCAGCCAGTATCAGACCCACAACAACAGCCAATACTGCGATGCCAAGATACACTGGCCAATCTCCCAAACCAAGTTCTTTGAACCAAGTTGATACTGTGACGCTCTTTTTGCGTCGACGACTTTTCTTTCTTTTTTTGTTTTCAAGTTCAGTCGGTGAAAGATAAACTCTTCGTCCGGTGGGGTCAATTCGTTCTTCGTATCCCTTGGACTTGTAAAAATCTCGTCGCATGTTGGTTCGAAGTTCTTCCACGGCTTTGCTGCGCTGCTTCTCGACTTGGCGTTTCTGTTTTCTGCGTTCTGCTTTGCGTTGAGCACGTTCTTCACGTTCTTGGTGCTCCTGTTCTAGTTCATCCAAGATTTGCTGTCGCAGTGTGTCGATGTCTTGTGTTGAGTCGTTTGAACTTGTCATATTGCCATTTCCGAGTATCTACGTATATCGTATTTGCGTATGGATGTCTATTGGGAGACTTTGGTGTCGATTGTGTCTCGTGTTTGTACGACCCACTTTGAATTGATGGATGGTGCGGAACCGTTCAGACAGGCATTGACATCTGCCGCTTTTGGAGCCTGATTGAAGTGTCGAAAGCCGATTTGTAACCACGCACAGGCTTCTTGGGCATTGTGTTGAAGACTGTGTGCATGTTGAAGGTGCAACCAAAAGATGCGCCTTTTCGCTGGAGAGTTCTCGACCACTTCTTCTACTTCTTCAATGATATTGGGAATGCCTTCTTTCAGTCCCGAAAACCATCGATTGTTTTGCCAGTGTGGCTTTGTTCCACACTCTTCCAATAAAGTTTGATAGGTCTGATGCGTGCCTTCAACTAGATAGTGCGTTCCCAATGCGGCTTCGTTTTTGAAGTAGGCACACCGTTCTGCTTTTGTTTGAAGCACTGTTGGGGTTTGACGTTGTTGAAGTTGCCATGCCCTCTCAAATTCTTTTTGTTGAATGTGCCATTGTGTCAGATGCAAAAGGCTTCGGGTGGGCGGTGTTTCCGATTCAACGGCTCTCTCCAATAGAAAACGAACGGTTTCCACTTGAGATTGCGCATTCAGTATTTGTGCGCTTGTTAACAAAATACGAGTATTGTCTGGAAGGGTACTCAACACAAGCCAAATATTGGGATGACAGGCCAGTCCTTCAGCAACCCATTGGTCTTTTTGGCGTACAGTCGGTGTTTTGAGAGTCCACACGGATTGCCAAATGCGACACGATTCATCAAACTGCCCCAATCTTCTGTACCACCGAGCGAGCAAGCGTTGGGCTTCGATGTTGCTGCTGTACAACTTGGCGTGTCGTTCAATGAGTGGATTTAACGTTAAGACCGTTTGTTCATTGGATTTGTTCAGTGGAAGTTGGAACAATAGGGGGTCTTCTGTCGATACGGGAATTTCTTGGATTTCAGTCCAAACATGCTGTTCCAAGAGTGTGGGATGAAGCAGGTGATGAGACAGGGATGTTGTACCCGTTTCGTCGTGTATCGCATACATCGGATGTACAATGGGAACGAGCCAGACAACCATGGCTGTTGCAACCATTGAACCGGAAAGGAACGGTCCAGTATTAGTGGATTCCTCGATATGTGGTCTAGAGAGTCGTCCTAAAGCGATCGTCCAAAAAAGTGCAAGGGCATTCAGTTGCAGAGGAAAGTCAACCAAACTCGCTATGCCCAGCACTACGACTATTCCAATCCAAGGACCCTCCGTATGGCGTCCTTTCCAAATTCCCCAAAGGACACGCATCATTAGGATCGTTCCAATGAAACCAGTGTTGAAAACCCACTCCAAATATTCCAGATGAAGGTGTGTACTGTGAATGTATTCGGGAATGCTTTTGACCAATGGATAGGCGGAAGAAAATCCAGCCATGCCCAGTCCAAAGTGCCAAGACCATGGCAGCAACCCAAGGGAGTCGGACCACAGTTGCAAGCGACCATGACTAAACGCGTTGACTTCTGAATGATATCCAATATATGCGATGGACAAGACCGCTACCAACAGTGTGAATGTACGTCCAACAGTGACCCATGTCGGACGATGAAGCCAACAGATCGAACCCACAAAAAGCCCGATTGCACCCCTTGAACCACATATCCAGACACCGAGCGCCAACAGCAGCACAATCGCCCATTTGTGTAATGATTTGTCGTCCCTATGGTGATTGAGGTGAAGTCCGCAAACCATAAAATAGGCTGCGTGGTTTCCATTGATGAAGGTTCCAAATACTGGTCCACGCAAATAGGATGGTGGGTCCACCAACCCAAGAGTGAAGTCAATGCTCAACAGGTGCTGTAGAACACCGTAGATTGAAAACGCCACTAGAGGCCAGAACAGAATTTGGTTCCATTGGCGATTTGTGGCTGTTGAATACTGTGTCGACATATAGAAGCCGTACATCATAAGAGGAATGGCACCATTTACAAGATGTTGGGCTGGATGGATGGCGATTGTGCTGTAGGTGTGACCCAAGTGCTCATGTAACAGTTGTCTGTAATTGCCAAGATCGCCTTGCAACAGATTGATCCATTCGAACGGCATGGGAAGTAACAGTACTGACCACCAGAGCACATAGAGAAACAACCACTTGCGATGCGAGTTTGGAATGGAGACGTGTTTTCTTTGCATCCACAAACACAATCCAGAAATGCAACACCCAATTGGAACCCACCATTGCTCAATGGTTGCTTTGCCTGCTCCCAGAGCGATAATGGAACAAGACCAGAACACAAGGATTGTCAACATAGAACGGGGCATTGGAATTCCATCGGTTTTGCTTCACAAAAACTATAGTCGTTTTGAAAGTGTAGTCGGATAGAGTAGCAATTTGGGATATTTTATGCAATGCGTTAAATAGTCAGACGGTTTTGTCGAGTTTGATCAAATCAGAAAGACAGATAATAATTTACGGTGATAGTATGCCCCAAATGGATGAAAATGAGCTTGGTTTAGAACCACTCTTGGAAAAGTACATTGCCATTTTGAAAATTCGACGCAAAATCATTTTCATCTTTGCTTCTGTGTTGGTTGTAACGGCGGTTGTGGCAACATTTTTTGCTGAAAGAGTGTACGCCGCTCGTGCGGTCATCGAAGTCATGCCCGTAGCACCAAAAGTCATGGAAGTAGAAGAAGTCGAAACTTTGGGTGCTCGCACTGGCTCCAAAGATTTTGTTCGGTTGTATTATGGCACTCAACATCGGATCGTCAAAAGCAACACAATCATGGGTAAGGTGCTCGAACGTTTACGGACAGAACATGGGGTGACCAGCTTCGACGAAGAAGATGATCCGATTGCAGAATTGCGTTCAAAGATGATTTTGATCATGCACTCCGAGACCACGTTGTTTGTGATCAAGGTGGAAGATTCCAATCCTGAGATGGCTGCACTCATCGCGAATACCATTGCAGAAGTGTACATGGAGAACAACTTAGAAAGAGGACAAGCAGCTACGAAACAAGCATTGCAGTGGTTGGATAAGGAATTGAAGCGGTATCGACAGGAAAAACTCAATGCTGACGAACGCGTGCATGAATACAAGTTCGAACATGACTTGATTGGCATCGAAGAGCGTCACAACTCTGTTTTGGATCAAATGAAACTTGCCCACGAATTGTTCAATAAGACCCAGTCAGAGTTGGTTACACTGACGGTTGAGGCAGAACAGTTTGAAAAGTCTATACAGTCTGGATTGTGGCGTGTGTTGGCGAGTCAGGAAATGAGTGAGTCTCCAACCTTACAATCCTACTTGAGCAAAGAGGCTGAGTTGCAAAAAGAACTCAACAAAATGCTCGTATACTATTTGCCCAGTCATCCAGAAGTTATTGAAATAAAAGGAGAGATAGAAGGGCTTCAGGGATTGGTTCAGAATGAGTTGCAGGCCATTCTTGCTGAAAAACAAGTGCAACTGAATCAGCTACAAGAACGAAAGTTGGCACTTGAATCTGAGATTGAGCGCGTCAAAGAAGAAATCAAAACGCTGGATCGAAAGTTGATTGAACTCGAGTTTTTAACGGCTGAAGCGACACGAAATGAAACGATCTTCAAGGATTTGGATTCTCGCTTGTCGCAGGTCGACCTTTCGCAGTTTATGAGTGCCAACAACATTCGATTTGTGGACCGAGCAGAGCCAGACTTCGAACCTGTTAGTCCAAACTTGATCCAAAACATTGCCCTGTCGATTATGTTGGGACTCTTGGGTGGGGCAGCGTTGGCATTCTTGCTAGAGTTCTTGGACAATTCCATCAAATCCACTGAAGACCTTGAACAAATGTTGGGCATGCCGCTGTTGGGGGTTGTGCCAGTGATCGATCCTGAGGATATGGCTCTAATTCCATCCAACAGAGAGCGAGCGATTTATTCTTACAGCCGACAACGCTCACCTGTTGCAGAATCTTTGCGTTCTATTCGCACCAATATCAGATTCCGGACGGGCAACAAAGACCAACTGTTGTTGTTGGTCACCTCTGCTGTTCCAAAAGAAGGAAAGTCCTTTACGTCATCGAACCTATCTGCCGTCATGGCAATGTCTGGACAGCGTGTTCTGTTGATCGATGCCGACCTTCGTCGCCCCAGTGTCCATCGACTGTTTGAGATGA
>CBFIFY010000033.1:0-44984 GCA_965661985.1 uncultured Myxococcota bacterium | reverse complement strand
CTCCCCTTCACCATACACACTGTGTTTTGGAAAAAATGTTGGTATTTGTAACGGTTCACTCAACAAAGATCAATCAAGATGAGGATTTTATCCTTCTACAATGTGCATGCGCATATCGATGGCTTCATAGATGCGTTTTCCATCCACCCACAAAGACGCATTTGCACGCGCAAAAAGTCCCACAGCATCTGTCCCCACTTCCACAACATCCATCGTCGTCGTAATGATTTTGTTCTCGGGGATCACTTGTCCACGGTACTTCCACTGCATAGACTGCTCCAATCCCAAACACGTAAACTGTGGATTCTTGAATTCTTTGCCCAAGTCACGTTCAATCATGTACCACTGCAATACTTGAATCATGGCCTCAATCCCCAAAGAACCAGGCTGTACAGGATCTTGGAAGAAATGCGCTTTGAAGAACCACTCACTTGGATCAACGGATTTTTCCGCTCGAATCCAACCCAAACTGTGCGTCCCACCGTTGGGATTGTAACCCGTAATGCGATCGATCATGCACAACATCGGTTCCGCCAATCTCAACGAGCCTGAAAAGTACGACGCCGGCTGAACGGTTAAATCCAACGTGTACGCGCTGGGTTGTTCAAACACCTTTCGCAATTCGGGACCGACGGGCAAACCAACTTGATTCTTTAATGCTGCATCTGGGAAGAACCCAAATACGGTTTTTAGATCATAAATCAATTCACCTGCAATTCGACATTCAACGTCAAAGGATTCAATGATCATGCCCGCTGACTTCGAGATTCCAGTGATGGTCACCGTTGTTTCGAAGGTTTGCAACTCACTGGCTGTCAACGGAATAATGTCGCGGTGCAATGTGCCAGTACCGTCTAGATTTCGGAAAGAGAGGTCTTCTTGTTCAGGCACTGCGGATCCAACGGCAGATGCCAACCATCCGCACGGTTGCAAGGCGGCTTCCAGCAATACACAGAATGGCATGACCTGCGCACCATTGGCATCAAAATACCAAGCATCGTGTGGAATATCGTAATCCAAAACGATTTTTGTCCCCACTTGACGGGTTCCCAACTCTCCATCAATGTGCTTGACGCGCGACATAAAATGGTATGGAAAACCAGGTAGGCGCGCCACTCTACGAGCGCCGTCAAATATTTTGTACATCGAACCAAAAGCCGCTGAAGGTTTGCCCAATGCCGATGCCACCATCGCCTCGTAATTGAAAGCAAAGCCTTCTCGATCGGTTGCAATGGGAACACTGGACTCATCCACCAGGGTATTCAGCAACTCAGGTTGTTCATGTCGCAAGGTGCTCAAAGGGTGATCGGGCACCAGTTCCAATCCCATCGCCCGAGCATGAAATGCCTTCAAACCATCAATGGTACAGAGCAAGTCTGCGATGATGTACGGCTTTTCACCGTTGCTACACTCTTCGACAAATATCTCGTACACCAACTCTCGAGAGGTCGGCAGGGCTTGCCCACGACACAACAAAGGATAAGGCCGGTTGGGCACAGGTTGAAAACGCCAACCGTCTCTGTCTGCAGTGTACCCCATGGAAGCCAAATAAAAGGCCATCGCCTGCAAACAGCCTTCAAACATCAATGTGCCAGGCATACAAGGGTCGTTCTTAAAGTGCCCTTCAAAATACCAATCTTCCGGTGTAATCGGTACTGTCGTCTTTAAATAGCCACGTCCCCATGGACCACCTTTGGGGTCAACAAACACATCCGACTTCAGAAACAACATCTTGCCGGATTGGATGGTTGGGGTTCGTGTGTGGGTTTGGGTACGCAACACACCATCGCCAAAACACTCCCACGGGCGACTTTCCGAAAACGCACGAACTTGCTCTGCAGTGAAAGTGGTCGCGGACAGTTCATAGGTCGGTGGATCAAGCGCTGGATTGGATACCAATTCTTGCTCTTCAGGTGTCCACAAAATCCCATCAGAATCTGCCAATTCTTCTGTGGTGAAGAAACCAGCCTGTCCCTGTCGTACCGTCAAACGCGGTTTGCCATTGATGCGACAATCGTAATGGAAAAAGAAGAGTCTCACATCTCCATGCTTGGCATGTCCATCCACGTGAATGTCATAGCACAGTGTATCTCCCACAGCCGGCAAATCGTCGTGGTACATCAGTTCACACCCCAACAAACGATAGGCTCGCTCCCCTTGAGTCAACAAGTCAATGCCCAAGTAGGAAATCAGCATCAAGTCTGCTTGCCCCGACTCAATCATAATCCCCGCTGGCATACGCCCAACGTGGTTAAACCAAGAGTCTGGTTCAACGTCGGTTTCTGTCCAAATGGTTCCCAACTTCATAGACCCTGGTTCCGCATCCAATCCCGTCATTCGATCTGCCAATAGCAACGGTGGCTCCGGCATGCGCGTTTGCAAAGCATATTGGTCTTGAGGTACAAACAACGGACCATAGATTTCAGAGATATTGCCAGAGGCATGAAACTTGAGACCGTCTTTGTCCAGTGTCATCCCTGTTGGTGGAGGAGCCGTGGGCGCCACATCATGAGAGAGCAAATTGGGCACACTTGCCTTTGAAGGAGATGACGAGGGAGATGACGAGGGAGATGAAGAAAACGCTGAGGGAGATGAATTAGGCAACGAAATGGACGTATGAGTCGAATTAACCCCATGAACTGTTGGTTCTGACCCAGATGATACTGGACTATGTTGGACTGCTGCCTGAATCTGCGCCACACCATCGATCTCATCGGTCACATCGGTTGTGTTGTTCAGAGAAACACTTCCTGGTTGCAACAACAGTTGGCTCATCTGTGAATTCCAATGTAAAAACCGCTGATGCAATTCTGACTGCTGGGTCAAAAACTGATGGTGCTGCTGCTGGAGCATCTGCCACTCTTGCCACCATAAGGTTGCTGGATTCACACTGCCCTCCCTTTGTTCTTGTACTGGTTCTTGATTTTGTTCTTGTACTGATTGTTGTCCAAAACCTTCAAAGAGCACCGTACCGTTTGGATATCCGTTTAAAGTCTCGTTTAGATGCTCATTTGCTTCGATATTTACCGTGTGAATTTGGACGTGTTGGGGTTGAGCACCGCGCTCTGCCTGTGTCGCATCTATTATGGATACTTCAGCAACCTCATCGTGCTGTGTCAACCCTGTGTCCAAAGAATGCAAGTGTTGAACCGGTAGCAATGATGGCGCACGTTCCATTGCATCTCCCAATTTGGGTGGCACAAACACATCTGTACGCATGACCAACGGTCGTTCAAGAACCAAGGGTGCTGGCGCCTGTTCTGTCAATGACGCTACGCAAATGGATTCTCTATCGCCCACCATGATTTCAGTGTCCACACGGAAGGTCCTTCCTGAAATGACACTGAGGGCGACGTCCACCAAACCGTGTGCTGCATGGGCATCTCCACATTGAGACAACACATTTCCAACAGCAGACGCACCTTCCAGATCGGTTGACACAGTTGCCAATATGTCTTCTTGAGCAATCGAATCTGCTCGTTTGAGAACAAGCATCGCGGCACCATCCAACCCAAGCACCGGTTTCGCGGTTACAATCGATTTACACGCCACATGCAAGGGATTGTTGGCACAATCTACTGCTGCGACAATGGCCACGTCTACTTCTTCACGTTGCAATGCTTCCATCGCCAAATGCAACGCCCGCAAACCAGAGCCTTCTTCCGCAGACACCGTTCCACTCGGACCCAAACAATTGAGTTGTGAGTTCAAACGATTGGCGGGGATATTTGGCATACACCCCAAGACCCCAGCACTTTGCAATGGCGCTATCATTGAGTCCAATACATTGCCAGACACGCTGAAGCCCATCTTTTCGCCCCATCGAGAGACTCGCCACCGAGCACCATATCTACACACGTTCACATCGGTACCCATGCCAACCCAAATCCCCGTTCGTGTGGCATCCCATGAAGTTTGTTGACTGCAGGACTGTGCAAGACGCAACAATAGATTTTGCTGTGGCAAAGCCTGTTCAAGATCACGCGGTGGGAACTTGACCCAAGCTCCGTCTAACGTGACTTGCTGCACGGGTGTTTGAAGAGACGCCCAATCTCCGAGTTCCAACGCTCTGCGCAATTGACCCAAATCTTCACAAGCACCCACGGTGGCATCAAGCGCGACGACTGCGATGTCACTTTTAGAGGTCTCAGTCAAGGAACCTTCAGAAGGAACAAACTGATCACTCCACGCTTCCAAAATCAAATGGGCGTTGTTTCCACCAAAGCCAAAGGCGGATACCCCTGCTCTTTTGGGAATGCTGGGATTCCAAGGCGCATTTTCTTGCACCAATCGAAATGGCGTGTCATTGAGGGTGCTGTTTTGGTTGTCCACCTTACGGTGCGCTGGAATCACATCGCGACCAAAAGCCTCGAGGGTTTTGATGACCCCTGCCACGCCCGCCGCGGTAATGCTGTGCCCCATGTTTCCTTTGAGAGAGGCGATCCAAGGTGTTGTATCCTTAAATACAGACGCCATCGACCTCAATTCAGTACCGTCGCCAATCACGGTCCCCGTTGCGTGACATTCCACCATTTGAATTGTGTCAGGCGAAATCCCACCACGCTGATACGCCATCTGCATCGCTCGAACTTGACCATCACTCGACGGCACCAACAACCCCTTACCACGTCCGTCGTTGGAAACACCTGCGCCACGAATCACCCCAAAGATTGGATCACCATCTTTGAGGGCATCGTCTAAGCGTTTGAGTAGGACAAACCCTGCTCCTTCGGCGGGTACCAATCCATCTGCGTCCGCGGAAAAAGGTTGAGAACGCCCCGTTTGACTCAATGCTTTCAAAGCGGTAAAGCCCATGTGAATGAACAAATCATCCGCCCGATTGACAGCACCTGCCAACACAGCGTCCATTCGTCCAGACAACAGGGCTTCACACCCTTGTTGAATGGAAATCAGTCCTGAAGCACAGGCACAATCGAGTGCCCATGCACGCCCTCCCAGTCCCAGCGCCTTTTTGGCAACCAAAGCAGGTCGGCCAGACATAAACCGGTGCGATGGATGAATGTGCTGACCGTCAGACACGGATGGAAACCACATAGCCTCAGCCAACTGTGTCATCGAATCACTAGGAAAGGAGAGGTTCCCCAAAATCAACCCCGTGCGTGACCGATCAATGAGCGCACCATCTTGAAGGGCACCCAACGCCGTATACAACACCCATCGCTGAAGCGTATCGATGTACTCGAGTTCCTCCACAGACAACTGAAGAAGAGACTCATCAAGGACGACCGAATCTGAAACGTATCCACCGCGAATGGAACGAACCCCATCGACCGAACGATCAAGGGTTGCCGTTGGATCCAAACGCCAACGCTCGAACGTCGCTTCGCTGGTCATATCTCGTTGATGAACAATGTTCTCCCAGAAGTCTGACAGGGTCGGTGATTTTGGAAAAATACCAGACCGACCAACGACGGCAATTGGGATCACGCCAATGCTCCACTCAAAGCCACCACTTTGACACCGGTCATTTGAAGAACGAGATTGTCTGCCGAATCCAAGAAATAAACATCACACTTTCCAACTTGATTTTGTACCCCGTGCCCCACCAAACGAATCTGGCGCACTTGAGCATCACCATACCATTGAACAGCATCAATAGACATCGGCAAAGACCGTGCCTTCACACAATGTGCCATCCACAGAAGAGCCAACTGTAGACCCGCATCCATCTCTAGCATTTCTCGACACTCATGCATGACTTGAATCGAGCACACCGCAGAGGTCTCGGACAAAGCCGCTTCGTTGAGAACTTGAAAGTCATCCGTATGAAACAACACGGTCTCATCGTAAATCTGAGATGCATCCAAAAATCGGTCCCAATCTTCTTCCAGAGGAATCTGCACATGCTGAAATACGGGTGCTGTAAGGGTCGCACCATAAATCGGCTTTGCTGTCGCGTCAAACAAGCGCAACACCCCTTGGTTCTCTTCTATATGCATGCCACTGTTGGCATTTGATAGGTGCAATGGATTGAATACGTTGACATCACGCAAACGATGTCCTTTCCCAAGCACGCGACCAAATCGTGAAAACCACTGAAGCACTTGAACCATTGGAACCAAAATTTTGTCTTGAAAACGATGTCCCTGCAGTACTTGAAGCATGTCTGCTGTGGGTGTCAGCGCCACACCTGGTAGCACCAACGCATCATCGAGTCCCGCATCGGCACCAACAACCACCTCAACAGCTGAAGAATCCGTCAGTTCATTGACAAACACATCTGCGCCCGCCTGAATCGGGATCAACCCAATGCCTCGAGTTTCAAAGTGACGCTGCAATTCCGGCGAGACCATCCCACCTTGCCATGGACCCCAACCAATCGAACGCACACACACTTCTGGGTGGCGTTGTTTCACAGAATGGGCAACCCGATTGAGTACTTCATTTGCCGCTGCATAATCAGACTGTCCGGCATTCCCAGTACGTGCAGCCACAGACGAAAAGAAGATCAACATCTTTAACTGACCAACATCTACACCTGTCAGCAACGCGCCCATCCCTTGCACCTTAACGTCGTACACCCACGCGAAGTCATCGACAGTCTTGTCTGCGATGGTCTTGTCCGCCAATACACCAGCACCATGTACGATTCCAACAATCTTACTCTGATCAAGTTGAAGGTACAGATCACGCACAGCCTTTGCGTCACTGACATCCACGGAGTGGTAATGGGCCGTTGCACCAAAAGACCGTAAGCGCATAAGAGTCGCCTCAATCTCTCGACAGGCCAAAATGCGTTTCGCTGACCGCGTCGCACCCGTCAATTTCACAATCTTATTCTCGGCTTTGGCTTCGGCAATCAATGCCCCAACCAGTTCCCGCTGAGTTTGGATAGTGGGGTGTGGATCCTCTGCCAACACGGTTCTACCCAACAAAACAAATGTCGGAACTGTTGCATTGCGTTGCTGTAGACGCTCAGCAAGTCGGGAAATGCAATCAGCCGTTACCCCTCTGGCGCCACCCGAGACCACAATGATGTCGTCTTCAAAAAATTCAATGGGGGCACCAGACGCTTCGCTTTCCACCATCGTAAGTACATTTCGGTGAACCCTATCCTGAGCGTCTACACTGAGCGCCACATCCAGATCGATGCCACCAAATACGATCTCCTCTGCCAGCATGCGCACCAACTGATTCACCGAAATATCCAGTGGCACATCTATATTTTTGCAGTGAGAGTCTTTCCACTCCTGCTGTGCTGTTCGAACCACACCAGCGCCACCGGCAATCAAAGCCTGTTGGTTGGTCAGACTTTGGAATCCAAAATCCCCACCCAGTTCGGTCACTCGAATGAATACCTTGGGAGACGTCGGATGGGCTTGAACCAAACTTGCGGCCAATTCGAAGCACTCTTGAGAGGCAACCATCGCCTGTTCAACCGACTCAACCTCCAAAGGCCTCAAATCGATTATCCCAACGAAAGCCTTATCCCACGAAGCAACATTTCCTTCGAGCACAGTGGCATTGACACCAGATTTCTGCAATTGAATCGCCAAAGCAGACGTCAAGTCCTCATCTCCAAGCAATGCTATCTGACCACTCATCAAGGCTGGATGGCGTAAGCCTGAAGCGCAACGGGGCTGATTTCGCACGACCCAACGGTGTACATCCTGAGATGCAGGTAGACTCCAAAGGGTTTCCAACGGCGCACCTTCTGCTTCTGGTACAGTAGACTGTTGTTCTGTTGCTTTCTCAGCACCTGAGTTTCCAATAGAATTCGCGGAGACACCCATGTCAGATGCCTCCGCTTGGCTAAAATCCCGGTTTTCTCCTTGCAAGAATCCGACGATCTCACCGAGCGTTTGAAGTTGTGCCATTTGAGAACCATCCACTTCTGGAAGTTCTGGGGCCTTTTCTTGTACAGCACTGAGAATCTCAACCCGTTTGATTGAATCAATTCCCAAATCACCTTCAAGAGTCATCGACAAGTCCAAAGCATCCGATGGATAACCTGTTTTCTCGGCCACTACGTCCATCAACAACGACAATACATCTACGCTAGAAGGTGTAGAAGATGCCTGAGTCACAGATGTGGATGGAACGTGTGTAGGTACCGCTGGCGTTGAGGCTACCGGTGTCAAAGCTGGAGCCGAGGCTCTAACAGGGGTCACAGGTGCAACAGGAGGTGCAGGCATCGGTGTTGGTGCGAAGGCAACTGGTGCTGGGGCTACCATGGGAGCGGGTGCAACTGGTACTGACACAGGGGGTGTCGACATTGCAGAAGTCGGTGTCAATGTTGGTGAAAAGGACACTGCTGGCGAAGGCACAGGCTGACCACCAGCCAAAGCAGCCAAACTGGTCAAACTGGCTTGCGCTGCTTGCAAATAAGCGATGTGTGCATTGGACATTGCCTGTTGATAGGCAGAATGGGCAGCCGCGGTTTGTTGCTGCGCTTGCTGAAAGGCTCTCAGCCATTCATTGGACTGTGGATTGGACATTGTCGCTCCTTGTCGCGGTTCTTGATGAATAGAATGATTTGATACAGTTGGCTTCTTTGAAACTGTCTCGGCGACAGACTTGGAAGCAGGCGCACTTTTGGGGGTTGGACTGCTCGCCCGTTCTGGATTGGGCTTCGCTCGACCACTGGCACCTTCTTTGGGTGGATACGGTTTGTTGTAATTTGCCCCGTTGATGGAGATGACCATCTTGGGTTTTGGAAGTGCGTCTACGTTGATTGGCTCTGCATAGTCTTGCCACAGCGCAGACCAATCAGCCTGTACTCCAAGACTTGCCAACTGCCCAAGACCATCCAGCAACCCAAAGAGGTCTGATTTTCCTGGACGATCCAAGGATACGATGTGTATTGGCTTCTTTCGCAAAATGCTTTTGGTGAGTTTTCCAAGAATGTTTCTGGGTCCAACTTCCACAAAGAGTGTCACACCATCGGCATGCATGTTCTCGATGATGTCCACAAAACGAACGGGACTGGCAATTTGCTTGGACAGCGTCGATACCAATTCTGGAATGCTGTCTCCATACGGTTTTGCTGTTCGATTTGCGTATACTGGGCAGGTTGGCGCGCTCAATGACAAAGACGATAGGTATTGCTCAAATGGGGCTACCGAACCCGCCACCACCTTTGAGTGAAATGCCGTGGCCACACCCAATCGCTGTGCAAACATCCCCCCATCTGACAACAGTCCTTCTATCTTTTCGATGTCTTCAACCGTTCCCGAAAGAACAGACTGCTTTGGAGAGTTGTGGTTGGCAATCACCACATCGAGACCTTGCTCTGCATTCCAAGCGTCCAATTTGGGTTGCAACTTCTTGGCAGAAGCCTTCACAGCCGTCATCGCACCGGGCAAACGGGCTGCCTCGTTCATGAGTTCCCCGCGTTTCTGAGAGACCTGAATAAAATGTTGCGCTTTGTAGGCTTTGGCGTAGTACAAAGCTGTCAGTTCACCGTAAGAGTGACCTGCACAACAGTCTGCTTGGATATTCATCGAATCCAACACGTTCAACAAAGCCATCGATGTGACGCCAATCGCAGGCTGTGCCCACTGCGTTTTTGTCAATTCAGTCTGCTGCGCATCTCTGTCTTCTTTGCAAAATACTGGTGTGGGAAAAACCTTTTTGTGCAAGGGTTCACGGTTCGTTCGATTGTCCAGTTCAGCCGAAAAGTCCCAAACCTCCAAAGCCTGTGGCAAGGATTGAGCCACTTTTGAACCCATGTTGACAGTTTGAGCACCTTGACCGGGGAATAAAAAGGCCATCTTACCAGCCCCCGACTTTGATCCTGACACTGACCATGACTCTCCAACACCCACATGTACGCCAGACGGCAAACTGTACCCTTCAGCAAAACCTTTGTCGATCGCGGTGGTCAGTTGATCATTGAGTTTCTCACGACTGGTAGACACAACACTCAAACGAACAGGAGCGGAGGAATCAAAACTTTGCTGAGATTCCCAAGCCAATCTAGACAAAGATACTTTTGGATTTCGATTGAGAACAGAAGACAACAGCGCTGACAATTCTGTGGCACTTGAAGCTGAATACAGGCACAACTCGCAATCCCACACACGCAAGCGCTTGGCTGCGGTGGGCCCTGTATACTCTTCCAATAGAATGTGAAAATTGGAACCACCAAATCCAAATGCCGACACCCCTGCTCTTCTTGGGTGATTTTTGCTGCGCACCCACGGTCTTGATTCTGTGTTGATGTACAGTGGAGTCTCAGTGATGTTGAGGTTTGGATTTGGCTGGGACACTTTGATGGTGGGGGGCAACGTGCCCGATCGGAGTGCCATCAAAGCCTTGAAGAAACCAGCAGCCCCAGCCGTCGCTTTTGTGTGCCCTATTTGAGATTTTACTGAGCCCAGCGCAATCGATTGAAGATTCGCACCAGCATCCGAAAACACAGACTGCAAACCTTTGAATTCAGCAGCATCCCCCGCCTTGGTGCCCGTTCCGTGTGCTTCCAACAGTTCAATGGTGTTGGCATCCACGCCTGCATTGGCATACGCCCGTCGATAGGCCTTCGCTTGGCCCTCTGCCAACGGTGCATAAACCGACTTGGAGCGCCCATCGCTGCTAGAACCCAAACCTTTGAGAACACCGTAAATCTGGTCACCATCACGCTCGGCATCTACCAAGCGTTTAAAGGCAAACAAAGCAATTCCTTCACCAAGCAACGTACCATCAGCCTGATCACTGAACGGTCGAACATCTCCTGTTTTTGACAATGCTGGGGTCTTTGAGAAACACATGTGCATCAAAATGTCGCTCATGGTATCTGCGCCACCTGCAATCACAACATCAGAATCTCCCAAATAGAGTTCATTGATCGCCATGGAGATGGCTGAGAAAGCCGAAGCGCAAGCGGCATCCGTTACGCAGTTTGTCCCGCCCAAATCCAGACGGTTGGCGATCCGACCGGCCACCACATTGCCCAACAATCCAGGAAATGTAGACTCTTGCCAAGGCACATAATGATCTGCAATTCGCTGAGCCGCTTGTTGCACCTCACTTTCGGGCAATCCGACTTGACGCATCGCATTTTCCCAAATCGGACGTTGCAATCGCGCTGTCATATGACCCAGCAACTTCTGTGCGGATGTCACACCCAAAATGACGGACATGTTGCTCTTGTCCAAATCATCGACAGATCCTTGAGCAGCATCTTCCAAACACTGCTTGGCCACCATCAACGCCAACAACTGAGTGCTGTCCGTTGCCTCGATGATCGAAGGTGGAACCCCCCACCCCAATGAATCAAACTCGACATAGGGTAGGAAACCACCCCGTTTGCCATAAGTTTTGTCGGGGGCTTTGAGATTCGGATCATAATAGTCTTCAATCAACCAATGAGACGCTGGAACATCAGAAATCAGGTCCTTGCCTTCAACGATATTTTTCCAAAAATCAGTTGAATCATAAGAATTGGGAAACAGTACGCTTTGACCAATGATGGCAATTGGTTCTTTTACATTTTGGTGCGTGGATGCTTCGGGGGTTCTTTTCACAGTATTCTCCATGTACATCTTAGTGTTCAGCCCAATATGTAGGCTCTGTCAAGAATGCCGATGCCGGCATCGCCACGCCACTACTGCGAAGCTGCTGTGCTCTCAAAATCTGACAGGCGCCTTCGAGCAAGTTCAACCCAACTTGTGCTGCGCGACGATTTGTAGGTTCTTCGAGAAAACTCCCTTGTACCCAGGTATTGAAGGCGGCCATCGCCGGTCCGCACCAAATTTGATAATCGAGTTTGCGATCAGACAATCCTTGAATCGCCCAACGACTGGACAACCCCAAGTAGGAGCGAAAAACAAGTGCCATTTGGTGTTTGGAATCTTGATGGGCTTTGCGCACTTCGTTGGGATCACGTTGCTGCCAATACTGTTCTGTATCGGACCACGACTCTTCGAGTGTTCTACGCAATATATTTTTTTCCAGACCTTGGCGTTCAGTATCTGGGATTTCCCAAAGAGAACTGTACTGACGATAGAGTGTATAGAGTTTGTGTGCACGTTGCGCAAACAAGGAACCACGTTTGAGTACTTGGACTTCAACCCCGAGTTCAAACATATCAGCCGCTGGAGCCATCGTGACATCACCCAGACTGACTTGTGCAAGCAACCGCTTTCCTGAGGCGTCTAAACCAGACTCCACACAACCTTGATTGACCGAGCCCGTCAACACAAAGTCAGCCCCCATCGCAAATGCTGCAGCCACCCCTTGTGGATCTCCCAACCCACCAGCGGCGCCCAAATGAATGGGACGGGTCAGTCCGTGCGTCTGTACGATGCGGTTGCGAAGTTGAACGATGCTTGGAAAGAGTGCAGACAAGGCTTGATTGTCGGTATGTCCACCAGAATCCGCTTCAACAATGATGTCTTCGGCAACAGATACATACTGTGACAACCTCGCCTCTTGCTCGGTAATCCAACCCTTAGCCAACAAGTCGTCCACCATCACTTTCGGGGCCGGTGCCATAAAATGCGCTGCCACTTCTGGACGAGAAATCTTGGCAAATACGTGGTTGAGTCGCCGAATTTTCCCTGTGTTTGAGTCTTGGTGAAGTCCTGTCAGTGCATACCGCAAAATGTAAGGACTCAGTTTCATGTAGGCGGCTGCCGACACTCGACGCACCCCCCTAGAGATGTACAACTCAGCGATGGATGCCTCAAGTTGTGGTTCATTGGGGGAATGAATGAGATTGCTGCCCCAAGACAACGACGCTGGCAACACTGATTGAAGTCTATCCAATGCCGTTGATACTCGCTCAACCGATAAACCCGCCGCGCCAAAGAATCCCATTCCACCCATTTTAACTATGGCTTCCACTAGGTCGGTGGTGGCAATGCCGTTGGCCATCGCCCCAGACACATAGGCGAAACGACATCCGTGTCGCTCTGTAAAAGTTCTACTGCCCAACCATTCTGGAAAAGTCGGTGGCAAAATTGATATCACAGGATACCCCGCCCCTTCTTGAACCCATTCACCAGGACCAAAGGCAACCCCCACTGCCGACTCAGTCGGATGCCAAACCACCATACATTGCTCACGAAACCATGTGGCAACAGCACCCAACTCTTGTGGGCTGAAAATGGCTGGACGAGTGGGTTTCCAAAACCCAAGTACTGTGAAATCTTGCATACTCACCATCAAAAAATACTGAGTCCATTTAACCGATTGAATGGCAATTTCCCAATTCAATACAGTATTCGTTGTTCTCAACAGATCAAATAGACTCAAGCAAGACCGTTTGTGCTAGAATTCGGTTTGAACAGTTTTGGATGATATTGAATAAAATTTGTGGTGCATCGTTTTGATCAGCATGTATGTTCACCAGTGGAGTTGAAATGTTTTGGATACTGTCTGCCCTTTTTGCTTGTCACATTCCGGTTGAGGCTCAAGAATTCAATTTTAATGACACGGGCTCTCCTGAAGACACGTACGAATTGGAGTATGTCGACTTGTGGCCTGCAAAGGTTGTGTTGGACAGCAGCAAAAATCAGTTCAAACTGGTTTGGTTTGAAACGGACCCACCAAGACACACCGACATTCAATTTTCTGACATCGCCAAACTACAGCTCCTTCCAATGTACGAGGGCCACGTTCAAGAATTGCAGATTCGCTTAAAAGATGGGAGAACATTTCTACTGGACAAAGGTCCCAATACCCGAAAAACTGCACAGACCTTTGCCGTACTCGCTCAAGTATCCATCGACGAAATTGGTCCAAAATCAAAGTCCAAACGACTGATTCCCACGCCTGTTCCAGATAGAATGGCCCCCATTATGGTCATCGGCAGTCTAGAAGGAGATGATGTATTGACCCCTCCCTCCACAAAAAAGATCACCACCGTTGCAGAGACCGACCCAACTGTGGATACCTCTTTCGACAATTCCACGTTGTCCAGCGCACTCGACAAAGGCTCCATCGACCAGACCATCAAAAGCAACATGACGCGCTTTCGCTCTTGCTATGTCAAAGAAAGTCGAAAATCACCCAATCTGGCTGGCAACGTCAACGTCAAGTTCACCCTCAACAAGGCTGGCGAAGTCACAAGTGCCCAGATTGCCTCATCCAGCATACAAAGTCCTTTGGTGGAAAAATGCGTTTTGCAGCAAATTCAGGGATTGAAATTTGACCCTCAAGCAAAAGAATCGACCGAAGTGGTCTATCCATTTGTCTTTTCCAAGCAATAAGTAAGCGAAACAGACCCAGATACAGAAGTGAAGCTCGAAACACATCAAAAACAAGAGTAGCAAATACACCGTATCAGTGAATTACTCGGGCAAGGTTTCTCGCCAAGTAGCTTCGTCTAAACCGGTCAGTATGTCATCCACTGTCCAGTCCGCTCCACCTGCCATACCGTAGCCAACACGTGAATACTCTATTGAATCGTCTGCAATATTGGCCACCGTCACAACAGATACACCATCAGATTGGGTAAAACCATACTCCAAATAGGACCAGTTCCAAGGATCTGCTGGGTCATATCCCCCTTCAGACTCAAACACCCCTTCCCCAGTCGCATCCAATTCTTCGTTCATGTAAATGTCTACTGTAAAAGTTTGTTCGGACAAGTCTACCGAAAACTCGTATGTCGTAAGTGTGCCATCAATTGCAACCCAATCTTCAAACAACGTATTGGTGTCGGGAACCGTATATCGCTGTACCCAATATTCTTCAGTGAGTTGCATTTGATTGGACTCAATCGTGATGGTTGTATCCGCTTTCCAAAACTGACTCAGCGTCTCTACCTCAACATCTTCAACCTTTACAGTACAACCTGTCGACAGAAACACTGCCAAAACAAAACCTTTTGAATTCATCATGGTTTGTCCTCTGAACTTGTAACTTTCAGCCATTTTTAAGAAATCAGCCATTTATAAGGAAGTTTAGGGAATGCGTACGACTACGATGGTGACATTGTCTTTTCCACCACCGTTGTGGGCAAGCATCATCAAATCACTGGACATTTCATGCAGAGAAATCGGAGCGTTCATCACCTCTTGCATGTCGAAGTCTTCGGTTTCGCCCCACAAACCATCCGAGCAGAGCAAAATGACATCGTTGGACTTCATCTTGACACGAAATGTATCCACCGCCACACCACGCTCTGTCCCGACCGTCCGCATCAAAATATTGGAATGTGGATGGTGGCGCGCCTCATCCGGTGTCAATTGACCCTGCTCAACCATTCTTTGGACCAAGGAATGATCAATAGAAACTTGACTCAGTTTTTCCGAACGCAGGATGTAGGCTCTGGAGTCTCCAACGTTGGCGATGATCGCCTCTTCGTTGTCTTTGACCAAAGCAACGACCATGGTTGTACCCATATCAGAACCACGAGTTTCCGAAAAGTTTTTAATACCGTCGTTCGACAACATAAACGAGTGTGCCAAAATATCATCGAGTTCTTCAATCGTGTACTCTTTACCGGCCTGTATTCGCTGGCGACATTCCTTAATGAGCAGTGAAACAGCCATTGAAGATGCCACCTCTCCAGCATCGTGTCCACCCATTCCATCGGCGACAATGTACAACCCAATTCGCGGTGTCAATTGATACCAACCCCAGTTGTCTTCATTGAGAACCCGAACCAAGCCAACATCACTGATGCCTGCGACATTGGGGTCAACGTCTTCACCTTCGAAAAATGACAGCAAACCTTCTAACTTTTTGCCCATTTCATAGGTATTCTTAAATCGTTGTTCTCTAGCGGCTTCAAAGAAATTGTGGATTTCAATGTGTTCAACCCCAATCAGTTTGCGCAGTGTATTGGCCAAACAAGCAATGTCAAAGGCACGTTGATTCTCTGGCGCTGGTCCGTCGAATATCTCTCGGATCACAGGGTCAAAGAAATATACCGCGCCACTGTCTGGGTCCAGCAGAAAGTTGTGCAGTCCAACATCATCCAACACCACGCCTTTGTTGTGCAAAAATGCCAAGACACCCAACGCCGTTTGGGTGATTTTCAACACTCTCTTCGGAGACAGTGGAGAGGGCTGGTCGATCAAAAACTCCAAATTTCCCCAAGTGTACACGGCCATCATCGATGTACGTTCGACGAATACATCAAAAGGTTGAAGCATGGCAGGATGCTCCAAGTCCATCTCAAAATAGTCCATGAACTTGTGTGTTTGCATCGGTTGCCAACGAGCCGACACCAAAAACTTGTGCAACCGAAGTTCTTCTTTGCAACTTGGATTTGCACAGACCATGTCGTATGTCTTTGAATCTTCAGTACCACAGGCCCAGCAATATTTTTGTGGTCGATCTGGGCGTGAGTCGTTGACGATATAAAACATGCGACTTTCAGCCAGTCGAATGAGTCCTTCAACGGTGTAATACTTGGATAAGTAGGTACTTTCAGAAATGCGTTGTGGACGAGAAATCTTTGCCATAATGTTTTACCAGCTTAAATTGGACCAGTTGCTTGAAACCCCAGTGTTTCTACCGTCTGATTGCTCTACAATAAGCAAACCAATTTTAATGATACAAGTATTGATAAATAACATATTCAAAAATCTTTCGCACACACAAAGAGAATTCTCGTCCCAAACCCAACCGATACACCAATACAGTGTGCATCCCATTCTTCAAATTCGTAAAGGGGCTTCTAAGAGGTTACAAATTCAACGATACTGGACCCTCAAATCACGGACGCAACATGCACCCCTTACCGTTTACTGTTGAAGCCACACACAAGTCAGCCCGAGCGGGAACCCTCGAAACCTTACGTGGCAAAATCCAAACACCAGTATTCATGCCAGTGGGCACTCAAGGTGCGATTCGCGGTCTAAGCCCTTTGCATTTGAACCAGACCAACTCGCAAATCATCTTGGCAAATACCTACCACTTGTCTCAACGCCCTGGACATCGATTGGTCGCCAAGCACGGTGGACTTCACAAAATGATGAATGTCGAACACCCTATTTTGACTGACTCTGGTGGCTTTCAAGTCTTTTCCTTGCCCAAAACCGTCACGGAAGAAGGGGTGACCTTTCAATATGAAGTGGATGGACGCAAAACCTTTCTGTCTCCCGAAGTCTCCATGGAGATCCAACAGGCATTGGGAAGCGACATAGCAATGGTGTTTGATGAGTGTCTCCCCTATGGTGCAGACAAGAAAGAAACTGCCGCGTCCGTAGACCGAACTGCCCGATGGGAGCAACGGTGCAAAGATGTCCACGAAAGACCCGACCAAAGTTTGTTTGGAATTGTGCAAGGTGGTTTCTTTGAAGATTTGCGCAAACGCTCGGTGAAGCAGATCACCGACATTGGTTTCGACGGTTATGCTATTGGAGGGTTGTCCGTGGGAGAAGGTCACCAAATCATGTGTGAAATCCTCGACTTTACCACACCCTATATGCCTCCGGAGCATCCACGATACTTGATGGGTGTAGGACGCCCCATCGACCTTGTAGAAGGTGTTGCCCGTGGCGTCGATATGTTCGACTGCGTCATTCAAACGCGACACTCTCGTTCAGGGATGTTCTATACCTCACAAGGCCGTATGCGCCTTACGGACTCTCGATTCAAAAATGACATGTATGCCGTCGATACCTCCTGTACATGCTATACCTGTAGTAATTTCACACGCGCCTACCTGCACCATTTGTTCAAAATTGGAGAGATACTCAGTGCAACATTGGCCACCATTCACAACCTTACGTGGTTTGCCAAGTTTATGGCGGACATGCGACAGAGTATTGTAGAAGGGAGATTTGAGGAGTATCGAAAGTGGGTTCACGAAATTTACCCACCGTCTACTGGGGCACCGCACAAACCGATTACGAAAGCGAAGAGCAAAGGTTCCAAACAATCCAAGCCCCCTCGAAAACCCGACTCACACCACAAATCCAAAGCGCGCTCCAAGCATAAAGGGCGCAAATGACCCCATAACGGTCTTCAAGCAGCCCACTAAATTAAGGAATGGTAGACGATGGCTGGAAAGTTTGGAAAATGGGGACAGGCCAACAATGGCTCGCTGATCTTTGCCGATCTTGGTCCGACCAATACGGGAAAAACACATCGCGCCTTGAAGCGCATGTTGGAGCTCAAACGGGGAATTATTGGTTTGCCTCTGCGCTTGTTGGCTAGAGAGGTATACGAAAAGTTGGTTCAAGAAACCCACGTTCGAGATGTCGCACTGCTCACCGGTGAAGAGAGGATTGTTCCAAATCGCCCTCGGTACTATGTCTGTACCGTCGAGTCTATGCCATCAGATATGACCTTCCCGATCGTGGTCGTCGACGAAATTCAATTGGCTACCCACCCAAAACGGGGACACATCTTTACCGATAGAATACTGAATGCACGTGGCACGGTAGAAACTTGGTTTTTGGGCTCCGATACCATGAGTGACATCTTGGAGACACTGGTTCCCACGGTACAAATTCACCAGTCTAAGCGAATGAGTCCGTTGAGGTATGTACAACCCAAAAGACTGTCCGCCTTGCCCAAAAGAACCGCCATCGTCTCTTTTAACATCACCCACCTCTATGAGTTGGCCGATCGCATGCGCATTGCCAAAGGTGGCGTCGCCTTGGTGATGGGGGCAATGTCGCCACAATCGAGAAACGCTCAAGTGGAGTTGTTCCAAAGTGGAAAAGTGGACACCTTGATTGCAACCGACGCAATTGGGTTGGGGTTGAACTTGGACATCCGACACGTGTGCTTTGCCTCACTGCGCAAATTTGACGGAAGAGATTATCGCTATCTACAACTTGGAGAAATTGGTCAAATCGCCGGTCGAGCAGGTCGGTTCAAGCAAGGTGGTACCTTTAATCTATCCTCAGATGCCGCGGCTCAGGGTGGATTGTCTGACACCGCCGTTCAAGCCATTGAAGAGCAAGTGTTCGCACCTGTGCGAAAGATTTATTACCGCAACTCAGACATTTCTTTTGAAAGCCTCGATCGTTTCTGGGACACACTGCAAAAACGCCCCTTCTCAGGGCGACTCATCCCACAACGTGAGGCACTGGATGAATTGACAATGAATTTTTTGCTCAAAGACGACGCCATTGTCAAACTCTGTTGTCGACCCGACAACCTGAAACTCTTGTGGTCGGTCGCACGAATTCCCGACTATGCAGGCCAAAGCCATGCCCACCACTTTCGACTCACCAAAAAGATTTTTCTTCAACTCATCGAAAATGGGGAATTGTCTCAGTTGTGGGTGCGACGGGAATTGGAAAAGCTCCAAAATCTGGCTGGAGACATCCCAAAACTGTTGTCCAACATGGCCAAAATTCGGACGTGGAATTACATCGCTCAACGACCACACTGGCTGGCAAACACAGAACAGTGGCACCCATATTTAAAGGACTTGGAAAACAAACTGTCTCAGACGGTACACGAGCGTTTAACCGAGCGATTTGTTGACGAAATGGGACACGTCCAGAAACGTTCCACACCAGAAGACATCTACGTCGAAAACGACGAGTTGTGGTGTCGCACAATGCGACTGGGTGTCTTAGAAGCCCTCTCCTTTATCCCCAGTGCAGCTGCACAAGGTCGGTTTGGCTTTCAAACCGTTCGAAAGTTGGGGCGACAACATTTCCACGAAACCGCTCAAAGTGTATACCGTCAAATTTTGCAACGCAATCACTGGACCATCAATGCAGAATTTCAAATTTGCTATGAAAACCGACCGATGGCTCAACTGTCCAAAGGCTTAACCATCCGAGAACCTTCAATTCGACTGCGCTCTATGGACCTCTTGGACGCCAAACAGAAACGACAGATTGAAATGACCATTCTGTCGTGGGTGCAAACACAAATTCGACAACTGTTCGCGATTTATCAAAAAGAAGATGAGTCCACTCGGGAGACACGCTATGAACTCAGGCAAAACTTGGGAACACTGCACCTGACCAAGGAAACTCGACCCAACACCAAGCACCGAAAAAGACTTGGAAAGGTCGGGATTGTCTGTGGCAGACACCACATGTACCATCGAGATATTTACAAGTCCAAACACCAGTTGTTGCGCTTTGTTCTGTATGGTCTGTGGCACTCAGTACAACTCTTGCCAGCGCCTCCCGAACACCGGGTCTGTATCAAGGCGAAGTGGCCCAAAGGAATGGCCAAATCACTTGGTTATTATCAATACGCTGGGTACATTGTGCGGGCTGACGTGATCGATAGCATTCGTTGGAAGTACAGCGCTCCACTGCAACTGGATGCCATTTGCTCAAAGTTGGGTCTGTCAAAAATCGAGAGCATCAAAATCTGCAAGGCAATGGGAATTTGGACAGACGAGACACCCCAGTTGAAAAAAGAAGCCACAAAAAAACGAACAAAGAATCAAAGACGAACAAAGCCCCCCAAACATAGGAACAAAGAATAATGTCCGCAGCCCTCATCATGGTCGGTCTACCCGCTCGTGGAAAGACCTACACCGCTCGAAGAATCGCTCGACACCTAGACTGGCTTGGCTATCGAAGTAAAGTCTTCAACGTTGGCAATTACAGACGTCAACAAAGTGGTGCTGACGTCCCCCATCATTTCTTTTCACCAAACAATGAAGAAGGAATCAAAGCCCGACATTTAGCTGCACAATCCGCACTCACCGATATGATTGAATGGCTCAACCAAGGTGGTGAGGTCGCCGTTTTTGATGCGACCAACAGTACGACAGCTAGAAGACAGTGGTTATTGGAGCAACTCGGTCGCCGGGGCATACACTGCGCATTCATTGAATCGATCTGTGAAGATGAAAGCATCATTGACACCAACATCGCCCAAAGCAAACTGACTTCCCCAGACTATGTTCACAGTTCCAAAGAAGATGCAATCGTAGACTTTAAAGCCCGTATTGCGCACTATGTGAGTTCATATGAACCTCTGCAGGACGGTCCCACACCGTGGATCAAGATCATTGACGCAGGACGAAAGGTCGTGCTCCACAGAATATCGGGCCCCATTCTCATCAAAGTGGCCCATTTGGTCTCGCAATTAAACTTGGTCCCCACCAAACTTTGGCTCACTCGACACGGTCAAAGTATCTACAACACCCAAAACCGCGTTGGAGGAGATTCCAGCCTCAGTCCAAACGGTCGTCGATACGCAAATTCGCTGAGTGACTTTATGCAAGATGTGGACGTCGAAGAGGTCTGGACCAGCACCCTCATTCGCACGGTACAAACCGCATCTAGATTGGGACGCCCCATTCAACGCTGGAAAATACTTGATGAGGTCCATGCCGGTCTGTGCGACAACCTAACCTATGAAGAAATCGCAGAGCAATATCCCAATGTGGCTGAAGGACGCGCCAGCGACAAACTTCGCTATCGATATCCTCAAGGAGAGTCTTATGAAGATGTCATTCGCAGAGTGGAACCCATCATTCTAGCCCTCGAGCACCGTTCCAAACCGGTCTTGGTTGTTGCTCATCAAGCCATCCTACGCGTCATTTACGGCTATTTCATGAACCACAACAAATCAGAAGTCCCCCATCTGTCCATTCCCTTACACACGGTCATCCGATTGACCCCCAGCACCTACGGTTGCTCTGAACTTCGATTTAGTTTACCCCCTCATTTGGAGATCAACCCATGACAGAAATTCCTCTGCCAGATAAAGTGCTCCAGTTCTCCGAGGCTGTTAGCCAAGCCGGTGGCGATGTCTACGTCACAGGTGGCAGTGTCAGAGATCATCTATTGGGAATCGCTTCCAAGGACATTGACTTAGAAATCCACGGATTGACAACAGAGCAACTGGAGGACATCCTCTACAAGTTTCCACCTTTTCGAAACGTCGGCAAAAGTTTTGGAGTATGGAAACTCCTTCCCGAGCACCGCAATGAACTCGAAGTGGATGTTGCCTTCCCGAAGCATGGGGATACTCCAGCACCTTTTATGGGGGTGGAAGAAGCGTGTCGCAGAAGGGATCTCACCATCAATTCAATGTTGATTCACGTCCAAACCCATCAACTCATCGACCTCTTCGATGGACTGACGGACTTAAAAGACCGGACGTTGCGAGCCACAGATGAACAGTGCTTTGCCCAAGATTTGTTGAGAGTCTTTCGAGTGTGTCAGTTTGCTGGACGACTCTCGTGTACTGTTGCACCAAGTCTACAAACCTTGTGTCGTACACTGGTTCAACAGCCAGAATTTAAGACTCTTCCCAAGGAACGTGTGTGGGTGGAACTCCAAAAGGCGTGGATGAAAAGTCCGGAACCACATGTGGCTGTTGAATGGCTATTCGAACTCAACGTTCTGGAGAATTACTTTCCACAATACAGCATGGTCACAGAACAGGACAAAGTGCGCATCGTTGAATTCTGTCGACAAGGCTCAAAATTTCGAACCACCAACAGTCCAGGTCGCAGTATGGGCTTGTTTTTGGCGCTGTTGACCCACCCCCTTTCAACATCAGAGACCCTCTCCATGTTGGAAATACTGGGCATCGAACGCTTCATGGGCTTTCAAATCAAAGAAGCAGTATTGGGGACTCGAGTGTCCACCCCCTTGCTCACAGCCAGTCACAGTACAATCACACAAAATATCTGCAGTGATATTTTTGACATCCATTTCCTGTGCGACGTTGCCACCATTGTAGAAGGAAAAGACGACGGCATCGCACATCAAAATAGACTGAGCGCTGTAAATCGAGACTTGACGACACCACTGCCCCGTTTGGTTTCCGGAAAGGACTTGATCGCACTCGGATTGAAAGGCCCTGAGATTGGTACTTGGATAGACAAAGTCCGAACCGAACAATTACACGAACGAATCCAAAGCACAGAAGATGCCCTCGCTTGGGTCAAGGAAAACAGATGATCGCCCTAATTTTGCTCACGACGGCACAGGCTGAAGTCACCATCACACACTCGGTCCCTCTCCATCACATTGCTGGTGAGCCGTTCTATGTCGACCTTCAACTGTTCAACAACGGTCAACAGACAGAACAAATTGTGGACATTGGCACGCAACGGTGGCAGGTTGAGTTTCACGTTCAAACCCCAACCGGAACACAAAATATTCATTCGACCAGACCAACCGATGCATCGACAAAGACTGTCCCAATCGCACCAAGAGGGCTCCAAGAGTTTCGATTTGAAATCCCCAACGCGGCTGCTTGGGGCGCCGGAACAATCCAACTTGCCATCAACACGCCGTTGAACGATGCTCCTTTCGAGCAGAGCGTCGTCGTTCACCCCAAAGCGTTCAACGCCATCGATGGTGTCGGACTGGAAAACACTTTGTTCACACCGTTGGACACGCTAATGTGGACCACACCAGAACACCATCTGTTCAAAGGATTCGACAAGCCCCAATACATAGCAAGCCTCCAAAACAACACGACATTTGCCACCAGTGCACACCTTGGTCTTCAACATCACCTCTATTGGATGAATGAACAATCACTGACCGTTGTTCCTGCTGCGAGAGACCGATTGGAATCGCCACTGCAAGTGAACATTCCTTGGCCCGCAGATACCGCTGTTCCCCTTGGTCAAGCAATTACCGATGCAGATGGTCAATTTTTACTGCCACTATGGATTGATGGAAAAGATTCTGGGACGCTGTATTTGTTGAGGGCCACGGCCAACGGCGTTGTGTCCTTTCGAAAACTCTATACGGGTACAAAACCAACACAGTGCGCCACTGGCATCAGTCAAGCGGGTACACCACTCGTTGCACTGTCTACTCAAGATCAAGCGTGGCTACTTGCCATCACAGAGACCGGCGACCCACAAGTAGACAGCCTGCCTCCAAAAAGCACGCGCATCGTTGACGTTTCAAAAGAGACAACCATTGAAAACCTGCGCTTTTCGGTTTCCAATACACACGGTCTGTTTCTTTCTACGTTAACAAGCACCATTCTGGATGCGAAACCGGACGCTCCAACACAGCGAACCTACACGATTCACGCAAACAGTATACAGGGCTCTGAACTCGCCACCCCAGTGACGTTGCAAACATCCCAGCAATTTACACAATCGACTTACCTAGAGGACGCACCCTACTTCTTAAATGCCAAAGGTGCATGGGACTCAACAGGAACGTTGGTGTTTTCAGGGCAAAACTCTACGGAAAGTTCTTTTTGGCGAAATGAAGATGGTTCACTCTTTCAATATGACCATACAAAACAGGTGCTTCACCGACGTCAGACAAAAAAAAACTTGGGTGGTAAAGGAGAATAAACCCACCCAAGCTTTGCGGCTGACTTCATACACTTCTAGACGAAATGTTTTATTGGGGGAGAAACCAACACGCAGTGCCTCAATGCACAATTAATAAATAGGGCAAACCATTACAGGGGCAAATCACAAAGCTTATTTTTTCTCGTCTTGAGATTCTGTCGCCCACAATCGACGGGCAATCGTCAACACTTGTTCGAAGGCAGCGTGGGCTTCTTCGGTACACTCAAGAGCCTCATCGTGGTGACCATCCAAAGAAGCAGAATAAATCCGATTGATCACACGCTCTCCATACGAAATGGTGATCAAAAGTTCTCCTGACCGTTCCAATCCAAACTGAGTGATGATTTTACCCCGTACGGCTTCAAGGGGCATGAGATACTGTTCTTGAAGAATTTTGACATACTCTTGAATTTGGTAGCACTCTAAATCGTCTACGTTTCGATAGAGATCATGTAAAATTGGCTGAATATCTTGAATGAGTTGTACCGGTGTCCGTTTTTTCTCTGTTTCTTCACTTTCTTCGGTTTCGGTCCCCTGTCTCCAAATCCACAAACCCAAAATTGTCAAAATGACACCATCGTTAAACCAATATAAAGTGTCCGACCAAGACTCCCCTGTTTCTGGCAACTTGGATGCTCCGATCGCCGCGACACAAATACCCAACGAGTACAAAATGATCCCAGCCCATCGTTGATTAACCATAGAACCCTCCCACAAAATCAATGAGGCTGGCGGTGCCTTCCCCACCTACAGAATCCGTTGCAATCTGATAGATGGTATACCCAACACCCATCAGTGCCTCTCCTACAATGAGTCCAGCAGCCAAGGGGACAAGTGTATTGTTGTAGCCACTGTCGCCATGTTTTCGAACATAGAACATATTGATAAAACACCCAACGCCATATCCAAGCGTGATGGAAAAGGGCAAGTACATCGCCAAACCGACCAACACACCCAACCCGCTAGCCGGTGCTGCACCCAATAGGACACCGATTGTGCCCCCCAAAAAGTACTTGTCGACTGGAATATTTCCATTGATGACGCCGTCTACAATTCCCATCAGGGCACCTGCTTGAGGTGCCGGGAAAGAAGTACCTGGACCAAACCCATTTGCACCGTTGGGACCACTCGACCAGATCAAATAGACCACCGCAATGGCAACCACCGAGCCAATCCACGTTACACAAAACTGGATAATCTGCTGTTTAATGGGTCGTGCACCAACCAAGAAACCCGTCTTCAAATCCTGCATCATATCAGCACCTTGACCGATGGCGACACAAACCGCCACCCCAACAACCATCGCTGCCGCCACGTTGTTGTTCAACAAAAACATCATGAGCGTTACCGAAATGAGCGCCATCCCACTCATGGGAGAAATGTCGGTCATCCCAGTTGCCTGTGCAACAATCAAGCCTGCGATCCCAAGCCAAATCGTCCCAACGGTTGCCGAAATTACCGCTTGACCAAAACTGACTCCTGGCGTCATATAGGCTGCACAGAAGAATAGGAACACTGCAAGAATCGTCCCACCAATCACAACGTTCAAAGAGAGTTCATCGCTGCCCACAGCACTTGATCGTCCAATGGCATTCGATCGAGCCGCCGATGCCAAAGAAGCGAACGCACTACGAATGGCTGGAAAGGTTGCAAATACACTCATGACTGCGCCACCAATCAAGACACCAATTCCCAAGGGACGAATCATATCTCCATGAAGCAACGAGAACACTTGTGTGCCATTTTCAATGGATCCTTCTCTGAACTCAGCCAGTTGGTACAGTGCATCCGGCTGAATCCACCCAAGTTGTACCGCAACCGGTGAGATGACCCACCAAGCCAAGACCCCACCCACGAAGAATGGCACACCCCCTTTGCCAGAAAGTAGACCAGCCGCAACATTCATCAGAGACAAGTACAAAACCGGTGCAAAATAATCCGGAATGAAACCCAATGAAATATTCAACTCTTCATTCATCAAAATTCCTGGACGGTTGATGATGCCTGTGGCAAGGATCAGTTTCCATACCCCTGAAATTGCAACACCGATCAACAGCAATCGAAATTTGTTGAGGCTGGCGCCACCCGTCGACAAAATCTCTGCGACGGCAACACCTGAGGGAAATCGCAAGCGATCCAAGGCAATCATCTGTTTTCGCAACGGAATGATCAGGACCACGCCCAAAATTGAACCAGCGATTCCTCCGAGCGTTATGCCCGACAACAGTTGCAACCAGTTGCCCTCTTCCTGTAAAATTCCGACACCAGTATCCACACGCATTTTGGCGTCCAGCATAAACAACGCCGGCAGTGTGAACACAACCCCTGTTCCGGCAGTGTTAATTCCAGATGCAATCGTTTGATTGATGTTGTTTTCAACGATGGTGCCTTTTTTCAGGACGCCTCTCAACAGTCCATAACCAATGATGGCGGCCACAGTTGATCCACCAATCGAAAACCCCAAGGTTAAAGCCGCATATACAAATGCGATGTTCAGTACGACACCTTGGACAATCCCTAAAATAACGGCTGAAAATGTCAGCTCGCGATACTCATTGGACCCACTCATAAAACCTCGTCAATGAAGATGTTCCTACAACAGAAGGATATTTTGAACTTTCGCCAACATCTCCAGTCGTTGCCTTGTGGTTGGATGGGACCCATCGAGCAATCGCTTGGTCTCTGAGAGCGCAGTTGACAAAGCAAAATAACACACTCGGGGATCGGCTGTCACACTTCCTGGTTCATAAGGACGCCAACCAACCATAATTTGTGTCTGCCCTTCCATTGCCAGTTGAGCGGCAACGAAGCCCAATCGAGAGCCGATGATGCGATCCAACGCAGAGGGTCTACCGCCTCGAACGACATGTCCCAATATGGTATACCGCAAGGTCGCCCCGTTGGTTTCCTGTTGCATCGTACTTTCTAAGTGTTTCGCGAGAGAAGCCGTCGGCACATCCACCCCTTCCGCTTTGATGATCAGCACACGACGTTTGTTCCGAACCTCTGAATAGGCATGACGAATGACCGTTTTGAGTTCCTGTACAAGTTGGTCTTCATCTTTGCCCTGTTCTTTGAACAGCACTGCATCCGCTGAGGCTGCAATCGCCGATGCCATCGCCAAATAACCACACTCGCGCCCCATCACTTCAACAATGAACGCCCGCCGATGCGACCGTGCTGTATCCGCAATCCTATCACAGGCTTCTACGATTGAATTGACGGCTGTATCCACCCCAATCGACAGTGATGTACAGGCTATGTCATTGTCAATACTGGCTGGAATTCCCACAACTTGAATCCCGCTTTCTCGACCAAAAATTTGCGCACCTGTCAACGATCCATTCCCACCGATGACAATCAGCACAGAACATTCAGCCGCTCTCAGTCTATCCGCTGCCTGTGCGCGTCCCTCAACCGTACGAAACTTTTCAGAACGAGCCGATCGCAAAAACGTTCCTCCTTCACGCCCATAATCATCAACCATCATTGGATTCAGGTGTTGAAATCGACCGTCCATCAAGCCATCATAGCCATCTTCTATCCCCAAGACTGACCAACCCGCCGCCGAAGCCGTTTTCACTACCGCGACCAAAGCTGCGTTCATGCCTGGAGCATCACCCCCAGAAGTCAATACTGCCATTGTCCCGTTCGCCATGTTTCCTCCGAGATACAGTGAACCGTACCTCTTGTATCGTTATTTTGAATGCTAGACACACTTTCCTGCAATTGAATTGCCCTACCAAATGCAATAAGAATGAATGAGTTCACCATGGGGAGTCCAATGAATACACAGTCATTTTCCAAAGTTGCCATCATCAATCGTGGAGAGCCTGCCGTACGATTTCTTCGAGCCCTCGAAGAGTTCAACCTAATTCATGGAACCTCCATCAAAGGGGTTGCCTTCTATACTGAACCAGATGAACACATGCCTTTCGTTCGCCAAGCAGACGAAGCGATTTGTATTGGCAGCATCATGCGCACATTGACCACCGGTAAAACCGTCAATGCATACTTAGACCACGATTGGATTGTTGAATTGCTCAAAGAACATGACTGCGATGCGGTGTGGCCTGGATGGGGCTTTGTATCCGAAGACCCCTTGTTCGTTGAAAAGTTGGAATCCAACAACATTGTATTTTTGGGGCCCTCCTCCAAGGCAATGAGCCAATTGGGGGACAAAATCGCAGCCAAATACATGGCAGAAAAAGCCGAGGTACCCTTGGCGCCGTGGGCTGAATTCAACAGCGAGTGGAGCGAGGTCGAACTCATTGAACAGGGAAACCGCATCGGCTACCCACTGATGGTCAAAGCCTCAGCAGGTGGTGGTGGTCGAGGCATCCGCAAGGTAAACGCTCCAGAAGAACTTGCTGAAACCGTACAAACGGTGCACAGTGAAGTCGAGAAGTTTTTTGGTCAAGGTGGGATTCTGCTAGAGCGATGCGTATCTCAGGCGAGGCACATCGAAGTGCAACTGGTATGCACAGACACTTCGGCACATGCGGTTGGAATTCGAGACTGTTCCATTCAGCGACGCAATCAAAAAGTGATTGAGGAGGCGCCGTCGCCGATCCTACCAAGCAACATCGGTGAGTTGTTGATGCGTTCTTCGGAAACCTTGGCACAGTTGTGTGGATACAAAGGGGTAGCCACAGCTGAATTTCTCTATGAACCGAACAGTGGTACCACCACCTTCTTAGAAGTCAACTCACGCCTTCAAGTAGAACACACCATCACAGAAGCCATCACTGGCGCCGATTTGGTACAGGCGCAAATATCGATCGCCCTTGGGTGGCCTTGGTCTCCACCGTCCAAGTTGGTTCATGGACACGCCATTGAATTGCGGGTCAACGCCGAAGATCCAGAACAAGATTTTCGTCCAGCACCTGGGCGAGTCGCCATTTTCAGGGCGCCTGCAGGACCAGGAGTTCGAGTCGATAGTGGCATCATGGAAGGCTCGACAATCTCAGAACACTTTGATTCCATGATTGCCAAAATCATCCTTTGGGCGCCCACGCGAGAACTCTGTATTGCACGAGCTAGACGAGCCTGTTTAGAACTCGACGCGGCTGTGGAAGATGGGGCGACCAATCAAGCTTTTCTCTTGGACATCTTGCGACACGAAGAGTTTGTCAACGCAACCGCCTCGACAGATTGGCTTGATCGAGCCATGGCTGCGGGGTCTGTGGTTCGAGTTGGCGCCGAGAAACAAGCTCTTCTTGCCGCGTCGATCTTGGAATACAAACGGAACACCCACGCCAACATGGACCGTTTTTTTCAACAGTGTCAAGATGGCATCCCAGTTCAGTTTCCCAGCAATCAAGGATTTGAAGTAGAACTGAAACTTCGAGGGGTCGAATACTCTATGACGGTGGCCGCTTGGGACATGGATGATTTCGTTGTGGAAGTTTCCCAACAATTGCACCGCGTACAACTGAAAACGATCTCTCCCCACATTGCTGAAATGTGGGTGGGTGAACAGCGTCACAAGATCCTCTACTCTTATGGAAGTGCAGGAATCACAGTAGAATTGGATGGATACAGCCACACCATTGAACGCTCTTCGGGTGGCGTGGTGCGTTCTCCAACCCCCGCAGTCATCGTCAGCGTCTCTGTGTCTCCTGGAGATGCCGTCAATGTCGGCGACCGTTTGTGCACCCTCGAAGCGATGAAGATGGAACTCGGCGTCTTTGCGTCCGAGGCGGGGACCGTCCAAGAGATTCTCTGTCAAGTCAATCAACAGGTCTTGATTGGCGATGCCCTGTTGGTATTGGATTTGGCTGATGAGTCCCAAGACGATCAAAGTGTGGAGTCACAAGGATTCGACAGCCCACACCGAATTTTGTTTGCCGAGTTGTGGAATGAAGGTCGACTTGAACTCAATCGACTCAATACGCTTAAAGGCCCCGTACAAGAAACGATTTTGGAGGAGTTGCACGCATTGTTCCGGGCATCCATGCTGGGATTTGACATTACGCCAACCATGATTGACTTGATGGATCAAATTTTGGACAGTTCTGCCACCGTTTCGGATTGCCTCAACCCAAACATTTGGAACCGCTTTATTGAATGTCTGTCCATGTTTTCCGACACAACCCAATTGCTGGACAGAACACTGCTGTTGGATTTGGACAGCACCACCACGATTCCAGCCAATGCGGCCTTCTACGACTTCTGTCGGCAACACCACGATGAGAATATTTTGGAGTGCGTTGAAGGAATGCTGAGTCGCGCCTTACACTGGTACCACATCGATTCCTTGACAAATGACACCCATCTAAAAGAAGCACTCTTCAGATTGGCTCTTGGGAACGACAACAGCACATGGCGACACCACGTTGCTTCTGGACTGTTGCGAATCGTGATCCGCTTGCACCAAACCAACTGGACTCCACCAGCAGAACTTGAAGAGATTTTAGAGAAAACAGGTCAAGCGGCCCATACGGATCACCCCTATGTTCAGGACAATGCAATCCACGCCCATCATCTGTTCTTTGCCCACGGTGAAAACAGACGTCAAATGGACGCCCTGACTGCAGCGGTACAAGAAATGTTTTCAAGTATGGATTCGTACGAGGCCGACAGCAAAGTTGTTCGAACCGTCATGCGAAAACTGGGTCGTTCACCCCAAGCTCTACAACAAACGCTGTACCAAATGCAAAGTGGCGATCAACCACATCGAATCATTGAGGCGCTCACACGTCGTTTCTACATTGGCGAAACCTACACGTGGACACACGATGCCGAGGTTGAAGGACATGCACTGGTAGAAGGAAGAATCAACCAAACAGAACGAATTCTGTCCATCCTGTTCAAACCCAACACCACAAAAGACAACATCCTGCAAATTTTGCAACTTTTGGTCAACCCAGCCACCTATTTGGAGTTTGTGTTGCCACAAGGACTGGATGAATCTTGGCTTGAACAAGCCCCCACCCTACTCACAACATTGCCCATTCAACCAAAACGCATCACACTGACGTGGATGAACAACGAACTGGCACACCATCGAACCTTCATCTATCAAAAAGGACAGTGGCGCTTTCAGACTTTGCTCAACGACATCCACCCACAAGTCGCCAGTCGACTGAAACTTGAAAGGCTCAAAGAGTTTAAACTGTCGCGCATCTATTCACAAGAACACATCTATGCGTTTTTGGGTCAAGCCCACAGCAACAGCAAAGACGAACGCATCTTTGTACTCGCAGAAGTATTTGGTTCTTCCACAGAAGGTGCAGAATTTCCATTGCGTCACTTTGAGCGGGTATTCTTTGAAGCCATTCGCGCCATTCGAAGCACACAGTCTCAACGCACAAAGCGATCTCGATTGCAGTGGAATTGGCTCTACTTTCACATCCACCCTCAGTTGGACACCAACGAAGCAGAATTGCAATTGTTCGCCAAACAACTCGAGCCCTATACGCGTGGTCTGAATCTCAGAGAAGTTCAACTTCATCTACGAACACGAGCCAGTCGTTTCCAGTGGTCCACGATTCAACTCAGACGATCTGGAAACAATCAGTTGGAGTTCAACTGGCTCGACAACCATTTGTCTATCCCACCGATGTCCACCTATGACATGAAGGCTGTACGGGCACAGAAATTTGGGCACGTCTATCCATACGAAATCATCCGAATGCTTGAAGGTTCTCCCACCGCATTGAACATTCCACATCCTGACATGAGAAATGGACGTTTTCAAGAGTATGACTTCAATGCCAATGGTCAGTTTGTTCCAGTGTTGCGCCCTTTCGGTCAAAACAGTTGCGGTGTCGTTGTGGGGATCATCAGCAACACCACAAGCAAGTTCCCCCAAGGAATGCAACGCATCTGGATTGGATCAGATTCTACGAAAGCGATGGGTTCACTGGCAGAGAAAGAGTGTTCTCGCATCATGGCTGCGCTCGACCTCGCATCAGAACTCAATATTCCAGTTGAGTGGGTTCCCGTATCTGCTGGGGCCATGATCTCCATGACCTCCGGTACGGAAAATCTTGATTGGACTGCACGAGTATTGGAGCGAATCATTCAATTCACACAGTCTGGCGGGGTCATCCACATCATTGTACACGGCATCAACGTCGGCGCTCAGTCTTATTGGAATGCAGAAGCCACAATGCTCATGCACACCAAAGGGGTGTTGATCATGACAACCCAAGCGGCAATGGTGCTCACAGGAAAGAAGGCACTGGACTTCTCAGGGGGCGTCTCCGCTGAAGATGAGCGTGGTATCGGAGGTGTCGAACGCATAATGGGACCAAACGGACAGTCACAGTACCGAGTCGCCGATTTGGGGGAGGCTTATGCCCTCTTGTTTGAGATTTATCGACACACCTTCTGTGACTCGCAAACCGGTCGTTCCCCCAAACAACTGACCAACGACCCTGCCAACAGAAATGTGTGTTTGCATCCCTACACCGATGAGAATCACCCCTACTTTAAACGGATTGGAGACATCTTCTCCAAAGAACACAATCCAGAGCGCAAAAAGCCATTTGCCATTCGTCAAGTGATGCAGGCGCTCGTTGATCAGGACAGTCAGTACCTTGAACGCTTCGCGCAATTGCACCAAGGAGAATCAGCGATCGTCTGGTCGGCACACATAGGCGGTATATCCAGCACCGTCATTGGCATTGAGTCCCAACCAATCTTGCGACGTGGTCGAGTGCCCTTGGATGGACCAGATACTTGGACGGGAGGCACTCTATTCCCCCAAAGTTCCAAAAAGATCGCGCGAGCGATCAACGCAGCCAGTGGACAAACTCCAGTTGTGGTATTGGCCAACCTCAGTGGCTTTGATGGCTCCCCAGAATCCCTGCGTCGATTACAGTTGGAATACGGTGCAGAAATTGGACGTGCAGTTGTGAATTGTGAATCACCCATCATCTTTGTCGTCATTGGACGCTATCATGGTGGTGCCTATGTGGTCTTTTCCAAAGCACTCAACCCCAACATCACAGCCATTGCAATCGAAGGTTCATTCGCCTCTGTAATTGGTGGGGCACCTGCTGCAGCAGTCGTTTTCCCTCGCAAAGTCAAGGCTCTGGTCAACGAAGACAAACGATTGCTCGACATAGACAAACGAACCCAAGAAGCGCGAGATGCGGAAAAGCCATTCCTATTGGAAGAACGCAACAAAATGCTGACCACCTTGACACTGGAAAAGAGGGGCATCATTGCGACCGAGTTTGACAAAATCCACAGTGTGCAACGGGCCATTGATGTCGGGTCACTCGACTCCATCATTGAGGCCAAACAATTGCGCCCCGCCATCATTCAAGCACTCGAACGGGCGCAAGAAGCCTAAAAGCACAGGACTTCTATCGGACTGGACTGTCTGAGACTAGTCGGCAGTGACGATACGATCCACAGTCAGAGCTTAGAATAGATAGCCAACCTTGAAGCGCGCTGTATAAATCGATCCATCTTTTGGTGAAACATTGAAGCCATCCAAATCAAAAAAGGTTGTCGGCGCGGCATAGATTTCTCCAGCAACGTCCAAAAACTCTTTGGCTTTCCACTGGGAACCAATTGAGATGGTTGGTCCTGCATAGGGCACGGTATTGTTGGAGACCACCGCATCGTCATCAATGTAGAAAAAGGTGCTGACGTCCAACCATCCAGCAGAAGCATAGTGGGTGAAATCACCGCTTTTGTACCCAACTGAAGCATCCAGTCCAAATGTTGAGCCCAAATACAGATCAATGTACGCCGGATCGTTTATGTCAAAAGGCGTCGCAATCTCTCCCACTGTTCGCATGAGTGTGGCATGATAGCGAAGGCCCGCTTGCCATTTACCCTCTTCCAAATCGGCATAGCCTGCTCCTGCTTCCATCGACACCATCACATTTCGAGTACCGCCAATGGGCACAGGTGGTACATAGCCGAATCCAGCATATGGTACAATGGACTTCCCATTGCTCAAATCAATGCTTGGAAATGCAAAAGAACCTCTGGGACGAGGCAACACTGGTGTTTTGTTGGTGTCTTCGGTTTTGGTGTAACTCAATACCAAGCGCTTATCGCAAGACAAAGCTGGCATCATAGACATTTCAAGCCCCATAGACCCCGTTCCTGGTTCATGTGGAATTGGAGCGTGCAATGCCGAAAAAGTTGTTGCCAAAGAATAGAAATTGAGAAGGTAATTGTTTTGCTGCGTCTCCGAATAGCCTTCGGGAGCGGGACCAGCAACTCCGTCACCATCGGTGTCCGCAATTTCCATACACACTGGATCTACATACGCATCGGCTGTCGACAACATCCAAGATAGCAAAATTAACATGGCTTCCTCATGGGTAAGTGATTTCAAAAATACAATGATTAAAACAAAGATTGATTCTATGAATATACATCAATCTGTATTCGACGAGTAGACTTTTTGCACTGTTGATATATGAAATGAGCATGTTTTTACACCATTGGAGCCACTATGACAACACGCCCCGTTCACCAAAAACTCTCTCCCACCATTGCAACCACCATCACTGACTACCACGCCAACGTCATCACGGAAATCGCCAACCATGTCCAACAAGATGAAATCGTCGTCGTCGGAATGGCTTGGAATCCGTTTGTAAAGCGGGCTTGTAACCTGCTGAAGAGCCACAACCAACCCTTCACCTATTTGGAATATGGCTCTTATGTCTCTCAATGGAAGCCCCGATTGGCGATCAAAATGTGGTCTGGTTGGCCCACATTTCCACAAGTATTTGTCAAGGGAGCGTTGGTGGGTGGCTTTACCGATCTCAAAGACCTTGTTGATTCCAATCGGTTAGAGGAGATGTTAAAAGACAATTCCTAGTGATTTGAGGAGAATCCAATGAACGACGAAGACTGGATGAAGAAGCGCTCGTGGCGCAAAAACTCTGGATGTGCATTTATTGCGCTTGTTGGAATCGGATTGCCTTATTTCACGGCAACTTACTGGATGGGTATCGCCTAATGTCGGTCTTGTGGGTCGCCCTCTTTGCTGGGACCATGGCCATTTTTGCCACAGTCTGCATTGAAAAGTTTGGTGGGGCGCTGGGTGGGCTTTTGGGGTCCATTCCCACCACCATCGTACCCGCATCACTGGGCTTCCTCTCTAATTCTGCAAATGAGACCGAACTGACAGCGGCCTTGGCTGTTGTGCCCATTGGTATGTTGATCAACGCGCTCTTTCTCTATACTTGGCGCGTGGTTCCCCCAAAACTTTCACCGACACACTCTTTGATAGTGCGTTTGGGGTGGATGAGTAGCATTTCCTTGATGGTATGGGCGGTGTCTGCGAGTTGTTTTGTGTGGTTTATGGATCGCGTCAATGGTGATCAAGTGTTGCTGATCGGCATCATTGGACAAGTCTTGTTGCTCTCTTTTGGATTCTGGGCATGTTTGGATGGTGTACCCACTCCCAAAGGCAAGCGTCCAGTGTCCGTTTTCGTGTTGGTCTCCAGAGGCTTGCTGGCTGGATTCGCTGTCGGTCTTTCTGCTTGGATAGCGGGACTGGGCTATCCCATCTTGGCAGGAATGGCGTCCGTGTTCCCTGCCATATTCCTCACCACAATGGTCTCCATTTGGTTGTCTCAAGGAGAGGCCGTTCAAGCTGGCGCTGTTGGCCCAATGATGCTGGGTTCCGGTTCTGTGGCGCTCTATGCGTTGCTGTCCATTGTCACTTTCCCCACTTTTGGCAGTGTCCTTGGAGTTCTTAGTGCGTGGGTGGGCTCCATACTTTTCGTCTCTGTTCCGGCATGGTGGTGGTTACAGAGACAGCACGGCAAATGAGAGTGACTCGGATGCAACAATTCGTTACCCACTCTCTTCAGTTCACCAATTCAACGATCCTTGTATTGACCAATTTCCGATGCGGTTGTTGAATGACCTGTTGCTTTGGCAGTTCATTCATCATCGAGTTGTCTCAATCTGGTCTCAATCTTGTCTCAACCTTGTCTTAACCTTGTCTTAATCTTGCCTCAATCTTCTTCACTTTCGACATCATCTTCACCATCGGAGCCATCGGCTACATTTTCACCTTCCACCGCTGATTCTTCGGCATCTTCATTGCTGACGGGGAGATCTGTTTTTTCTGTCTGTTGAGATTGGTCATCTGCCACGTCAGAGAGCTCTGTATCCTGAACATCAGCACCCTCTGCAGTATTCAGCCCTGCTTCTTCTACTGTCTCGTCATCTTCCAAAGGTGTTGCTGTTGAGCCTGAAACGCCACTGCTCTGTTGAGTGTCCGTCTCTGAATCCACCGCGATATCTCTCTCTTGAGTATCGGAAGGTGCATCTTCTTGTTTATCTGTAGACTCTTCGTCTGACTTTGAACTGCGGGTCTTCCAATACTCGTAAACCGAAGTGTTGAAGGCACCCAATTCACGCAACAGTTTGGGTGGCGAAAAGCGAGAACCAAACGTGGCGGCATAATCGTCCAAATCAAAGACCACTTTGCTGGTGCCAATGCTGTCCATCAATGCAAATGGGCCACCTGTAAATGGTGGAAATCCGATTCCCATGATCGCTCCCAAATCTCCAGCCTCTGGGTCTCGTAAAATCCCTTCTTCCAAACAGTGCATCGTCTCATTCATGAAAATGAACTGTAGACGTTTGGCCAACAATTTTCGACTTTCAATGTTGGTCGTTCGAGGCTCTACTTTTGGCAAGTGGTGCTTGATGGTCTGATCCACCACTTTTTTGCCGTTGACCATTTTGGATTTGCCATTTTCATAGACAAAAAATCCCTTGCTGTTCTTTTTGCCAAAACGCTTTTCAGCAATGAAATTGTCAATGGTCGTCATGTCTGGAAACTGCATGCGGTCACCGTAATACTTTTGCATCACGCGAATGATCTTCGCCCCCACATCAATCCCCACTTCGTCGAGCAAGGTGATTGGACCAACAGGGAACCCTGCTTCCATAGCCGCTTGGTCAACATCCAACGCATCGTAGCCTTCTAAGAGCATGAATATGGCCTCGGTCAAATAAGGCGCCAACGCACGAGTGGTGTAAAAGCCGGCACAGTCGTTGACAATGATAACGTGCTTGCCCATTTTGCGAGCCAATTTGGAAACCGTTTTGGTCACTTCGGGGCTGGTATGTTCAGTGACAATGAGTTCGACCAATGGCATCTTCTCGACTGGACTGAAAAAGTGCATCCCAATGACACGCTCAGGGTGCTTTGCCTTTGCCGCGATCTCAGTGATCGGCAATGATGAAGTGTTGGTTGCAAAAATGGCGTCCTTGTGTGTCAACTCTTCAACTTGAAGAACCATCTGCTGTTTCAATTCTAGAATTTCAGGAACGGCTTCGATCACCACATCTGCGTGGGCAAAACCACGATAATCCAACCCTCCGCTCAACCGATTCATTCGTTCATCTCTACCCGCTTTTGGATAGCGACGACGCTTTACAGCCTTAGAGAAATAGGTATTGGCATAGTTCATGGCCGTCTGAATTCCATCATAGGAAATGTCCTTCATACGGACAGTGATCCCTTTGTCCACCAGAACTGTACCGATGCCGCCCCCCATCAAACCAGCGCCCAAAATGCCAACATGATGCACAGTTCGCGCATCCACGTCTTCCGTATGGTCTCCATCGTCTTTTTTCAAATGGGTGATACAGTGAAACAAGTGTCTCAACCCTTGAGATTCTGGGGTCATCAGCAGTTCGCCAAATCCTTGTGCTTCTGCCTCGTCGGTATCTGCCTTCAATACCTCGATGATCTTCAACGGTGCTGGGTACAGACCTTTGGTTTGCTTCATCACACCTTCGACAGCCTTGTTGAACACGATGTTTTGAACAGGCCCCAGTGAGTCCATCGCCCATCGAGTCACTTGGGCTGTCCAATTTCCTTTGGCTTTGCGCGCCGGTACCGGAAGTCGTTTGGACGCCAACTCAGCCGCAAACCTCTTGGCCTCATCCAACAACCAAACGGGTGGAACAACTTTGTCGACCAACCCCATTTTCAACGCTTTTCTGGCTCGAATATTCTTTCCGGTCAACATCATAGGGAGCGCTTCCGCCAACCCGATCAGTTTGGGAAGACGCCTTGTGCCTCCTGCTCCCGGAAGCAAGCCAAGCATCACTTCTGGCAAAGCCATCTTTGTTTTGGGACTGTCGGACGCAACTCGTGCAGTACAGGCCAACGCCAATTCCAATCCCCCACCCAAACAGTCCCCATGAATAGCCGCAACCACTGGAACGGGAAATGAAGCCAAGTCATTCATGGCTTTTTGACCCTGTTTGGACAGTTCCACCCCATCGGAAACACTGGTTACCGTGTTCAACATAGAAATATCGGCGCCCGCAATGAAATTGTTCTCTTTGCCAGAGGCGATGACCACCGCCTTGATGCTTTGGTTGGCTTTGACCTCTGCCATCAATGCGTTGAATTCTGGTAATGTATCGGTATTGAGCACGTTCACTTTACTATCTGGCATATCAATCCAGACGACGGCAACACCGTTTGCATCAGGCTGTTCTAGACGGATTTGTGCATGTGTTTCTGTATTCTGTGTCATAGAAAATTCTCCATCTGAGTGGTTTATGCGCGCTCTACAATCATGGAAGCACCGAGTCCACCTGCCGCACACGCCGTTGCCAATCCATATTGACCATCGGTGTGCTTCAACGCATCCAGCAGAGTCATGATCATTCTGCCACCAGTTGCGGCGAATGGGTGCCCGTAGGCCAAAGAAGATCCCCAAATATTGAGTTTATCCATATCGATTTCACCCAGCGCTTTGTCTCTCCCCAATTTCTCTTGGAAAAATTTGTCATCCCCAAAGCACTTCAAGTTGCTCAACACCTGAGCGGCAAAGGCCTCGTGAATTTCAATCAAATCAAGATCTTGCAAGGTCAGCCCTGCTCGTTCTAGAGCAATGGGAGCAGAATACACGTTTCCAAGAAGCATATTTTCACGGGGATCCAAAGCCGGAAAAGCATAGGATTTCAAGAAACCCTTGGGTGTCAAACCAAGTTCCTTGGCTGTACTTTCACGCATCAACAGCACTGCACTTGCACCATCGGTCAATGCTGAACTGGTCGCGGCTGTAATGCTGCCAGCCACCTTATCAAACACAGGACGCATCTTCCTGAGCTTTTCAGGTTTCATTTCTGGACGAATAATGTTGTCAGACTCGACCATCTTTTTGCCGTTCAAAATTGGCGCAATTTGCTTAGCGATGTGGCCTTCGGCAGTCGCCTTGTGTGCTTTTCTGTGTGAGTCAATTGCAAAAGCCTCTTGATCTGCTCTAGCAATGCCAAAATACTTCGCCATATCTTCAGCATGTTCACCCATCGTTTTGCCTGTAAAACGCTCTGTAATGGCTGGTGGTACAGGAAAGAAATCACTGGGTCTTAGACCTGCGATGGTACTCAGTTTCTGACCAGTACTGGCTTTGGGAAGGGCTCGCAATTTATCGATAACCGCCTTTTTGTGTGGCACGGGTGCGTTGCTGGTCACATCGACACCCCCTGCAACCGCGATTGAAGCATGTCCCATCCAAAGTGACTCTGCAGCCGACGCGATCGATTGAAACCCCGATGCACAAGCCCGCGATATCGTAAATCCTGGTGTGCTGTACAAGCCCAAATTCAACGCCACCTCACGGGCAACATTTGGAGAGGTCGGTACAGAAACAACCGTCCCCCACACAATCTGGTCCACCTTTTCGATGTCGAGTCCAACAGCAAACAACAACTCTCTGGTCACATGGGTAGACAAGGTCACGGGATCAATCCCGTTCAATGTACTCCAAGACTTTACAAAGGGAGATCTCAAACCATCAACGATGGCGATACGTTCTTCAAAATGCATACGGTTTCCTTTTTTGATTACGATCATTTTGAAATACCTGTAACACAAAATGAATGGGTGTTCATTGCTATTCAGTTGAAAGAGCCCTATACAATGACTACTTTACCGAAGTTGTCCGAATCAACCGAAATCCCAAATCATTGTTGCGAAACAGATACGCAGCATCTTTTCGAATGAATTCCGTCAAGTTTTCCCCATAACGATTCCACGCGCCACCCCGAAACACATGGTGTTTCCCTTCCGCTGGACCCATCGGATTGGTACGGGCTCTTTCTGGATGAGAAGATGGATAACCCTCCGCCACGTCCCAGACCCACTCTTGTACGTTGCCCAACACATCACACAAACCATTTAAGTCTGCGGTTCTTGAACACACTGGGTGGGTTTGGGTATTGGAATTGTCTGAAAACCAAGCGTACTTATTGAGTATGTGCCCCTTCGGACGACCGCTGCTTGCGATCCACTCCCACTCTGCCTCTGTGGGCAACCGCCAACCGTTACATTCATATCCATGAGTCCACTCTACATGGCCTTGTTCTTGGACTTCATAGCATTGCTGCAATCCGAGAATCTGATTGACTCGATTGGAAAATTCAATGGTCTCAATCCAGCGCACCTTTTCTACAGGACACGTTTCTCCACAACGTTGAAAGAACGATGGATTCACTTCCATGACCTGCTGATAAAGTTGTTGAGTTACTTCTGTTCGCATTGAGACAATGGGATTTGTCAATGCCACTTGATGGCGCGGGCGTTCATCCAAGTCTTGATCATTGCCCATGGCAAAGGCCGGTTCAGGCAACGCAATTGCAACAGGATCCAACAATTGTTCTAGGTCAGTTGGGTCGAGTTGCTGCCACTCGGTAGCATCATCCAAGGTTCTCATCTCTGTACAAGCAAACGCGCATACACCAACAACCAAGACGGGAACTCGATTTGCAACAGCAGATGGGACAAAATACCTTTTCATATCTGTCAAGATAACGGCTTCTTGATCCAAACTCCAACACGGTTCCTGCGATGGTCGATCTCTGTATACACAACATTGCCACCTTATATACGATGGGTGCCGACAGCACCCCAGACAACCCTCTCGGTAAGTTTGAAAATGCAGCCATCGCTTTTCAAAACCACAAGGTCGTCTACATCGGTCCAAGTGCGGACGCCCCCAGTGCGAAAACAATGTTGGATGCCGATGGTTGCATTCTGATGCCTGGATTGGTGGATTGCCACACCCATGCCTTCTATGGTGGTTCACGCTCAACCGAATTTGCTGCCCGTTTGGCCGGTGCCTCTTACGCTGAAATTTTAGAGTCTGGAGGTGGGATCCACAGCACGGTTCGTGCAACCAGAGATGGCGATGAGGCCAGTCTGTCGGCATCTTTTAAAGCACGACTCACCCAAATGATCCACAAAGGTGTCACCACTGTTGAGGTCAAGGGAGGCTATGGTCTCTCTACCGAGTCGGAGGCTCGAGCACATCGACTCATCAAAACCCACGGCCTGCCGATCAGTACAGTGGGGACATTTTTGGCGCATACAATTCCAGTTGAATGGCAACACCGACGCGACGCGTTCGTGCGAAACATCATCGAAGAACAATTGCCCGCCTGTCGAGAATGGATCGTTGCCGCCGATGTGTACTGCGATCGTGGGGCATTCACGTTGGAAGAGTCTGTTGAAATACTACAAGCTGCCAAAGACATGGGACTGTCTATTCGAGCCCACGCAGAGCAAGTCACACACACAGGCATCGCTGCCACCGCTGCTAGAATGGGTGCCACTTGCGTAGACCATCTTGAACGTTGCACCCCAGAAGATGTCGAGGTGTTGGCAAAACATGGAACTGTGGCAACGCTTCTACCCGGCGCTCAACTCTACCTGAAAGACAGTCCCCCTCCGACCACACTTCTGAGAGAGGCGGGTGTGCCGATGGCTGTGGCAACCGACCTAAACCCAGGTTCCTCACCGATTCACGACCTTTGGACCTGCGCCACGCTCTCTTGCTTATTGCAAGGATTGACGATTCCAGAAGCCATCCTCGGAATCACTCGACACGCTGGACAGGCCTTGGGATACAACCATTTGGGCTGGTTGGGGCATGGTTCCGCCAGCGACTGTATTTTATTGCGTCCCCCTCCAGGCGAGCCCCCAATTTTGGAGTCGGTCATCCAACACATGGGAAGCAAAAAAGTCACCATGGTTGCCAAAAATGCAAGAATCATGTCTTTGAGCGCCCATCTTCGTGGTGGCTTGGTGGAACAATGACAAAGAATAGTGACGAAAAGTAATGACGAAAAGTAATGACGAAAAGTAATGACGAAGATCAGAGTCCAAATATAATGAACCACAGCATACACATCCGAGTACTTGGTGGCGTTATCATTTTGACCACCTTGATTTGGGCACACATGACGCCCAAGAACGTCGTGACCATCTTGCCGACGATGTACCATGGCGTACAACCAGTATCGCAACATCCATTACCCTTGTCTGCAGACGATATCGCACGGGGATTGCACTTTAACCCAGATATCTCCGTCAACAGAAATGCGATAGAAAAAGCCAACATTTTACGCAAAGAATTGAGTAAACGGACAACCAATCATCATCAACTCAATTTGCAGGCGCAAAGAGAGGCTGTAGGGTTGTTGCGCCTATTGGATGAGCAGCAATGACGCAACCTCGGTGGATTGGAATCCTAGAAGCATTGAACATCGTTCTAGCAATTGGACTGCTGATGCGTTGGAACAGCACTTCAGATTCTGTGGTGGCCGTGTTTGTAGAAGGTGATCGAATTGAGGACCTACATGCACCCGGCGCTGTACATCAGCGGATTCAGACAACATTTGAACTTGGTGGTGGTGCCTTCACGGTTGAAGACATCGTTCGACATCTACACGCTCATCCAGAGTTGTTGCAATCAAATGTAGCCAAGCAGCAATTTCAGACATTACAGGAAGCCCAAACGGCGTTGATTGACAATATGAAAGCACTTGAAAGTGTGGAATTGGAACTCAACCATCTCGCCTTGGAACTCTACACATCGCTTTCAGAAGCCGAACAAACCAAAATTCGCTCCCGTAGAAACACAGATTCGGTCGAAGGAATTGAGGCACAATACTGGCTCGAACTCATGAAAGAGATTGAAAAATAGCAATGAATACCCACAAAATCACTAATATTCTGGAAGGAAACAGCCTTCGAGTTGTGCTCACAATGACAACGACAGTGCTTTTATTGGCTTTGCACGGAACGCTCTCACACAAGCAAACAGCGTCAGCACCGATTCGCTCGCCCTACATCCCACCGCTCACGCACACACCGGGGCTAGGACCGTCGATGATTGGCACACACAGCGAACCACCTTTTGTATTGTTGGACGCCCTTCCACTGAACACCAGTCAACGGTCCAAAGTGAATCAGTTGTTCACACAGCATCGCCGTCTGTTGGAACAGAGCGTTGCCCATCGACTCACAATGCAGTCCATCGTTTTTCGGCTCGTTGATGAGTTGCCCAACGACACGGTGGAACAGGCCATTGACGAACGTTTCGTCCATACACAACGCATTGGTGAACTCAAAGTTTGGCAAACGGTCGTTGCCCAGCAGGCGCCTTAATTATTGAGACCAGCTTTCCAACAGTCGATTCATCTCTGCAAGTTCGGTTTCTGCTTGGATTTTGTCTCGCTGTGACTGAACGAAGTCCCATTGCGCGTCGGTCAATTCTTGCAGCAATGATACCCCACTGTCCATGAGTCGAACGTTCAGTTGATGGCGTTCGTTTCTCAAAGCCAACATCTTTTGTCTGGTTTCTACAAACTGTTTCATTGTTGATTGTGGAGCGCGCTCGACATCTATATAGTGAGCCCGTTCCATGATTTGGTGTATGTTGAGTGGTCGTTGCTGCCCACGCATCTCACGTTCATGCGACAAAGACACCGGACTCAAAATCGGCAAGGTACGAATATTGGAACCATCGTCTACAAACTGGATTTTAAACAGCGTATACAGTTGAATACTCAACAACACACCCAACAACAATGCAACACCCTGTAGCGCACGGTTGTCTATCTGTGAACTCACGGTGTCACCCCACTATCTATCCCAAGGTCCATTCCAATGTCCATACCAAGTTCCACTGCCTGTGAGTGCAGTGCGCGCTCCAAAGAAATCAATTCTCGCTGTACCTCAATAATTCTTTGGTGGTCCCCTTTTAAGGACTGTACATGTTGGTAGATTTTCTTCTTTTGCTCAGAACTGAGAGGATGCTGTGAACCTTCTAGGGCGTCGATGCCTTTGAGTACATCATCCACACTCAAGGTCGAGCCCAGTCGCGCAAAACCATTGGCCATGTCTCTCGCCTCAAGTGCATTGGGGAGCTCTCCTCCCAGCGCCTGTACTTCTGCCACAGTCCATTCACTTCTTTCCGGCACCACTTGATAAAAAGGTGTGAGTACATATTCCGTAGATGCTGGATCACTGCAATAGGCCATCACGCCAGCAACCACCACATTCAAGCCCAACAATAGGTGCAGTATCCCCTTCATTGCCACCTTCCTTGTCGCGTTTTCATCAAAATGAGATACAGGTACTTAACACATTCGAGCATGAATCCCTATGAACCGTATTCGTCCCACCACCACCGCCTGTTTTTCTGCGATTCGCAGCCCTGAACTCTACCGAAACTTTGCCATTCATGCATTCGTGATGTTTCCAGCCGCAATGGTCATGTGTTGGCTGGGAACCCAACTGGATGCGCACATTGGTTGGCAGATTTTTGGAGATCCTTCATGGCGATACCCCGTCGGTGGAACAGCAATCGCCATCGGTGGATTGTGGGTATGGTACGTATATGGGTATTTATTTATCGCTGGAGGTGGTTCTCCAGGCACACACGTAGACGGAGGACCAGTCCGACTCGTAGATACTGGACCCTATGCAACGATTCGCCACCCCTCCGTTCTCGGCAAACTACTGGGTGTGATCGGATTGGGCGTCATGTGGGGCTCTCCAGCCTTTTTGCTAATTTTTGTGCCCATTTTGGTCGTTTAC
>CBFIFY010000032.1:0-46196 GCA_965661985.1 uncultured Myxococcota bacterium | reverse complement strand
TACTCGAACAAATTACTTTAGGTGCACACCACGGGATTCAAGAGCAACAACAGTCTCTTTGGCTACACAATCGCTTGCGTGAAATCCCTTGGAGTTTGGTGTACGAACTGGACAAAACGATATGGGAATGCGTAGACTGTTTTACTCTTCAGTAACGAGGAGCCTGGTGAGGTAGAAAGGTGGATAAGTCCGTTGGCTAAATGGGGTTTCCAACAAGAACAAACGCACCCCAAAATACAGGATTGGACCATCTAGGCGTTTGGCGCATTGCTTCTTTCGCTTGATACAAAGCTACAGACTTCGACAATCCCGATGCCAACCCTTCATAAAAATGCCCCATAAAAACCTTTGTACCTTCATCAGACACCGGCCACAATGACAGAACTTGTGATTGTGCACCTGCGATGGTGAGTGCACGACGCAAACCGTAAACACCCTCTCCATTCTGCGCTTCCCCCAGCCCAGATTCACAGGCTGACAGCACCACAAGTTGAGTTTCATGTAAATCCAAAGTGGCAGCCTCAATAGAACGCAAATATTCAACGCCTTTTCCAGTATTGGACAATACCAACCCTGTACGAATCAATGGGTTGTTGTCGGCATCACTGCGGGGATCGTCTCGTTGAACAAACCCATGTGTGGCAATGTGCAACAAGGTTGGACTGGAAAGGTCTCGTACTTGATTCAACGTTGCATCGTCAGCCATCAACAGTCTTGTCTTTGGATACAATCCGGCCAACAGATTCGCCTCACCGACCGTACTTGGGAGTGAACCCCATTCAGAATCCTGAAAGTTGGGATTGGCAATGACCACCCCATCCTCTATCTCTGATAACGAACTCGATTTGGCAAACCGCCCAAGGTCCTTTGTTGAACCAAGATACGTCAGTTGAACTGAATCAAACCAATACTGTCCGTTTGAATCCCTCAACAGTTCAAAGGGCAACAGGTTGAGTATTCCGTCGGGTACGAGATAAATCTCTTCCGTGTGAAGTGCATCTTCCAGTGGTGCTACAAGCCGACGATACAAGTCTCGCCCCAATGTTTTTGAGCGGGTTTGTCTAAGTGCCTGAACCTTTTCAGACAACGCTGCCAATGGACCCAAACGAACCAAGGAGACCTGCTTTTCAGATACGACAAAGGCCGATAGCATTTCTTCTCCGTTTGGAGATTGGGGTGACAGTACGGCATATTGAATCAAAGTTTTGTTCGGAAGGTGCCTTGTGACATCAAGGGTGGATTCTTGCCCTACAAATTCAGCATATGCCTTGGAATCACGACTAATCTCGGCTTCAATGCTGGACAGTTCATCCTGAATCAATGCCAATTGTGCAGTGACATCCTTAGCAAAAACAGTATTTCGTAACTCGGCATCTTGAATCAACAGTTGCTTGCGTCGCGCAAGCAACCGATCTACAGTGTCACTGCCCACTTTGGACAACACCGCTTGCATATCAATCTGGTCTTCTAAGACTTTCCCCTGTCTCTCTGTCCAAACCTCAAAAGCAAATTTCACAGCCTCTACGTGCGTTGGTGCTTGATCGAGCACAAAGGTCAGCAACATGTGGGTCGTATCTTCAAAAGTTTGATAGAACTGCCGGCGGGCTGACTCGGAACCAGCCGAATTTCGAGACAAAAATTGGCGTTCTGCCGCAACCAATTGTTCAGCAACCGACAGCACAGAATCTACATCTTTTAGGTTTGCATACAATCGTACTTGATTGCGCATGGTTTCAATCGTACTGGGATGAACCATCCCAAACAGCGTTTGTTGTGCAATAAAAACATCTTCGAGTAGTCTCCGTGCTTCATCGGTTCGATGCATTTCGGTGTAGACATTGGCCAAATTTGATTTGGAAATCAACACAGAGGGATGCTCTTCCCCAAAAGTTTTCGACTGTTGAAGCAGGACACTTTCCAAAATGGGCAAGGCTTCTTCCAAATTTCCAGTCTGCTGTAGGTTGCTGCCCAATGCGCCCGACGCAAGAAATGTATTGGGGTGGGTTTCTCCATACACAACTGTAGAGTGTTGAACAACCTCTTCAAGAATTGGGTTTGCCGTCTCATATTCGCCATTTTTGACCAGTGTGGAGGCTTCTCCGTTGAGACTTTGAATCGTGTATGGGTGCTGTGCACCGGCCAACGCCTCAAACGCACGGGAGGTATACCTGTACAAATCCAAACTTTCGGTGTACCGTCCTTGGGATGCGTACAATGATGCCAACCCCATCATCGATGTGAGATGGATTGGATGGGTCGCCCCAAAAACACCACGAGTAGAATGAACCACAGTCAGCATCAAGGATTCTGATTTTACGTATTCTCCTTGCAGTTCATAGAGACCTGCCAGCGCCGTTTGGGTTTTGAGCACTTCAGGATGTGTCTCACCCATTGAGGTTTTTTGAACTTCGAAAGCCTGTAGAAATAGAGTCTCTGCTCTGGAGTATTGTCCTTGTGATTGATACAGCCAGCCAATGTTGCGCATGGTTTGTACAGTCTTGAAATGGGCATCCCCAAGGGTTTGTCGTTGAATGACAAGAATGCTGTCAAAGTCTGCTTTTGCCTCCTTGTCCAAACCTTGATTGAGTTTGAGTAGGGCTCGACTTTGCAATGATTCTAGGTAAATCGGATGTTCAAGACTGTGATGCTCTTCTGCCAGTTCTACAGCCTCATTGATCAACAGTGCAGAAGAATCAAAATCCCCAGTCTGCATCCGTAAATTTGCCAAGGAAAGACGGGTGCTAAGAGTCTGTGGATGACTTGCTCCGAGCCCTTGTGTTTGTTGTTGCAACACAGAACCCAACAAAACTTGAGCCTCATCAAACTTGGATTGCTGTGTCAAAACCATACCCAAGTTGGATTCCAACACCCACCGTCTAGGATGCTCTGACAGTGGACTGTTCTCGACATCCGCAATCGCGCTTCGCAAGAGTCTTTCTGCACGTTCATATTCACCCAACTTGCTGTAGACGATGGATAAATTTTGGGTATTCAAGATGACGTCTGGATGGGTGGACTCGAAAATGGATCGTTCATACTCCAACACCTGCTCAAAGAGTTCTTTGGACTCAACGAGTCTTTCCTCTTCGGCATACAGTTGGGCCAAATTGCTCATGGTCGAAATGGTGTCTGGATGGGTCATATCTCCATGTACTTGAAGGACATGCAAAGCCTCGTCAAACAATGCCTCTGCCTTGGGGGTTTGCCCCATCTGCATATACAACAGCGCCAGATTGTTAATTGAGGCAACTGTATCTGGATGATCATCCCCCAAAATGCGTCGACGCTTTGACAGAACCGTTTCGAGATATTGTAGGGACAATTCAGTCTCCCCAAGTTCTCGATGCAAATACCCCAAGTGATGCTGAGTCAACAGGACTGTCGAATGTTCGTTACCAAAAATGCCTTCTTGTTGACGCAATGAATCTTCTAAGATGCGTTGCCCCTTGCTGTATTCTCCCTTTTCTACATACAACATCCCCAATCTAGACAAGACATTCCAAGTATCAGGATGATTACGCCCTTTCTGAATCCGCTGCAAACGAAGAAGTGTGTTCAATGCTTGTTCTGCATCGTCGAATCTGGCCAACAGCATAGACACATCAACCAGTGTTTCCAGTGGCTTTATTCTTCCAGCATACCGAAGCCCCAATCTCTTTTGTGCCTCTACCAACGTCAGCAATGTCTGATGAGCCTCACTGTATCGATTGAGATTCTGCAACAGCGTCGATTGAGTAAAAAGCATAGCCCGATACAGTTCTGAATTGTCCTGTGCCTGTTCGAGTGCAGAAATGCCACGTGTTGCATATTCAAGTCCCTCAGTCGGGTCTATACCCATCAGCGCAACGGCCAGTTCATGCTGAATTACCAAAGTGGTAGAATGAGAGTCACCCAAGGTATCTTGAGCGCTCTTATGCAAAAATTGCAACGCTTTCAATTGCTCATGAGATTCTTCAATCCCTTGAATATCAATCAATGAATGTTGAAATTCCATTGACTGAGGACTTGTGTCCAACCAATCAATTTTTGGTGAGTGACCGAGACCACAGGCAAAAAAATACAATCCAACAATAACACCGTTCAACTTACACACTCCACGTTGGTGGAATTCTGTATCGCACTAGAATACATTTGGACAAGGGATAAATTACATTGTTCGCCTTGGAGTTTTCATGCTGTCACCCATATTGTTTGCCATGCTATCACAGAATGCCTATGCGGCACCCATGCTCATCACGCGCACCACTGGCGAAGTGTTCGTCGAAGCAGACGGAAGCAAAAGCGTGGCGCCCAAAACGACGTTTGCCTTGCTCGATGGACAAACTCTCCACATTCCCGAAGGTGGACTGGCAACGGTTGTGGCTGCTGGGAAAGCAGAACAGGTGGTGGGTCCGAAACTCTTCACCACCGCCCAGTCTGTTGGCTCAGAAGATGTTGCTGGACAAGAGAGCGCTCTAACCAATGCCCTCAGCAGACAGAATTCAGCAGCCAATGTTGGGGCAACCCGAAGTGCAAATGGACTACAACTGCTCCACCCAATTCCCGACACATATGTGCGCACCCTCGACAATCTACAGTGGCAATGCACAGAGTGTCCAAATGGCAAATTGGAACTGGTACAAATGGATGGCTTCACGGTACTGTGGTCTGAACCACTTCCATCAACAGGTCGTAAAATCCCCTACTCTGGAAAGGAGTTGTCTGCTGGTGAATACGCCATCAAGATCGATGGGCAGTATTTTGGCTTTGAAGTGCTCAGTGGGGAAATGCAAACTGCCGTCTCGGAGGCTTTACAGGAAGGAAAACGACTGTCTGCTCGGCTGTCCAAGGTCGATCAGGTGTCCATTGAAGTTGGTATATTGTGGCAGTACGGTTTGTGGTCCGAGGCATTTGCCAAAATTGATCAAGCCTTGATGGACATTCCTCAAGACGAATCACTACAAGCGCTCAAAAGGAATTACAAAGAGACTGTCTGGGTCATCAATGAAAAATAAATCTTTCCTATTTCGAAGCATCTTTGAAAAGGTCGTCAAAGGAAAGCAACGGCACAAACAACGGAGCAACGATCAATTCGCTGCACTGATGATGGAGATGATTGCCCACTCGTTGTTTGGTGGAATCGCCACCACAATCATCGGTACCATTCTTGGATTCACTGCTTTTGGTGGACTTTTCTTGGATGTCTATGCAAATCTCGCCCCACCTTCGGAGTCAAGCGAAGAGGTAACTGTGGTCACAATTGGACCGGAGTCTCTTTATCTTTGGGACGCCAACAATCCTGAACCCGAAGTGACACCCAGAGGGCTGCTCGCGGAGTTGGTCAACACACTCCATGATGCGGGTGCAAGAACCATCGTTTTGGATGTGTTGTTGGACTCATCTCAACAGAACGATGACGCGCTCGCAGAAGCCGCCATCAAACATGGCGCCGTGATTGGTGCAGAGCAATCAGCCGTTACTCAACCACGCACTGGACGCCTATTCGCCAAGGGCATCACACCAACCTTGAAAGGACTCGACACACCTGCCATTTATCCTGCCCAAGCCAATCTATTCTTCACCGAACCGATGCTGTTTACAGGAGATTTGATTTTTCGTGGCGTACACTTGGCACAACTGTACCAACGCAGTTCGATTGAAGGAACATGGCCCGATACCATTGTGGGCGCTCGAGAAGAAGTCATCTCTCCATCGCTCTCTTTGGCTGGAGCGTGGCTTCATCAAGCGCGTAAAGAATCGGACAATGCCAATTATAATACGTTGCTTCGAGAGTTGAAAGACACTTGCAGTGTGGAATTGGGCAAATTGAACTGTGAATCACATTCGGTTTCTGGTCTTCCCCCATTCCAAAGCCTGCTACACCAAGATTTTTGGTTGCACCATATGGGTTCGGAACAAAACGACGCCCTCCCATTTCTTCCCGCATCCACCCTACTCATGTTGACAGCAGAGAGACAAACCTTTAAACGGCTAGGCATCCCGGATGATCAGTTGCCACCCACAGCATTTCCAGAATCTGTAACCAGCAAACTGAAGGACAAATTGGTCGTCGTGGGTCGAGTTGACAGGCTGGGACAGCCTGATGCCGATCGCTACCCAACCACTTACTCTTTTCCATTGTTCAAAAAGCACGATATGGCGGGGGTGAGGATTCAAGCACAACTGATGGATGCCCTTCTATCTGGGCGTCGTGTCCACTTTATGCCATGGTGGTTCAACTTGCTTCTCATCCCAGTGAGCATCCTGTTGACGCTCTCACTCTACCGAAAAGTACCCATTGTTTGGCAAACAGGGCTTTGGCTGATTGGTCTACTCCTGTCCATTGGAATTGGATATGTTCTGTTTGTATACATGGATGGATGGGTGTTGGAATTGGGTCCAGCCATTACCGCTTCACTGGTGACGTTGATGTGGCTTTACACGCGATATGAATGGTTGGAGACATCCAATGACGACGCACTTGAGGAAGATTCCGCTCTTGGAGGAACTGAATGCTGATCTTATTTGGGATGCTGATACACGACGGTGTGGCAGATGTCGCCCTTGTTGCTGAGTCACCTTGGACACCAGCCATCAACAGTCCCGTGTACACATACATCGAAAGTCCACTGCTGGGCGAACAAGACACACTACAACGGCAAATCGCGCTGTCAAAAGTCTGGACAACAAACAATACAATGTTTACAACGGCAACACCAACAGTTGGATACAGCCGTGGCTCTTTAGGGGCATCTCTTCAATTGCCGGTATTGTTTCAAGTCAGTCCATCCAATGATTCATTCAATCGAAGCCACTTGACTCAAGCCACAATGAATGTGAAATATCGATTGCCCACCAATATTGACAGCGCACTGAGCCTACAAATTGGCACCCCCCTCAATGAAGAACCCTTCAGCGTCAGTGGAACTCGATACCGCGTATTGGGAGCCACCAAACACACGTTTGGACAACAAACGCTCAATTTTAATGGTGGATACCAACATGTTTCTGAATCATCCAATCCAAATGACTCTACTGGACTTTTCGGTGGTGTAGGGGCAACACGCCCCATATTACCAGAACGATTTGGGCTTTCCAGTGAACTGTTGACACAGACCAGCAATGAACAGATGCATGTCCAGTGGGGTCTTGGGACATACGTTCAAACCGAAAGACAAACCATTCACCTTGGTATACAAAAAATGTTGACAAGTTTTCCAAGTGAAACAATGGATTGGAACCTCACTGTTTCCATTCGACACACTTCCAATGGGATAAAGGACTTGGACAGCGACGGCATACCCGATCGAGTAGACAAGTGCTTGAATGACCCAGAAGATGAAGATGGATATCACGATTGGGATGGGTGCCCAGAAGCCAATTTGACATTGCCCAACCCAGAAATGCTGTCCACCATGGAATTGGATCGTGGCATCGCGGTTGAACCCTTTCAAAGTGGAGGCTTTGGTACGCTCAAAAACAACTCCAGCAAACTGACCATGGATGTCTCGGAGAAATTCAACGAACAAATCTTAGAAAATATGGATGCAGAAAACATCCCGGTTATGGGTTCCTTACAACTCATCGCGCTGGATGACCAAGACATGGAAATACCACACGCCACTTGGACCATCGACTCAGACGCCGGTATGCCACACAGAGGCACAGGCATTGTCGTCCCACTCATTGTCGGAGAGCACCCCGTCATCGTGAGAGCATCGGGCTATCGACCGTACAAAGAAACCATCACCATCACCGATGACAGTGTGCACATTGTACACCTAAACATGGTGGAACACAGCGTGGATACTGATCTCAACTTGCCTGACAAAATTTATTTTGACACGGGTTCTGCCAATATCTCCGAACGGTCACACGCGCTGTTGGATGAAGTTTCTGAGATATTGACCCACCACACCACGATCCAACTTGTAGAAATTGAAGGGCATACGGACAATCAAGGCTCAGAGACTGACAATCAACGGTTGTCTCAACAACGAGCAGACGCTGTTCGTTTTTATTTGGTAGAACGCGGGATTGAACCAGAACGACTCATCTCAAAAGGATATGGTTCGACAGCCCCAATCGCCGACAATTCAAGCCAAGATGGACGCCACCTCAATCGACGTGTGGTATTTACAATAGAAAAGCGACAACAGTCGGAATAATTGCACTTTTTTGTCCGAACTTTGAGACAATAAACATTTATAGGGTGACTCGAACGTGGGGACTCTATGTCTATTGCTATCCAAACTCAGTTTTCAAACACAAATGGTGAAGCCCTTTCGACATCAACGATGCCGAGTGAGAAAAAGGTCACAGCTTTTCGTGAACAATTTCCACCTGTACCACCAGCCCCTTTACAACGCACATCATCTTCCATGATGTACTTGATTTGGATGGGGTTTGTTACATTTGTAGTGATGACGGGTTGCTTGATTCTTCCCTTTTTGTTCAATGTCAATTTGGACAATATAAACGAAATTCTGGTGTCAACTGCAACCTATGCTTTCCTAAGCAGTTGGATAATTTCTAGAGTGTTTAAGAATCGAACACTCAACGTTCTTCGATTTTTCACAGGACTTGCTGGGTTGGGCAATGTCTATTTTGCAGTACTGATCGTCTTACTTGGCGAGTTCTACTTAAACATAGAAGTGGGCACAAGCAATATATTCTACCTTGGCGTTGTTCTATCGGTTGTCATGAATATCTGGTTGTCCAACAGGTTCTTAGAAAAGATGTTATTTTGCCCGAGAACAGGCATCGCTCTTCATAAAGGACGCCCCATCAACGTCCCACTTCATCAAATCCAGTCCTGTCTCAAAGCCTGCAGAACAAACAACCTGACAGAACTAAAGGCGCTCCACAACAACACACTCAAAACACCCAACAACCATGTCGCAGTTCAGGTATATGAATCTCAGTATACGAGCACACGACTCATCGAAGCATTCATTCACTGTGAATCGACCTTGGAGAAATGTTTGAGAACCCTTGATGTCCCAAGCAAACACACTTGGCGCTTTTTCTCCCAAACATTTGATTGTACAGAAGAAAATCTGGCTACCCTTTCCAATCACTCACCTTTGTCCATAGAAAAAGAACTGACGTTGATCGCTGAGAAACCAACAGTTGAGATTCATGAAGCCATCGTTGAGTATGCCCGTGACACAAGCGTCCCATTGGTGAACATTGGTCTACTGTTGGTGTATACGGGACTGGTTGCGATATTTCAATTCATGATGACAGCCTTGACCTACTTTGTAATGCCCCCGTCACCAAGTCTGATATTCACAATGATGATGGGTCCAACCTATTATCTGATAAGCAACGCATACGTTGATTTCGCAAAAAGACTGAACATCCGTCAACCCGTATTTGTTGGGATGATGATTCCATTTTCATCCTTGCTCAACATTGGTCTGTATTCTCTTGATCTGTCCACCAATGTGTTGGTTGTTGTGGTCTTTGCATGCAGTCTTCTGGCGATGCATCGAACAAGTCGGATTCTGAAACAGCAATTCTATTGTTCGGAAACGAATCACCGATTGGAACTGATGACTTCTCGCTCCTTTCATTTTGAACACCTCAAAACAGTGGAAGATATGATTGAAACTCTGGACTTTCACTGGATGAAGGGTATTCGGAGTTTTGAACCTGGACACCCGTCAAAATACAAATGCAATTTGGACATCTACGGTTCACCCAAGAGTCCTACCGTTCAAATACAGATTCGCATCACACGAAGACTCTATGACGAACTCCATGACCAGTGTGATGATTTTTTCAAACCAAAAACGGTCATCATCCACTCCTCCACTCACGTTCTCAAACAGAGCGTTGAGTAAAATATATGCTATGTCGACCTGTGATTCATCAGTTTAATCCCCAATTTGCTATACTGTGATTGCATGTAAAAGTTGAGAGGAACGCGAGATGATTTCGATTTGGTTGTGGATGGCCTGCACGGGTCCAAAAGAAGAAACGATTTGTGTAAACGAAGACTGTGATGGAGACGTACTCGATACTGGTAACATACCTGACGATACAGATTCTGAAGATACGGGATTCACTGACACTGAAGATACACAAGATACTGGCTCCACCGAAACTGACGACACACAGGATACAGACGATACAGACGATACTCAGGACACACAGGATACCGAAGATACTCACGACACCAACGAGGAAACGGATGTTGACCCACTGGACGCCGACGATGACGGAGATGGACTCACAGAAAATGAAGGTGACTGCGACGATGGAGATCCGAACATACCGGGAGATGAGTATTGTGATGGTATAGACAATGACTGTGATGGCACTGTGGATGGCCCAACCTCACTGGATGCTTTGACTTGGTACGTCGACAACGATGGAGATGGTTTTGGAGTCGATACAGGAATGGTGAACGCCTGCTCCCAACCAAGTGGATACGCCGACACTGACACGGACTGCAATGACGCGGATGCCTCCATCAACCCAAATGCTACAGAGATTTGGTATGACGGAATCGATCAAAACTGTGATGCAGCCAATGACTACGATGGCAACTTTGATGGTATAGATGACCGTAGGGTTGACTTATCCAACATCCCACAATTTGTGATGGAACTGCACCCCATTGGCAACAATTACGGGAATGCCCTGCAAGGATTGGCCATCGACGTAGAACGTGACGAAATCTGGATGTCGGTGGATACCTCTTCTTTTTATGAAAATGTCCTGATCAACAAACTCTCCTTACAATCTGGCAATTCTCTTTATTGTGAGGAATACACCGAATCTGCTGGCATCCCCCTTGGGCACGGTCAAGATTTGAGCATCGAGTACACAGCAAGTGGAGAACGAAAGTTGTGGATTGGATCAGAATCGGACAGAGGCGTTACTCGAATCAACCCTGAGAACATGACCATAGAAACCCTCAACAACCTCTTGCCCAGTGGCTGGTCCCACTCAACACCCACAATAGGTCTTCAAAATCAATGGATAGCGGTGCGCGGTTCGGAAGATGGAAATTCCAGCAACAATGATTGGATTCGCATATACGACAAAAGCGCCATTGAAAGTGGTTTTGTGACTGGCATTGCCCCTTCTCCACTGTATGAATTCAATATTGCATCCGCACAACGGGTATCGGACATGTGGTTTCAAGGCATCGCATTGGATGAAGAGGTGGGTGTGGTCTATGCACTGACGGGGGACAACACTCTTTCCCAGTCCAACAAATTGCTGTACGTATACGATCTCAACGGAGTGGTATTGGAGCAAACCACGATCAACATGGACTGGAGCACAGCCAACGCATTCGGCAGCAAGTATGAACCCGAAGGTCTCAGCCTTGTCCAAAATCCCAGCAATCACGAACGCTATCTCTACTTCACCATGATGTTTGGAAGCAGTGGAAACAACATCAAACGCCTGTACGGCATTGCGCCCAACCACATTTCACTGGGTGGTACATACAGCAACAACGACATCGATTGGCTATTGCGCTACAACACTTACACCGGCGAAGTTTCCATTTCAACGGCAACGCTGGATGGCACAGTCGGCTGTGAAACCAAGCGAACCACTTGGTCAAATGGATGGACCAGTTTTGAAGGGTACAGGGTCAATGGAGAACCCCACCTTCTATTGCAAAAGGAAATCGGTGGCACAACGAAAATTCACCCGCTGGACTGGGATGCAGAATTGAACTCGGCGACAAAGAACAGCACTTGGTCAAACGGATGGAGCCAATTCCACACATGGGAACATGCCGGTGACACCCACTTGTTCCATTACAAATCTGGTTCTTCAACAACTGGACTGATGCGGGTATCTGAACTGACGAGCAGTGGCGATACAGACTGCTGTACCGAAGATGAATACTGGTCAACTGGATGGCTGACCCATCGATACACATTGCCCAACGGTGACGATTATCTATTGAGGTTCAACAGTTCAACCAATGCTGTTCGCATCGCACCACTCGGAACAGGAACCATTGGCACAGAAATATTCAACAGTACTTGGACCACAGACTACGGTCACTTTGACAGTCTGCAAATCGGCTCAAAGACATATTTGGTGGCATTGGACGACTCAGGCACCTTGACGTCCTTTGAGGCTGGTTCTACAGGTCTGTTGCAAAGTGTAGACACATACACAACCGTCTTAACGAACTGGAGCAATCTACAGGCCTACAATCTTGAAGGGACCCCCGTTGTACACTTGTATCGTCCGTCCGACGGTTTCTTCACACTTATACAGTTGGACGGCAACGGAATGATTGACGCAGTCATCGATTCTGGTTTTGAAGATGCTGGGTGGACTGGGTGGACACACTTCACAACCTCCACACAATAAACAAGCCAACACTTGATGGTCAATCCAGTCCCCATATTGTTTTTCAGTTCTCTATTAAATCTAGGAACGTCATTCCCCTCTTGGTACCTGCTTGGTTCCTTCGATGATAAATTGTGTTCTCACAGATTGTTTTTAAAGATGGGGGCCACACCACTGATTTCTCAAAGTGAACGAACACTTGGAAAGATGCAATACCATCGTCGAAGATCCTACACAGTTTTTTGCATGCCCAATATATCCATTTTTCAGGTAAACTAAGGATGTTGTTAAGAAATAAATCCAATGCGTTGATTTCACATAATAAGAAGGTCTCGAATGAAAAAACATGTTGAAAGGCACCTAGAACTGTTCACAGTCTCATTGTTGCTCGGGCTGTCCACACTGAGTTGCAGTGAGAAATCCCAATGCAGTGTAGATGCAGACAGTGATGGAGATGGATTGGATGACTGTGCTGAACAGGATTTGGGCACAGATCCAGAAATGGTCGATTCGGATGGCGATGGGTTTTCTGATGCAGATGAACTAGACTGTGTAAGCGATCCGACGAATGCCGATGAGCAGTGTTATGCCTGTGGCTGGGAACACAACGATCCAGGCAACTTGGTATCGACAGGCAATGATTATGGAGATGTTGTCGCCAATCTTCAACTTCCCGATCAGTGCAACGAGGTCGCCGATTTGTGGGACTTTCACGGGGAGTATCACATACTCTATATGACCGCCGCGTGGTGAAGTGGCTGTACGGTGGAGGCAGGTGGTCTCCAAGAAAAACAAGAAGCTTTTGTCGCTGATACAGGATTGGATTTTAGTTTCATTTTTGTGCTCTATGAAGGTGCCAGTGGCAACCCTGCAGTTGTCGAAGATGTCATCAATTATGCAGACACCATTGGGAATCCGAGTTTCCCTGTTCTGGCAGACGGAGAGAGTCAGTTGGCGACCCACACTCCGATGACTCAGTTAACGCACCCAGAGGTTTGCGCGTTGTCTCCCGAATTGGAGATACTCAGTTGCTACTCAGGACACGGTGGATACGAGGATGCACTGGCAGACATCCGTGCCCATGCTGGGTTGGAGTAGTTGGAAAACAATGGGAATGCTCATCAAAGTACCACATGCTGTCACCATTACTGCCATGCTTGTTCTAGCGGGATGCGGTGAGACACGAACCTTTGACACAAGTACAGACTCAATCCGTTCATCCGACTCTGGGGAAGGTGTCTCGGACTGTCAAAACACCTTCACTGTCACCCCAATGCCCGACCAACAGTTGACGGAGTATGGCACAGAAGTACTGAAGATTGAATCTTCCCTTCCAGACCTCTTGTCTGAAACCGGCTTGTACAGCAATATTGAGACTAAGGAAATACACCCTGCGGTACATTGGTTCAAACCGGCTTATGAATTGTGGTCTGATGGAGAAGATAAAAATCGATGGGTCTACATTCCCGAGTGCGCCAAGATTGACAGTTCCAACATGAACGACTGGTCCTTTCCAGTGGGCACACGGTTCTACAAAGAATTCTCTGCGGACGGTGTTCGGGTCGAAACCCGCTATGTTGAACGCATGGGTCTTGGAAAAAGAGATTTTGCCTTCGTCAGTTATCTATGGAATGAAGAACAAACGGAAGCCTACAAAGTCGGTTCGGAAGGACTTCCAAACGTATTGGATACAAACCACGATATACCGTCTCGAGAACAGTGCTTCGAATGTCACGGCACGTCACCCAAAGGAGGTGGGCGTCCCTCGCGTGGATTGGGTTTTTCAGCCATCATGCTCAGTGAGGCTTCTACAGGTCTGTCCTTGGAGACCCTTGTGGACAATGACATGCTTTCTCATCCACCGACGCACAGCATTTCCATTCCTGGTGATCAATTCACCCAAGATGCCCTTGGATACCTGCACATAAACTGTGGCACTTGTCACAACCAGTCGGAAGACGGATTGCCCCAGTTTGATATGAACCTCTGGCTGGACGTCGAAACCGACACGCCAGAAAACAGCAACACTTGGCAAACAACTGTAAACGTAGACACGCAAATCTTCAAAGACCAACATGTGCTTGGTCGAGTTGTCCCCGGCAACCCAACAGCCTCTGCTGTGCTGTATCGAATGACACACCGTAGCGACGTTGCCCAAATGCCCCCCATTGCCACAAAGGAAGTGGATACTCAAGGCAGTCAAATCATTACACAGTGGATTGAGTCATTGCCATGAACCATTCAATCTCTCGGAACATTTCGCTGAGGTGGTGTCTTGCCTGTCTTCTTTCTTGTGGTGGTTCTACCGAGATGACAACCGGAATAGACTCGTCAGACACGGTAGAAGATACAGATATGGAGATACCTGAGTCCTTTGAAGTGACCGGAGTGGTTCTCGATGACATGGGTTCTCCAATCGAAGGGGCAAATGTTTTGATTGGTGGACAACCTGACACATTGGTTTTGACCGACGCCGACGGTACGTTCTCAATTTGGTACACCAACATCCACAAGGGCACCCCAGCCGTGGTTGCCTCGAAACTGGGCTATCGTGCCAAGGGATATGAGTTTTTCAAACCCGACACCCCCATCAATTTTACCCTACGCGAAATGAAAGCCCCCGACAATCCAGACTACACCTTCCAAAATCCCGGTACAGGAGATGACCAACGAGAGGAAAACTGCTCGCATTGCCATACCGACTTTGTAAAGGATTTTTGGACATCCAAACATTCAGAATCCGCTTCGAACCCCCTACTCCATGACTTGTATGCAGGTGTGACACGACTGGCGAACAATGAAGACGACTGTGAAGCTTTTGGCGGTACGTGGAAAGTCGGTCTTGAACCAGGAACGGGAAACAACAGCGTGGAGAAGTGCTACATAGGCCACGGAGTACTCTCTGATCTGAACCCCAGTTGTGCGAACAACGAACAATCCTGCGATGACCCAAACTTGGATGCCAACAGTCTTCCCACTGAGTTTGGTGGATGTGCCGATTGCCATGCACCTGGCATCAATGGTGAATTGATGGGGCGCAACCTTCACGACGCCGTTGGTCTCGCCTATGATGCAGGCATTCACTGTGATACCTGTCACAAAGTCAAGGATATCGACATGAGTCAGCCAGCTGGGTTTGGAAGTCGATTGGTGGTTCATCGACCTGGCGAACCTGGTCGCAACACCTTCGAGTGGGACCCAGTATATTACGGTCCAATCAAAGATGTACCCAACGTAGCCATGGCAGCCTCTCCCCAAGAAAAATTCAATGAAGCCGTATTCTGTGCTGGATGCCACGAACACAATCAAGACGCGCTCCTGCCCAATACCACTTTGGATTTGGAAAAATGGCCCGATGGATTGCCCATTCAAAGCACCTACTCAGAATGGCAAGATGGTCCCTACAACAATCCTGACACACCCTGTCAGTGGTGTCACATGCCCTCCTACGTCGACAAAACCAATGCTGTAGACATTGCAACCGTAGAGAACCAATCCATCACCTTTGGGTTTCCAAGACCACCCGAAGATGTTCGCCAGCACATTTTCCGCTCGCCGCTCGCGGGGTCTCCTAGATTGATTGATACAGCGGTGCACCTGAGTTTGCAAACTGAATACGATGGTGGTGTTTTAAATGTACGCACCTCAGTAGCCAATGTGGGTTGTGGTCACGCCATTCCAACCGGTGAGCCTCTTCGTGCAATGTACGTCGTATTGACCTTAAATGAATCCTGTCAATCTGCCACCGTTCTTGATGGACCCATCATCGACGACATCGGTGGGCACTTGGGCATTGGAACGGTTGGAACGGATGTCACACTCACCGATACCAACGGTAGTACAGTGTTGCAATGGGACAATCTGAATCCAACTGAACTGAGTCTTGAAAGTGACTTGTCTGTACGCGTTTTGCGACAAACAGAGTCCTTTGATGATTATGCTGGAATTGGTCGTTTTGCAGAATCGACACTCACGGTTGCAGAAAAAGGACTGCCTCGATGGCAGTTGGTCGATGAAGCCCAAATCGAAAATATCGAAACTTCAGCAATGACATTGACAACAGCTATCAATGCCGAGTTTGGCGATCGCATAGCAATCATACAAGCTGTTGACCTACAAGACGATACAACATCGAGTACACTGACGGGTCAAGCTGGGCAGAGTTTCGCAAAAATATTGATTGATGACACTGGTCGAAGACAAGTCCCCCATTACCGAGCAATCGATATCGTACGCGACAATCGTATTCTTCCTGGAAGTAACGTGGTGTTGGAACACAGTTTTGACCTACCAGAAGGCTGTACAAGTGGTTCAGTCACCGCAACCATGGTCTATCGTCCAGTGCCGATTTCGGTAGCTGAAATGTACGGTTGGGACAGCAAGGATTACACCATCGCCACCAGTGAAGCCGGCTGGTAACATGTCCCACGTGCTCTATCGACATCAAGTGAGGAACGATTAAAATTGGAAATAAATGAAGTCTTGGCTGACATCGCGTTTCATCAACAAAATTCCCAACAACAACAGTGCCCAAGAACTGGTTTGCAGTGGCAGAAAGATGTCCTTGTCTTTCACCCTTGGATAGATGTACTTCTCAGTGATGAGCGCCAGCATCAACGGCGTAGAGGCCAACAATACCACACCGAGCATGATGGAGGCAGCAAGCCACTGTTCCGGTGTTCCCTCGAACGGAGACAACATAAGATACTGTCCAATTCTCTCTATGCTGGTTTCACGAAAGATCATCCAACCCACAACCGTGAAAAGGAACATGAGTGAAATGGCAAATGGCTGTACCACCTTTGACTTTCGAAACTCTCTTGGAATGTGCTTTCCAATGTGCTTGTACGCTGCAAGCAAGGTTGCATGGTAGGCACCCCACAGTACGAAAGACCAACTTGCGCCATGCCAGAGACCGCTGATCAGCATGGCACCATAGGAGGCCTTGAGACGGGTTGCCTCTCCCCCTCTGGACCCACCGAGTGGGATGTAGAGGTAATCTCGAATCCACGTTGAAAAGGAAATGTGCCAACGTCGCCAAAACTCTGATGGATTACGAGACAAATAAGGATGGTCAAAGTTCAGAATCAGTTCAAAGCCAAGCATTCTAGCGGTCCCCCTTGCAATGTCGGTGTAGCCAGAAAAGTCAGCCAAAATCTGAACCGTGAATCCCAAGGTTGCTGCCCAAATCATCGCGGATGATGGCGATTCCAATTGATAAATGCGATCAACATACAGGGACACAACGTCGGCAACCCACACTTTTTTGAAAGCCCCCCAGAGCACCAACTGAAAACCCGATTGCATTTTCTTCCAATCAAACTGTCGCACCTGTTCCATCTGGGGCAGCAAAGTGGCGGCTCTTTCGACAGGACCAGCGACCAACTGAGGAAAGAAACTAATGAAGGTCAAATAATCAACAAAGTGATTTCGAGGTTTCAGTTCGCCTTTGTAAATGTCGATGGTGTAGGACATGGTTTGAAAGGTATAAAAAGAAATCCCCACAGGCAGAAAAATGTCTAAGTTTGAAATGGAAGCCCCTACACCGAAGGCTGAAAATATTGAGTTGAAATTGTCGATGAAGAAATTGCAGTACTTAAAGTACCCGAGCATTCCAACATTGCCCAGCATACTGATCCAAAGGTACAGTTTCTTTTTCTCTGGTTTGGACTGCATGAGTTTCCCCATATTGAAGTCCAATATCGCAGAAGCGTACAGTAAGATTAAGAACCAAGGATGTACCCAACCATAGAAAATGGCAGAACAAATCACGAGAAAGAGGTTTTGCCACTCTCGCTTTTGTAGTCCCCAATAAATGATAAAGACGAGACAAAAGAAGATGGGAAATTCTGGTTGAATGAAGTTCATAGTGGTTCCTTTAATTTCGATGAACAACAAGGTGTATACCCCTGCCAATTAGACAGATTACCGGGTTAATTGTCCAACTCTATGCCCCGTACAAAGAGATAATTGTCGGCTCCGTCGATGGCGGTGATCTCAACCACAATGTTGGGATTCATTTTTTGGCGAACTGGAACATCCAAGAACACGTCCTTCTTAAAATCCAATTCATCTATCGTGGTGTCCAAAAATACCCTGTGTTCATTTTTCACTTGAACACGCCATTTGCCAGTGCCGATACTTGTTCCCATCAGACGCAAAAGAGCATAATGCCCCCTCAAGAATCCAAAAGACCATCGAATGGAATCGTCTGGATAGACCCACCAATAGTGCTTGTGCTTTTTCTTGGGGTCGGTGCAACGACGCTCGTTTTGCAATTGCACCTGCAACTGCGACCAATCAATCTGCTCTCTGTTGAATGAAAGCCACCATTGACTGACAAAGCAATTGTCGCCACTTTGAGGGTCATTCAAAATGTGCTTGCACAGGTTGACGGTATTTCGAAGGCTTTGCCCCTGGTATACAGCCTCCAATGGTGAGCATTGCCAAGGAATCTGCTTTTTGAGAAGAAAGCCATCTGTGAGTTCAGAATACCGAGAGAGTTTTCCAACCAAAAGGCTTGGATGCTTCTCCTTGTTCTTTTGCAGCCAAGGTGGCAACGGTTCTTTCTGAGTGATTGCCGCCGATGGATGCTCACCAGCAGTCAGAACTTGAATGTCTTGTTCGGCACTCAACACCAGTGGTTTCTCAAGTAGATCAATTTGGTTCAATCGAACGCGGTGAACATGCAGTTCAATCGACTTTTCGTTGTGGATTTGGATGGTTTCACCTTTGTCAACCTTCTCGACATTTGCCTGCTCACACCATACTTCGGCACCCCAACTTTTCTGAGTGTCGACCTGTTGACCAGCAACACTCAACATAGACCGCGCTGGCTTTCGTCGACCTGACACGCAAACCTCAATGCTCAAATCATGCCAAGGGTAATTGAATGCAATGTCCAGTGATTCACCCATCTTCAGCGTTCCAACGTCATTGGACCAGCGCAATTCAGGTTTGGTGAGTGCCTTGGGCAGTTCTGCATATGTCATATTCTCATTCAGTGCGCTCATTTCTTTAAGATCAGTCGCGAGCATCTTTGTAAACAGAGACCGACCCCGTTGATTCATATGATGCATATCAGAAAAAATATCTTTCTCTTCCCAATCAAAATAATAGAGGTGACCGGCTTCGAGTTCGGAATATTTCTGAATGACTTCTAGAGAAACCTCTTCTGGGATCTGATGCAACGGTTTGATTGACTTGGCCACCGGCATCTCTACCAATACAATGTTGATTCCTTTTTCGCGGACCTGTTCAACCAGTTTGTACACCAGTCTTTGATCTTCGGGAGGCACCACAGCCCAATCCACCTCTGCCTCTTCGCTGTTTTCAGAATCATCGTTGTGAAGATTGTGCTGAATGAGTTTCTGTTGTTTGACTGAATCTGTTCGCTGATTTTCAAAATCAAACAAGGATTCAAATTGCTGTTGAACCTCTGTTTCTGACAAGCCAAAAAGTTGTTCGCCAAACCAGTAACGAACAAACTGTTGGTTTCGTTCCTGTGTTTCCGACCGTTTCTTTGAATAATTGCGGGTCCAATCTGTTTTCAGATTCAGAACCCCTTGAAGTGCTGGGTCCATCGTACCCGTCCAATGCATATCAAACTCTTTTTGATCAATGACTTTGTTGGTCAACATCCATGCAGGTGTGGCAAAGACCACAATGAGTTTTGGTTGGACAGATTGCTGAAGAACCCGCTGTTGAATCATGAGCATGATCGTTGCAATCGTCGCTCGACCAGACCACAACTTTTGGACAGCCCCTTCAGAAAGACCCAGTTCAGTTGCTAAGACAGCTTCATCCACGGCTTTGTTGGCAATGGAAGACCCCACAATGATCACTTCAGGTCTAGTTTCTTCGAATCGTTGTTGAATCTCCTCAACCCTCGGTGGCAAATTTTCTTCAACGCCAAATAAAGGTAGACTGTGTGGAAAAATCCAAGCTAACCCAAACAATAAGATAATTGCGGGACACAAGATGCTGAGTACAATCATCCGTCTGCTGTGGCTGGTTGATGCTGACATAGGCTAAATTATATCCCACTGTAAATAAGTTCAATACACTTTCTTTGTGTACACAACACCTGAACTGAGAATGCGCTCACATTCTAGTTTTGGATACTTCGTTGAAACCTATATCCAAAAAACATCTATCTTGTCGACCCTAACTGAAGGGAGCAAGTAATAAGGGATTGGTCCTTTTCCGCAACTTCTCTCCATGAATAGCAACCGTTGTAAAGTTGCTCCAAAATCATTCACCACCATCAGAGCAACCTTATATGAGATGGTCGACCATACGATTGTTATATTGAGTCATGAATGAAAACTTACTTTGAAGGAGAATTCCATGAGAAGCATACTGTTGCCAATTTTGTTTGCCTGTTCCAACACTGAGCCAGTCGAAGAATCTGTCATTGAAACCAGACCTGAAGAAAACGATACGGATGTTGAAACACTGGATACAGGTTTGGAATCGCTGGACAAAACGCTCAGTGAGGGTACTTGGGCCTTTTCCAGTCTATCCGTCACAAACGATACCTGTGGGATGCCAGACGAAAGTCTGGATGAACTCACACTCGATTTGGCGCTGTTGCGATACGATGTAGACAAACTGATTGAAAACAACTACGTGTTCACCTTGGTATTGGATGATGGTTTTGAAATACCAAACACCTGTACCGTAACGGGCGATGTCTTTGAATGTGAAGACTTGATTCTCCCTATCCCCGTTCGGGACTCCACAATCACCGAAACCTACACCATTGGTGGGATTGTAGACTCAGAGGTTCGAATTACTGGTGTGCTCAACAAGCACCATTTGTGTGAAGGACCAGACTGCGCAGACCTTGCTGAACTCAACAACATGGACTTTCCCTGCGACATCACCATGGACTTCACGTACAACTATTTTGATTGAGCCAAAAAGACATGTATGCAAACTTTGATTCGGTTACAACCAGAGCTGCTCAAAGACACACGAATTCTCAGTGATGAACACCAAGCATGGTAAACGCAAAATACTCCAACATCTGCTCAACCTCATCGTAGTCTTCACCTTCTACACAGACGTCGGTAAGACGAGGCAAATGCTTGCCAAAATATATGTGGTTGTTCGCCATTTCAAACAGGTTACTGGCCAATGCACGGGGGTATTCAAACTCAGGCTTGATGTCCAAAATGGCAAGAGAAACCTTGTCGACCAAATCTTTGTAATTTCGAAACAAGCCTTCTTTGTTCTCGGAGTCAACAGACTTGGTATGATAGGTCTTCGCCCCTTCTGCAATGATGATTCTGTGAAGGACACTTTCATTCACATATTCAATGGATGGATTTTCCTTCGAAGCGAACACCATGGTTGAAATGATTATTTTGAGTTTCTGAGTGGCATCGGTGACGTTCTTGGTATTGATGTCGATCAAATAGTTGACCCACTCCCAAAACCAACACACCAAATAAAGCAACAACATGTGCTTGTTTTCAAAATAACGGTACACAGAAGCCTCAGTTGAGCCCATGCGCACAGCCAACTTTTTGAATGTAAAAGCCTCAAACCCAATTTCATCGATCAGCAAAATACTGTACTTGATGATTTTTTTGCCCAGCAATGTTTCTTGAGGGTCGCGCACGTACAAACGATCATTGAGTGTAATCTGGATTCCAACTGCCATTGTGTCCTCGTTGAGATTCAGATTTTTAGTGCGTTGCAAAGAATTTTGCAAATGTATTTTACTATTTATAGAAATAGTGATAACCTTGCTACCAATAGTATTACTATCATATCTTAAAGGAGTACACTATGGATAAGTATTTTTCCAATCTCAAGTACGACTTACCGGCATCCATCATTGTGTTTTTGGTTGCCGTACCGTTGTGTTTGGGCATTGCACTGGCCTCTGGCGCCAGTTTGTTTTCAGGTATCATTGCTGGGATTGTCGGAGGAATTGTCGTTGGTTCCTTGAGTGGTTCTCAACTCGGAGTGAGTGGTCCCGCAGCTGGGTTGGCCGTCATCGTGTTGAATGCGATCAATGACCTTGGCGCATTTGAAACCTTCCTTTTGGCCGTGGTCATCGGTGGTGTTTTCCAATTGATTCTTGGCTTTGCCCGTGCTGGTGTCATCGCCTATTTCTTCCCAAACTCAGTTATTAAAGGCATGCTTGCTGGGATTGGGGTCATCATTTTTCTCAAACAAATCCCCCATGCCTTTGGATACGACAAAGATCATGAAGGAAACATGAGTTTCACCAACGCTGATGGAACCAACTCCTTCACCGAACTCGGACACATGTTTGAAGCCACCAATACCGGTGCGATGGTAATTTCAGCCGTTTCATTGGCCATTTTGATCTTGTGGGAACAGTCTTTCATGAAGAAGATTAAAGTTTTCCAACTGATTCAAGGTCCATTGGTTGTGGTGGCATTGGGTATCGTCATGAACCTCATGTTCGCCGGAACAGGACTCAACTTAGGTGATGAGCATGTGGTCGCCATTCCGGTTGCTGCGGACTTTTCTGGATTTTTGGGACAGTTCACATTCCCCGATTTTAGCCAAATTGGAAACCCAAAAGTCTGGACAGTGGGAATCACAATCGCCATTGTTGCCAGTCTTGAAACGCTGCTGTGTTTGGATGCAACCGACAAACTGGACCCATATAAACGTGTTGCTCCAGCCAACCGAGAGTTGAAAGCACAAGGTGTTGGAAACTTGGTTTCTGGCCTAATTGGTGGTCTCCCAGTCACTCAGGTCATCGTTCGCTCTTCTACCAATATTCAATCTGGTGGTCGAACGAAAGTATCCGCAATCGCCCACGGGATTTTAATGCTCTTCTGCGCTTTTGCCATTCCACACATTTTGAACTTGATTCCCCTTTCGAGTTTGGCGGCAATTCTATTTCTTGTTGGGTACAAACTCGCCAAGCCTTCTTTGTTCAAAACAATGTACGAGGCTGGAAATCGAAATTTTGTTCCTTTTGTCACCACCATCGTGGGCATCGTAATGATCGATTTACTCGCGGGTATCGGTATTGGACTGGCTGTGGCAATCTTGTTCATCTTGTACAACAACTACAAAAAGCCCTTTCTGTTCGATGCCAGCAAGCACTTCCAAGATGGTAAAGTGCATTTGGAACTCGCTGAAGATGTCACCTTCATCAACAAAGCCAGCATTCAGCGTACCTTGACGGAATTACCCGATGGTTCAACGGTCGTGATTGATGCGTCCAAAACGGTCAATATGGACCTGGATGTGTGTGAAATCATTCAAGAGTTCATCGAAGGTGCCCCTCATCGCAACATCGAAGCAGAAGTCATTGAACTCAATTCCCCAGGGGTCAAAAATCAGTTCAATCTGCTCCATGCTGCACTCAAAACTGAAAATGTAGAAAAAGACGCTGGTTAATATCTAAGTCAGTCTACATCTAGTGGAAGGACAGGTGAAGTGTGCTATATTGAGTACATGATTCGCATGTCCTTTTTCATTTTGCCCCTTATCGCCTGCGACGGTCAAAGCACCAAAGCTCCCAATGGCAATGACTTATCCAATCAAACAAATGACACAACCGACACTGGTACTGTTTCATCCGAAGATGGGACAGTCGGTCAAGATCGCGATTTGGATGGAGATGGCTATCTAGCGTCTGAAGAATGCGATGATGGAAATACACTGATCAATCCAAGTATGCCGGAAATCTGTGATGGCATTGACAACAATTGCGATGGTCAAATCGATGAAGGGGTTACCCTTCGCTTTTTCAAAGATGAAGATTCGGACGGTTTTGGGGACGATGAAAGCGTGTTGGAAGCCTGTGCTGCACCGCTTGGCTATGTCACCATTGGGAGTGATTGCAACGATGCAAACCCCGACATTTTTCCAAGTGCTTCTGAAGAGTGCAATGAGATTGACGACGACTGCGACGGCGAAATCGACGAAAATCTCACCTTTGGTCTCTACTTGGATGCCGATGGTGATGGACATGGAGATCCAAATCAACCCTCTACCGATTGCTTAAATACTGAAGGCTATGTTTTCTATGACGATGATTGTGACGATGGCAATCCAAACAGGCACCCTTTCAACGAGGAAGTGTGTGACGGAATTGACAACAACTGCGACGGTCAAATCGATGAAACGGGGAACCTCTTCTTTTACGCAGACGCCGACGAAGATGGATTTGGTGATCCAAATACTTCTGTTCAAACCTGTGAATTGCCACTGGGCTATGTCTCGAACAACCTAGACTGCGATGATATTAACCCCATCATCAATCCAAATGCCGATGAATATTGCAATGGCACGGACGACGACTGTGATGGCACCGTCGACAACAATGCACTAGATGCCACCATTTGGTACTTTGACATTGATGGAGATGGCTTTGGCTCAGCCTTCATTACCGCTGCCGAATGCTCTCAACCAGCTGGTTACATGGAAGAAAATCTGGACTGTGATGACACGCGTGCCAGCGTCAACCCCAGTGCGCAAGAAGTATGCAACAATCTTGATGATGACTGCAGTGGCGCCATTGACGACAATGCACTGGATGCATTGACTTGGTATTACGACAGTGACAACGATGACTTTGGAGACCCCAACAGCACCCTTCTGCAATGTTCACAACCCTTTGACCACATTTTGGTTTCTGGAGACTGCGACGACACGTTGGATACCACCAATCCAAACGGCATTGAAGTCTGCAACAACGTTGATGACAACTGTGATGGTATCATCGACAACAACGCTGAAGACGCACTACTGTTCTTTGCCGATACGGACGGCGATGGATTTGGTGACCCAAACAACACCATCTATGCTTGTAGCGTGCCAAGTGGCTATGTGACCGACGACACCGATTGCGATGACTCAGACGGTTCTATTTTTCCAGATGCCCAAGAGTTTTGTGACGGAATTGACCAGAATTGTGATGGCAACAATTTCTATGAACTGGACCTCGACAACAATGGCCTCTTAGCGTGTGAAGAATCGATTTGGATTCGAAACAGCTCTTCAAACAGCACCAGTCCAAATGGCGCGTGTTCACAAGCGGCTGGATACTTATTGAACGATGGCATCACCATTCACGATGAATATCATGGAAACACCATCATCACGTCAGCGCTGCTGGAAAACTTTGGACTCTACGTACACCACGGAAACAACCTGAATGGCTCTTTGGGCGCTTACACCAACTCCGAGGCCACCGCCATTGAAGACTGGGTCTACAACGGTGGTCGAATGCTGTTCATGGGCTACCACAGTACTGTAACGGCTTGTGAAGCGTCAAACTCAATCCCCTATCAATTTGGGGTTTCATGCGACAGCACCTACTTTTCGTGGAACGGTACAACCAGTACCTACGTCAGTCACCCAATCACAGATGGTCTGGGTTCAACTGGTGGACTGGGCGGAGAAAACTGGGTTGTCAATGCCCCTGCTCAAGTACTGGCATCGGTTGGACAATATGAATTTCTGGTTGTGGTGGAACATGGCGCTGGAAAAGTTGTCTTGATTGCTGATGAGTGGCCCTATTACAATCCTCGTGGCAATTTGGACATTTCCTACGGATCAAATCGCCAACTGGTACAGAACATTTGGAATTGGTTGTTGGAATGACCCACTCACGTTGGAACACACTGGTCCTTGGGGCTTTCGTCACTTCGCTCCCCCCTCTTGCATCGGTCACATCAGGCTGTCGAAGCAAAGCAATCGAGGTGGATCAAGAGTCTGAAGTGGTTGTCCCTGTTCAAGACAACGACTTTGATGGATACACCAGTGATGTCGACTGTGATGACTCAAGTTTCGCAGTGCATCCAGATGCGGTTGAAGTTTGTGATGGCATCGACAACAATTGCGATGGACAGGTCGATGAATCGGTCCGCAAGGTATTCTACGAAGATGCCGACCGAGATGGGTTCGGAAGCCAAGACAGTTTTGTGGAGGCTTGTTCACTCCCTGAAGGCTATGTGCCATTGGGCAATGACTGCAACGACAACGACCCTGAGGTATTCGTAGGCGCCATAGAGACATGCAACGATGTCGACGATGACTGTGACGGAGAAGTCGATGAAGATTTGTTGGTAGGACTCTATTACGATGCCGATGGGGATGGCTATGGCGACCCAGATGCTCCTTCAGAAGACTGCACCGGTGGCAATGGCTATGTCTTTTATGGTACCGACTGCGACGATAGCAATCCCGACGTACATCCATTCCAAGAAGAAGTGTGCGATGGCATCGACAACAATTGCAGTGGCACAATCGATGATGGCACCACGCTCACCTATTTCGAAGATGCCGATGGCGATGGTTTTGGAAATACCGACATCACATTGGAAGCTTGTTTGGCACCTTCTGGGTTTGTACTCAATGATGGTGATTGTGACGATACCGATCCCACACAGTTCCCAAACGCCCAAGAAGTTTGCAATCAGGAAGATGACGATTGTGACACGATCGTAGATGAAGACCCGTTGAATCCACCCACATGGTACTTTGACATCGATGGTGATGGCTTTGGCTCTGTGTTCATCCAAAATCATGAGTGCACACCACCACTTGGCTTCTTGGCTGACAACACAGACTGTGACGACACCAACACCTCGATTTACCCTGGTGCGCCAGAATACTGCAATGACGTAGACAACGACTGCAATGGTCTGATCGACGACAGTGCTTTGGATGCTCAAACTTGGTATGCAGACCTTGATCGCGACGATTTTGGTGACTCGAGCAGCGTTCTTGTGCAATGTGACCAGCCTTTCGATTACATCCTGACTTCTGGGGACTGCGACGACGCTAGAGATGAGGCCTATCCCAATGCGCCTGAACTGTGCAATGGATTGGACGAAGACTGCGATGGACAGGTTGATGAAAACACCATTGATTCCTTCACCTACCACGCCGACACTGATGGAGATGGCTTTGGAGACCCGACTGCCATATTGGAAGAATGTCAAGCTCCCAATGGCTATGTGCTAGATGATTCGGACTGTGATGATACAGACTCATCGGTTTATCCGGATGCACCTGAGTTTTGTGACGGCATCGATCAAAACTGCAACGGAATTGATTTCTATGAACAGGACCTAAACAGCGACGGGTTGCTGGCTTGCGAGCAGTCCGTTTGGATTCGCAACAGTTCTTCGAACCCGACCAATCCCAACGGAGCGAGTTCACAAGCCGGTGCAATGTTGCAAAATTACGGTGTGAACATCAGCCAGTACAACCACGCAAACAACTTCATCACCCTTTCGCTTCTCCAAGATTACGGTCTGTATGTCCACCATGGTCACAATCCTCAAGGGGCAATCCGAGCCTACACAAATGCAGAGGCAGGCGCTTTAGATGCTTGGGTGCAACAAGGGGGGCGCTTTTTGTTCATTGGGTACCACGATGAAAATTCATGTAACATTGCCGATTCTTTGCCCGCTGCATTTGGGCTCACTTGTACACCGAGCAATGGAAACTGGTCCGGCAATGTAGCTTCCTTTATTCCCCACCCTCTTACCACAGACCTTTTTGACATCGCTGGTTCTGGTGGAGATTATTGGACAATCTCCAGCCCATCTCAAACATTGGCGGCAATCAACGGTCGACCATTTGTCATCGCGGCAGAATATGGCGAAGGAAAAGTGGTGGTCGTGGGCAACGAGTATCCGTTCAACAACAGCGGCGGGCCCTACAACATCGGATATGCTGACAACGGTATACTGGTTGACAATATTTGGTCATGGTTATTAGAATGACGCGCTCGATCCGGTAATTTGACATGAGCAAAGCAACGGTCTTGGTGACGGGGGCGTCCAGTTTTCTTGGAGCGCACACCTTGCTGGAACTCCAAAAGCATTTTCGCGTCATTGGCATCTATAATTCCACGCCCCTGGACTTCATCAATGCCCAAAGCGTTCAAGTGGATTTAACGGATGAACGATGTCTGTCTTTGCTCCAAACACTCAATGTGGATTGGGTGGTACACTTGGCGGGAAAGATTCAAAATTCGAATGGCATGATGGCAACAGACTGCAACCGAAAAATGCTGGATACTGTGTTGGCGTTGAAGAAACCCATCGTCTATGCATCTAGTACAGCTGTTCATTGGAATTACGACATTCCCTATGTGCACATTCGCCGAGAAGATGAAAAGCGCATTCGACAATCGGGATTGCCCTACGTCATCGTTCGACCCTGCGCTCCGTATGGACCCAAAGTGCCAAAGCACCAACCAAAGCACAAGGAATCCTTTCAAACATTGGTAGATTTTGTACGCCACGCACCTGTCATTCCCGTCATTGGAAACGGTAAATATCTGCGACAACCCATTCACGCGCAGGACTTCGCAAAACTGATAGCCCACTGTATCCAACACAACGATACGGAATTGAGTTTCGATGCCGTTGGTGCAACACCCCATTCATTCAATGACATCATTCGCATTCTTCAATCCAAAATTCACCGACATCGACCACTGATGCACATTCCCAAACGGGTCGCAATATTGGGTAGCAAACTGTTTGGCAACCTTGAACCTTCCTTGGTCGCATCCATGGATTCTTCTGAGTCCTTTGATGCTAGCCCCATTCAAGAGCGCATTCCACTGCGTGGCTTTGAAGAGGGCTGTTGGGATTTGTTGTTTTGATCTACTCCAAGTGGTTACATTCCCACATCCGCAACGCACATTGGGAATACACATGACATTGATCACAACTTGGCTTATTGGCACCTTATCTTTTGCAGACGCCCCTACCGAAGACCCGCATTTGTGGTTGGAGGACATTGAGTCTGAAACTGCCCTAGAATGGGTTCAGCAACACAACGACACAACCGTGTCCAACGTTGCACAAGACAAAGATTTCCAGGCATTGCAAGAACAACTCAAAACAATTTACGATTCCAAAGATCGAATTCCCTACGTGACCAAACGAGGAGACTTCTTTTACAATTTTTGGAGAGACACCGAACATCCACGAGGGGTTTGGAGAAGAACCACGCTCGACGACTACAAAAGCGACTCTCCTTCTTGGGAAACCATCTTAGATTTGGATGCCCTATCGGAGGCCGAAGACGAAAATTGGGTGTGGCATGGCGCGACATGTCTGAAACCCGACGAAACACTGTGCATGGTCGCTCTGTCTCGTGGCGGAGCCGACGCAGATGTCAAGCGAGAGTTTAACACGAACACCAAGACCTTTGTGGACAATGGTTTTATACTTCCAGAAGCCAAAAGTGACATCAGTTGGATTGATCCGATGAACTTGCTCGTGTCTACAGATTTTGGTGACGGAACACTCACCGACTCTGGATACCCAAGAATCACCAAAAAATGGAATCGACTCACCGAACTCAGTGACGCCACCACCCTATTTGAAGGTGAACAAACAGATGTCTGGATTGGCTCTTACCACGACCCACATCCGGATGCCCCACGCACCTACGTATATCAAGGCATCACTTTTTACAGCAACAATCTCTATTTAGAACACAAAGGAGAGTTGGTCAAAATTGAAAAGCAAGAATCGGCCAATGCTTCAATTTGGAAGGACACGTTGCTCCTTGAACTCCGAGAAGACTGGACAGTCAACGGCAGTACTTACAAAGCAGGCTCTTTGTTGCGGGCCCCTTTGAAAAAATGGTTGCGTGGTCGCAAGAAAATTGAAGTTCTTTTTATACCCGATGACAACAGTTCGTTGGCAAGATTCTCAACCACCAAAGATCACCTGTTGCTCACCATCTTAAAAGATGTCAAAACAGAGATTGAAGTGTGGACACCTGCCAGAAAAACCTGGACAAAATCGACTCTGCCAAAGATACCCAAGATGGGACAACTTCGTGTTACTCCGGTCGATGAATACACCAGCAACGATTATTGGTTGACCGTCCGCGATTACATTACGCCAAACACTTTATACATGGGCAGTGTTGGTGAGGCGCCAACCCAATTGAAGAAACTCCCCGAGTTCTTTGATGCAAGCCCTTACAAAGTCGAACAACATTTTGCCACCAGCAAAGATGGTACCAAGGTCCCTTATTTCGAGGTTTCACGAACGGACATCGATCTGAATGGTGAAAACCCAACATTGCTCTATGGATATGGTGGCTTTGAAGTGTCCTTGTTGCCAAACTATTCAGCCTCGGTGGGTACGGCGTGGCTTTCAAAGGGTGGCGTCTATGTCGTGGCAAACATTCGTGGGGGTGGAGAATATGGTCCACGGTGGCATCAAGCCGCGCTCAAAGAAAATCGACACAAAGCCTATGAAGATTTTGCTGCTGTTGGAGAAGATTTGGTCGGACGCGGGGTCACCAAACCATCCAAATTGGGGATTCAAGGAGGGTCAAACGGTGGGTTGTTGATGGGGAACATGTATACGCTATACCCTGATCACTGGGGAGCGATTGTCTGCCAAGTGCCCTTGCTGGATATGAAACGGTACACGAAGTTGCTGGCCGGTGCTTCTTGGGCTGGAGAGTATGGAGACCCCGACAATCCAGAAGAATGGTCTTTCATTCAAACCTTTTCACCCTACCACAATTTTGACGCTTCCTCGTCTCACCCACCGATGTTGATCACCACCTCCACACGAGATGATCGTGTACATCCAGGACACGCTCGAAAGATGACAGCCCGTTTAGAAAGTGCCGACAAAGACGTGCTCTATTATGAAAACATGGAAGGTGGGCACGGTGGCAGTGCAAACAATGAACAAGCCGCATTCATGAATACACTCGCCTACACATTCTTGTGGAACACCTTGATGGCAGAACCTACTCCATCGGAAGATGCAGATCAAAGCATCGATGCCATCCCCGAATAGGATGGTTCAAAAGGAATTGTCCGTTACCAATGGCTCACCATCACACTGAGCGATTGGGTCGCAGCATAACCATATTCATCGGTGACAGTGACGCTGCAAACAACGCTTGTGCCAGCATCAATCGCCAGTTCACTCAAGTCCAACGTGGCGCTGGATTCATCTTCTGTCGATGAATTGTACTGATCACCCCGTCGATTGCTCCACGCGTATTCAACGTCTAACGCGCCCCCATCTTCATCTGAGTAGGTCGGTCTACAAGTTACCACATCTTCTTTGGTGGGGTTGGCTGGGTTCATATTGATGGTTTGAATCACAGGCATCGCATTGTACACAACCTCAATACTGTCACTCGACACCATCCCCTGTTCGTCTTCCGCCGTTAATGCAATCTCGTGTAGACCATACTCCTGAAAGTTGCCCACCCACATGACCGTGCCATCTGAGGCTGGACTGCCACTGGCAAGTTCTCCCTCAAGACTGGATGACCACTGCACAGATACTGTATTGACATCCACCCCATCATGTTGAATTGCTCCTTCAAAAATGGTGTTGGAACCCGATACAACCACAGTTTCTGGTTCAGGCTGGACAATTTTGACCTGTGGACCGTGAACCACCTCAATCAGCACCTCATCGCTACAAGTTGCCCCCACGTCATCGGTCACCAACATCGTCACCCAATGTGTTTCAACGGTATCAAAAGTGAGTGCATAGAACACGTCACCCACATCCGTTGGAGAAGATGTCCCCAACAATCCTGACACACTGGACTGCCACTCTACTGTTAGGTCCTGATTTGGCATGTTGGAATCTGTGGCGACACCTCGAAACCCCACTTCCTGACCCAAGGCGACCAATGTCTCCTCTTCGGGTGATTCCAAGGAACAATTTGGTGCATCGTTGCCTTGTTGAACGGTGATTTCCACGGTTTGCTGGCCAATGCCACCATCAACATCGACCACGGACACCGTCAATACATGAGTGCCACTCGACAGTTGCACGCGCCCCAGACTTTCTCCTTGTGCATTGGGCGTCCAATCGGCGTACAAGACCCCATCCACGTCAGACATCCAATCGACTTTCAAATCGGTCACCAAATCTTGATCATCTTCAACCTGCACATGCAACAGCACATCGGTTCGAGCGTAGAGAACATCTGTTGACAAAGGAGAAAGTATCGTCACCGTTGGGCTTTCATTCTCGTCTACAACAATGGAAGCATCTTCAAACAACAGACAAGATGTAAAGACAATAAAGAATGGATTCATGAAGTCACCTGGTTGGTGAATGTCTTAGCACTTTGCAGATCGTTGTTCAATTGCTGTCCCAAAGAATCCCACATTGCGATGCACTCATGGGGACTGTGATTGTATCGATGGCTTAAACCAACATGTTGGTGCAGTACACAATATGTGGGTAAAAACTGTATTTTCTCATTTTGTCTTCACAATTCTTTGATCAAAGTTCCGTCATACAATTTTTCACCACTCAACCCATAAAACTCCACGTGCATTGTCTTATCGACGATCTCGACCCAAACAAATCCGGGTTCTTCATCATACTCAAAAAATGTCGGTACCCCCCAATCGACCAAGGATCGATTCTTGGCTCCTGCACCAGATACAATAAACTCTACCCCACACTGAGGTTCCAACCACTGCAAATCGTGGTCGTGACCCGAAAAGTACACATCGATCTTTCCACACAATTCTTCTTCAACGAAGCGCTGTACATCCAACCCTGCCGCAATTGGGGTTGCCTCTAAGCCATCGTATTGCCCTGCCACTCCGTGACTGCCATTGGATATGTAGGGATGATGCCCAAAGGCTATTTTCCAATGGTGATTCGACGTCGACAGGACTGTTCTCGCCCATTCAGCCTGCTGTTCATACCCACCCCACTGCGAACTCCACATCAAGGCGTTGGTGTCCAAAGCCAAAAACTGGATGTGTGCCTGTGCAAAGTCATGGGTTCTGTCCGGCAACATCCATTTCTCTGACAGTTCGCTGTAGGCTACTTGTGGTTCAGGTCGATCAATTAAGTGCCCAGCGCTACCATAGTCATGGTTGCCCAATACGACGTAAAATGGAAAGTTTAAATTGGCATAGGGAACTTCAAATTTGGACTCAAACTGAACATCGTCTATCGAATCCACACCCACATCGTAGAAGTTGTCGCCCAAATACAAAGCAAAATCACAGCCTTGCAACCCACAAACGTGTTCAACCAAGTCGGCTACGGCATACTGAGCATCATTACCTTCACCAGCATCACCTATCGCAACAAAACGAACGGTACCCTCTGTCAAGACATCCTGCTGTTTAGACTCTACGTCTTCACCTTGACACCCCATCAACCAAATCCACACCATATTCTCTCCAAAGTAAGATACACTGTTCTTCATTGTTAATATAGTCCAACCAGATGAGTCCACGCATGAGCAAAAAATCCCGTACGATATTCACACTGCTAATTTGTACTTTAATTTTGAGTGTCGGACTCTACCAACTCCCCACACCTTCCAACGATCGAGAGTGGACCGAAGATCAGCGTCTCATTCCAGAGGTGTCGCAAATCGACAACCATTTTGTCATTCAAAATGTGCGAGATTTTCAATACAAAAGTGCAGAAGAATACACCCGAACCTTTACCACAGTTGAATTTGATTTGGAACAGGTCCAGACTGTGGATTTTGTGCTGTCACAGTTTGCAGATTGGCGGGGAATGGCGCATGCCTTTGTGTCCTTTGGAATTCAAAGTCCCACCAACGACGATGCAAACAATATTGAATACGTCGCAATATCGGTTGAAATTCGCAAAGAAGTCGACGAGTCCTATTCACCATTTTGGGGACTGCTCAAACAATATGAACTTGCCTATGTCATTGCCACTGAAACGGATGTCATTGAGTTGCGCACCACCCATCGTAATGAACCAGTCTTTTTGTACCCGATGGACGTAACCCCACAACATGCCCAAGCACTGTTGACCAGCATGATGAACCAAGCGCACCGTTTGGAAACTGAACCTGAGTTTTACAACACCATTACCAATTCCTGTATGAGCAATTTGGCAAAACACGTCAACGTTGTGAAACCAGGACTCATCCCGTTTGGCTGGAACACAATTTTTCCAGGCTTTTCAGATGACTTGGTGGTTGAACTTGGACTGCTGTCAACAGAGTCTACTGACATCGATGTTATTCGGAAGTCACACATCATCAACGACAGAGCACTTCAAAATCTCTCCCTGCCCTTCTCCAAAAGAATCCGTATCCCAATTAAAGAATAAACACTGTTCAACCCCATCTTCTTTCGATTGTAGTATCGTTGTGTATAAATAAGTATGGAGTGCGCACATGTTGTCTTTGCTATTTGGACTCTTCCAGTCCGCTTATGCTGTTCCCATTCAAATGACCCATCAAGGTCGATTGTTGAACGCCAATGGGGCTGCGGAAACGGGCTTGCACCTGTTGACCTTCACAATTTACGATGCTGAAACTGGTGGCACACCACAGTGGACAGAAACACTAGCGGTACAGTTCAACAATGGATATTACGCCACCATTCTCGGAAGCAACGAGCAAAACAATCCATTGGACTCAGCAACCTTGGAGTTTTACCCCCTGTACCTCGACATCGCAGTAGACCAAGGAACCCCTCTATCCCCGAGAACTCCTATTGTTTCGGTGCCTTACAGCCAAATATCTGGCTTGGCTGAGAGCGCGGTTTCAGTAGACGGTGGCAGTGTCAACGCAACAGAAGTGCAAATTAATGGACAAGGAGTCATCGACGGCAATGGCGCTTGGATTGGTCCAGCCATCAACGTGGCTTGGAGTGACTTGGATGTCAACACCCTCCCCAGTGGTCTAAGCGACGGAGACGACGACACACTTGGAGACATCAGTTGTGGAATTGGAGAGATCATTACCTGGTCGGGCGCTGGCTGGATCTGCACTTCGGACAGTCGATTGACATTGGCTGACGTTGCCAATCAATTGCAAAACAACGCTACAGACTTGCACATTGACAGTACCATCGGTGGCTTGCCCATTTTAACCAGCGTTGACGATTCAGATACTCTGGCAAACCTGTCCTGCACAAACAACCAAATCGCTTTGTTTGACAGCGTGTTGAACGCATGGGTTTGCTCCAACCAATCTACACTCACAGAAAGTGAAGTCGAAAGTTACATCGAAAATGCCCCCATCAATTTGGCCGCCAATTCGACGATCAATGGACAAATGTTGGTCGCAGCCCCACCCACTTGTACCGACGGTCAAATCCTCTCTTACAGTTCAAGTAACAACGGTTGGGACTGCATTGATTTTGCATCGGTCATTGATGTGGATGGTGACGGTGTCTTTGCTTGGTTGGACTGCGATGACACCGATGCTTCTCTGCTCGAACGTTCAAACGACGCCGATTGTGATGGGGTTACACTGGCCGAGGACTGTGATGACAACAGCGACGCCATAGGTTCGTCAGGCACAGGGACTTCTCCAGACTGCTTGGCGGAATCTTGTCTCAGCATTCTCAACGATGGTTACTCTACGGGAGACGGTCTCTATTATCTTGACGTCGGAGGCAGTTCACAGGCGACATACTGTGACATGACAACGGACAACGGTGGCTGGACCATCTTCTATGCTGCCACAGGTGCGAACAGCGAAGTCATTCTCACATCCAATACTGCTCGAAACGGCAACCCATTAAGCTTTCAGCACCACAACCTTTCTCGTACTGCCAAAGTTGAATTCTCATCGTCTGCCTCTGAAACCCTATACAAAAGAAGCAATGGCACTTGGATAAAATCAAATGAACCCGCTTTCTCCAGCGCTTTATTGAGTTCCAATCAACACGCACACACAGCCGTGACGCTTACATCCAACAATGGCAATACCGCATCTGGCTTTCAAGGTTGGAGCAATTTCAACCATGCCGGTGGTGGGGATTACAACCTTTCCATGACCGATGGAAGCACGTGCTCGGGGTCCAGATCAACAACCAATGGTGTAGATCATCACTCAAGCAATTACTACCACCTCAACTGTGGGTGTGAGCGACACTATTTGTACAGTTACAGCGCCAGCAATACAGACAACGACGCGGGATATGACGTATCTGTGGGACTCGGCTCATGGGGGGCTACCGCCGCTTGTGATTCTGCAGAAGGTGGCAGTCTTCAATTCTATGTGGCAGTACGCTAGGGAGAACACATGACAACCATGCAACGGTACTCAATGGGCTTCCTGATTTTACTCGGTTCAAGTGCCTGTCGAACAGATGAAACCAGCATCAAAGCCTACAACGCTTTGCCCAGTGTGAGCATTCAATCCCACACAGATGGAGCACTGGTGTTGGACGGCTTGCCAGAAACCTTCTACGCTTTGGCCAGTGACAGCAACCACTCTGCGGATGAGTTGCAGGTAGCGTGGTTCTATGGCGAAGACCTTATCTGTAGTTGGACTGCACCGGATGAAGGCGGTGGCTCAGTGTGCGAAATCACCCCAAACCAACAAGAATTCTTGGTTCGTGTTGAAGTTCGAGACCCAGAAAACGCAGGAGCACTCAGTGAGGTCTCCATCACTGTACAGCCCTCTTATCCTCCTGAAGTAACCCTGTTGTCGCCACAGGAAGGCGATGTCTACTCTGCCGAAGACAGCATCCAGTTCGCAGCGTCTGTTTCCGATGAAGAAGACGATGCCGCAGACTTGAGCATCCGATGGAGTTCAAGCATAGATGGTCCAATTTCGCTTGACACGACTGTGGATTCCAATGGCGAAATGTCTGACTTTGCCAATTTGACGCCCGGAGATCACATTTTGAGATTGGAAGTCGAAGACACCATGGGCAAAACGACGACAGAAGAAGTGCAAATACGCGTCAACGAAATCAATCAACCCCCGTTGTGCGAGATCACAGAGCCATCCAATGGAGATTCTGGCTTATTGGGCACATCGGTCAATTTCAAAGGAACGGTCTCCGATGCCGACCACACTTTGAGCGATTTGACAATTGAATGGGTGTCTGACAAAGATGGACTTCTTGGAACAAGCATCGCTGACAACACAGGACTGGTCAACTTGACAACATCCAACCTGACCTCCAACAGTCACGCCATCACCTTGCGCGTAACCGATCCTGAAGGCGATGTCTGTACCAGCAATGTTCTATATAGTGTTGGTTCCCCTCCCTCTGTGACGTTGTATGAGCCCGGAACTGGTACTGTACACAATGTGAATCAGTCCGTATACTTTGAGGCTGTTGTACAAGACGGTGAAGACCCACCAAACTTGTTGCAAGTAGAATGGGAATCTGACATCGACGGCGTGTTTTCAACCGACCTTGCCAATTCTAGTGGATTCAGTGCTTTAAATTACAGCCAACTCAGTGCTGGAAACCACAACATTACAGTACGCGTAACAGATACAGATTCACTCTATGATACTGCACTGACCAGCATCCGCATCAACACAGCACCTACCCCACCGCAGATTCTGTTTACCCCAACCAATCCAGGGACCAACGACAACATTTCCGCCTTGGCAACAGGTTCAACGGACACCGATGGGGACCCCATCAATTATGTGTACGACTGGCGATTAAATGGTGTTTCTATGGGTCAAAGCACCGCATTGCTACCCTCCAGCGTCACAAGCAAGAATGACCTTTGGACATTGAGGGTCACACCAAATGATGGATACATCGATGGACTGTACACCGAGGAAACAATTCTCATCGGCAACACTGCCCCATTCATTTCCAGTGTCTCCATTTCTCCTGCAAACGCCAGTACGCAAGACACGCTGACCTGTACTCAAACCTCTATGGATGCAGATGGAGACTCCCTCTCGGAAAGTTTCTCGTGGACCATCAATGGAAACTTGGCATCTTCGACCAACAACACATTGTCTGGTCCATTTGTGACCGGAGACAGCATCGTCTGTACGGCAACCGTTGCCGATGGAACCGATGCGACCACCCTAGCCTCCGCCCCCCTAACAATTAGCAATGGCGTACCAACCATCACGGACCTGACACTGTCTCCCATGGCGCCGGCAACCAACGACTTGTTGGACGCGACAGTACAAGCTACAGACCCCGATGGTGACAGTTTGACCTATGAATGGAATTGGTCAGTGGATGATGGCACAGGGCCAGTGGTCGTTCAAAGCAACGCAACCAGTTCCGCCTCAGACACTCTAGACGGTCTGACCCACTTTGAGCGTGGAGATTCTGTGTTTGTATCTGTTGTGGTCGATGACGGAAGCAGCAGTGCGACATTGCAAAGTTCTACCGTGATCGTTGTCAACACCCCACCCACGGTGTTCAATGCACTGATAGAGCCTGTTTCACCAGTTGCTGGACTGGACGACTTAGTGTGTACAGTTCAAACGTCGGATGCCGACCAAGATGCCGTTTCTCTACAGTACGGCTGGACCCTCAACGGTTCGACCACCAACTATACTTCTTCCATTGTCCCATCAACAGACATTGCGGATGGAGACCTTTGGACCTGCACCATCACTTGTGATGATGGAATCGATATCGGAAACAGCATCACAGCCACAACTTCAGTGGGCGCAAATGCTGGAGAGGCCGTGGGAGGAAATCTTTGCGGTGGCGCTGGGAGCAGTAGTAATTCACAGCATTCACTAATTGGGTGCTTGGGGGATGTGGTCATCTCTTCGGGAGAATCGACGAACGCAAACTATACTCTTCAAGCCGGAACCCATTACATCTATACGCCGGAGTAAACCATGCTATCCTTGTTGCTTTGCTTACACCTACAATCTGTCGCCCACGCTGTGCCCCTTCAGGTGACTCACCAAGGACGACTCGTCGATGCAAACGGGGCTGCGGTGAGTGGAACCCAATCGTTGACCTTCACCATCTTTGATGACCCAAACAATGGCACAGACCTCTGGACGGAAACCCTGTCTGTCTCTTTCAACAATGGCTATTACGCTGCTGTACTGGGCGCTGATGAAAGTACAAACCCACTGGATTCTTTGATTCTTGGTCAATACCCACTCTACCTAGAGATTCAAGTCAATCAAAACAGTCCTCTCAGCCCGAGAACCACTTTACAATCGGTGCCGTATGCACAAATTGCGGGGACAGCAGAATCTGTGGATGGGGGTTCGGTTGTGGCTTCGGACGTTGCGATTGGCTCTCAGGCGGTCATCAACACCCAAGGAGAATGGGTGGGTCCAGCGATCTCTATTGGCTGGGGAGACATTGATCCAGCAACCATTCCTGGAGATCTCGCCGATGGCGACAACAACACCCAACTGTCTGAACCTCAGGTTGAAAGTTACATCACCAATGGTGCAATCTCTTTGTCTTCTGGCTCCAACATTCAAAATGAAGGGTTGTTGCTGACGGAATCCAGTCTGATTCCTTGGAGTCAATTAGATGCGTCCACAATCCCTGCTGACTTGATGGATGGGGATGCGGTTCTTTCCGAGAGTGAAGTAGAAACGATGGTCACCAACGGCGCCTTGGATTTGGCGAACAACACCACCGTCAATGGAGAAATGATCGTCACAACCCCACCTTCGTGCTTGGATGGGCAAATCCTTTCCTACGATGCGGCCAGCGGATTGTGGAACTGTATTGATTTTTCAAACATCATCGATCAGGACGGCGACGGCATTTTGGCGTGGAACGATTGTGATGACTCCGATTTGGTGTTGGGTGCCATTGCCAGTGATGCGGACTGTGACGGTGTGGAGACAACGGACGATTGTGACGATGCCAACAGCAACATCGGTGACTCGGGAACTGGTGCTTCTCAGGATTGTGCAGCCATGAGTTGTGCCGAAGTTCTCGCAAATGGGTACTCTGTCGGAGACGCCTCTTATTGGGTCGATCCAGAAGGTACTGGCAACCCTTTTCAAGTCGATTGCGTCATGAACAGTGATGGAGGTGGCTGGATAGCCCTGTCTATGAATAGTTCAAACAATTTGCTGATGGCACAAGACTCAGGCTCCAACCCCTGGCGCAAATGTGGCGATGACTCTGCCAAGCATTACAACTGGATCAGTGAAGGCAGTGTGAGTGCCGATTACAGCCCTTCTTCAAACACCTATACCGCCACGATATCCTATACACAGCCATCCACAGGTACAGTTTACAGTGCGGCCCAAATCTCGTCTTTGAGAACCATCATCTCTGAATTGTCCTCCAGCACACGTCTTGTTGCCGTTACGGCAGACGATGACAATTACAGTTACCAAGATGGTGATGGTGTGGGACATGAAGTCTACGCCAGAGGAGAAACTGGTGGATGGGTGCTCTTGACTCCTGGAACAAACGGAGAATGCGGGTCTTCTTCAGGATGGGGACAGTCGCAAGCTGGTCATTATTTGTGGTCTACATCTGCCGCAGATTCCATCGTGGATGGCGTCACAAATTACAGCAACAGTGCCATGGGTGCCTTGCCCGCTGAGTTGCTGATTCCCTACCAAGTTCAGTTGGCAATTTACACAGGTGGGGGTGCATCGATGGGATGGGAGCAAAGTAGTTTTTGGGTCAAATAACCCACAACCCTCAAACGCAGATCAAGAAAGGACCATCACCCTTTCACACAATCTACTTGAATCGGTGAACAAGATGTACCATCCGCCTCAATCACCAAAGTGTGGGTGCCTTCATCGTTGACCAACCAGACGGAATTGTATTGGAATGACTCAGCCTGCCCAACGCCTGCATTGTCTACGGTACCAACCACAGAACCGTTGAAGCGCAACTGTACAGATACATCCAAATCTGATGGTGGCGTAATCGTACAGGTATAATCATCGTCATCGGTGATGAAGCCAGTGTAATCAAAGAGATAGAAGTTGAAGGCGTCTACATCGCCAGTGGAAGTAATGTGGGTCGTCACACTCACTGAGTCTCCGATTTGATCGAGTACACCAATATAATACGGTGTAGACAAATCATTTGGCTCAATGGTATCCACATCAGAGTCAATCAGCCCATCACAATTGCTGTCCAATCCGTCACACGTATCCACAGCAACACCAGGATTGACGGTGGCGTTGGAGTCATTGCAATCTTGGAAACTGTCAAAACCGTCTTCATCGGCATCAAAACGGTCGCCACAATCGGAGCAGTCGGTTCCCAATGCACAGGTGTCGTTTGCAGCATCGGTTCCCCCATCGTCACACACCCCATCGTTGGCTGTGGCACAAGTGTCGTCACAAACTGGAATGGCAACCACCTCATCTGCGCCTGAACAATCTTGATCCACTCCATCATTCGGAACTTCAGAAGCACTTGGATACACTGTGGCATCGTTGTCTTCACAGTCCAATACCAGTGTCTCATCCAAAGGCTCAACGCCTTCATCGTCATAAAAACCGTCATTGTCACGGTCCATACGAGCACCACAGTCTGAACAGTCTGTACCAAAGCCACAGATTGTGTATTCCGCATTGGGTCCGCCATCGTCGCAATAGCCATCGTCGGCATCAACGCAGGTGTCCTCACACAATCCCTGCTGATCCGATCCATCACAGTCTTGATCAATGCCATCTTGACCAATGTCCAACATTCCGGGATTGATCGTTGGATCGGCGTCGTCACAATCCAGTTCCAAAGAAGGTGTCAAAGCCTGCCCACCTTCATCATCATAATATCCGTCGCCATCGTTGTCATACCGTGCACCACAATCAGAGCAGTCAGCCCCGAAGCCACACAATCCATAAGCCGCATTTGGACCACCATCGTCACAAACGCCGTCCCCGTTCCACGCCGCATAACTGCAATTGTCGCTACACAACCCTGTCTCATCGGCGCCATCACAGTCTTGGTCAATGCCATCTTGACCAATGTCCAACATTCCAGGATTGATGCTTGGATCGCTGTCATCACAGTCGTCTCCCCCAGCGTTGATATCGGTATATCCATCCCCATCCACATCCGTTGTGGACGATGTTGCATCTACACCATCGCAATTTTGATCAATGCCGTCGTCGGCAATATCAGCGGCACCAGGATTGATGCTGGCATCGTTGTCGTTACAGTCATCCCCTCCTGCGTTGATGTCTTCATATCCATCCGAATCTACATCTACGATTTCAATCAGACCACAGTCATCGTTGACCTTTCCAGGACTCGCAAAATCTCCGTTGGGCAACGCACTCAAAGATGAGCACCAATTCTCAGCAATGTCATTCAGGGCGTTGTCGTACTTGTCTGGATTCAGAATCATCGACTTTCCTTCAATCAACGGAAATGTCTCGTCGTAAGCCACGCGATCCAACGGAGCTTCATTGACCGAAAGAATAATAGCGTCTTCGGTGTTGGTGAGTTGAACATCGGTTCCATATGCATAGTCTACCGATACATTTCCGTTCAGACCGGTATCGCTGTTGCGCCCCAACACCATATACTCCCCAGAGTCCAACACGATATCTTCTGAGATGGTGTGTTCAATTCCTTCGTCAGAAGCAATCTCCAAGCCATTCAAGTTGATGGACCGACTGCCGTTGTTGAATATCTCAAACCACTCTCCAACCGAATCTTCAACTGCATCAGGGTTGGACATAATCTCTGTGACAATGAGATCACCCAGTTCAACATCGGCAATGTCCAAGACAGAACTTTGCGTTGTGGCATCTTCACCATCGCAATCTTCATCGATTCCATTGTCCGGTATGTCACTCATTCCGGGGTGGATGTTCGCGTCGGAATCGTCACAATCTCCATCAGCCTCAGAAAATCCGTCTCCATCGTTGTCAACGGTGGCTTCTGGTGTGACCGTATCTTCACCATCACAGTCTTCGTCGATACCATTGTCTGGGACATCTTCAGCATCGGGGTTGATTGTATTGTTGAAGTCGTCACAATCCCCTTCATTCTCTGTAAACCCATCTTGGTCATTGTCGACGTCTTCGGGTGCAAGAACAACGCCAGTATCTTCTGACTTGGTTTCCTCACCAGAACAAGCCAGCAACAAGAACGACAGCAATGAGAATGAATTTCGAATAGACATTGTATACTCCTTCAATTAATTGGGCATACAACCTAACAAGACCCGTCGAGAGTTCCACCACAGTTCACATCATTGTAGCAATCAAAACCAACCTACAATCTGTCTATTCCACCACCAAAGACTTTATTCAGGCAATATCGGCAACATCATTTTCATACAAAAGACAGACCCACCACTTTTCAGAAACTCCGATGTACTCACTTCAATGACCACAATTCCCAACTCTTCAAGAATTCCACGAGTAATCGCATTGCCTTCATGGACAATAAAATGCTTTCCATCTGGTGAGTGTCCATTGGTCACAAATCCGTTCTTGGCTTCTTCCAAGGGAACTTCTATTAGCCTTGAAAACTGATTCTTCAAAATCTGTAGCCCTTCTGGGGTAAATGCAGAAGGAACGCACAGTGCCGTTTCTTCATCAATCACACTCAAAGCGGTGTCCAAATGGTAAAAATGTGGATCAACCAGTTCCAATCCGACCACATCACACTCAATACACTGTGCTGCTCTCTCCAATGCCCCTTGTTGAGTGCGAAAACCGTATCCGATATACAGCAATCTACGCTTGGGATGCCAAATGGCATCGCCCATACCTTCAAACTCAATGGGTGGATCTACATGTCGAATGACAGTATACCCATTGTTCTCAAACCATCGTGCAAAATGTGCAACCTCATCGCGTCGATGCGCAGAGGCCATCCGTGACAAAATGACTTTGGGCACACCTTCTTTGTCAATGAATGGAAAGGTTTGATTGGCTGCAAACACCATATCCGGCAAATCGCTTTCCCCTGATAACGTATGCACAGGAAAGCCGATGGAAGCATACGTTTGCTTCAGTATACCCCATTGTTCCTGCGCCAAAGAATGATTTACTGTTCCGATATTACCGGACATATGCGGATTGATTTCATACAGAACATCATAGTATTCTGGGGTTACCATCAGCACCCCTTTCTCCATGGAGCGAGGTGGCAATGTGTGCTTTTCTGGTAACGTGTCGACGGTCAAATGTACCTTAGCCATGCATCACCCATTGGAAATGTTGCTTTAAGAACAACTGTATTAACGGTCATTGACCTGAATGCCAAATCAAACACCAAAAGTGAGTAGGTTCACCCTGAAGATTCTGGGGTCCAACTGTCCCACCCTCTCTCAAACAGATAGTGGCCAACGATCAAAACCGCATGCAAGACCATTGTCAAGCCAGAAGCTTCAGAAATGCTACCGGTGTACAACCAAGAGGTCACCAACGTCAACGCGATGGACACAACGCGCCACACCAACACTTTTACCCACAACTGCTTTTTCATTCACCCTTCCCACTATACAATCAATCAAATATCTAGGTTCTTCGTTAATTTTGACATCAGTTTACAAAACGGATTTGCTATCATTGTGTCAGTCTCATTTCTAGGGGGAACATATGAGTTTTTTATGGTTGTTGTCAACTGCTTTCGCCGAACCCACACCTGTAGGACAAGTCACCACTGCACTGACCTACAATCGAATTGCTGTTTCGGCCAAAGGGCTCTATGGTGCACACATTCCCATGTGGGAAAAAGAAGGCAATGCATTGTTCACCAATACGGGCATTGATCTGCTCGGTGAAGTTAGTGCCACACCTGCCTTTTCTCGCGCAGGCATCAGAGCCGTTGTGTTGCCCGTTGCCGTTCTCAAACTACAAGGGTTTGCAAATGCTGGCTACTATTTTGGAAACTGGCAGACCATCGTTGGATACGACAGCACCGATTACAATTACGGAACCAATGCCGATATCGAAGAGTACATTGTCGACAACCCACAACGACAAAATGCTGGAATGAGTTGGACGGCTGGAGGTAGTGCAACCCTACAAGCCAAAGTTGGTAACGTTGTGTTCAGCAATACAACTGGATTGGCCTCATGGAACGTCGCCGCACCTGAAGGCGAATCTGGATCGGCATTCTTCGAGCGAGAGTATGAAGTGATGATGACCTTCGGTCAAGACTCTCTTCTCGACAACAACACCATTCTGCTCTATCAAATCGATCAACAAGAAGACCAGTTTCTCAGGGTTGGAAATCTGACCACTTATCGCCACAGTCTGAACGCAGACGACACACTGTTCCGAAGTGGATTGCTCTTTGTCGCACAACGCAGTCCAACGCGGAGCCATGTTGTCATAGCGCAGTCCTATTTGAATGACCGTGCCTTCACGTCCCCGTCCGATGTGTACATCGCTTATGCCTACAAGTACACGATGTGATTACACCGGTGTTGGATTACAAGTAAAGCAGTAAAACGAACACTCTCTTCTGGCACATTATCATTGCAACTGGACGCTTATTTCATTTGCATCGCTGAGTAACAGTGCTTCCTGAATAACTACAACTTGTGCTATACCAACTTCCGGAACAACTTGTACTGAATCTGGAAGAATTTCCACATCCTGGGTTTCCACCTTGCCAACCTGCTCGGCACGATGAACTGAAGAGACCAGAACAACTTTCTGATTGACCGACAGTTTCAAACTCTACACTGCCACTACAGTCCCAATCATATCCCTCACCATCTCCCCTTGGAGTTTGGGAGTTTGAAAATGGTGCTCCTGGATAGGTGCTGCTCGCCATATTTCCATTGTCGAAACAGTCTCCAGTATTGAGGGTATCGAAATAACCACTGGGACCACATTGACACTGAGAGTTTGCGCTTCCATATCCATCGCCGTCAAGGTCTTGATAATAATCGACACAACCACTGGCATTGATTTCATCAACAGCGCCATCACAGTTGTTGTCCACACCATCGCAAGATTCTGGACTTCCTGGAAAGCAAGTATTGCAGGTATCATTGCAGTCATTGGCATTGGCCACAAACCCAGTTGGAACTGTACAAGCATCGACAAAAGTACTGGCGATTCCATATCCATCAGAGTCCTGATCACGATAATAGGTGTTGGTCACATTTTCGTCCACACCACCATCACAGTCATTGTCCACGCCATCACACACTTCAGCTGCAGATGTCCATGCCAGTGCTTCTGAATCGTTACAGTCGTTTGCATTCGACACATGATCCGTCGGTTGAGTG
>CBFIFY010000031.1:0-47368 GCA_965661985.1 uncultured Myxococcota bacterium | reverse complement strand
TGGGTTCCATTCAGCATCGACAAAGAAGAGGCTGACGCTGCCTTTCGAACATTTGCCCAATCGAGTTTCTGGTATCCAAAAGATATACGAAATGCTTCGTTGGAGTTAAACGCCCTTTTGTTGCCAGCTTGGCTTTGGTCGGGAACAGTAGAAAGCCATTACAACGGACTGCGCTCTGCACACTCTAAATCTGGGTTCAGTCCCGTATCCGGCACAAACAGCATCTACTTTTCACAAGTTTGGGTTCCAGCCTCACAAGCCCTCACCCTGTCTGAAGTGAACGACATTGCCCCCTTTCCCAGTGAAGCAGCACAATCGTTGGACAATGAACCACCACTACCATTTGAATTGGGTGAATTGACTGAAAAGATTGCTTTGAGTTCAGCCAAAGTCGCCATGTGCAACGCCCATTACAACCACATTCACAACAAAACTGGACTGCGCAAACTAAAGGTGTCTTCCATTTACCACGGTCTCTCTGGGGAACCTGGATTGATACCCATTTATATTGGTGTCTATAGAAGAAAAGACAAATATTACCGAATATTGGTCAATGGCGCAACGGGGAAACTCATCGGTGACGCTCCCCTAGACTGGATCAAAATCATCGGAATCATCACTGCAGTGCTCCTTATGATTTTCATTGGAGCAAATATACTAGGTTGATTTCTTTTTCCGACGTCGACGTTTTTTGTCAGGCGCTTTTGAATTGGGGGTGGACAATACAATCGCCTCCCAGTTTTCTTCACGCTCTTCTTGACGCGATGCCCGCTCCACTTTCATCCCCATGGACAATGTTGTTTCTGGTGCCCTTTTGGTCCACGCCCCATAGGCTTTTCCAGGTGGCACCAAGTGATGAGGCTCTTTTCCGATGAGATCTGTACGACCCCACGACATCAAAGCCTCTCGCACATAGGGCCATTCTTCTCGCTTCCAGTAAAACAATAGAGCACGTTGTCTAGAACGCTCTCTCCATCCCTTAGCGACAAACAAGGGTTTCTTAGAGTACGGGTCCATCTCGGCAACATACATGGCTGTACTAATGGTACCAGGCGTCGGCATAAAGGTTTGCACTTGACGAGGGCGCAAATCATTGGCTTTCATGTAGAGTGCCAATTCAATTGTTTCCGTAGGACCTGTACCAGGATGGGCACAAATAAAATAGGGTACCAAAAACTGCTTTTTGTTGATGTCGGCCGTGGCTTTCTTAAAGCGTTCTACAAAATTGGTAAAATGCTTCGCCTCGGGCTTTTTCATATAAGTTAACGCGGCTGAGGATGCGTGTTCTGGAGCCACCGACATATGACCTTGAACATGATGCTTGGCCAATTCCTCTACAAATTCATCATCCAAAGAAGCCAAATCATACCGAATGCCGGAGTTTACAAACACTTTGCGAATCCCTTTCATGTTGCGCACTTTACGCAAAAGAGAGATGAATGGTTTGTGATCTGTTCCATAATGCTTGCATCGAGTGGGGTGCAAACAAGAGACCCGACGACACACTTTATTTGCCGCTTCAGATTGGCAGTTCATGTGGTACATGTTTGCGGTGGGTCCACCGATGTCGCTGATGATGCCTTTGAAATCTGGTCTTTTCACCATCGCCTTCACTTCTTTGAGAACACTTTCCTCAGACCGAGAGACCACATCCTTTCCTTGGTGCGTCGTCAATGCACAAAATGAACATCCACCTGAACAACCTCGGTTGACACTAATTGACCCCGCAATGCTTAGCAGTGCTGGTATCGGCGCCCGATAAGATGGATGGGCTTTGTATTGATATGGCAACTCATGTACGGCGTCTAATTCTGGTGTGGTTAAGGGTGCCGCAGGAGGATTTTGGACAATCCAACGCCCAGCGTGCCCCTGAATCATGATCTCTCCACAGTGGGGATTGGCTTGACGATAGGATTCCACCGTTAAACGAGCAAAGGCTTTTGGGTCCTGTTTACACTCTTCAAAACTTGGCAAGTGAACCGCGTCCACTGGGGGTGATTCTTTGGCTCCAAGTGCATAGCAAGTACCTGGGATGTTTCGACAGGCTTTGATGTCTTGGCCTCTGTTCAATCTTGTGGCAATTTCTACGATTTGCTTCTCGCCCATACCGTACACCAACAGATCTGCTTTACAGTCAAGCAAGATGGAACGGCGCATTTTGTCTTGCCAAAAATCATAGTGAACCAACCGTCTCAAAGACGCTTCAATGCCGCCCAAAATGATTGGAACACCTTTGAAGGCTTGTTTTGCCATCGCAGTGTAAGGAATCGTTGCACGATCTGGTCGATTTCCCATCTCACCATTGGGAGAATAAGCGTCTGAGTTCCGAAGGTGTCGACTGGCTGTAAATCGATTGACCATTGAATCCATGTTCCCAGAGGTGATACCGACAAACAACCTCGGTCGCCCCAGCACAGTAAAGGACTCCTTTTTGGTCCAGTCTGGCTGAGCAATGATACCCACCGTGTACCCTTGATTCTGCAACACTCTACCGATAACAGCGATACCCCAAGATGGATGATCCACATACGCGTCACCCGTAATCAAAAGAATGTCCAATTCCTGCCCTTGCAACTCTTCTTTCGTCATCGCTAAAAATGATTGTTTGGTTGAAGACGATGACATGTGACACCTCAAAGTGTAAAAGAGTGGATTCTTCAAAAATAATCTGTCCGAAGTTCAATCGGTCTCTCGTAGTTGTATTGCGCTGTGCGATTGAACTCAAACGAAGATTTGAATTGCATTTCCGATAACTCTTGAAAGTACCTAGAATGTGGTTAGGAGATTATGAACGATGCTTCGATTAACAAAACACTCAACATCGCAAAGATACATCGGTACTATTTGAAGAATAGAGCGTTCAAAAAGTAGAGCGGTCGAAGATATAGAGAGGAACCCAAATGTCGAATCAAAGAAAACGTCAATCCAATACCAAAACCAAAGAAAGAGTCTCTCGTCCAAGAAAATACAAGGTCATACTGTTGAACGATGACTTCACGCCAATGCCCTTTGTGATCTATCTTTTGGAGAACGTTTTCAACAGAAGTTCTGCAGAAGCGACCAGAATCATGCTGACCGTCCACCGTCAAGGTTCAGGGGTCGCTGGAGTGTACTCAAAGGAAGTCGCAACGACCAAATGTGAGAAAGGCATTCAAATATCGAGAGAGAGTGGCTTTCCATTGATGTTTGAAGTCGAACCCGAAGAATAACCAACAGAACAACACCTCAACAAAGTCCCCCTACAACAACCAACGTAGTCAAAAATACATAGAAAAACACGAACTTGAAGGAATCTCAAAAGATGCGAATATCAGACGAACTTAGAATAGCACTGGCTCGTGCAACCACCGAAGCCAAAACCAGAAAACACGAATATTTGACATTGGAGCATTTGTTGATGGCATTGCTCCACGATCCATCCTCGGCCGAGATGCTGAACAGTGTGGGCGTTGATCTATCAAGTTTGGAAAAGGAACTCGACCTGTATTTGGAACACGACATGGAACAAATACAAAATCTCGATGAATCACGACCACCTGAACATACCAATGCGGTAACCAAGGTCTTCCAAAGAGCCACCCATCAAGCACTGAGTACCAAATCAGAGGAAATCACCGGTCCAATCGTACTCATCGAGCTGATGGCAGAGAGCGAAAGTTACGCTGTCTATTTGGTCAAACGTCAAGGCATCGAACGAGTTGACCTTACGACATACTTATCACATGGAGCATCCAGTGGTTCTAGAAAAGCACGTCGAACCATTCACGACGATGATGAAATGAGTTTTGATGAAGCAGACGAGATGGAAGACGATCCAATCTTGGAAGAGTTCGGTGTGGAACTCGTCCAACGAGCCAAAGATGGAAAAATCGATTCTTTGATTGGTCGCCAAAAGGAAGTAGAGCGGCTGATTCACATCCTTGCAAGAAGACGCAAAAATAACCCGATCCTCTTAGGAGACCCCGGCGTCGGTAAAACAGCCATCGTAGAAGGGTTGGCCAAAAAGATTGCCGATGGCGAAGTTCCTGATTTACTTTCAGATGCTGAAGTGTATTCATTGGATTTGGGTTCGTTGTTGGCGGGGACGCGCTATCGAGGTGACTTTGAGGAGCGCGTACGTCGTATCGTAAAGGTGATGGAACACAAAGAAAACGCACTGCTGTTTATTGATGAAATTCACATGCTTGTGGGAGCAGGTTCCACAACGAATGGCACGATGGATGCATCCAATCTTTTGAAACCGGCTTTGCAATCTGGTGACCTACGGTGTATCGGGGCTTCCACCCACTCGGAATACAAGCAGACCTTCGGAAAAGATAGAGCACTGGCAAGACGCTTTCAGGTCATCGATATTGATGAACCAAGTCTTGAAGAAGCGGTTCTCATTCTTGAAGGTATTGTACCGTCCTATGAAAAGCATCATGGTGTTGAATTCGATTCAGATGCAATCCGAGAAGCAGCGAAATTGGCTGCAAACCACCTAAGAGAGTCGAAACTTCCAGACAAAGCGATCGACGTAATCGATGAATGTGGAGCCGCCGCTCGATTGGCTGGCAAAGAAAGAGTCACCGTTGAGGATGTTGAAAACACGATTGCAAGGATTGCTAAGGTTCCACCAAAAACGGTTACTGTTGAAGACAAAGGAAACCTCAAAGACCTCGAGCCTGATTTGTTGGCAAAAGTATTTGGACAAGATTCGGCAGTCAAGCAGGTCGCCAACGCCATCAAACTGTCACGAGCGGGTTTGAAAGACCCAGACAAACCAATTGGTTCATTCCTCTTTGTGGGACCAACAGGTGTCGGTAAAACAGAATTAGCAAAACAGTTGGCGTCGATCTTGGGTATTTCTTACGAGCGTTTCGACATGTCCGAGTACCAAGAAAGACATGCCGCATCACGTCTTATCGGAGCGCCTCCGGGATATGTAGGCTTTGAACAAGGTGGACTGCTGACCGAGGCAATCAACCGCAACCCGCATTGTGTCTTGCTGCTTGACGAAATCGAAAAGGCACATCTAGACATTTACAACTTGTTGTTGCAAGTCATGGACAACGCGACTTTGACGGACAATACAGGTAAAAAAGCCGACTTCCGCAACGTCATCTTGATTATGACCAGCAATGCGGGTGCCAGAGAGGCAAGCAAAAAATCAATGGGCTTTGGTGCTCCTTCACAAGACCACAAAATTGGAAAAGCCGTAGAGCGTACATTCTCTCCTGAATTCAGAAACCGATTGGATGCCGTAGTGGAGTTTGGCTCGTTGCCAGCCAATGTGGTACGCATGGTCGTTGACAAGTTCTTGGGACAACTCAATGCATTGACCGCCGACAAAGATGTCACGATCACAGCCACTGAAGAAGTCAAAGATTGGTTGGCTGAACTTGGATACAAACCAGAGTTTGGTGCTCGTGAAATGAGCCGCGTCATTCATCGTGAAGTGAAGTTGCAGTTGGCTGAGCAAATGCTGTTTGGTGCCTTAGAGAACGGTGGCGTCGCAAGTTTGACCCTTCAAGAAGATGAGAACGGAAAGAAGAGCATTGTTGTCACGCCAAAAAAGGCCAAGAAGAGCAAAAAACCAGCAACCAAGAAGAAGACGAAGAGCAAAAAGTCAGACGAGAATTCAAAAGAATAAACAATCTACAATGTTCGAGTCTGTCTTCCGTTGTTGGATAGCAGTAATATTCTGTTGGGGGTTGCTTCCTGTGCATTCGCAGGCGGCACCCCCCATTGATATTTCGCTGGTAGGTGCACATGCAAGGGTTGACTTAATCAAAACCCTGAAGCAACGAGATTGGACCGTTTCTGAAACGGATCAACAGTTGTTGTGGACGTTGTTTTGGCGGTCGCGGTTGGCACTGTTGGCTGAAGATCCAGATGTGTTTGAGCGTGTTTTGGATATTCAACAATCCTTGGCAACGAAATCTCCAGTTACTTTTGCACTGCGTTTTCAACACGTCCAAACGCCCATTTTGGTACACACCGCAAAGACACTGTTGATGCAACAAGGCTACGTCGAAGAAGATGACATAGATTCAACACAAATATTGCAAGCAATTGAACAGATCAATCAGGCCAGTGAAATTTATTTGGACAAACCCGACATTTGGATTCACTGTTGGAAAAGCATGGGCGGTTCGGTGGGGTTTGAACTATACCGACTCACACTAACTGAACTTGCAAAAGACATACACAGTGAGGTGGCGCGCCAAAAAATCATCGATGAATACAATCTGACAGATTCCCCTACTCTCTCATGCCCCATTTCAAAACCTGGTCAGGTTGCTGGACAAGGCTCTCCAACAGAACCCGTCGCCAACATTGTACCTCCAAGCACTCAATCTTCGTATCTTCCAATACTTTTGACAATGACAATTACTGTGGTGTTTTGGGTACTGTACAGGCAAAAACGCACAAAGTTTATCCTTCCACTGTTGACGATAATGATACTTGAGATTCTTGTGGGACTATTCGTTCCTCCACTGAGAGAAACCACCCCATGGTTCAGTACCACCAATTGGCAAGTTGTTCCATGGATAGAAAAAGATGGCTATTATTGGACTGAAGGTGCGTATTTACGAGCCCAAAAGATTCCAAAGACAACGGATCGAAAGCGCTTGGTTATTTTGGGAGCCAGTTCTGCACACGGTAGCAATGAACTTTGGGAGAACAGTTTTGCTGGACTGCTCGAACACATAACAGCATGGGATGTGGTCAACCTTGGAATTGGTGGAACAACGTCTTCTGGACTGGTGTCCTTACTGCCGTACATAAAGTCACTTCAGCCCGATGCCTTGGTCATCTATTATGGACACAATGAATTGCATCAAATCCGCCAACTGAGCAATGTGTCCAGTGCCCAACTCACTTTTTATCGAGTTCAACACATCTTGCGATCCTCAAGTTTGTATTCATGGTTGTACACCATCATCAAGTCTCCTCAAAAAACTTCGAGTACGATGGAACAATCAACACAAGTTCAATCCATTTTGTCACAACGTGATCTAACTGCTTTTGCCCAAACACATTTTGAAAGCAATATGTCCGTGGTATTGGAACAACTCAATGGAATTCCAACCATCATGTTGAATCCACCCACCAACTATCCAGTTGCTCCAATGGAACATAGCCCCAGTATAGCAACCACGATCCAGCAAGCGCAAATGCGCATCGACAAGCACTCTGATGCCACGACCATACATTCCAGTATTCGGGAGAGTCTCCATGAACTTGTTGCACAGTATCCAGTGTATTATTGGGACCTAGATGAACATTTTCATCGACACAGTCCAGATGGTATTTCGGCCAACGGTCTCTTTTGGGATGAATTACACCCAAGTGCGCTTGGACACCAGTGGATTGCCAATGGATTGGAAAATTGGTTACAAACGATAGTGAACGAAGAATTGGAGCCTTAAATGTGGAAACACCATCGACATCAGAAACTGTGGGAGCGCATTCTCTCCACCTTGAGTCACGATGACTTGGCCCACGATTGGTTACACGTTCAGCGCGTAACGACGTGGTGTATTCGCTTGGCAAAAGAGACAGGGGACAGTGAAGACTTGGCAGGCGCAGCTGGTTTATTGCATGACCTAATCAACATCCCCAAAGAATCTGATTTACGGTCTATGGGCAGTGAGTTGTCAGCCCAAGCTGGAGTCAAATACCTCATCGAAGTGGGTTATTCCCCAGAAGAAATCGATACCATCACGCAAGCAATTTCAACCTGCTCTTGGTCCAGTGGCAAATACCCAACGAATGAAATCGGTAAAATCTTACAAGATGCCGACCGACTGGATGCAATTGGTGCAATCGGTGTCATGCGAAACATCGCCTGTGCCCAAGCCATGCGCAGTCGCAAACACACCGGTACATTGTACAATCCGACAAATCCAATACCTTGGTCTGTCCCCACCGAGCAGTTAAACGACAAAGAACATGCATTGGATCACTTTTTTTGCAAACTTCTGAATTTGACCGACACCATGCATACAGCGCTGGCTCGAGAGGAAGCCAATCGTCGCCATCAGTGGATGCTGGATTTTCTCAAAGAAGTCGACATTGAGTTGTCATGTACACTGCCTTAAAAGTGTGTACAATGTGGGTCCTGTTTGGTCTAATTACCTCGACCGCGTTTGCAGAAATGCGAATAGACACCTCTCAATTCACGCGTGAGAACGGATATAAGCGCGCAGACTTTGAAAGCCACGCCACTGGGTGGATGGGCTTGGACAAACAGTGGGTTCAGCGCATTTACGTTGGACAAACTGCATCGGATGTACAAGTTTGGTTTGAGAGAATGCAGTCTCAATATTACAAACACAAACTGGAAGTGCTTGAAGGTGACTGGGACGAAGGACTCGGAAACGAAGACCTGATGATGATCAGAGTTAATACCCTTGGTCTGCTGTGTCATGGTTCAAATCCAGAACAATGCATTGCAAAACTGATGAGTCTCCGCGTAGATACAGCCTCTGCCTGCCCACGTCCTGAGGGTACCTCTATGCTGGAACAAGAGTGGCTACTTCCCTATGATGTTGGACCGTGCAAAATACGTTTTTCCGGTGGTGTTCCACAATACACAGAACAGGGTATCCTGTTCTCAAAATTACCTGACAGCATCGTAGTACACAACCAATTCGCTGAAAGTTGGAAGTACATACGCGAAGCAGAGAATTTTATCTTGATAGAGAACACGGAATCGTCAGTTCCTGCACCGGAATATCAGCCGTAATCCTGGTTTCTACATCGGGTTCTTCCAGAACCAAATCGGGCAACGATACAATACCGGCAAGACTTTGTTCAATATACTGAGCCCAACCCGTTGGACTATCAAATCGACCAAGCATTCTGACCATGCTGGCTGGGTCTTCAAGTATTTGATACTGCCTCAAAAGAAACATGGAGCGCAATCGTCTAGCCTCCAAGTCTGAGACCCCATCCTTGGTTAATCGAGCCAATACCACCTGAACTGCCTCCAGAGAATCGTTTAAGCCCATTGAGTCAACACTATAGGAAATTTGAATAGACCGTCCGGCATACCGACTTCCAATCGAATAGACAAGTCCCAATTCTTCACGGAGATACTCACTCAGTCGAGATCGCACCCCTGTCCCCAACAGTGTGTTGATGGCTCTTGTTTGGGCTGAAGACAGACTGGGATAGCGTACAGAAACAGTCACGGCGGCTTGCGTATACTCCGGTCGATACTGAAGCCAACAAGGTCCCTTCAATACGGTGGATGAGCGTGTTTTTGGAATCCAACGGACAAAGGTGGAGTCCACAATTTTGGTAGCAAGTTCAGATACCTCTGGACGTTCGGAACTGTACACAACCAATCTATGCGTTGCATCCATCCAGAAGTTTTGCCACTGGCGCCAATTCCAAAAAGACGAGTTGTGGTCTGTCAACCAAGAATTATGCCGAACGTCCAAAGTCAGTTTGGGCTCGACAAACAGGTCAGAGGAGACAACATCAGATCGATTCAACCCAGCGATGGCGTCCAAATATTGCTGCCGCAATTCAAATACTGCAGAAGAAAGACCTTGAGTCCGCACACAAAATCCATCAGCGTACCAATTCAAATCACCAGAAGCCAAAGCCATTCCTGAAATCTTCTGTAACCCAGTGCGCACGTTTTCTTCCAAGTCAAACCACCTAGAATCGAGCGATGGATGTTCCCAACAGTCTTCTATGACTGTCCACTCTGAGTTCATATTTTGCACCCACCACAGTTCTATACCGTTCTCTTGTTGCACTTCAACAGTTGGTATCTTCGGTGTCGCCAGAAGTTGAATACTCGGTGCTGGCATGGTCAACAAATAAGGCAACATCACCACGCCATGCCGTCAATCAGATTCTCTTGCCCCATCCACAACCAAGAAGCCTCAATAAAATCCCAGTACAACAGTGTCGACGGTAGATGTTCCTCCAAGGCTGCTGGATTCTCAAAGCGTCGTTGTTGCCACTCAAGACACTTTGGTACCTGTGAGAGTGGCAATCTTTGTTCACAACTCGACAACAACGCGACACGACCATTGTTGCGTTCACTGTATCTGGCAACTGTATATTGATGATGCATCCCCCACTTTTGCCATTGGATTGAAGGAGCAGAAAACCAATTCTCCAATTCCACAATCGCTTGCGTCGGATCTGAGGTTTCAAGACTCAGCGCCATCCACCCACCGTAAGAACGGTTTTCAGACCACCCTTGTATTGCCTCAATCGAAGAGAACTCTTCCCAAGTGCTTTTCTGATTCAATGTGTACAACAGCGCATCGGATACATCTTCTTCCACCGTTCCACTCGGAGGAGCAGCAAATACAAGCGTCAAACGAGCGTCCTTGGTGTCATCAAACCATCGATGTCCTTGATTTTGTACAGGTGGGATGTCCAATCGCGTATTGAATTCGTTGTCGACGGTTGGTGGAAAGTAAAAGTTCAATCGTTCTGTTAACCAGTCTGGATCAACATCCCCTGTCACCAACCAAGTCGCATGAGAGGGCTCAAGCCAAGCATCGGAAAACTTACAAACATCCAACAATGATGCTGTTTCTAAATCATAGATTTGTCCCATGACCTCTTTGGACAAGGCGGGGTGATTCGAAAATGATTTTTTGCGAAGTCTATCAGCAAGGTCACCGTTTGGACGTATAGAGGCGGAAAACAACTCTTGGGCGATGACACGTCTTTGGTTTTCCACATCGTCATCGGTAATTCCAGCACACAAATTGTTTGTTCTCTCCGACTCAATATACAACAGCAAATCCAGATTTGAGGCTGAAATCAAACTGTGAATTCGGATGGAGTCCCACGTTGTTGACGCTGTACTTTTGCCACCCGCCAGTCGAATCCATCGATCCACATCTCCATTTGGAATATTTCCTGTACTTTCAAACAGTAAATGTTCTGTCAAATGCGGTACACCATCGGGAACACTTGTTGGATCAAAGCGGTACACAATGTCCATTTCCACCATTGGAATCCGATCGGATGGCAACACAACCAGCGTCAACCCACTCGATAATAGCGCAGTGTATACCACAATTAGCCGTCTTGGATTATGGAGTCGACGTAAGAAGGGCTTGAACCTTCATCGTACGGAGTGCATCCGATGTCGACCACCGTTTTGGATCCGTAAGGTCGGCTGTTTCGTTCTCTCCCAGAACAGTCTGAGATGTGGATGACACAATGGACCACGGTTCTTTTGCAGTGGCGGAGCCAGAATACACCATCTTTGAGTCTGGATAAGCCGCGTTGTGGATCTCTACCACAAGCTCCGCCCCCAAATCCACCGCCTTAGAGAATCGAAAGGAAACCATATAAACAAAAAACCCTTCGGTTGCCTTTCCATTTGCTGGGTGATCAATGGCCAACCATTCCCCCTTTGCCGGTTCACCATTGATGGTAAAGGTCAAATTGTCAGACAAACTTTTCCATTGAGACTTGTTGTAAGCATTGATTTTGCGTCGTTTGACATCTTTGGGATCGGACACTGTCGCCCCAATCTCTTGCAGGGCGATTGGGATTGGAACTTCCAATACAACGAGTGGAACAACCCCCTTTTCAGACAAGGTGACTGCAGTTCGCAAAGAGTATTCTTCTTGAGAAAATGGATGTGCTTCAACTGCAACCACTGAACCCAGTCCAACCCACAAAGCGACCCCTGTCATTAATTTCCATACATCCATCTTTCTCTCCTCTCCGTCGTATCTTCATCGGCGTTTTCAAGGGTCAAGTAATAGGCTTTGAACGGTGCAGACGCCAAGGTCAACATGCGTTCGTGCAACTCGTCTCTACGAAAGAAATGTACGCGAACCCGCTCACCCACTTCATACCGATCCAACAACGATACAATGTTGTCTGCACTCACTTTTATTCCATCGATGGCCAACAGAACGTCCCCCGCCGACAAGCCACCTTGTTGCGCCACACCATCGTCAAAGACAGAGCGAATCTTGGCGCCAGCAGAGGACTTGGTGAACGTACAACCAAGATGCACCTTCGTTTCAGTGCTTGCCGACTTGCCACCCAAGTCTGTATACGAAGACGGTTCTCGAACATTGAGTTCCACACCCACAGTTTCGAACAATTTCTCCAATGGCAACTCTCCCACGCCTCGCACCACAGCATCAAACCATGCAGACAGATCAAGCCCCGTCACTTGCTCAGCCAGTTTCTCGACCCCATCTTCTGGGACCCCAATGTTTTTGGCACCATACTCAGTCCACAACGCCTTCATGACATCGTCCAAAGATTTAGCCCCACCAGTTTCCTTTCGAATGTGCAAATCCAACGCCAGAGCAGCCAAAGCACCTTTTGCATAATAGGAAACAACCGCATTGGGAGCATTTTCATCCTGTCGATAGAATTTGGTCCACGTGGTGAAACTAGAATCTGCCAAAGATTGTTTGTTCAATGCCGAACCTTTGTACACTCGAGTGATTGTTTTGCCCAGCATGGTTAGGTATTGTTTGGGCGTTATCAACCCACTGCGAAGTAAGATCAAATCATCGTAATAAGATGTCCACCCCTCGAAAACCCACAACAGCGTCGTATAGGCTTCTGTGTTGAGATCATAAGGCAAATAAACCGCAGGTTTGATGCGCTTCACGTTCCAGGTGTGAAAATATTCGTGAGAACAGAGTCCCAGAAATTGAATGTAGGCATCAGAACGCGTATCTCCCCATGGCAAACTCTTTTTGGAGCAGACCAAAGATGTGGAGGCTCGGTGCTCGAGTCCACCGTACCCAGCATCGACCGTCATGACCTGAAACACATATCGTTCCATCGGGGCTGGCTCTCCAAAGAATCGAATCTCAGTTTCACAGATGCGTTGCAAATCTTCAAGCAGTCGCTCTTTGTCAAATCGAACATCCCCTGTCACAGCGACTTCATGTGGCACTGCGCAAGCAGTAAACCTAAGGTTTTCGAAGGTTCCCATTTCAATGGGGTGATCGATCAATTCATCGTAATTACTGGCCTCATACCAACCGAACTCTCCAATTTCAGAACAGGCAGGCAGTGTTGTCGACACTTTCCAGTCCTGGCACAACGGGTCTGTCGGTGCCTGTAGCAATACTCTATGGGTGGAATCACTGTGTCCTTTGACCTCTAAGAATACCGATGTGCCGTTGCAGTACCCATGGGTCTGATCCAAATGTGCCATTCGAACACTCAAATCCCAAGCATACACCTGATATTCCACAACAAAGGGCTGTCCCTGTGAATGGACCATCCAAGTATTTTTGCTAGTTTGCACAACCGGTATCGGATTTGCACCGACTTTGGCTGACATAGAGACAATATTCTTCGAGAACTCTCGAATCATGTATGAACCAGGAATCCAAGTTGGCAAAGAGAGTTCTTGCCCATCTGGATTGGGTTGCTCCACAAATACCGTCACCGTAAAGATGTGAGCGGATGGGTTGGATGGAATGAGCGTGTACTGGATGGACATAAGCCTCCTATTGGCTTGGGTGAATAGAAAAAGGTAGCACGAATCTAGACGCCGTGCAGTCTGGACAGATGTCAATCTGCTCGAAAGAGGAAGAAAGATATTTTTTGGGTGTCATCGCAAGCGATCAGCCCTGAGTCTGGAAGCACACAGACTTTTGACGCCAAAGGTACATCCAGTGGATAGCGCGCTTCTCTTTGTCTTTGAAAATCCAATGCCACCAGTCCATTGGTACCAATCGCCAACATGGCTCGAGCATTCGGTGCAATCGATGATACTTGCTGAAAAGACCACACGGCATCCACCGTCATTTCGGAGACCACAACATATTCTTCCAAACCACTGTCCCACTCCAACCAAGCGATTTGATCACCCTCTCCCATGACCACCCACTTGTCGTCAGCACTCATCACCAGCGGAAGGCTCAGCCCTTGAATCGTTTCGTATTGTCGAGCCAAACGAAGTCCCCACAAATCCAATTTATCCATGAGTCGCAAGCCCAATTCGGTGCGGCCCAGGTCCAAAATGGAATCCACTCGATTGACATCGGCCACAGTGAGCCCTGAATGGTACCCTAAACCGAACACCACCCCGCCAGTCACGGTTGACCACACGCCCAACGTGGAGCCATCACAGGCGATGACACGATTGCCATCTTCACTGATTGCGACTACAGGGGTTGAACGGAACTTGGCCTCCACTTCAACTTTCAAATCCCCTGTTTCATCCCAAATATAAATTCGATGATTGGACCATCCAACAATGCGACCAGCACGGTTTGTCATTGCTTCAATTCGACTGGGCAATTGTGCCATCTCTTGATGAACTTGAAAGAGTACGTCCCATCGAAACAATCTTCCATCACGGGTAGAAATCAGTACTTGTGCATCCGAATCGATTTCGACGAGATCAATCGGTACATCCACACTCCAAAAAGGACCTTCTTGTCCCGTATTGCTGTCCCAAGACCGAATTCCCTCGCGTCCAACGTCCAACAACCACTGTCCGTTGGCGGTTGCCATCAACCCAATCCGAACCGCATCCAACCTTGGCTTTGGATACACTTCCAACGTCACTTTGCGCTGTAAGGAGGAAAGCCTATAATCAAACAACAAACCTTCCGTTTGTCGAGCCATTTCGTCCCAGCCACAGTCCTGACACTGTTCGCGCCACAGGGTCAAAAACCGATGTTGCACAGTCAGTTCAGACCAGTCACGCACTTTCAAGGCTGTTTCGTGAAGGACTTTAATGAGCACGCGGGTTGAAAAGGACTGCTCCGTTTGTTGCAACTCTCGAATAACCAAAGGAAATCCCTTTTCTGTGATGGCTTCTTCAAGCGTTTCCACATCCCAATAGGGGTGGCGATTGGAAAGCGCCAAGTCTACCAATGACCGCTGATACAACAGTTGAAACTCATAATTCAACTCATGCACACGCTCAGTAAGTACGGACAGAGAGGCTCGAGTCATACGTCCACCTCGGTCCACAATTTGGATTCTCTAGCCCGTTGATGCATCCACTCCAATTTTGCTCGAGACACCTGTTCATGCACAGCCTGCTTGAGAACGTAAAATGAGTCTCCGTACTGTGCCTCACACGCCTGACACTGTACATACAGTTGCATCAATTCCCCTTCTTTTTCTTTGGCAACGCGCTGAGTGGACTGTTCTATCAATGTCTGTAATTGCGCGATTCGGCGAATCAAACGAATCAACACATCACCACTGCCTTCACTATCGAACTCTACAATCGCAGGTCGACCTAGCAACTCTTTGAGGGCGACGATGTCCTGTTGCTGATAGGCCTGATTGATTTCCACCATGATTTCAGTTCGAAGTTGTTGGGCTTGTGGGTCATTGACCAAATCTGGATGATATCGCTTTACCAGTTGGCGGTACAATTCCTTGATGGCGCGCTTCTCATTGGAAGTCGGTGGAGATTTTGGAACTTCAGCTTCGACTTCTCCAGCACTGGTCTTTGCATGGCGACGCCCCCACTCTTGTCGTGCTTCTTCCATAGAGTTTGCAGACCATTCGAAGGGATCCGTCGGCAAGGGACGCAATCCATCGCGCACATCGCGCAAGCGATCAATCACCAATCCTGTGCAGGCAATTCTCAGGTTCCATCTATCCAATTGGGCATACAAAGGTCCCATCTCCTTTAAATACACCTGCTGAAACTCTTCTACTTGCAAGCAAAGTTCGGCAAATTCTGCATCGATGCTCGCCAATTGATCTTCTAAGAGCAACACTTGCTGTTTCTTTTTCTGTATTTCAACTTCTTCAGGGGTCATCGCTACTCTACTACGCGTGAACATGGATAAAACCAGTTCTGAACCGACGCTTATGTGTAATAGGCAGATCCGACAACAACTGGTTACATTGGGCTGTACAGTACAGTAGCCCACTTCCCACACATTTATCAAGTGCATCATGCAGGATTGGTTTGAAGAAAACGCCATAAGACCTCATTTATTGATGTGGGTCATACTCGTATTGCTATGGGGCAACAGCATCTATGACGATACCCTTACGATTGATACAGGTTGGTTGGTGGTCAACAACCCCATTCTACAGTCAAAATCCTTCGCAACTGTGTACACCATCCTATTTGACTTTAGCATTGGTACCCGTCTGACCTTGGGGGCCGAGTATCTACCTGTACGAGATTTTACAGTGTGGTTTGACTGGCTTGTTTTTGGAGATTCTTGGGCGGGTCATCACCTACATTCCTTTTTGTGGTACGGTCTATGCTGTTCTTTGTTGTGGTCATGCAACCGACTGATCTTTGGGCATGGTTGGATGACTTGGTTGGGAACAGTGATTTTTGTTGTGCACCCAACCCATGTAGAGAGTGTGGTTTGGCTGGCTTCCAGAAAGGACGTGGTTTCACTCGCTCTTATGCTTTGGGCGATAAAGTTGCATTTGGAACAACGTTCAGTTTGGGCAATTGGGGTCATCGCTTTGCTCGCATATTGGGCAAAGAATACTTCGATTGTGTTGGGTCCCCTATTGGTGCTCATTAGCTTCTCCCACCATCGAGACTGGTCTACAAAGCGTTTTACCGAACCGAGCTGGTGGTTACAGTGGTTTCCAGTTGCCGTCCCCCTGATTTTTGGGCTCTACTTGACGTTGAGTGTCGGTTCTTCAGTTGGAATGTTTGCGCACCCCCGTGGCGAAACAGGAATAGAAACGTTCAATATTGCAGTACAAACGTGGACTGAGTATGGAAAGATGCTTGTATGGCCCGAGCGGTTGTCGCTGTTGTATGCCGAACCGTCTGTACAACCATGGACTCAGCCATCCATTTTGGTGGGACTTGTAATCGTCTCAGCGCTCTTATTTTTCCCTTTGTATTTCTGGAATCGCACCCCACTTTGGACGTTGGCTTGTTGGACCATACCACTGGGTTTGCTACCGGTTTCACAAATCAGTCCAATCCAAAACCTCATGGCAGATAGATACTTATTGGTGTCCACCATTGGCTTGTCGTGGATGGGCATTTTGGTCCTACAGCAGTTCCAACAGCGTAGGCTCACTGGATATACAATGGGTGTGTGGATCGTTGTGTTGGGCTACTTCACCCACCAACGCATCCCTCTGTTTCAAAGTGATGTTGCAATTTGGACAGACGTCACCTACAAACAACCGTTGGAGATTCGAGGTTGGACAACCCTTGCCGCCCATTATCGAAAGCAAAATGAAATCAACAAAGCTCAACATACGATACTCCAAGCCTATACCATCCACCCTAAGCACCCCAAACTGGCTCTGGCTAGTGGTATGCTCTCCTTACAACGTGGTGAGACAGAAGACGCACTGCGGCACTTTGAAGAAGCCTGGACCCAAGACAACACTCTTAGAGAGGCCGCCAACAATTGGGCTCTGTTGTTGCAACGAAATAAGCCAACTAAGGCTGTCGAAGTCTCGAAAGAGTTAACGCAATTGCATCCCTTGTATGCCCAAGGCTGGGATGTACTGGGGAGCAGTTGTCTCAACTCAAAAGATTTCTCCTGTGCACAGCAAGCACTTGAAAAGGCACACTCTCTCAATCCCCATCAAGTGTCAACCTTGGCAAATCTTGGCACATTGGCCTACCTAAATGAAAACTGGACAGAAGCCCAACGCTGGTGGTTGGAAACGGTCGCGCTTGACCCACAACACGATTATGCTCAACGCGGTCTACAAGCCCTTCAAGAAGTTCCCAAAGCTCCGTGACATCATGATACTTTTGGGATATAGATTCCCAAACATTTGGAGGCACAATGGGCAAATCAAAAGGTAAACCTAGAGGACCAATTCCAAGACCCACGTTTCCCAAACGGGCTGTGGTCACAGGGGGCATGCCCTATGGAAACAAAGAGTTGCACTTTGGTCACATTGGTGGTGTATTCATCCACGCCGATGTATATGCGCGTTTTTTGAAAGACCGCATTGGTGAAAACAACGTCATCTTTGTTTCGGGTACCGATTGCTATGGCTCTCCCATCGTAGAATACCATCGTCAAAAGATAGAAAACGGGACCTTTTCAGGAACGCTTAAAGAATTTGTATTGCAGAATCACCACCACCAAAAAGATACGCTTGCAGCCTATCATGTGGAACCCAGTCTCTTTGCCACGTCGGCATTTGGACGTTCTGGAGAAGTTCACAAAGAGATGAGTGCACACATTTTCAACACCCTTCAACAAAATGGTCACTTGAAAAAGCTCTCTACGGCCCAGTTCTACGATACAGAATTGAACTGCTTTCTCAATGGTCGACAAGTTGTCGGAAAATGTCCCATCAACGGCTGTCAGTCTGAAAAGGGCTACGCCGATGAATGTGGGCTCGGACACCAGTATCAACCACAAGAGTTGATTGATCCAGTATCTTCTCTGTCCAACACCCAACCAGTACTTAAAGACATTGAAAACTGGTACATCGAGATTGACTCTGTCAAAACCGCGTTGCAAACCTGGTTGGAGACATCCAAACAACAACGGACACTGAGGCGATTTGCACAATCTGACATTGAAGAGTTCTTTGCGGCCCCCATCGTGCACATTTTGTCCAAATTTGAGACTGAGTTTGAGACTTTGCAACCAAGTCTTCCTGCGCACACAGTTCACAAGGGCAAAGGCAAGTCTTTTCAAGTCGAGTTCTCCACTCTTTCTGATAGAGAGACCGCTTGTGATTTGCTTTCTCAAGCCAGCATCCAGTATAGAAATGGAAAGACCTTGGTCCCCTTCCGTTTGACCGGCAATATTGAGTGGGGAGTACCCGTACCTGAACACGATGATCTAACTTTTTGGGTGTGGCCAGAATCTCTTTGGGCACCCATTTCCTTTACAGCCACCTACTTAGAAAGCATCGGTCAATCCAAAGATGCATGGAAGGAATGGTGGTGTAGCCCTGATGCGCAAGTGTATCAGTTCATTGGTGAGGACAATGTCTATTTCTATGGTCCAGCACAAACTGCAATCTTTGCTGGACTTACAGACAAGAACCCAACCGGTGAACCAACAGATGGAGACTTGCAACACACTCAGTTGATCGTCAACAAGCACCTTTTGTTTCTCAACAGCAAAGCCAGTTCATCAGGCAAAATCAAACCACCCATGGCGCGGGATTTGCTGAAAGAGTACACGGCTGAACAACTGCGCGCCCACTTTATCTCCTTGGGATTGGGAATGAAAAACATTTCCTTCGCACCAAAATCATACGACCCAACTGCGTCTGAACAAAGTGCAGACCCAGTTCTCAAGGAAGCCCAACTGATGCACAACGTTCTGAACAGGATTGTTCGCAATGCTTTCTACACTGCCCAAAAGTGCAACGCTGACGGCATTGGACGCATTCCAGTTGGAACGGTGTCGGACGCTGTGTTGGAAGAGTGCAAACAAACCATTTTGAATTATGAACGCAGTATGCACAGCAAGAACCTTCATCAAACCTTTGGTGGTGCCGAAAAACTGATTCGCAGTGCCAACAAATGGTGGAGTAAAACAAGCAAAGACATCGACTGGGAACGCCCCGGTGACAGTGTCTCACAACCTCTCATTGACCTATTTCACTATGTGAAGGTCACAACCATGTTGATGCACCCCATCGCGCCACAGGGTGCTGAAAAGGTTCGAGAGCATCTCAATGTGAATCCATCCTTGTGGTCTTGGGACACGATTTTTGAACCACTGTATGTGCATATGGAAAACCCTGAAACCCATTGTCTTAAAGAAGTGCCACCACGATCAGACTTCTTTTGATCCATACAACCTATGGAGGCATCCATGCCAACATCAAACGTATTAATTTTAGATTTTGACGGTACACTCACCGATGCAGAAGCTGAGGGCTTACCTTACAGAGAAGGCTATCTCGAAGATGTAGCCATGCTTGCAGATGTAGAGTTGACCAAGGTACTTGAGTGGGCCAGTGAAATGGACCAAGAATTGCTTGACCGTCCTGGGGATTTTGGGTGGAAGTTCAATGGCAAAATTGTTGCCCCAGCCTGTGTGGATCCGTATTTGCGCATGATGCCCATCGCTCGAATGGTCTTTGATAAGGTCGGCGCTTTTCCAAATGATGCAGAACGCGATCGGATTCTTGACCGAATCTTGTACAAGTACAATTATCAAAAAACAGCCACCGTATTTCGACCAGGTGCTGCCGAGTTTTTTCAACGATTGCGCACTTTAGAAACGGGTTCGAACCCACTCTACACCGTTGTTGTAACAAACTCTCATACAGTTCCAGTCCAAAGCAAGATTCGTTTGCTTGGTGAACAACATGGGGTCAATTTTGACTGGCTGATAGAGCGTGTTGTCGGCTCTGCCCGAAAGTATGTCATCGGGGACAATATAGATGGTATGCCCGAAACCTTATCCCTTCCGAATCTGAATCGTCCAATTTATGTTCAACGTTCACAATATCATCGTATTTTGAGTACCATTTTGGGGAAGTACGATGCAGACTGGACAACAATGACCGTGCTTGGGGATATCTTTGAATTGGACTTGAGTCTGCCATTGGCCATGGGTTCGACAGTGGGCCTCATGCGCAATCCATTCTCTCCAGCATATGAAGTAGACTTTCTCAACCAGCACGAACGTGGTGCAGTTCATGACACACTGGACAACGCGTTGCAATGGGTTGAATCGTTGCACCCATAAACATTCGCTGCTTTGAAACGATTACCCAGTTGGCGTAGTCACAATGAGTTTTCCCACGTTCAGATTGTTCCGCATTTTGTCATGGGCTTGATGTACATCCTCCCAACAAAAAATGCTGTCGATGTTGGGGTGGACATCCCCATTGTCAAACAATGGTAGAACATCTCGAACAAAGTCTTGTATAAGCTTGGTCTTCTCAAATAGACTTCTAGAACGAAGGGTCGTCCCACGAATCGACAATCTCTTTGCCAACAGCAACCCTAGATTGATTTGCGCTTTCACACCACCCAATAGCCCCACCACCTGTAAATGACCGTTGACATTGAGTTGTTTGAGGTTTTGTTCAAAATAGGCAGCGCCCACAAAGTCCAGTACAATATCGGCTTTGGGTAAGTCTTTGGGAAAAACACCTTCTTGTATTTGAAATACTGGTACATGAGGTGTTGAGAGCACTTCACATTTTGTTGCGGATCGAGATGTCCCAAAGACTTCAATATTGTTCGCAATACACAACTGCTTTGCCGCGTCCCCTACGCCAGAGCCAATCGCATGAATGAGCACTCGACTGTTGGATTCAATTCCAGATTGACACCACAGAGCATCATAGGCCGTTAAAAATGCTTCTGGAATCGCAGCCGCGTGTACCGTAGACACACCAGAAGGAATGGGCATGATACAACCTATGTCTACGACCACCTCAGATGCATAGCCCTCTCCCGGCAACAAGGCCATCACCCGTTTACCCAACCAGCGAGTCCGCTCCACTTCCGGCACGCTCGAACATACCTCAACCACACGACCCACAGTTTCCAATCCCAAAATGTCGTTTCGAATCCCTTTGGGTGCTGGATAAAGCCCTTGAAGTTGCAACAAGTCTGCTCTATTGATTCCAAATGCCTCCGTGGCGATTCGAACGCAGTTTGTCTTCAATACTGGTGACGGCAAGACCCGCTCCACCAATTTGTCTTCTTCAATGCACCAAGCCCGCATCTGGTATTCCTCTCTTTTCATCACAAATCTAAAATGAAAAAACCGATTCAAGCAAAAGTGGAGATGAGGGGATTCGAACCCCTGACCCCTTGCGTGCAAAGCAAGTGCTCTCCCAACTGAGCTACACCCCCACAGGTGCTTGAATCGGTTTTCACCAATTCAAATTAAGAACTGAATCTTAACTTTTCTATCGATTTCAAAGAGTGGACCGAGCTGGACTTGAACCAGCGACCTCACGCTTATCAGGCGTGCGCTCTAACCAGCTGAGCTACCGGTCCGTTTCAGACACATGAAATATAATCTGATTAATTGACTCTGTCAACTTGAAAAGACAACTTTTCTACTGACAAAGTCAATCGGATCATTCTTCGTCGTCAAACCAGTTTGCACAACCCGCATCTTCAGAATCTACCAAACCATCACCGTTGTCATCGACACCGTTGAAGCAGGTTGGGTCTTCCCAATGAACCAAATCAATGTCGCCATTCTCGCTTCCACCATTGGTTTTGTCACAGCTTGGATCGGCCATGTCAATCCAACCGTCTCCATCGTCATCTGTACCGTTGGAACAAGCAAGACCAGGATTGGACGGAGCTTCAGAAGTTCCTTCAGCACCAGCAGTGCGTTCCCAACAGAACACATCAAAGGCATCTGTTAAACCGTCGGCGTCATTGTCGATACCATCATTGCATTCAAAGTCAGGCGTTCCATCTTCGTCCAAATCGGCAAAGCCAGTCTCCGAACCGAATTCAGAACCATTGCAATCGATGTCCTCAACGTCCATCCAGCCGTCACCGTCATTGTCAATGCCATCGCCACAGTTGCATGAACCTTCCCCACCGTCGTCTTGTTCGAAACTTGAGTAGGCGCTGACACATCCAGCATCTTCTGAATCTACAAGACCATCGCAGTCATTGTCGATGCCGTCGTTGCAATCGCCAAGAACAGCAAACTCAGGATCTGTATTGTCATAAGAACTTGGATTCTCCGAGTTTCCGTTGGTCAGTTCACACGCTGGGTCGGCCTCATCAATCCAACCATCTTCGTCGTTGTCGATACCGTCGGCACACAAACTTCGAAATTCAGCAGGCGCCTCGTCATTGTCTGGACCTCGACGGAAACAATAGATGTCTTCACTGTCCACATCCCCATTGCCATCGTTGTCAATACCATCGTTGCAGGTATAATCTGGTATACCATCTTCATCAGCGTCAGCATAGGCTGTTTCTTCCGTACCTTCATCGTCCGTAGCAACCGTACAGGCGAGATCATCACGGTCTACCCAACCATCACCATCGTTGTCGATGCCATCATTGCAGGTGAACGCACCCACTGGATTTTCTTCAAAGACACCACCATCTTGACAGTCTGGGTCCTCTTGATCGGCCCAACCATCTTCATCGTTGTCAATGCCGTCTGAGCAATCTTCTGACTCTCCAGCACTTCCATCCAAGCAATTGTCGTCTTCTGCGTCGATGAAGCCATCATCATCATTGTCCAATCCGTCATTGCACGTTGAATCCGTCGTTGCGTTGATTTCTCCTTCTTCACCAGCACAATCTGGATCGGAAACGTCCACCCAACCGTCACCATCATTGTCAATACAGTCAGAACAGTTGTCTACAGCGTCCAATGGGTTGTCGAACGAGAAGTATCCCATATCCCCAGTAGAATAGGCAAAGACGAGGTCTCCATCAACCTGCTCAAGTTGCCCACCCACATAGGTTTCAATCGATGCTGAAAGAGTGTATTCAACCTTTCGATCAATGGTAATAACAACAAGCCCATTGGTGGGATCAGATTGGTCGCCGTATCCAGCCCATGTAGTTTGACCAGTTCCAGTGCCTTGTTGCTCTCCATAATTGTTTTGTGCACTTGGAAATGAGTACATCACCCAAGTTGGCAAAGACAAAGAAGACAAACCTGTTTCTGCATCAAAATTGTTGTTGTCTGGTACTGTGATGGTGGCTTGTTGGGTCACACCTTCACCCCCCATCCAAGAAAAGGCAAGGTAATTTACAGTGACGGTCACATATGAGTTGACACCTTTGATGCCCTCAGGTACCGAAACGCAAACACCATTGTCAGTGACTTCTCCATCGCAATCACTCTGCCAATCAATCGGTTCCCATGTCCAATTAAACACACCGTCATTGCTGGTTGTCAGACGATCGTCATCGGTGTCTGGGCACTCTTCGTTGAACCCAAACAAAGCCCAAAACTCAGCGTTTTCACCAACGTTGTCGGAAAATTTGGCAACAGGTGGCAAAATGATTTCTTGGCTAATGTTGGCCGCTTCAATGTCCAATTGTACAGGAACGTTGGTTTCTGCGCTCATTTGACCTTGGGCATTTGGTGCCATGAAGAAATTCTGTGCGACAGGCCATTCCGATGCGTACGTTCGTGTAAGCCCTTCTTGGTACTCATCCACCATACAGAAGCGCAACTCGTCTAAATCGTACTCTTTACCGCCTTCGTAACACCCTTCAGAGTTCCCATAATTGACAGACAAATCTCCGTTTGCTGAAACAGAAGCGCTTTCAAACAAGTACCCTGCACCTTCCAGTTCTGGATTGACCAAATCACCAGTAATTGGATTGACCTCAGTTGGAACAAATTCATCTTGACCATTGTAAGTGAATGTTGCCAAAGAGGGCAAATTTGCACACCATGAGCCACTGTTGGCTTCATTTTTCAACGAAAACTCACCAATGTCCAAACGGAAATCTTGAACGGCGTTTTCATCGTCAAACCCAACAACTTCATGTGGAGACGTGCTGACCGTCCACTGATTCCAAGAGATACTGGTGTCATTTGAGAAACCACTCTTTCCCAGACCATAGGGGGCTTCTGCACCGGGGTACACAATCTCCAGCCCTTCAGCACGACCTTCAATACCAGCATTGCCAGTCAATGCAAAGGTTTCACAACCATATTGACTTCCAGTCGCAGTTCCACCGTAGCAACTCATCATGTCATTGGCAACCGCAACGTAGGCTATCTGACCTTCTGAAGCCACTTCACCATACACAGGCTCAATCCCATTTCCAGGCGTTTGATAAGTGTATCCACCGACCAAAGCATCTTGCCCCTCAGAGTTTCCGACTCGAACATCCACAGCACCACCACCAACAGGTCCATGGGGTACTTTTACTGTAATGGTTGAATCGGTCACATTGAGAACTTCAGCATTTTGATTTCCAAACATCACAGTTACACCGTTGACATTGGAGCCAAATCCAGCACCCGTAACCTCAATCTCTGCACCACCAATGTTCCCTGCTTCAGACTCTACGGAAAGTCCGTAAACTGACACAGCACCTTCGGAGTCATAATAGGGTTGACGGTTGTCGCACGCTGCAAGCAACAGCATTGATGGGACCCACAAACTAAGCATTTTTTTCATTGTCTTTTTCCTTACCAATCGTTCGTATCGTTTTGCAAAGCATTTTTCGCAGATGACTGTTTATTCAAATGTTCCGTCTTGGACCCAAAAACGGCCAAGTTGTACAGAGTTGCTCACCACCAATAATTCTCCTGGCTCTTTGAGTGTCCCAAAAGCATCTCGAACTGGTGGCGTATCAAATGCGGTCTTCGTAGTTCTGTTGAAGTAAAAGATGGCACCTTTGGCATTGTGTTGCTTTGCGTATGTCAAGGCTTGATCCAAAATGTCTTTGGTGATGACAAATTCACCGGAGGTATCTTGAACCGTACAAGTTGTTTCTACAATGTTTTTCAAGGGGTTCCCCTGCATAGATGGAATGTACCCATCGCCTCGTTTCAAACTTTGATCAAACTCATAGGTAATGTTCTCATCACAAGGAAGAGCAGGACGAGAACCTGTCGCTGGACACTCCGCCCCTTCTGGAATGCTTCCAGAGCGGACACCAGCGTCCCAAGCACCTTGAACATCGCCATTCTTGTTGACCAACACCTTTTCTTCCACGAAAGAATCGTCTGTTTCGTCAATGGTACCCAAAAAGCGAACTGAAATGGACACAGTCTCTTCCACTGCATCTTCATTTGGCATCCACTTAATGGTGACACCATTTGCCGAATCCCATGGACCTGTATACATTTGTCCGCGGTCAAACTGTCCCTCTTTTGGGTTCTCAACAGAGATGACATCTACACAATCGGTCGCCTCAGCCGGTGCACCATTTTCGAGTTCAGAAGTCGAGTACTGCATACAAACAGAGTGCTCACCCTCTTCGGCCATCATCACACCATCACCACTGAATCTTGGACCGCTCCAAGACAGCATCAAACCTTGTGTTCGACTTGGAAGTTTGTGCATCGCACCATTGGCAGCTGAGTTGTACGGCTGTGGAATCGCTCCAAAGGTTGCTGACTCAGGAGGAATCGCGCCTTTGAATGAGAATGCAACTTCTTCTCCAAACGGGAAGTTGCCTGCACCGACAGCCTCTTCATTCCAACTCGCCAACTCAGTATCTTGTTTGCCTGCTGGATTTCTCCATACTCGTGGACCATCTTTGTAGGTAGACAATGCCGAATAATAAGGGAAGACTTTTGCAGCATTCGTTGGATATGCCAACGGACGGCGACCAATGTCAAACCCGTCTCCTGCTTCCGAACGGAAAGACATCGCTGTTCCACCATCGGCAATTCCATTCAAATAAGAACGTGGTTCATAGACGGTGTGACAATTTCCAATTCCTTCAGGGGCGGATGCAAAAGAACCGAACAGTGCATCTGGAGATGGTGCACTGGATTCAAAGAAGAACCCCGAGCCAAAGACCATTCCATAGGGAGGCTCAAAAGTTCCCAAAGCGGGTCCAGCACCTGAGAAAGATACCAATCCCACCAGCCCCAGTGGCAAAGCACCACCGGCGAACTCAATATAATCATAGGATGCAAACCCACCAAACTGCTCTGGGGCAGGCGCAATCTCTTCAGGGTTGATGCCCACACCCGCTAATTTGTAGTCGGCTGTTGTCGCATCACGTCCGCACCCCATCGCCAAAATGGACAAGAGAAGCATATTTGTGCTGTGTAATTTCATGGTTACCTCTTTTCTTTAATCTTATAGGGCAATTGCACTGAATCCAAATGGATTACCAGCCAGTTCCAAAACCGAGATACAAACGGATACCCGCAGGTTCCGTTTCGTTCGAAAGCTCTGAGTTCAACGTGTTGTCACTACTGTCAAAGATCATGTCACCATCAACATCCCCAAATCCACGGATTTCATTGAAGCCGTATGCAACGCGCACAAACGAATCCCAAGACATTGTATGGTACAGTACTGATGACATGCGAACTTCTGCAGATACATCATAGAGCATTCTGTTGCCGTTTTTGTATGCAGTATCCACGAATGGAATCTCACGCTTCACATCTGTTGGGTCATAGGCAACACGTTCATTGTAGCGAGAACGATAGAACTTAGAGGGATCAGATGGTGGTACGTAAGACCACAAGTTCCCTGCAGTTGCTGACAACTGACCAGCCAATCCAACAAGATAGAACGGCCCAGCCATCCAACGTTGCTCAGGACGCGTCAATGGGAAACGATATCCCGTGTTGAAGATCATCATGGTTTCCCCAGAGAGTGACCACGATGGATATCCAGCAAACTGAGAATTTGGCTGAATAGAGCCATACCCAAAGTTGTAAGGATGACGCCCACCGGCTCGGAACTCGTCGTTGATACTCACGTTGCGGTCAAGCATCCCCAAGTGTCCATCGAAGTATAGCACGTGGCGTCGTTGCTGTGCTTCGCCAAGGATCTTTGAACCGAAAGTCGGAATGGGTATAATTTCATTCCAACGAAGTTCCAATTGGTTGAAACGATACTTGTCGAGTTCTTCACCATCGTCAATGGTCACAGAACCTGTATCAGCGAACACAATGTCGGTATATCCATGAGAGATGGTACCCGTGACACTGCGTCCATAATATGGGTTGATTGAACGAGACAACCAAGAGTTGTTCGACCAATTGAACGTCATATATGGAACCGCACTCCACATGAAACGTTCGAAACGTACGTCGTCCACACCCTTCACTGAGAAGTCATATCCGGATACTCCCATTGCAGTGTTGAACACACCGTTCCAGGTGTAGGAAACAGCCCCACCACCAAAGTTTTGCATGATGGTACGCTTCAATTCATAGATGTCCTGATCACCAGTTGTGTTTGGATCAGAATCTGCATCCATCAAGAACCCTTGGGTATTCTTTCCTTGAAAATGTCCACCATATATTGAGAAAGATGGCGTAAACATGTCATTGGTGTATCCCATTTGCAAAATCGAATCTTCACCCAACAAGGCAAATGCGAACAACTGATTCATCTGTGCATAGTCCATGATTTGGAACTGAACACCAGACTGCAGTCCCCAATCTGTTTGGTTCTGCTGCATGCGAATCAACGGAATGACAACAGGAGAAGACAAAGACTTCATCGGTGAGTATGGACTTGTCATCTCATCATATTTACTGAGATCAATCGTTTCTGCTAAGAATGTTTCAACGTGCTCAGCTTCTTGTTCAGTCGCAAACAAGTGTGTCACATCATCATTCAAGAACTCATTTTTGTGCAGAGAATAAACTTTCCAACCATTTGCTGTGTAATAATTGTATACCAAGTCCCCTTCTTTCGTGATGTGTGGAGACACAGCACCAGTGATCACATTTGTGATTTGAAGGAACTTACCTGTTGCAGGATCATAAGAGTAGATGTTGTCGATGCCATTTGGATCGGCAGCGAAGTAAATCTTGCCATCGTGTCCCCAGTGAGGGTCTTGCTCTTCCCACTCGTCCATCATGATTGGCTTGAGGTCTGTTCCATCAGCGTTCACAATGTAAAGGTTCTGTTGGAAGTTTCGGAACATCATGAACACAAGTTGCTTGCCGTCTGGAGACCAATCAACGATGCGCATCCAGTTGCCATCGGTGTACTCTGTCAGCATTTGCTTGTCAGACCCATCAAAATTGATCGTTCCCAAGTTTACAGTACCATCCGTATACTGCAAAAATGCAATTCTCTTTCCATCTGGAGACACGGCTGGGTCATGCGCACGCAGGGTATTTGGAATCACATTCCATTCACCGTGCCACATGCGCTTGTTGAAGAATCCTTTGGAGGGTCTACGGGTTTTGTAGGTTTCATTTCCTACCGTCTCTTCCATCATGTCTGGGAACTTGTAATAGACAAGTTGTTTCCAATCATATCCATCCTTTTCCAAATACACCTTGGTCAGTGCATAGGATTTGTTTCTTGGATGCGATTCCTCATGCCCAGTCAGTACAACACCGTCATTCGAAGGTGTAAAGTCCCAACCGTGGTCAAAGGAAGCGTATGGAATACTGAAAGATTGAAGGGAACGCTCTGTGGCAGACAATCCTGGACCAGAACCTTTGGCACCCGTCAAAGTACGGTTTTGCTGACGGTTCATCTTCTTTACTTGAATTGAACCACGGTTCACCACACCAATCCAATTGCCATCGTCAGAAGTACGGGGATCATATTGGTAAAGACCGGTTCTCTCTTTGGCTTGCTCTCTTTCACGAGCAGACTTTCGACCAAACCAATGACGGGCATTGTCTCCAAAGAGTCCTTCTTTGTCACCCAACCAAGCATCTCGTTCAGATGGAGTTTTGTACTCCCACTGTGGTGCAGAAGACAACAGTTCCAATCCAGCCACTTCACCTTGTGCTTGAACGTCTGCGTACTGATCGTCATACCGCTCAGTAATGTACGCCATCCAATCGTTGTAGAGTGTGCGACAATCAACACCGGTCACATCTTCTACAACTGTCTCAAACATTGGACGCCACCCTTTGGCATATTCCAATGCGAAACGAGCCATCACATCCGCTCCAAATCGTTCACGCAAGTACAAGGCAAAGGAGTGCCCGCCCTGATACCATCGCTCACCGTCATTCCAACCGGCTGTCACTTTATGGTGCCACTCTTCATAGGTCAGCAAACGATCTTCCATCAAAGACACACGAATGGTTCTGTCACGAGCGGTTGTCCACCAGTTCACATTGGTAGAAGCAGACCAAAACTCGGCGCCACCCTCAACCCACCACACAGAATCTGAGTCAGCAAAGGGAAGTTCAAAGCCAATCCCAACATTGTTGAATGCTGAAGTTGTGTTGCCATCGCTGTCTTTCGTGATGGGTCGATTGATTCCGTTCTGGTACAAACCACCAACGGCTGTGGTGAAGGTTGGCTCCGCTGTAGAACGATATGCTTTCAACGACACAACGTGTGCGAATTCGTGCGCAAATACCGTCGAGAACCATTCCATACGACCGCGAGAGTAAGAGAACATCCCACCACCAGGGTTCGCACTCATCACAATCCAATCCCAAGAAGGAATCGTAAAGCCCTCGAGTTCATCCCCGTGGTTCAAAACCAATACATGAATTCGTTCTTTGAGGAAATAGTTGAACTCAGCACACATATCGTACCAGTTTTCTTCAGCAAACTCGGCAAATCGCTTCGCTGAATATTCCGCGGTCAAAGCATGTGGATTGTTCTCCATGTCCTTCGACTTTGGATAATGAAATGCAAAGTGCTCAGTTTCAATGGTTTGCCATTCTAGATCGGTAAAGTTGTATGGGGTAACCCACTTTGCTGCTTCAGCTTCTGGGCTTGTAAGCGCCAACCATCCGAGTCCCAAGAGGGGTAAAATCTTTTTCATCAGTATCCTCACAAGCAATTAGAAACGATAGACCATTTCGCCAGTATAGACGAGGCCATAAGTTGGATGGACATCCTCAAGTGGGAAGAACATCAAATCCTCACCACGCAATGGAATTTGCGCACTGGCGTTGATGTCCATCTCCTGCATCACATTCAATGTTGCACCGACGCGAGCATCCAAGGCCCACCCATTTGACTGTTCGATGTTTTGCAAGTTTTTGTTTGGCAACCACCCTGGCGAAGTTGAACCAATTTTGAAGTATCCACGTTGAGTGTATGTACTACCAGCCTGAACGTTCAAAGGACCAAGTTGCATTTCACCTTGTATATCCAACACGTTCAAATCTCCAGGTTTCACACGTGTTGAAAACTGATTCATATCGGTTTCAATGGCATAGTTTGCCAATGCAGAAAAGCGTTTAACGTGATGCATGTCCACAGTCACCGCAGCAGGACCAAATTGCTTCTTGGCAGCCAAACCCACATTTAAATCCGGTGTCCCAGTCGTCAACACAAAGTTTGAGAAAGAGTTGGGACCGCCAACGTAATTCCCTGGCATTTCATTCGCGAATGGTGCTTTGTATTTGGCATAGGTCACGATGGAAGTCATGGGTGTTGAACTTCGGTACAACTGATATGTCGCTCCAAGTTCAGGATCGCCCAATCCCCACATGGCAGTATCTGTTCCCAACTCTGGGTTCGTCAATGCAACATAATGAGAACGCATTTTCCAAGAAAACTCAAAGTTGCGCGTCAAACCATAACGAATGCCAAGATGTTGGGTGGTGTACAACCAATTTGCGCTTTCGAAGTCTTGTTGAACCCCTTGAGCATCCCAATAACCAGTTGCATTCTTGTAGGAGCTTCCCGCGTTGATTTGAAACCAACCTTTCCCAAGCACCAATCCCCTTTCAACAGAGCGATTGGAGAAAGGGTCTCTCATTGTTTTGCCTTCGAAACCGCCTGCGTCAACATCAGCAGCAAACAAAGCACCAACCATCACAGTCAGTATACTTTGCTTGGATAGGAGGATACGCTTCATATTTCATCCCATAGGTTGTGCAACCACGATTTTGTCTTTATCAAAAGACTGAAAAGACATAAAGTTGCGTCAAAAAATTCAATTTGTATTGTTGTATTGAATTTCCCACTCATGTGCAACAAAACGTATGGATATGAAAGGATTGAATTTATACAGATCAACAAAAGTTACATCAAAAGTTTCCTTTCTCAAATTTCGAGGGTGTAGAGTTTGTGAAACTTTCGTCGCACAATCGACAATTCCATCAAAATGGATTAGGGGTTGGCATCAATTCCGTAACCCAAAATTCGGACGAGATTCACTCCACCACCTCTGGGAGAACACATGCTCCACTTACGAAACTGGTTCACTGGCTCCACACTTTCTGGCACACTGGCTCTCTCATTGAGTGGTTGCATCGGAACAACAAGCGTCGAACCCCCTGCCATTGCAGGTCAGGATGTTCGGTTCACCATCTTGCACACTTCGGATTTACATTCCAGACTGATGCCTTATCAGTTCGAGCCGTCCTTTACCGATCGCTCTTTGGGACTCGGTGTTGGCGACCAAGACGACGATGGGTTGGACGATGCTGGACCGTTTGGTGGAATTGCCAAAATCGCAGCAATTCTTGAAAGAGAACGGGCATCAGCCGGTAGAGTTATCCACCTTGACTCAGGTGATTCTTTTCAAGGAGCGATCGTATTCAATGAATACGGGGGAAAAGCCGAAGTCGAATTGATGAGTGAAATTGGACTGGATGCCGCTGTGGTTGCCAACCACGAGTTTGACAACGGCGCACGAAATCTTGCCGTCCAGTATGGTGGATATGGTGGATACCGATTGCTGGCAGCCAATTACGACTTTGAAAATTGGGACCTCCCTTGGGCAACTGAATTGGAAAAGATGGTTGAACCGAGTAGCATGTTTGAATTGGACGGTCTTCGAGTGGGCGTAATAGGCCTAGGGAACGTTTCATCTCTAAACTCTATATATGATGAATCAAACTCACTGGGTGTAATGGTGAATGAGCCTGGAGAGGTCATCCCAAGAGAAGCTGAGAAACTCAGAGCCCAAGGGGCAGACTTGGTGGTTGTTGTATCCCACATGGGTCTGGACGACGATCAAGAGCAAGCATTGGAATTTGCAGACGTTGATATATATATGGGTGGTCACCACCACGTGGCCATCGATCCTCCGTTGGTCATCACAAATGAAGAAACCGGCAAGAGAATCCCTGTTGTTCACTCTGGAGCATTTGCTAAGTTCGTAGGTCGTTTGGACGTTGTTGTTCGAGATGGTGAAGTCCTTTCTCACAAGTACAAACTGATCCCAGTAGACTCTTATACAGTTCCTCCAGAGCAAGAAAGTCCCATCGTCAACGACATTTTAGAAGAGTACGCTGAAGAAATTGAGATGAGTTACAACACAGAGCAAGTCATCGCTCAAGCCACAGTAAAACTCACTCGATACGGCTCAACAGGTGGTGATTCGATGCTTGGAAACTTTGCATCCGACGCAATCCGATTCTACCCGGGTGTTGAAACCGAGATTGCACTCACAAACACCTTGGGAATTCGAGCCGACATCCCTCCTGGCGAAATCACAATTGACGACTTGTTCAATTCCATGCCCTTCGACAACACAATTACCACCATGTTCCTAAGTGGACGTGAAGTACAAGAGTTGCTGGACTATGTCTCATTCCGTTCAACAGAACGTGGGTGTCAAAGCCAAGCGCAGGTCGCCGGTATTCAGTTTACGATGGATTGCAATCCAGATGATCCACAAGCCCGAGATATCCTGATCAACGGAATCCCATTGGACATGAATGGAACGTATGAATTGGCAACCAACAATTACATCGCCAACGGTGGCTCTGGGTTCGAAGTCCTCGAGCGAAACACAACACAGTTTGATACCGGCATTTCGATTCGAGATGTGGTAAAAGCCGCCTTCATTGAATATGGCGAACTTCCCCAGCCTGACAAGAACATCTGCGTCGAAGATGGTCGCATCAATCCGGAGTACTAAGATGAGCACACTGTTAATTGCATTGTTTGGTTGCACTCAAACCGTAACCTCTACCCTCTCCGACAAAATGTACTTTATGGAAGTGAGCATTGTGGATGCCGAAGATGCTGAAACGCCCCTTCCCTTTTCAGCGGAGCCAATTGAACGAACACTTTCTGTCCGTACCTTAGACGGCAATGGCGATGAGATTCCATTTACTGGGGATTTAAAAGTCACCGTGCGCCCTGGTCGATTGGCAAGTGAACAAGACCCTTGGATCAGCGTTGAAAACGGTCAGATTGTATCTGGAGACGAGACAGTTCGTTTTCAAGCCGCTTTCGGACCCACTCGAATTTGGTTGTCGGATGAAGGAGACAAGGACCAAACCTCAGAACGCGAACCCACATTTGCAACGGGCGTGTCAGAAGTCATCAATTTCGACTTTCCAACCATAGCCGAGTTCAACAAGACAACCGACTCAAATGGTGAACCCTACATTCAAAACACCACCAACCACTTGGTCTCCGAGTTTACCGAAGTGAATTTGGCAAATCGGGACGTTATCGCCACCACGGTCTCCCCAAATGGATTTTGGGTGACCGATGTGGATGATTACAACAACAGTGAAGATGGTGGATATGCTTCCTTGTATGTCTATACATTCTCAAAACCAACGGGTGTACAGGTTGGTTCCCGAATCACCAAACTGACTGGTGGCAATCAGGAATACCTTGGTTCAACACAATTGTCCTTCCCTGAGTATGAAGTGGATGAAAATCTTGCACTTGACCTCGTTCCAGAACCCAAAACACTAACGGGTGGTCAGGTCTGCAACAGCAACAATCGTGAATATGACAACCATAGAATGGAATCCTTTGAATCCGCCTTGGTTCGAATCGAATCTGCCACCATTGCTTTCAATGGCAACGCGGATGAAATTGCCGATTACCTTGATTATGGGCAGTGGCCGGTCACCTTTTCTGACGGCAACACATCCTGCGTCATGTATGTTGATTCATCGGCGCTCAGTTATGCATTTGATCCAATCGAACTCGATGGCGTAGATGTTGGTCCCGTTACAGGTGTCCTCAATCAAATCTGGTCAAAGTGGATCATCATTTTGACGGATGACAGTGGAATTTCAGAGGAATTCTCCATTGGTTCAACCCCACGTCGTCCTCGTGGTCCCGCTCGTCCAATGGCACGTTTTCCAAAAGGACAACGCTGACACCACGTTCGCTTTCAATCTTTCATTTTACATCACTACACCGCTACTAGGAGCATCCTATGCTTTGGCTTTTCTCCACTCTCCTCTCTGCACAAGCAGGTGAATTCATGGACATTTGGGTCACCACAGCGTTTGAAGACACAAACGTACTGGCTGGACCTGACTTGTACTCTCCCTCAGCAAACTTTGTACAACGTGGAAACGTGACTTTCTTCGAGAATTACGAACGTCGTGTGACCGATGATATCTCTCGAAGCAACCTTGTACTGTACAACAAGAGTGAAGGCTTCAATCCAAACTGGTGGACAGAATCTGCATTCATTTTGCGTTACACTCCATTTCTCAATCCAGACATGACCCAACCTGGTACAAACATCCGAGATGATGGTTCTTATGTTCGAATCGTGCGCCGACTGAAAGGCGATGGAGATGGTTCTGCACACAACATCTCATTGACCGGTTTTGCAGTCGACTCTGGTCGTTTCCGTTTGGGTTATTCCTATGACTTAACGTGGGGTGCTCGAAGCATTTTCTCCTTTGACCCGGGTGCGGTTCCAGGTGTCAAACTTCAATACCGTAAGAAAAACAATTATGCGTACCTCGGGGCCAAGACAGCCGTTGGTGACTACATCACACCAGAGACTCGTCAACCTCGAAACCAAACTTATTATGGATTGCTTGGTGGGGCTGGCATTGCACCATCTCCAAACTTGCGATTGGAAGTGGGTTCTGGATGGTTCCAACAAGACCAGATCAAAAATGTACCAGATACGAACTCTCCTCTATATGGGGAAATCATTCAAGCGATTGGGTATACAGGACAGGTTTCCTACAAAACGCGTTCTGACATGAAGTTTTTCCAATCAGCAGACTTGAGATTGTACCGCAACGATCCAAACTTCGGTCGAGACACCTACATTTCACACAGTGAATTGGACGGTTTTGGCGCCATCGTTCAAGCAGAGATCAACGTCCTACAACACAATCTACTGGACCCCACAGATGATGAAGCTACACAAACAGTCATCGAAACAGCCGTCGCTGGAGATATTCAAACCAGTATTCTGTACAACACAACACAAATCAATATCGACTTGGTCTACAAGGACATCGAATACATTTTGTTCAATGTACCAGGCTTGACAAGTGGTGTGGCAATGAGTCCAGACATGGCAACCACCCCACAACTCTTCGGTCGTTTCAATGTCGCTCATCACATTCCAAAACGCCACATGACACCGTCTTTGGGAGTGGGTTTGATGCAACCGGCAACGTATGAAACAGAAGGTGGAACTTTCGTCCAGTACGATGCTTTCAATAAAGAACAAGTTCCCGAAGGACAACTCCCAACCGCAATTTTGTCTACTGTTGCGGGTGTCAACCTCGACGTTTCAGAAAGCACCGTGGTCACCGGTGAAATTCTGTACACAATGGACAACAACCTTTCCGATTTCGTGAAAAACGAAACTGGATTGGGCGGAAAGCGTGTATCGGCACCGATCAATGAACGAAACGCTCTAGGTTTCAACATCATGATGCGTTCACGGTTCTAATCGCATCATACATATTGAAGCAAAGGAAGCAAAGAATGTGAAACTTTGGGGGTGGCTTTGGTCGCCCCTTTTGTTGTTTAGTTCTTTTGACTAAGTCTAACTACTTTACGAGTGTCAAGTCCAACGACCGGGTTGATTGATCCACCCCGCTAGTTTTCGTACGAGCCATCTTGGAGATACACGCACCGTAAAAGCCAACAACCAGTTTCGCCACCCAGCGATCGCAACGGTTTTGCGCTTCAACATGGCATCCACAGCATGGCGTGCCACCACTTCTCGAGACATGACATGGTTCATTTTGGAAAACAGGAGCGTTTTGTCATTGCCTGCCACCTTCGCGAATTCTGACTCTGTCGCTCCCGGACAGTGAGCCGTCACCGAGACTCCGTGGTTGACCAATTCAACCGACAAAGCCTCACTGAAGTGCAAAACAAAAGCTTTGGTTGCATAATAGACAGCCATAAAAGGACCAGGTTGGAAGCCCGCTGTGGAAGCAATATTCATCACATGCCCCCGTTCTTGAATCAACAGACGCAACAGTTGATGGGTCAAATCAACAACAGCAACAATATTGAGTTGAATTTGACGCAACTCATGTTCCAAGTCCTGTTCCATAAAAAGTCCAGTTGAACCGAATCCAGCATTGTTGATGAGTGCACCAAGTGAACCTTGGGCTCTCACCCAATCACATAGAGCCTCTCGTTCGCTATCACTCGTCAAATCACATGAGAACACCCCCACTGAGACCCCATGGGTTGCTTCCACCTGCTCTTTTAATTTCAACAATAAATTTTCGGAGCGCGCCACCAACAACAAATTCCATTGTCTAGACGCCAACTCCCACACCAAAGACTCACCAATCCCTTTTGATGCACCTGTAATCAACACTGTTTTCTTCATACTGTTCTCCATTCCAAACTTTGTATCAAAAAAGCACCATGAAACCCATCTCGACACCGGTTATGATTAGGAAATGGGTAAATTTACAGGGGTCAAACATGGCATCAAGCATTCAATTTACAGATATTCTCATCGCACTGGAACCCACAGGATTTTCATCTCCCGACGCGTCGATGGTCTTGGGACTTGTAGCAACTGGATTCATTGGGACGATGGCAGGACTATTCGCCTATGCCTACAAAGATCGAGCGCTCAGTTTCAAAAGACGAGATGAGGAATTGAGTCAACTCTTAGACACATTAACGAACAATTTTCCACAAAAGATTGATGACAGTGCTCTTTGGGACAACGATATCGCCCCTTTAATCGAAGAAGTGGAGTGGCTTCAAGATGGGTGGCATGGCTATCGAGACCAGTGCTGGGAAAAGGGTTCGTCCATTGCCTCTCTAAGCCACGCGGATGTTCACTTTGCCAACATCGAACCTCCCGCTAAAGGATTCAGCAAACAGATCGCTGGCATCCTTACCTCAATCGGTATTTTGGGAACCTTCATTGGGATCACGGTTGGACTGGGACAGGTTGGTTCCGACATCAGTGGTGGGTCAAGTAGCGATATGCAAAATGCCATGTCATCACTCATTTCTTCGTTGGGCGTCTCGTTTCGAACCTCTATTTGGGGGCTTATTTCATCCATGGTCATCACAGCCATCACCAACAACCAAATCACCAAACTCGAGAGAACCCGTCTCGCATGGCTTCACTGGTTGGACAACACAATGCCCCAAAAAAGTGAACGGGCTCTGTTGGCAGAACAGACTGCACTGATGGCTGAACAGGTTGCCAGTACCAAAACCGTCGGCGAGTCCATCGGACTCAGTCTGGGCAACACCCTTTCTACTGCCTTTGGCAAGTTGCAGGACTCAATGGACAAGATGACAGAAAGCATTGCGACCCAACAACAAAAAGGATTGGATGCACTGGTAGAACAATTCATGAAGCAAATGCAACAATCAATGAATGCAGACTTTTCCTCTTTGGGTACCGCGCTGCAAGAGATGGTTGCTTCCAATGACCGATTTCAATCTTCAATGTCGCAATTGGTAGATCACTTACAGCAAGCGACACAGAACCAAGGTACCTCAGCCCAACAAATGCAAGATGCATTGGCCAATGCGGCTCAATCAATCGCTGAAATGCAAGGTTCATTCAGTGGGCTGTCCTCTGTATCCAGCAACATTCAAGATGCCGCCGTTGCGATGCAAAAAATCCTTGAGCGCCAAATGCAAGCTTCCGATCAACAACAGCAAACGATTGGAAGTATGATGACCGGCATGAACGACCAAGCAAACCAAATGCTTGTCAACCAAGAAGAAATCAGTAAGGCAGGTCAAGCCATCACAGAAAAATTCGGCTCTCTCGCAGAAGCCCTAGAAAATCTCATCGTTTGGCACAATCGGGTCAAAGATGGATTGGGACAGCAAATTGGCGCGTTGCAAAAAACGATCTCCGCCCAAGAATCTGTTCAGCGTAAGATGGAAGAAGAGCGTCAGGCCGCATTGCAGATTGTCCAGAAGTTGGGTACGACTCAGGCCAACCTTGTTCCTGCAGCCAAGTCGATTGCGGGCGCGGGCGACTCTGTCAAAAAGGCAAGTGACTCTTTGTTTGCAACAGAGAAAACGCTGCGTCAACTCATTTCGGCTGTGACAGATGCAACGACCGACATGAACGATCGCCAGATTCAGACATTGGATCGTTATCAAGCCATTTACAAGCTTCTTCAGCAACAGTCATAATAATGGAGAGTCTCTATGTCTTCGAATGAAGAGAACAACTTTTGGGTCTCCTACTCTGACTTGGCCACAGGATTGATGATCGTATTCATGTTGGTCATGCTGATCATGGTCATGATGCAGAAAAAAGCCAATGAAGTCCAAACAGAGACGATTTCTGAGATCACATCAAAATTGGAAATCATTTTGGGTGAAAAGTCCAAATTGGCAGATTCGATCAATGTTGCTTTCAAACAAGACCCAACTGTCCAAGCCGACCCTGTAACAGCGCAAATCTCGATCGATGAAGAGGCGCTACGCTTTGCAGAGAATCAAGCAACCCTACAACCGGCTTCCTTGCAGTTTCTCCAATCGTTTACGCCAAGATACTTGTGTGCGCTGTGGTCCCACGAGCAACTCAAGTGTGTAAAGGAAAACAAAGAATGTCTCCGGCTCGACCCTGAACAACTCGGTGGCGTTCGTAGAATACACATCACAGGTCACGCGGACATGAAAGGATTGTATGCAGACAATCATCTACTGAGTGCAAAACGCGCTGAAGAAGTTGTCCAACAAATGCTTGCGTCTCTCAACGAAGAAAATCCCGTTTTGGCAGACCTCTCATCTGTCTGCAAAAAGAAAGTGGGCGCTCTTAGAACCTATGCCGAAGAACGCCTTTGGTCTTCGGGAGCCGGTGAAACACAACACTGTACGGCGACCTTCAATGAATCCAACACCAGTGAATATGTTGGATGCGATGGACTGATTGGAGAGGATACCGACCATCGAAAAGTAGATTTCCGGTTAGAGGTTACTGGAGACGACATGACCGGACTGCTGGCGGATGTCGTGGAACTGAGAAGTACGATTGGGATGACACAAGCGGACAGTCGTCTCAACGATTTGGCAAACACCGTTGTCAATACCTGTTGGAAAGAGCCCGACACCTACCATGGGTGTCAAGTCTTTGCGCGAGACTGTTTGCAAGACAACACAAAACCAAACTGTGACACGATGTTTGCCAACATCAAAAGCGATCTCGGGGTGTACAATATGGTCAAAAAAATCTGTCGAGCAGAACAACTGCCCCACTGCCCATAAGTCAACTTCTAGAAAATCCTGAAGTCTCATAGGGCAAGGTCGAATAAAGTACTGTACAGTGATTGTGCACGGGAGGCAGCATGAATTTCTTATTGTGGATGTGGGTTGGAAAAGCAGAAGCAACAACCTATGGAACCCTCTATTCCGTTGAAGAAATGACAGATTTGGCACACGACGTCATCAGTGGAACCGTGACAGACCTCGAAAGTCGTCATGAAGAAGGCCTCATCAAAACAGAGGTGTCTGTCCAGATTGAACACAATTTTGTCGGCAACAAACAACGACAATTTGCCTTCGATATACTGGGTGGTACGGTAGATGGTGTCACCATGCAAGTTCCGGGAAGCCCTAGCTTTTCAGAAGGTCAAAAGGTCCTATTGTTTCTTGATCACGAACAAGTGGTTGGCTTTGGACAAGGTTCATATGTGATTGGTCCTGAAAGAATAGCCACCCGCAATTTAAAAGGAGCAAGGGTTGTGGATTCGGCTACACCACTGTCCAACACCCTTGACTTGGAACTGGATTTGCCGGACGAAACGCAGGCCCGTTCTTGTTTGGAAGTAAAGGTTTGGGAAGATTACGACGATGAATGGACACTGCGATCGGTGGATGTAGACCACATCGCGACTGGAGAGTTTAAGTCCTATCCACTCACCTTACTGGCAGGCATGGACTATGAGTTCCTAAGTTGCACAGACGAGAAAACAGACTCAACCCAATTGACGTTGTACGATGTAGACGGAACGGAAATCACCAGTGTATATGAGAGAGGTCGAGAAGCAACGCTCCTATACAAAAGTGAACAAACCCAAACCGTTATCTTGTCCATTCAAGTAGAAATCGACAACGATGAGACAAAGCAGGTCGGGACATCCTTGGGTGTTCTGTATAAATGACAGTTAGACTTTGAGTTCTGTCGATGAAGATTGCGTTCTATCCATTTTACAATAAAGGTCGAGCACTGGTGCAACCTGTTCTTCAAGAAACCCAAGAGTTTGATCGGTTGCCAGTCCAATGAAAGACGCGGGTTCCAAGAGACGTTCCAACTCGGTATGTATTGGAGCAAACCGAGCATCTTGCTGAATGCGATGGAGCAAATCATTTGAACGCCCAAATTGCTTGACTTCAGTCGCTGCAGCCATAGAATGGACGCGAATCCATTCGTGCACGTCTTGACGGTCAGCACCCCTCGCAACCATTTCCATGATGATGTTCTCGGTCGCCATAAAGGGAAGCTCAGCATCGATCCGGGCACGAATGACGTTGGGATAGACAACCAGACCACTAGAGACATTGTGCATGATCAACAAGATGGCATCGGCGGCCAAGAAAGATTGTCCAAGAGACAGGCGTCGATTGGCTGAATCATCCAAACTTCGTTCCATCCACTGTACAGAATGGGTTTGAAGGGCGTTGCTGGCCTGATTCATCAAAAAACGAGACAGGGCACAGGCTCTTTCGGAACGCATTGGATTGCGCTTGTAAGCCATGGCTGAAGAGCCAATTTGATTGACACCGAAGGGCTCCTCCATTTCTTTAAGGTTCGCCAACAGGCGCAAATCGGTTGCCCACTTATGAATGGTTGCCCCCAACCCCGCAAGCATATTCAATATATTCACATCCACTTTTCTGGAATAGGTTTGACCACACACAGCGACAGTTTCTTCGAAACCCAATAGCTCCGCAACTCGACGATCCAGTTGCTGAACTTTCTGTCCGTCTCCATCAAACAACCGCAAAAACGAAGCCTGTGTACCCGTCGTCCCTTTGACCCCACGCAGTTGCAAATCATCAATGCACCGGTCAATATTTCGAAGATCCATCATCAAATCCATCAACCACAAGGTAGCTCTCTTCCCCACCGTGGTGAGTTGAGCGGGTTGATAATGAGTAAAACCGAGCGTCGGTAAATCAGCGTATTTCTTCGAAAATTGCGCCAAAGAATCCACAACCGACAGCAATCGCGATCGCAATAATTCCATCGCCTCTTTCAGCACAATGCAATCTGTGTTGTCCCCCACAAAACAAGAGGTCGCACCAAGATGAATAATTGGCTTGGCTCTGGGGCACACATCTCCATAGTGGTGCACATGCGCCATGACATCGTGTCGAAACTTTCGTTCATACACCGATGCCCTCTCCAAGTCAAGAGACTCTATATGTGCCTTCATTTCCTGCACTTGCTCTGCCGATATGTCAAGCCCCAGTTCTGATTGGGCTTGCGCCAAAGCAATCCAACAACGACGCCACGTTAAAAACTTATGGCGATTGGAAAAAAGAAAAGACATTTCCGCAGATGCATATCGGTGCACTAAAGGATTTGCATAATGTGTGTCAGTTAGATCGTCTGTGGACATGGAAACCTACTTGTGTGATTGATGAATCGTTTTATCCATAAATCGATTGCTTGTACACAAGATTAAAGGTGCACAGTAGGGGTATCCATACAAATAAGGTTCCTTCTGTTCCCGTTGTGAACGAACACAAATATAGTTTTTAGCCATCACTTATCGTTGCTTATAGAGAAAAAATATCATATATAGAAACCGTAATTATCACACCACAAGGAGACACCATGCGCAACATCATTTTGGTCGCATTTTTGACAGCTTGTTCAACAAGCAAAATCACAAAAACCGTTGAAACTCTAGATTCCCCAAAAGTGGGTCTTCAACGCAATGCGGAGATCACCGCACACTACATTGATCACCAACCAGTGACTGCAGAAGCCAAAATGGTGGTTGAAGTAGACGCGTTGGGCAAACGCACATACAGCAATGACAACTTTTTGTTCAGCATTGATGCAAAAGGTGGAACAACATTCGAAAAAGAAAGTGTTTTCTACATCGGAACCTTCACCAAACTGACAGCCTTGGGTGCAAGTCCAATCTCATTTGGAAAAACAGGCAAAACAGCGTTGAAATCCGATCGAGACTACGTCACAGAGCTTCTGCATTACAACTTGATCAAAAAAGCACGCGAGGCTGGTGCGGATGCCTTGCTCGGTGACATCAACTATGAGTGGAAGATTGAAGAAAAGAGCGATCTCCAAACACGATTGTTCGGTTTGTTGCCAGACAAAGTTATCAGCAAGAAAGTCACTTACACTGTGACTGGGTATTCTCGCACCGCGAAAATGGTGATGGACCCATATGAGAAAGAAGAAACAACCGTCAGTGGAAACGCTGGAGCAGACATCAAGTTGAACTTGGACATTTCAACCGAAGGTTCGGCAAGTGGCACCACCAGTACCAGTTCTAGCAGCAATGTTGGTGGCTTATTGAACAAATTCAAATAACCATCAAAACCCTACAACCAATGAAGCTTCGGCACAACCGGAGCTTCTTTATTTTTTGATTCGATTTTCTCAATCTATGTACACACTGACCAAGGTGAGCCTAACTATGCATTCTCGGTAGCTCACCAGGAATATCAACGATTTCCTGTTCCTTTTGAGAAAGGAACGCCAATCTCTCGGCAATTATCGCCTTGTCAAAGACTGGTTGAAGCAAATCTAAGTAAATCTGATGGTGTCGCGCCTCACACGCCAACAACCCGCGATAGAATTGCGCCAGTTTTGCATCGCGCTCAACAAGGGCTTCTGACAAAATCCTCATTCGCTCACAAGAACGCGCCTCAATCAAAGAAGCACAGATCATGAGATCCAACATCCGTTCGGGTTCATCGTTTCGACAGTGTTTCATCAACCGTTTTGCATAAGTTGAAGGTACCTGACGAACGAACTCCACATTCCGACGCTCCATAAACGTCAGCACTTGTTCAAAGTGACGCAACTCTTCTCGAGCCAGTTCAGACAACGGTCGAATCATGTGAACAAACTCTGGGTAGCGAAAGATAAAAGACACGGCTGTCGAGGCTGCTTTCTTTTCACAATGGGCATGATCCAGTAAAACGGCCGGCAAATCACTCAATGCTTCGGTGATCCATTCAGGTCTGGTTTCTCCTGCCAATCTCAACATTATCCCCTCCGAGGTTGTGTCATTGACATAACCGATTTTGGAGATTGAGAATAGACCTTGCAAACATAGGTAGAATCCAGTAATTTTTATTGGAACAAATCTATTTACACACTCATCGGAGCATCCATGCCGACCTCTTTCTCTTCATTCTCCAGTATGTTTTTACATCGAATTGAAACAACCCCCAACAATGTTGCCTACCGTTTTCCTGACGCCGATGAAAATTGGCACCAACTCACTTGGAAAGAAACAGGTGATAAAGTCAAAGAAATCTCTGGAGGATTGTGTGCGCTGGGATTAAACCCCGAAGAACGGTGCTCTATCTTCTCCAATACACGTGTTGAGTGGATCTTGGTCGACCTCGGCATTTTGTGTGCGGGTGGTGCAACGACAACAATTTACCCAAGTTCCACAGCGGAAGAAAGCCAATACATCATTCACGACTCGGGCTCAGTTTATGTATTTGCAGAAGATGCCTCTCAAGTAGAAAAGGTGTTGTCACAACGTGAAAGTTTGCCAAACCTCAAGAAAGTCATCAATATGGATGAACAAGACACCGCATCGTATGGTGAAGATGGATTTGTCATCAACATGACAGAGTTGGTAAAACTCGGTACAGAATGGAACACAGCGAACGCCGATGGCTTCAAAGAGCGCATCAACAACCAAAAACTCACAGATTTGGCCACGTTGATTTACACTTCGGGTACAACAGGTACCCCAAAAGGTGTTGAACTGTTGCACGATTGCTGGGTCTTTGAGGCAGAAGCAATTGAAAAATTCAAACTGATTGCCCCCGATGACATTCACTATCTGTGGCTCCCTCTCTCCCACTCTTTTGGCAAAGTATTGCAAGCAGCCTGCATTCGAATGGGAACGCAAACCGCAATCGATGGCCGTGTTGAAAAACTCGTAGAAAATTTGGCAATCATCCAACCCACATTCTTAGCAGCAGTCCCTCGAGTATTTGAGAAAGTGTACAACAAAGTCATCGCTGGAGCAAAGGCCGGTGGAGATTTCAAATACACACTATTCAAAAGAGCGATGAATGTTGGTGAACAAGTCTCGAAACTTCAACAAAAAGGCATGGAGCCAACTGGTTGGTTGAGATTCAAACACAGCATTTATGACAAAATTGTGTTGTCCAAGATTCGTGCGCGGTTTGGTGGCAACATCAAGTTCTTCATTTCTGGTTCTGCTCCCCTGTCAGCGGACATTGCGAACTTTTTTCACGCTGCGGGTATGTTGATCGTCGAAGGGTATGGTTTGACAGAATCCAGTGCAGCTTCTTTCGTCAACATTCCAGCAGACTACAAATTTGGAACGGTTGGAAAGCCCATTCCAGGTGTTGAAGTGTCATTCATGGATGTTCCTGGCGAAGAAGGAACCGAAGCCAAAAAGGAAATTCTCATTCATGGACGTGGTGTCATGCGGGGTTATTACAACCTTCCAGAAGCCTCTGCCGATGTATTTCACATTGATGAAGACGGTAAAAAATGGCTCCGTACAGGTGACGCTGGTGAACTGGACAGCGATGGATTTTTAAAGATTACCGATAGAATCAAAAACCTAATCAAAACATCTGGTGGTAAGTATGTTGCCCCACAAAAGATTGAAGGACTCATCAAGACAATTTCACCACTGGTTTCTCAAGCCTTGGTTCATGGAAACAAGAGAAATTTCTGCTCAATGTTGCTAACTGTCGATGCTGAAGCTTTGGAAACTTGGGCAAAGGAAGCGGGCTTGAGTGGCATGGGCTATGAAGAACTCACACAGCATGATGCACTGAGAAACTATCTCCAAGGAAACATCGACGAACTCAATGCACAGTTGATGAAATATGAAACCATCAAGAAGTTTGCGGTATTGCCGGCTGATTTGTCGATCGAAACTGGTGAATTGACACCAAGTCAGAAAATGAAGCGCAAGGTCGTAGAAGCTAAGTACATCGACATTCTCGATGGGTTTTATGATGGTGCCTTGCAAAGTGTCTAAAATTTAGATAGATTTCTGTTCAAAAGGCCAAAGTGCACTATATGTCGTATACTTTGGCCTTTCCTATATTGACCGTGGACACGCATGAGCAGTAGATTACCTGGATTCTATCGACAAACAGTTCAAACCAGACAGAATTTGTTGGTTGCGGAAACGCCTTTGGTCGAAGATGACATTGAATACTTGTCGGCAAAAGTTCTGACCATCGACACAGCCAATTTAATGATTGAAAACGTGGTTGGCACGTTTGGTTTGCCGATGGCAGTGGGCGTAAACATTCGAGTAAACGAAGAAGACGTCATCGTACCGATGGTGGTTGAAGAACCGTCCATCTTGGCTGCTGTATCCAACATGTCTAAACTTGTGCGACAATCTGGGGGATTTACAGCAACAAGTACACCATCCAATATGATTGGGCAGATTCAACTGTCCAATGTGCCTTCCCCCCAAAGCGTTATTGAAAAACTCTCCAAAGAAAAACAGACTCTCGTTGATCAAGCAAACGAAATACTGCCAAGCATCCGAAAGCGTGGTGGTGGTGTACGTGAGATGCACTTTAGGGAAGTTCACTATGATGAACCTGGCGAATCTCCTACCAGTATGGTGGTGATACACTTCATCATGGACTGTGTGGACGCCATGGGTGCAAACATGATCAATACAGTCGCAGAGCAACTCTCTCCAATGATTGAGCACATCAGTGGTCACCCTGTTAACCTACGCATTTTAAGCAACTATGCAACCGAGCGATTGGCGAAAGCAAGCTGCGCCATCCCATTCAACCACCTGAGCAACAGTCTAGAAGACGGTCGTTCTGTTGCCGAAGGAATTGTAGATGCCTATCGTTTCGCCTACGCAGACCCTTGGCGCGCGGCAACACACAACAAAGGCATCATGAACGGCATAGACCCTGTCGTCATCGCGACGGGAAATGACTGGAGAGCAGTCGAAGCTGGGGCACATGCGTGGGCAAGTCGCACTGGGCAATATCGCTCTTTGACGAAGTGGTTCATTCGCAATGAGACACTGTATGGAGAATTGGAAATGCCGATGCAAGTCGGTACCGTAGGTGGATGTATTCGCACACACCCTCAAGTACAAACAAACATGAAAATGCTTGGACACCCAAAAGCGAGAGAATTGGCACAGATCATCGTTTCCGTTGGATTGGCCCAAAACTTGGGTGCTTTGAATGCGTTGTCTACGGAAGGGATTCAGCGTGGACACATGAAAATGCACGCCCGCAACATTGCCACACAAGCAGGTGCAACGATTGAAGAAGTGCCTCTCGTCGTAGAAGCCTTATCCAAGGCACACGCCTTTTCGGTAGCAAAAGCCAAAGAAGTTCTTCTAGAGATTCGTACACCATCATGACCTTTGCACCTGGCAAGCTCATACTTTCTGGTGAACATTCGGTCGTGTATGGCAAACCAGCATTGGCCATTCCACTGAGTATGGGGGTGAGTGCCCACGCCCTACATATTGAAGGACCTTCAACATACAAAACTGCAATCGAAGATTCCGTCTTGCGT
>CBFIFY010000030.1:48106-48350 GCA_965661985.1 uncultured Myxococcota bacterium | reverse complement strand
CTTCATGTTCTATGTTGAAGTCTTCGTCGATTTTTGGTTTGTCAGCAACGTCAGATACATCGTATTTTGCGGTGGACTCCATGGTGATGGTTCCGCCCCAAGTGACTTTGCGGTTTGGCTTCTCTTTGGGTTTTGGCAAGATACCGTCGGCGCCTTTGGCTCCTTCTTCCGGTTTTGGAATGTTGCCACCTGGTTGCTGTTGCTGTTTGAAAGCTTCGGCAAGTGCGCCTTCCGGGAACTTGGC
>CBFIFY010000030.1:0-48096 GCA_965661985.1 uncultured Myxococcota bacterium | reverse complement strand
ACGGTTCGCGCCGACCATAACATAGTGATGTGCGCCGTTCTTGAATTCACCTTTGGAGATGGACATACGGGCATCGATGTAGGTCATCAAGTAGAAGATTTCATCAAAATCGTCACTGGCACTGGTGAACTGATAGTGGCGTCCTTCGCCCATACCGTGTTTCTTATAGTGATCGAGTCCAGACTTAAAGTCTCCTTTTTGTACAGCTTGGTACACATCCTGGTAGGTCGCCAAGTAGAACCATTCGTCCCAACCTTTCTCATATTGAGCATCGATCATGTAATCGGTATAGACACCGTCGATGGCACCTTCACCCTGTGCACCTTTGCCTTTCTTACCATGGCGTTGATCGTTGTCAGTGTCGAATGTTTGTCCCAGCAATCCCGTTGGCATCACGCCATCTGCATTGACCCCTTTGGCACCTGTCTTGATCTTGGCATTGATGTAATCTGGCCACGTTGCGTTGCCCTGCATGTACTCTTGAGTGATTTGATAGCCTTCACCCGTGGTCACCACCAAATTCTTGCCTTCCATGTGTGCTTCACCACCATCCACGGTTTGAGTACCTTTGGAGGTGACTGTCTGTCCATCAATTGTGGCGATGTCTTTTCGTGGTTCGAACTGAATGCTATCGGCAGCGCCATCTTTATCGAGGCGAAGAGAGGTTTGTCCGACCAGCGTAACGCCCGGTGGTTTGCCGGCAATAAAGAGTCCATGAAACTGAAGACCCTTGTCTGTCAAAATGTTGAAGGTTTTGTCTGGCTCTCCTTGGACATCAAAGAGACCACCATCGCCACCTTCAAAGTGTGGGTCACCCCAGAAACGCGCAGTCTCGTTGGCGGCAACATTTTGATTCAAAGACCCATCCACAGGTACACCTGTGACTTTCACTGTCAAATCATTGAAGGAGTCATCGGTCCAGTTTTCGGAACGCAACTCGAACTCTTGTCCTTGTCCAGAAGATTGCAGTTTGGAGTAGACCCAAGGACCACCTTGTCCATCGTCATGCTGGATGGCGAGTTGCCAAGGCTTGTCGCTTCGCATTTTGAACTTGGTACCGGCTTTGCCTTCGTATGAACCAGCCGCATTTCCACCTCGTACCAGCAATTTTTGGTTGAAGATCTGCTGTGCTTCAGTGATTTCCAGTTGCCATGAGCCTTCTGGATACTGCTCTGCCATTGCAGGTGGTTCGATGAGTGGAAGTTTGCCGTCTTTCTTTTCTTCGACTTTGGATTGTGGGATGAAGCCCAACTCTTGGTATGGATCGAGTTCAGAAGCAGAGAATTTCAGGTCTTTGGCAACGGTCTCCATGGTCTGCTTGGTCCACTCTTGGGTCTTCATCGTGGAGTCCATTTTGTGGTGACCGGGGATGACTATCTCGGTGATGCCGTGCGCAGACAATGGAACGAGTTCGCCAGCGTCCGTTTTCGCGTCGCCGTCGATGTCGATCCAGATTTTCAGTTGCTTGAGTTCTTCACCTTTGACGACACCACTGTTGTCGAGATCAAAGTAGTGGGCGAGTTTCTCAAATCCGTTTTGGAATCGTTTGTTTCCGTGTTCATCGAACTCAGACATCATCTCGGTGTTGTCGTCGATCATGCCGTTGCCGTTTTTGTCCCAAACGAGGAAACCATCACCAGAACCCGGTTGCATCCACTCGGTTTCTTCTTTTTCATCAAACGGATCGAAGTAGTATCGACCGAGACGACCTCCGTGTGAACGACCCCAATCTGCAGCAACCCATTCACCAACCCACTTCTGAGAAGCATCGTAGATTTTGGCAGACTGACCGAGGTTTGGATTGTCAATCCAGACACCTTTTGGTCCAAAGTTCTCAGTTTTTCCAGTGTTGTAGATCGCTTTACCATTTGGAATGGCGGCAACCAAGTGTGACTTTCGTCCTTCATACCAGCCCGGACGGTGACCCGGTGAATTCTTACGCCAAGACTGCTTGCTTGGGTCGATGTCGAAGTTGACGGTTGGTCCATCAATCTTGCCATTTCCTTCTTGATTGGCGCCAGTGATGTCAAACTTACCGTCGCGGTTCAAGTCCAAAATCAATGGATCGATGCGTTTTCCTTTCCCAGTCGCTTTGTCTTTGTGGTCAAAGAACACTTCCCAAATCTTCATCTCGGTCTCGGTCAACGATTCGAAGTCGACTTTGACTTTGAGTTCGTGGATGTCAATATCGGCAAATTTGGCATCATTTTGAGAAACAGAACCGTAGAGGCGCTTCAACAAGTCCACTGTCTGTGCTTTGTGGTCTAGTTCTACCCCATTTTTAAGATCGAATGGAATATTTCCTGCGCCGACTTCATCCGCAATGTGCTGTGCTTGTGCTTCAGAGGCTTTACTGTGTAGGCTTTGCAATAGGTTGATGAACTGTTCAGCCTCTTTTGGATTCTCTTTGAAGATTTCATGACCAATGGTCGAAGATATGCTGACGTTGGCGGAGACACCTTTTGCGCCGTTCTTTTCTCCCGGTAGAGTGACCGTTCCTTGGGCCTTCTCGGACGCTTGAGTGTTCGCCACAATCATTTGAGACAGTTTGAACTTCAGTTTTTTGACGGCCACTTCCAAGATGGTCAAGCCCAACAACTGTTGCTGCGGATCCAAATCCTTCTTCAACAACTCTTCGACGATCTCTGGATTGTCTGCCAGTTCAATGCTGCCATCGTAAATCTCGTGCATCCCAGCCAAGATTTCATCGATCATGATGGCGACTCGTTGGTCGTTTACACGTTGATGCTCTGCACCAAATACGGCATCGATTTTTTCTTTCTCGGAAGGGCGATGTACATCGTACTTCACAGTAGACTTCAGTTTCACCGACCCAGAAAGTTTGCGCTCCATCTTCGGTGTGACTTGAGGTGGCGCCTTGATTTCACCATTTTGCGGTGCAGGTTGAACGTTGGTTGGACGTTGAGGAGGCTGAGTATTTGGACCAACTTCTCCAGCATCACCAGTACCGCCTTCTTTGGCCAACGCCATCAAATCGGCATCTTCTGGTGCAGGAGCCTCACCTTCACTGATGAGTGCTTTCTTGAACATCGGCACCAATCCACCGAAGTAAACTTTGAGAGCACGGCCCAGTTTTGCGGGTGGAGTGTAGGGTGAGAACACCAAACGGCCTTTGGATGCGTCATAGGAGACTCGACCGATGACCATTTTCTTTTTGGTGGCTTTGCCGCGTAGAATCTTGAGTGCGTCAGAGGCGATTTTCTTCTTCTGCATCAGCATAATGGGGAAACCATCGACACCCATGTCAAAGTAGGCGAAGTAGTATGGCTTGCCGGCGCCTTTGACCTTGCGAATGAGATTTTTGAGAATCTCTTTTTCAGAATTGACGCGGTAAAGTTCTTGCTCTTTGCTCAGACCTGGACCAGTGGCTTGAAGAATGTCCAGTATGCTTTTGGCTTTCTCTGTTGTGTCTAATTGCGGTCCATCTTTCTTGCCGACTTCTTCACCGTGATATTCGCTGATGTCCAGTTTGAGTTTCTTGATGCGGAACTTCGTGTATACAGCAGGAAGGTCTTTGCTGGTTTCTTGAGCCCGCTTCTTGACCATTTCTTCGACGTCTTTCTTTTTGAGTTCAGCACGTCCCGTGTCTTTGTTGAATTCGATGCTCTTGTCCTGCAAGCCCTCAATGATGTCGTTCATCGCCAAGTCGTTGGCGGTTTGGTGACACTGATTGACCCAGCGATCGACCAACTCTTTGCGGACATAGTCGTGGTATTGATAGTTTGCAGTGGAGTTCAGTTTGAAAGAGCCTTGAATTGAGCCATCGGTCTTTGGACCAGGTGCCGGAGGAATGACGTCTGGGATTGGAACTGCGGTGTATGAAGAGATCCAGTTTTTGTGGGTCAGCAAGGTGTTCAATCGCTCTGCATGTGTCCGTTTGAGTTCTGCAATTCGAGCGTTCAATGCTTCTCTTGGATCTGGACCCATCTGCGCTTTGACATCGCGACCCGTTTTGGAGATGTCTTTGGCGATTGTGTCATAGAGAGTGGCTTCGGCATTGAGTCGAGCGATGGCTGATTTTTCCAAAGCGTCAAAATGCTGTGGAAACTGTTGCCACGCGATGTTGAACTGCGCTTCCAATACCAGCGCCCGTTTGTAGGTCAGAGTGCCTTCTTCACTCAATTGTGCTGTTCGCAGCGCCATCAGACTGTTTGTTTGGGTATTCCACGTGCCGATGCAACCATCCATCAGTGCTCGAGCAGATTGAGCCTGTTGTATTGGTAGGGTGTAGTCGTATCCAGGTAGATAGCGATTGAGCCATGTATCCAGTTTGAGCACAGATTCTTGATAGGCGGTCCAGTCACTCACAATGCGAGACGCTTCTGATTTGAGGTCATCGAGCAGCGAGCGTTCAACTTCAGCCATTGCCAGTTTGGCCTTCTCTGCATCTGTAAACAGACTGTTCCAGAAGTTTTCTTCAATGGACCGAATGTTCGCAACGGAGGCTTCGTAAACCTTGCGCGCGAGATCAAGTTGTATCGTACTCTCTTTGACTTTTGCAATATAATCGCTGGCCAGAGATGCTGTCATGTCCCACTCTTGGGCATAGACGACATGGATGAAGCGATGGGCATCTTTGACTTGTGATGCGTAAACGTTGCGACTGTGTTCCCAAGTAGATCGATCGATCTTGAGTTGTGCACAGGCTGCTTTCTCGCTGTCAGACAGTTCTACTTTTTTTGGTTCTTCTGCCGAGTTATCACCACTGGTTCCTGTATTGTTGGACGCGTTTTCTTTTGCACCGTCTTTGCCATCTTCCTTTCTGTCGTCGTTTCGAATCTGACGGACATTGTCGACGACGGTTTTGATGATGTCACTTGCCAACTCTTCGGCAACGTCGTTGAGTTGTTTCTCCAGTTCCGCTTTGACTTTCTCTTTGGCTTCTTTAGACAGGTCTTCAAGTTTGCTTTTCTTCAGGAATTCATCGAGTTGTTTTTCGAGTTTGTTCTCTTTGTCTTCTTTGGATTGGGCGTCGTTTGTCTTGTCCCCTGTATTTGCTTGGGCGCTGTCTTGACCAGATGCGGTAGTGGGGGCAGAAGAACCCGTTGCTGTCGCGCCTGCTCCTACAGGCGCAGAACCTACTGGTGCGGCTCCTGTAGGTGCGGCTTTGGTGGGGGACTTAGAAGTAGGTTGGGCATTTGACGTTCCTTGTGGTGCGTCATTCTGTCCTTGGTCCTTCGCATTCTTTGCATTTGCGTTGCCCGAAGCGGATTGGCCACTTCCAGTCTCATATTCTGGCGCCTTTGGATGCAACAAGTCAATGGTGTCACCCAAAGCCTTCACGGCGGTTTGAACATAGCTGAGGTAACCCGATACTTTTTCGCTGTTGTCAATCCGTTTTTTGCCTTCTGTTTCTGCATCGCCGATGCGGCTGTCGGTGACATTGAGTGACGCTTGGGCTGCCTGTTTTTGTACCGGAACAGATGCGTTGACTGCTTTTGTCAGCTTTGGTTTGGCGGTCGTCGCCCATAGACCACCGTACTCTTTGCTGTCGGTGATTTTGGCTTGAACACCACTCTTTCCGCGCTTGGCAAATTCCAACTTGACGGCGCCTTGCTTTGCTGTGGAGGCTGAGGCCGTTGGCAAATCCTTGGCTTCAGAAGCAGTATCTTTAGCCTTGTCCTTGTCTTTGTCGTCGCCACCAGATTGTGTGCCTTCTTTGCCCAGTAGAGCCAGTGCTTTCTCTTTGAGCCAGTCGATCAGTTGATTGACCGCTTTGTCTATTCGATCGTGGATCTTTTCCAGTGCTTCATTTACTGCACGGGCAATTTTGTCCAGATTGAGGAGCTTGGCCAATAGTTTAATGCCCAACGTTAGGGTACTGGCCAACGCCTTTTCTACAAAGTTGACTGCATTGGAGATGTTGCCCTGTGCTATGTTGGCCAGTTCATTGGTGAACGTACTCACCAAGTTGGTCATCTTGGTAAAGTTTTCTTTGATGAAGGTGTAGACATTCCAACCCATTTGAATGGCTTTTAATAGCGCAGCAGCAGGGTTGAACAAAGACAGAATGTACTTGACAGCTTCGACCACGACTTTCTTTTCGATCCATCCTGTTATGGAATCGAGAACAGTACCAGCAATGCCTTGCATGTTTTGAGAAACGTGCTTGTCCCACAACCCAGACCAGCCGTCTTTCATGTAGACGTCAATGTTTTCTTTGACTTTGCCAATCAATTTGACGTTGTCTTTGCCAATCAAACGCTCTGCTTTTCCCTTGAGCCAGTCCTTGTCCAATCCAAGCAGCTCTGTGGCCATGGAAAATACACCTTTGGCATCAAACTTGTCAGGGATGGTCAAGTTGTTGACCGAGCCAGTCATCCACTCAATGACACCACTTTGGAAATGGGAACCAAAGTTGTCGCGGAATTTCTCAAAGCCGCCTTTGCCAGCAGCGATGACGTTGTCGATGAAGGTTTTTGGATTTTCAACGATGAACTGGATGGTCTCTTTTGCTTTTCCAAAGATTTTGTCAAACTCTTCTCTGGAGATGCCCGCGATTTTCAAGACTGCATTGAGGGCTTTGTCTAAGAAATCATCAAAGTTTCCAGTGAGTATGCCTTTGAGTAAACTGAGGCCTGTATCGATTGCCGCAGCGTAGATGTCCATGGCTGCATTGATGACGTTTTTGGTGACGTCGGCAATTTTGTCAATGGTTTTCTTCAACCCTTCGGCGACTGTATCTACAAACTGCTTGAACTCATCGACGACCTTGTCTATCAAAGTGTTGAGTTTTTCAGCCAATTTGGGGAACTTTTCAGCCAATAAATCGTTGACTTTGCGTTGGAGCCAACTTTTGAATGTATCCAACTGGTCTTTGATCCACGTGGTCGCTTGATCGATGACTTTTTTGGCCCACGTCCGAACCGAGTCAATTAGTTGATTGATTTGTTCTTGGGCTTTTCTATACAGGTCGGACACAAAGTCGACAATTTTTTGGAGCGCTTCAGAAATGACATTTTTGGCTTGTTCAACCCAACCCCACCACGAATCGTCTGTTTGGGCTTTCTTTTGCTCGTCCTTGGCTTTCTTTTCGGCATCTGTCCGAAGCTTGTTCGACTTCTTGTCAACATCCACAAAGCGACCGTCAATATCTCGACCCACAGATTTGAGTTTGCCTTCGATTTGAGAACGTTGCTCCCCTTGCTCTCCACGGATTTCTTTGTAAATCTCGTTGGTGAGTTTTGAACGCTCTGCTTGGGCCGTCGTTTTCTCAGTGTTGATGTTTTTCTCAGCATCCGAGATGGCCTTGGCTTGCTCTTTGGCTGCGTCACCACTGGCGGTGTCGGCTTCTGCAACAGCCTTGTCAATCTCAGTTTTACGAGACGTTTCAAAAGTTTTGGATGCGCCCAATGCTTCGGTATCCACCTTGGTGAATTCTTGTTTGAGAGACCCTTCAATGTCTGCGTTGAGCGTTTGTTGGACTTGATCATCAAACTTGGCATCCAAATAGGCTTGCAGTTCAGGCAATTGGACGGTCTGGACATTTTGTAGAGTGTCTTTGATGTCGAGTTTGGTCTCTGCGCCCACCTCGGCAGTCGAAAAGTCAACATTGGTTTCGGCGATTTGCTTGGCGACCTCGGTCGTGGACTTGGTGATGTCCCCACCGGCTTGAGCCCCCATTCGGTTCATCCGCTCTGGATCTTGTGGTCCACCAAGTTTGAGGGTTGGTCGATCTCCTGCACCTTTGACCAACGTTTTTCCATCGGTTGGCAGAGCAGGAAACACATTTCCTTGAGAACGGCCCTGAATTGCGTCGCCAATTTTGCTTTGACCGAGTTTGATAGTGGCCTTTTTGGTTGGCTTCCCGTTGGATGCAGGTAGGTTGATGCTCAGACCTGGAATGCTGTCTTCCATTGCCTTCTGGGCAATGCGTTCTTTGTCACTGATGGCGCTGCCCAAAGATGGGTACTGTGCTGCCAAATCTCGTGCACCCAAGTCGGTGAACTGATCAATGATGCCTGCGCCATCGGCTGCTGACTCAGGGGACAGTCTTTGTGGACGAGGCGCCCCAGTTCCAGCACCAGACCCTTCGCCATCGAAGTTGATTTCAGGCGCTTGTCTAAAATCGTCATTGCCATCGACTTTCAGTTCGGTTGGCTGACCATCTTTACCAGTTGTTTTTGCACCAACATCTTTTTTGCCAATTTCTTCCTTGGCTTGGGCAACTTCATCGTCTTTTCCACCAAAGATGGACTTGACTTTCGTTTTCAACCAGTCGATGCCTTGCAGAACTTTGTCGATACACCAGTCGATGGCCTTGTTGACCGGTGCTTGAACTTTTTCCAAGATTTTTTTGATCTTGTTGTCTAGGTCTCCAAGTCCAACCAGTTTGGCCAAGAACTCGATGGCGAGTGGCAACAAACGGGCCAGTGTTTCTTCAACCTTGGCGGCAGCAGGTCCTGCATCGCCTCGGGCGGCTGGTTCTATGACTTGCAGGATGGTTTCAGCAACCTTCTTGAAGCGTTCGATGTTCTCTTTAATGAACTGAATTGCATCCCACAAGGTCTTGGCAGCTGCGATCAACCCAGCAAACGGGATGAAGAACACCGCCAAGCGAGCGAGGGCCTTTTTGATGATTTTGGATTGAACCCATTCTACGATTTGGCCAATGATCAGCTGTTCTAGGTTCTGCAACTGTTGTTCGGCGAACTTCCAAAGGCCTTCAATGCCGTCGGTCATCACCGCTTTAATGGCATCCCAAGCTGTGCGAACTTTGTCTGCTTTGTCCGCCCCAATCTTCTTTTCGATGCGGCTGAAAATATTGTCTTCAGTGATGCCCAGTACTTGAAGTGCCAAAGAGAAGAGCCCTTTGCCATCGAGTTTCTTCGGCATTTTGATACCAGCACCAGCGATCGCTCCAAACAGCCACTCTTGCATGGCGTTTTTGAGGTAATTGCTGAAGTTTTTGAAGAACCCTTTGAAACCTTGGCCAATGGCTTTGAGTAGCGTACCGATAAAACGCAGTGGTTTTTTGAAGATGTTGTCGATTGCACTACCAGCACGCTCGATGAACTTGTCTACTTGTTTTGGATCGGCACCCACCGCTTTTAGGGCATTGGTGAAAATGGCTTTCAATACCCCAACAAAGTCTCCTTTGAGCAGAGCCATCCCGACTTCAAGCGCCATTTTGATCGAGTATTTCAAGAAGTTGACCGCAAACTTGACTGCGGCAACGACCGTGTTGGCGATGGCCTTGACGGCGTCCATCAAGCCTTTTGCGATGGCTTTGAGGCTCTTCTTCGCCAGTTCAATCGCTTTTTTGATGACTTTGCCAACGGCTTTGGCAATCTTCTTGACCACCTTGAGGGCTGCTTGGGCAAACTTTTTCAAGCCCTTGACCAATCCTTTGAGTCTAGATTTGATCCATTTCAATCCAGCCGAAATAATTTTCTTGGCCAATTTTTTGGCGGCTTCACGGATTTTGTTGACCAGTTTCTTGATGCCCTTAACAATTTTGTTGATGGCCTTTTTGATGCCTTTGAGCAACTTTCTAAAGAAGCGTCGGAAGAACCCACCGCGTTTCTTCTTCTTTTTCTTCTTGTTCTCTTTGTTGATTTTCTTTTGGGCTTTCTTCTGTTCGGACTTGGCTTTGCGTTCTGCTTTTGAAATCTCAGAGTCTGCCTTTTTCTTATCGGACTTGAGGCGTTGCTTGCCTTCTTTTTCTGCTTTGGCGGCTTCCGAATCGTTTTTCTTCTTTAAGGTGTCGATTTCACCTTGAATCCCATCTTGGGCTTTCTTTTGTTCAGCCGCGATGGTCTGTTGAGGTTCTTTGAGTGCTTGATCTTGCTCTGCACGGGCTTTCTTTTCTTCCGCTTCGACTTTCTTCTGTCCGTCATCCAACGCTTTCTTGTTCATCTCATCGCGTTCGGCTTCTTTGCTTTGAACAGTTTTTTGGATGTTGCCCAGCGATTTGTTCAGCGTTGGCTGTAGGTCTTTGTCCACACCTTGACGGACTTGAGACTCTATATCTGCATTGGCATAGTCCTGCATTTCCGGTGGCAGGCTGGTGTCGACACCAATCTTACCTTGGAGATTGGCCTGCAACTGCTCTTGGCCTTTCATGTCCATGGCAGCCAGTTTGACACTCTTTGCACTCTGGTCTATCGCAGACAGTTGAGACTTCGCTTGGTTGGATGCATCTCGACTGATATCGGCAGCCACTTTCTTTGCTTCATTTGGCTTGTTTGGTGCCGAGACGTTCTTTGGTGCACCCAGAGTGACTTTTACGGGAGCGGGTTCAGCAAGATTGGCTTGTCCTTCAATTTCTGTCTGCAAGGTTGGCAAACTTTTCTGAATCGAAGCGTCTTCTCTTTCTGCTGCCGTATCGAGTGCGCCACCCAAACTTGGCAAACTGTTTACGAGTTCGCTTGCATTGGCTTTGCTGACCAAGTCAATGGCTTTGCGAGGCGTCTCTGCCTGTCCAAGAGCGATGGTTGGTCGTGCTTGCGCAACTTTGGATGGTGTCGATGCTGGTGGTTGAACACTGGGTCTGGCAAGTGGGTTGGCGATGTGCTTGATGGGCTTTGGCGCAATTCGCTTGCCTTCATGTTTTTTTGGATCGTGTCCCAGTACAGTGCTGCTGTTGGCTTGAGAGTTGGCACCGACATTCACCGTTGGTGCAGGCGCGTTGAGTTGGGCTTGAATATCTGGTGGGATACTCTCGGTGCCTGCTCCTGTTCCTGTTCCTTCATCACGTCCCTTGAGGCGTCTGACGACAGCTTTTTTGAGAAGGGGGGTGAATCGACCAAAGTAGATCTTGAGATTTCGTGCCAGTCGACCTGCATTGTTGTTGGCAAGCGTGAAGATCAATCTACCCTGCGCCTTGCTCCAGCGTACACGTCCACGAATGACTTGTTTCTTGAGTGCTTTCTTACGCAACAGTTTGACAATGGCACCAGGAATTTTTTTCTTGTTCATGAACAAGATTGGCAACTTGTCTAGACCCTTGTCAAAGGCCATGAAGTGGAATCCTTTCTTGGAACGCTTTGCACGCTGTGCCAGAGACCGCAAGAACTTTGCTTCAAACTTGAGGCGTTGTTTTCTTTGGGCTTTGGTGGGCTTTTTGCGAATGCGACGCAACAATGCCAGCAACGATTTGAATGCGGCAGATTGTTTTCCAGAAGAAATCCGACGTCGACCTCTGTGTAGCCTTGGTAAGCGAACTTTTTTGAAAATTGCTCGAATGAGGCGCGTGGTCTTTCTGACTCGACGTAGACGGGCACGCGTTCTGCGTTGAACTTTTCTCCAACGGCGAAGTCTTTTTCGCTGTAATTTGGTTGACCCCAGTTTTTTTCTTTTGGCGAACAGTTTTTTCTTGAGTCTACGCTGATAACGACGGGCTTTGCGCAGTCTTTTTCGCTGTTTGAACAGTGCTTTGATCAGCTTGAGGACACGTCGCTGCTGTTTGCTTGGGAGTGCGTACAGGACTTTGCGTTGTCGTTTGGTCATGCCGCGGTATCTTTTGCGCCACTTTCCACCAAACTTTCGGAATCGACGGTTGAGTTTGGATACTTTACGGTACAACTTTCGTACGATGCGTACACGTTTTCTGAAACTTCCGTTGATTCGACGCATCGATTTCAGTCTGCGCAGAACCTTTTCCAAGCGGTTGATCATTGATCGTCGACGACGAATCAACAATCGCAGTCTGCGATTCAACTTACTTCTTGTCTTTACTTTCTTTCGTTTGCCGGCACTCTTCAAGCGGGCAGGGATGCGGAAACGATACCCCAACTTTCTTAAGCGTTTGATGAACTTTCGAACTCTTCGATGGGCTTTTCGTACGCGTCGTCCACGGACTTTTAAGGTTCGGCGAGCTTTTCGCAATCGTTTGCGATTTTTGCGACTTCGGATTCGTTTGTACTTTCGACTCAATATTCGAACTTTCTTTTTCCACAGTCGACGCTTTTTGATCAGGGCTCTGCGCTTTTTCTTCCACGCTCTGAGTTTTCGTAGCAGTCTGGCAATCCGACGTTGCTTCTTCTTCGGAAAGCGAGCCAAGATTTTACGCTCTCTCTTGCTGAGACCCCTAAACGGTTTTCGCACCCGTGCTTTGATGCGCAACTTTTTGATGCGTTTGCGCAGTTTCCTTAGCAACTTTCTAAGTTTGAGAATCAACCGTCGTTTGCTTCTGAACTTGCCTTTCATCTTGCGAAGTCTGGAAACAACTTTTTTGAGTCGTCCAATCTTTTGAATGACCTTTCGACGCCGTTGAATCAGACGTTTGATGCGCTTTCGAAGGCCACTGGTCTTTCGCATACCTGGAATGAACAACCGCTCATTGGGGAAGATCCAGTTTGGATTTCTCTTTGTGCCACCAGCTCGATCGTTGCGGCTGCGTCTTTTGACTTTCAGCAATTCGAGGGCAAACTGTGGATTGAGAAGTATGAGTCGCTTCAATGAAGTGCGGTATCGTTTCGCCAAAATCTGTAAGGTATCGCCTTTTTGAACCGTGTAATTGGTGCTTTTGGCTCTCGTCAGTTTGACACTTTTTTTGGCGTTCTTTCCAGCTTGTTTTTTGCCACCACTTGACGCACCGCGCTTGCTTTTGATGGCGGCTTTTGATGCGACGGCCCCAATTTTGGCTGTCATCAACACGGGTCCCCGTTCGCTACGGGTTGTCATTCTCAACCAGATTTGCTTGTGTCCAGGGTTGGCGATGGTCATGTCTGGAATGCTGGTCTTGCGCTTGCGGACATGACCCGCTTTCCAAAACCAAGAACCCTTCCCATACTCATCTTTGGAATAATTGTTGGTGAAAGAGGTTCCATCAAAGGAATAATCAATACCAATGTTCAGGTGGTACTCGCCAGAGAACTTGTACTGATCACCTGTGATGTTGGAAATCCGAATGTTTTTCAACCCTCGGACGTTGAATGGACCCAAGACGGTTGTGTGGTGACCATGGTTCGGTTGGTTGCGCCAAGCTGCACCATTGATGAACTTGTTGTGGTTGGCGGTGACTGTTTTGGTTTTGATGACGGGCTTTCCGCTCGCTGCATCGGCAACCTTGTCGGCACGCTTTTCTTCGTTGCCTTCGTTGGCGACCCGACCAGCATTGATGGCATGGGCTACCTCATGAATGAAGGTGTGTCGGGTGACTTTTTTGCCCATCACAATCAGTTTGCCAATGGCAAAAGCCTGAGCATGTTTTTGTCGGCAGGCAATTTGAGCGCGTTTGCCTCTTAGAATACGAACACGTTTTGCCTTTGCCAGTCTAGCCAATCGATTGGGCAACGCTGCCAACTCTTTGGCGTTGAGCAGACGGCCTTCACTCTCTTTGATGATAATTTGTTCTTCGTTCGGATTGCGTTTTGCCTTCCCTTTTTTGGCCTTGCGCAGAACTTTCTTCTTGGTGGCTGGTTTTTTGGCACCGGGTTTTGCCTCTCCAGCACCTCCGCGTTTCTTTGTAGGAACATCTTTGCCTGCCGCTTTGTCGAGGGCGTTGTCTACGCTGCTTCGTCCACCGACTTGACGCGCACGGCTGTTCTTTTGATCGGTTACGCCATTGTTGTCGGCATCACCAAGTTGCTGGTAAATTTGCGTGTTGCTCATGCCTTGATTTTTTAAGGCCTGAACGATCGTTGCCATACCGGCGAGAGGACCTTCAAAGTTTTCATTTGAACCGCCACTCGTGATTTCCTTTCCAGCATCGTCCAGCAAACGCTTTTTGGTGTTTACATTGCTTTCATCAACATTGACCGTTGTGTCGGGCATGATGTTGAGGGTTTGCACTTGAGAGAGAATGTCTTGGGCATTGACCACGTCGTCGAGCATGTTCTGTGCATCGAGTTGAATTAGGAGTTGCTCGGCAAAGGCGTTGAGCAAAGCTTCAACCAGTGGGGAATGCTTTTCTTGAATGGGTTCAATATCTTCAGGAAATGCTCTTTGGGGACGTGCATAGAAGGTCACCAGCATGTCGATGACTTTCTCAGACTGCGTGGGTTCGTTGCTACCAGATTCGGCAACTTTGCCTTCCATGGCAGAGAGATCAAGCAACTTGCGTTTTCCATATCCAATCTGGGTGTGGTAATCGTTGACACGCAAAACAAATTCAACAAAATCCATGATTGACAAACCGTCTAGAGAGGCTTGCATTTTCTCGATTTTCTTTCGCTGTTTGTCTGGTACGGCGCGGAACATAGAGCCACGAATCAACGCGCCCGTCGCTTTTGGCTTTGCTTTGCCACCACTTTTGGACTGTTGCTTGGCTTTTTCTTTCTTTTCCAGCTTGTTGATGATGGTGCGCTCTGCTTTGAGTGTACGCTTTGCCTTTTTGACCAATTCTTCATCTACGAGAGGTGGCACAGGGGCTGGCAAAGGACCTGGAATGACTGTCGGTGGAACGATGTCGAGAGGCACACCTTCAGAGTCGGTTTGGTCGCCGTACTTCCCTGCTGGTGGCATTGCGACCGCAGGAGGAGATGGCTTCGGTGGTGCGGCGGCTTCACGAACCGAGAGCACTTGTGACACACTGAATTCCAATGTGCCGGTGACTTTTAGACGTTTCTCGATTGCGTCATTGAGTCGATCAACGTAGGGTTCAGTGTTCACCTCAGTAGCCGCGACGCCACTGTTTACAGCCTCTTTGCCAATTTCATGGGACATGAAAATGTGTGTTTTTTGCAACTCATCAAGATGACCTTCGACGAAAGCGGCTTTATTCTTGGCTTTGTCCTGATCTTTGAAGGGCGCGGGCAGAGTACGCTTGTTGTATGTACCTTCTACAGTGCTGTCGGTGCTGACAACGATGGGTTTGCCTTTTGCATTTCGCAGTGAGTCCGCGTTTTGACCATCTCGGTATACAAACAGTCCTTCGGTAGGATAAATTAAACTGGGGTTTCTGCCTTTTCCACCGATGTGATCAACGTTGACAACATCCAAATCATCGCTGCCAACCTTGCGTTGGTCAAAGTTGGGGTTCAGCAAAATGGCATCGATCAGATCCATATTGTATTGTGCAGCAATCGATGAAAACGAATCTCCGACTTTGACGGTGTGTAACTGGGTGATCGCTTCACCATCGTTGGTCAATCCATCCCAAAAGTCTTCACTATAATGGGTGTGCTTATGGGTTTCTGGTATTGGGGTATCATCAGGAATGGGGCTTGGAATTGGATTGGGGGTTGGACCTGTACCTGGACCTGTACCTGAGCCTGGACCTGGGCTACCAACAATTGGTCCATCAGGTTCTTTCTGCGGAGCCTCTTTCTTGGGTTCTTCTTTTGGCTCGTCCTTTGTGACCGGCTCCTTTTTGGGATCTTCTTTTTGGTCTTTTTTGTCTTCTGGACTTTCCAGTGTCAGTTCTGCTTTGAACTGTGGGATGCCCGTGATGCGAAGACTTTCGATTTGCTCTTGTGTGGCAACCGTGGCTTCTTTCTCAAGATACTGCTTGTAGGTTTCTTGATCGTAGATGGGTTTGTTGTTGGTCACCGGTATGGCGCCAGTGTACAAATCGCTGACGACTTGGAACATGGTGTTGTCGTTCAAGATTTGGTGCATTTTGTTGAACCAAACATCGATGATGGGTTTCATGGACATTTGGTACACATCGTATGTGATGACCGAGTCAACTTTACCCGAACCTTTGTACCCTTTGGTGTTGGGCGGCAATCCTTTTCGACGTTCTGGAAGGGGAGCAAAACTGTCCGCAAGGTTGTCTGCCGTGGTTGTTTCAAATTTTAGTTTGAATTTTGGACCTTGCACCAACGCCGCATCGTCTTTGACCGCAGCCAACATGTTGAGCGGATTGTTTTCTGCATCTGAAGCGCGAATGTGAAACTCATGGGGTGAGTAAATGTTCAAGGACCCAAGCCCAGCAAATGGGTGGGTTCCTGCTCCAGCATAGGCGCCTTCTACATGTAGGTGTTTGGCAATGCTGTCGTCCCACTGTTCTGTGGCAATCTGCCAAATGCCTTCTGGCAATGCAATGATGTTCGCGCCGGGGAATACATCGCTTGTTTCGCCACCCTTGGGAGCATACTTTTCCCAGTCCCGAGTTGAGAAAGCGATGTTGCCTTCCGCATCTGTCAGGGTCATGGCCAAACTGGCAGGTCCACCTGTGTTCTGTCCCTTAACGCGGATCTCGTGGGTGCCTTTGGTCAACTCAACGGTGGTGCTCTCAATTTTTGTCCAGTCGCTCGATGTTAGGATCGAGTTTCCATCGATGAAATATTCTCCAATGTTGTCACAGGTTGCATGGACAACGAATGTTCCACCGGTCTTGAGTTCTACTGGTACCGTAGCGTCTACACCTTTGGAGTATTGATCCTTGCCCCAAACGCCGTGTGTATTCAAAAAAGTGTGGTAGGCAGGGTAGGAAGAAGGGAAAAGTTGATCTCCAATCTCTTCAGGAGGCTGGCCCATCGCACCAAAAAGAATGTCGATGACCGGCAACAAGTCGTTGGGTAGATTCTTTTCCAAAAATGGTTTGGGCTCTTGTGACTCCAACTGCGCTTGCAAAATGGATTCTTCGCGCATCCGATTGGTGAAGTCTGCTAGGTCAGGGTGCTTCTGGATCGAGTAGGTCATCAAAATCCGAAGTCGATCGCAGAACCCTTGTGAAAATCTGTTGACCTCTGTGCCAGGTTTTTGAGCCGTGTCGTCTTTTTCGGGTGTGTAGGTGTTTGGGAACATCAGTGTCATTGGCAATGACTTCATGATCCGCTTGTCTACAACATTTGGATTCCAATCTCGGAAGTTGTTGTCACACAGCCATTTGTGTACTTCTTTGATGCTGTACCCATTTGAAATTGCTTGTTCCAAATCTTTCTTGTCGAACAGATGTGGGTCATCGCCGGCAGTACACGTGATGGGGGGGCGATCGCCTCCCGTGGGTTTCTTATCTGTTGTAGCAAGTTCAATCTCTTTGTCTGCTTCTGCGTCGGGATTGATCTTGGACCTGTCTTTGGTTGGGTCTCCCCCGGTTGTGCCTCCACCAGTACCACCACCAGTTCCACCAGTGTCTGAGCCTGTTGAGCCTCCACCGCCGCCAGAGCCACCATCCGTTCCGCCAGAGTCACCACTTCCACTATTTTCTGTATCTGTAGAAGAAACCTGTACGGCTATATCGGGAATTTTCGGTTCTGAATCACCACCAGTACTTGTTGAGTCCCCAGTACCTCCACCAGAGCCACCAGTTCCACCGCTACCGCCAGAACCTCCACTGCCACCACCTCCACGACCAAAGATGCCGATGCGTCTGGTGGGCGCTCGACCGGTTGTGGAGGAAGAAGAACTGCGAACGCGGACTCGATAAGACGTCGTGCTTGGAACGATGGGTTCTTGACCGGAACCAGGCATCTTAGCACGAATATCACGAGCATCTTCTTCACCGGCATTGTTGGCTAGGTTGCCACGCTCTGCCATCCAACTTCTTGAAGCATCTTCTGGATGGTATCCGGCTTCCATTTTGTCCAACCATTCTTTGAATGTTGAACTGGCTCTCCAAGTGTGAACGTCTACCCGCGTTCTGAGTTTGCGTTCCCAGACCCGTTTGGCCGCTCTTTCTTCTTTGCTGATGACGACGCGGGCCATTGGATCGGCCGTGCGCTGGACTTGTCTTCGCATTTGCCGTGAGGCTCGGAGCGCTTCTCTCAATTCGCGCATTCTGATTAATATTCTACGACGAATTCTTGGTGGCTTTCTTCTCAGTCTTCGGCGGAGTCGACGCAACAACCGTGAAAGTTTTCGACCGGATCCTCTCATCCTACGAAGGGCAATTCGGCGTCTACGTCTGCCTTTACGCTTTGCACGAGCCCCAGTTACTTTCTTTCGCAGCTTTGTTTGCAACCATTGTTTGGCAACTGTTTTGTCAATTTGACCCATCATTACCAGTTTCTTGAGGCGCTCCTCAATTACTGGTCCTTCCCGCATCATTTCGGGATCCATTGGGTCTGCATCTTCTCTATTTCTTGGGTCGCTTCCAGCCACAATTGACCCCAAACTCTCACGCAGAGGATCCCGCATGAGGGCGTCAATGGTCGCTAGAGAGTCTGCGGCGAGTTCGTCTGATGTCGTTTCCATCCCAATTACATGAGACAATGGATCCGTGACGGTCGTCGTAAACCCTGCTTTTGACTGTACGTCACCACCCGGAGAGGACGGTGAAGACGGAGAAGAAGGTGAAGCCATAAATTAGTATTGTTGAAGTTGAATAAAGTCCATACTTAGTATAGCCAACCCCAACCCCTTTTGCACAAGTACTTGGACAAAAAATGATCTCTAATTGATCTCGAGGCTACGGATCAACCCAAGTGGATGGCGACCGATCCCGCCAGTTCCCATCGAAGCAAGAACTCAGGGAGGTCCAATCGGAATTCTTCATCAACATCGTCCCAAGGATAGGGGTCCATACACAGCACGGTATCGGTCACTTTTTCGACCATGATCCACAATTCTTCGATGCCGTTGTCTGTGCGTTCTGCAATGCGTCCAATCCAAGGTAGGTTGCTCTTGAACTCATATTGACGAATGCTTTGTAAAACGTTGTGCTCCTCATTAGTTGCCCAACCATTTACAATGGCCGGTACGCGTTCACTGAACCAAGCCATTACATCTTCAACGCTGGCATCACTAGAGATGGACTCTTGAACGGCGTCCACAAGTTTCTTACCCAACTCAAAAGGGTCCTGACGTTGGAAGTCATTGCAATTACTTTGAGCTTCTACGAAAGCGGTCAGGGTGGCTTTGTCAATTTCTACATCAGACGGCAATGCCAAGTGCATCGCTTCCATAACTTGTTCAACCGTAGATTTTTGGGACTCGGCTTCAATCTCTCGGCAGATATTGACGATGGCTTCGTCGTGGATTTCAATGCCACGATCAAACAAGATGTATAGAAAGGTTGATAGGGTGATGGCTAAATTGCCTTTTTTGGCTGTAGATTTGTCCATGATGACTCCAAAACAAGGGTTCTATCTTTATATCGTTCCATGCTGACAATACACTATCATGTTATGTGCAGAAACAATAGCGTTTGAATTCAGTGTATTCTTAACGAATATCATTGGGGAGTGTCATGAATTTTTGGTTGGCTGCAGGACTATTTTTTGGGTGTCAAACCGCTGGGACTCAAGTTGGACGGGCTGTGATGCTTGAACAACAGGGTGATTCAGTGGCTGCTTTTGACATATATGCAGAAGTGTTGAAAGCACATCCAAATACGCCCGAAGCCAAAACTGCTTTGAGAAGAATTCAGCGAATGCAGTTGAAAACCGCCAAGGAACTAGAATCCGTCGATGCCACACGAGCCAGCGCCATGTACGAGTCCATCGAAGTCCGTTGGCCCAACAGTGAGTATGCCCAACTGGCAGCCCAAAAACGAGCGTCGTTGGAAGGAAGAGTACCCCAAAGCAAAAGTGTGGCAAAGACAACGGGTGACCAAGCCATCGTTCAAGCCATCGAAGAAATCAATGAACCTTCCGAGGCACCAGCGAAGAGTCCAGCAAAATCCACACCCATTGTCGATGAGGCGGAATTGGCTGCTTGTGACACTGCTCGCAATAGCAATTCAAGGGTGGTGTGGCAACAATACAAGCAGACCTTTCCGACAGGTGCCTGCATAGAAGAGGCTGAGGCCTTTCTCAAGGTGGTTGCGCCCCGTCAAATGGAATTGGACCAAGCCAAAGTTAAAGCTGCTGAAACCCACAAGGCTTTGACGGCACTGTGTAAAGAATATCGATTGGTACAGACCACCTCCAATGAACGCGCCTGTGAGAATCCCAGTGAGTCGTTGATGCGGGAGTTTGCCCGTCTACAAAAGAGAAAAGCCGACTTGTTGTCCTCGGGAGAGCGTGACAAAATTGAGTACTACGAAAAATTTGTTCCAACCCGTTGGAACACCTTGTCAAAGGCGGAAAACAAAGCCTGTCAACAGTTGAGAGATTTCGTCGACGAGTTGTCCAGTCAAGGCATCGATCGAAAAGCGATAGAATCGGACCTACTGATGGTTCAGACATGTTTTGTAGAGCAGGGGACTTTGTAAACTCGTCTTGCAGTCTTTGGTTTGGATACTGGATTTGAGAATTTGTGTGGCAGCGTGCTACTTTTTGGCGAACTGTCTTGTTCTTTACTATTTTATTTTCCTATTTTGAAAATCCAACAAATCTCTAAAACCTTCAAACTCTTAAGAATAATTCAGGGCTTTATTCGCGCATCCAAAGGACATCTCCTTTCTCGATTTTGGCATCTTCATCGAGTCCGTTCCAAGAGCGAATGTCTTCAACAGAGCAATTGTAATTTTTGGCGAGTGACTTTAGGGTGTCTTTGCTGGTTACGGTGTGTTGTACATATTTTTTTGGTTTGGGCTTGGAGAGTTTGATTGTGCTGCCAGCCGAAGGTTCTGTCGTTTCAATATTGGGGTTCCAGCGTCGTAAATCTGCCTGTCTTAGACCGTAGGTCGATGCGATGGAACTCCAGGTGTCTCCATCCACTACCGTGTGCGAAAACGCTTTTTTGTGGTGTGAAACATCGACGGTTTCTTGTATGCCTCCACCGAGAGCATCGAGCTCTTCGTCGGTCAGGCTTCGACCACTGGACAGTCTGTCTTGTTGATTGCTTCGGCTATTTTTGGTGTATATTTCGGCTTTGTTTGGAGGGACATAGATGCGCACATCGTTCGTTTCAACAATCAGTCGTTCTTTGAGAATGTGTGGGTTGTAAGACAAAAAGTCTTCGACGGTCATTTCTGCCATATCGGCAAGGGTACTGACATGCTGATTTTTCTTTGCGGTGACTTGCTTGACCACCAAGGGCTTGTCCTTTTTGGAAGTCTTCGGGACGCCAAACAGTTCTGGATATTTGTCTAGAATCGCCAAGGCTAGGATTTTTGGCACATAATATTGCGTCTCTTCAGCGAGTGCATCACGGAGTTCCCAATAGTTGATGGTGCCTTTTTCGCCGACGGCTTTGTAAATTCGCTTTTCACCAGCGTTGTATGAGGCCATCGCCAAGTGCCAATTGCCACCAAACTCTCGGTTTAGTTTGCTGAGATATCCGATGGCGGCTTGGGTGGAGCGTATAGGGTCGCGTCGCTCATCGATCACGTCGTTGATCGTCAATCCATATTGCATGCCCGTGCTTGGAATGAATTGCCACACTCCGACGGCTTCAGCATGGCTTGTGGCAGTGGGATCAAAACCACTTTCAATCATCGCCATGTATAAGAGGTCTTGGGGCAAATTTGCTTTGCGCAACTCTGCTTGAATCAGATTTCGATATTTTCCACTGGCGCGAATCGATCTCGATGCGGTCCATCGACCAGAGTTGCTAAAGTGGTCGACCCAATAAATGACAGACTCATTGATGGGGATGGGCAAGTCAAATCGGGACCAATCAACTTGTGCAAGAAGTTCTTCTGTTGTAGGGGGACCACCTGTATCTTCAAGAGGTTCTGTCGCAATCTCTTCAGAGGACAGTTCGATGGAGTCAATGGACTGTTCTTCGGGTGCCGTTGTCTTGTCAAAAGTGTCAGGTTCACCGTGTGCCGTGGGCGAGACTGCCAATACCAGTAGTCCAGATATCAATAGGCAAGGTACCAATAATTGAATGCTTCGATACACGAGGGAATCTCCAAAAGGTGTCGAAAAAATAGATTTGTGCTACACTGTATTGCACAATTGTAGTTCATTGGAGGCTCTTTTTCTTCCAATTTTCTGTTGTCGGTCCTGAATTATGAGTCTATCCACCAGCTCCAAAGCACATCACAAACAGCACATTGCAGAACGGGTGTGTGGACTTTCAGCCACTCAACTGCGTCGAATGATGATCGATCATCGTCATTTTTACCACTGGATGATGGCAGAATTTCCAAAGCGTCCGGCTGGGTGCGTAGCGCTTCATCTAGCGATTCGAGAAGGCATCACCAGAGATATCGTTCAATATCAAAACTTATCTTCTGTGGTCGCTGAGCGTTTTGCCCGACGTCTGAGTGCTGAAACTGGGTTGACATTGGAATGGTCGTTGTGGGCTGTTCAGACTTGGTCGAAGGCAGGTGGTGTGGAAGCCAAGATTGCGACACGTGGTAAACTCGGCATGGTTGGACAGTCGGTTTCAAGACCCAATCAGGGATTGTTGATTCACAATCGTCCAAAAATGGTGGAACTGACGGGGCATCGAAAGACATTGACCGACATTGTGTTTGCCCCCAACGGTCGATGGGTTGCAACCGCCAGTTTGGATAGGAGCATTCGCTTGTGGGACGTGCGCACAGGCAAGCAGTTGGCTCGATTTTTGGCTGGGCATCGAGATTGGATTCGGACGGTGGCCTTTCATCCATCTGGTACTCAACTTTGTTCAGGGGGAGACGACGGAGCCTTGCGACTGTGGGATTTACAAAAAGGTCGGCGGTTGCAGCGCATACCAGCTCATCAAGGGTGGGTCCGCACCGTGGTTTACAGTCACGACGGCACCTTGTTGGCGGCTGGTGGGCACGACGGAATGGTCTGTGTGTGGTCGGCAGAAAGTTTGGAGCAAGTACAGAGACTGGGTCCATTTGGTCGAGCGATCAATCGAATTTCTTTTTCCTATGACGGTACATCCATTGCCATAGCCATGCAGGGACAAATCGATGTGTGGAGTCTTAGAGACGGCTCTCGACTCTATCGTCGCTCGGTGCGTGGAGACAGAACCAGTGTGTTGACCTTGCCCGATGGTGGAGTGTTGTTGGCTTCCAAAGAAGGTCTACAGCGCATGGAACTCGACGATCCTGATGCAGTGATTCAATTTGTGGGTCACAAAGGAGGCGTTTGGGGTATGGGACTGGATCCCAACGGTCCTTCTGTGGCGTCATTTGGGGCAGATAGACACATTCGATTGTGGGATGCTCGAACAGGTCAGTCACTGTGGAAGATGGAAATGAAATCCGACATCAATTCGGTGGCGCTCAGCAGCACTGGTAGACTCGGCGTTGCGTTGTCCTCGACGAAAGGCTGGATGTGGGAATTGGAGCGTCGTAAATGAGTAAACCGACGGAACAAGTGTATACCGCACTGGTGACTACTCTTCGAGATTTGCTCGAGACCCAAGGCGTGGTTCTGTTGTCTCAGCCTCTACGTTTGGAAGGGTGGTTGAGAGACTTGCATCCAAATTCTAGGGCGGCAGTTTCCGTTATCATGGAAGGCATCCATACCGATGTATATTTGGAAAATGGATCGATTTCCGAATTGTCTGCGCTGTTGAGTTTGCGTTCGGGGGTGTCTCCGCAGTGGGCTGATTTTGGGGTTCGGTTGTGGAAGTCGGTGTTGAAAGGATACGATACGGAACGGTTGATGACAATGGTGACACGGAGTGTGGTTGCGGGTACCGGTGAAGAACCAATGAAGGATGCACTGACTGGACCTGCTACACTGTACAATTCAACGGTCGAAGAAGTGTTGGCTTCCTATAGAAACAATTGAACTGGAAAGCAAAAGTATAGACTACGGCTCAACAGGCTGTGTCAATAAGGAGAGAGTCAATGAATGAGATATTGCTGTTGAGTGGGCTTTGTGTGTTGGCGCAAATCGTGATGATTGTCGGTTGGTCGTCGGTGGTCAATCAACTTCACGCTTGGAGAACGGCGTTGGAAAAGGGGTGGGACCCTGCTTCAACAAGCACCATCGAAGGAGCATTGCCGTTGTTGTCCAGTGAAGCACAACAAAAGGTGGTGACTTGGAAAAGCAAAGCACATCTCAAAGAACCCAGTGCTCAATGGTTTAGTCTTTCTCGCATCGAAGAGCAGCGGGGACAGTCCTTGAGAACGTTGGCGACCCTGACCGGTTTGGTTGTGTTGGGTGCGTTGTTGCATTCCATATCGTCGGTGGAAAGTGAACCGTGGCTTGGAACTGCTTTGCTGGGGACGGCGTTGTTGTCGATGGTCTTGACGGTTTGGACTCAGCAACGGGTCAGCAATGCCATTGTGCAATGTCGAGTTGCATTGGACAATGCCTGTCCGGAATTGCCCTCTGCGGACAACGTCACGCGGGATGTGATGGAACAGTTGCAAAAGCAGATGAACTTGCTGCGCAATGGGCAAAAACAATCCTTAGATTCTTTGGGGAAATCTCAGCAGACCTTGGCCAAATTGGGTGAGAATCTACAGTTTGCCTTTCAAAAGAGTGTTCAAGAACAACTCGCTCCTGCCATCAAGGAGATATCTCAGGTTGCTGCGACATCTCAGCAGGCCAATCAACGGTATGTAGAAGAGACCACTCGAAAGCAAAGCCAGGTGGTGCAGGGGCTGATCGTACAAGTAATGGACGGCATCGATCAGGCGATTGGTCAGTCGTTGCGGGATACTTCCGAGAGTTTTGCGGCGTCTGTTCAGCGTCAACAGGTGTCGATGGACCGCTGGCGTCGATCGGTGGATTCTGTGGCAGAGGTCATCGGTGCACTGGAGAAAACCACCCAAGGTGTCACGTTGGGTGCGGAGAGAATGGCGCAGGCAGCGCAGCCAGTTGAAGCGGCAGCCCGTGTGTTTTCCGACTCTGCAAAAGAACTTCAAAAGGTCTTTCCAGTGGTCTCTCAGTTGGGAGACATGGTGTTGCAAGCCCAGTCGGGATTGACGGAGTCTCATGCTGCGATTCAACGTGGTACGGCGGAGTACTTACAAGTTACGGGCAGCATTCGGTCCATGGTTTCAGAACTCAACAAAGCACACGAAGAGGCTATCCAGAGAATTACAGGCGGTGTCGACGATACACTCATTCAGCCCTTCAGTCAAATGGCATCCGAACTTCAAACCTTGCAAGGGGGGCAACGAGAGGCTTTTGAGCAATTGCAAACAATGACACAGAGTATTGAATTGACGTTGAAGCAATTGGAGGGAGGACATGACAACCTCAGTACCCTTGCCGAACAAATTCAGCTGGCAGGAGAGCCGAGTGTTCAGGCGGCAGCCGCTTTTGTACAAGTTTCCGAACAACTTCAAAATATTGTGCCCCAACTTGAGCAGACCAGTCAAATTCATGAGGCTGGAGCACAAACCATGCAGCGGATATCCGATGGTTTGCAGACCGAAAACAACCGAAATGAGCAGATTTTGACTCAGGTACAAACATTGGTTGCGCAACTCGATGCGACCCAGCAACAAATGGCTGAACGCGTCGCCAAAGGTGTAGATGGTGCGTTGGCGGACAAACTGATCGATGCCCGTCAAAAGTTTGTTGAAGATGTTTCGGTGGCCAGTGAGGCTCTCAAACAGTCTGGGTTGGGTGTTGCAACTCAGTTTGAAGAATCGACCAGTGCTTTGGGCAAAGTGCTCAAGGAATCCAGTGAAGAAGCCGGTGCACACTGGAAGCAGTCCAACAAGGAGGCCGCCGATCAAATGCAACGTGTGGGCGAAGCGTTGATGGGTTCGATGTCTGTACAGTCCGAGCAGTGGGCATCTACATTAACAGAAACGACAAGCAATTTGTCAAAGGTCGTATCGGCAAGTGCTGAGGATTGGTCCACGCGGGTGCATGACAGTGGTGTCGCTTGGAGCAGTACGGTAGAACGATCGACGGGTGAGGCTTCCACCAACCTGATTGAATCCAGTCAACAGATCGCCAACACACTGAAAACTGTTGGGACAGACTGGGATACACAAATGCGTTCTTCGAGCCAACACATTTCAGATGCACTGAAGAAGTCTGGGTCTGATCTCAATGTTTCCTTGTCTCAAGTTCGTCAGCAACTCTCCGATACCATGTCGGACTCTACCAAACTGCTCCAACAGAGTCTCCATCAGGCCAGTCAAACTTTCTTGGAAGATTGGGGACACATGGGTCAAAGCATTCGAGACGCTCTAGAACATGCCAGTCAATCTCTTGACCAGTCTGTCCAAGAGGTCGGTCGAAAACTCAATCAGCGCATTGACGAGGCTGGTCAGTCCTTGGAATTGTCGGTTCAACAATCTGCAACGTCTTTGAAAGAGGGAGCCACCCACGCACACGACAAACTCAGTCAAGTGGGGGACGGTTGGTCCAGTGCCATACAAGAAGCATCCACCTCTTTGCGTGACAACGCACAGTTTGTGTCGGAAACGGTTTCAAAGACACTGACCGATACCCAACGCGACATGGAAGGGCACTTGGCGAAGTCCTTGAAACTGCTGGAAGAGCAAATGACCCAACGCCTCAATGAAGGCATCGCAAGACAACAGAGCTTGATTGAGAAATCCAACGTTCAGCAACGCACAGCCAGTCAGCATCTTGTCGATACAACTGAACAGATGACTTCATTGCTTCAGCAAAGTGTCCAACAAACCCAAAGCAATTTGCAGTCAAGGTTGGTGGATTTTGGTACCGACTTACAGGTTTCACTCCAAGAGATTTTTCAGCAGTATCAAAATGGGTTGCTCTCTGCAGCGAGACAACAGGAAATGGCGGGTCAGTCTTTGTTGGATCAAGCACAAGAAGCTGGTGAAAAATTGCAACAGGCCATGCATCAAGCACAAGTACAAACCCAACGGTCTCTGGAGAAAATGGGTGCCGATATGGTCTTGCAACTTGGACAGGTGCATCGTCAGTACAGTGAGTCTTTGGAACGTTCGCAGTCGTCGATGTCTACGTTGGTGACCTTGCAAGAGGGGCACATAGGGTCTTGGCAAGAACTCGTGGCGACCTTGACACCCGCACTGTCTCAGTTGGGTGGCTCAGCCCAACAACTGGATTCTGTGGTTGGAAAATTGAGTGCCAGTATGAAACCCGCCACCACTGTTTCTGAGAATTTTATGCAGGCATCCACTCAACTTCAGGCGGTATTTCCAAGCATTTCAGAGACGGCTGATTCCTATCAACGATTCAACAATTCTCTTCAACAGGCTTCCAATGCACTGTCCTTTACGGCGGACAAATACAGCAAAGCGGGTGGTGACATGCGGGGCTTGCTGGGACAGATTGAACAAAGTCTGGGGTTGCAAAATCAAAGCAACACCGCGGTTTCCCAAACGTTGCAAGGGGTGCAAAACACCATTGACAATCTCGAGCCAGTCGTTCGATTGATGCAACAAGCATCCCACGATATTCGAGTGGTTTCTGAAGGCAGTACCAACACCATCGAGACCATGAAGCAGGCAACGGAATCTCAAAATCACAGTGTCCAACAGATGGGGAAACTCAGTGCACAGTTGTTGAAAACACTGTCGAGTCAGTCTACTCGATTGGTGGAACTGACGGGGCAGATGGAGCAGATGCAAACTGTTTTGACGGTTGGGGTCAATGCCTTTGCCCAGCAATTGCCACAGTCGGTCGATGGCACACTGGTTCAGTTTGACGCGGTACTGGCGGAAGGGGTTCTAAGAATCAATGGATCAATTGAGCGATTGCGTGAAGCGATGGACGATTTGATTGAGCAACTGGAGCGTTGATGTTTCCGACCAATTTACAGTTTGTGGGCACCCCCATTCGTCTACAGCAAGCGGTGGACTCGTTGCCTGAACCCAAAGGGAAGGTGCGCTCAAGTCCATCTAAGAACACAGCGTTGCGCGACAAACTGCTTCAAATAGAGACGGCTCAGTTGAGACAATGGAAATTGAAACCCGCAATGTTGAGGCGGATACCAGCGCTGGCGAGAGAGCGGAGCAATTCTGTTTTGCAAGAAAAGGTGTTGGCAATCGCGATCACCTCTTTGGAGAATATGGATGTCCAGACGCTCAGTGAACTGGTGTCTTTGCTGTGGCCAGAAGAGTCTTTTCGATTGGCATTGAATGCATTTTGTGCCCGTCAAACACCGAATGACAAAGGGTGGTTTGGTCAATATTACAAAGCTTTTCGAGCCCCCAATCCCCCAAAAGCGATTGCGGAACGGTTGATTCACACCTGTGAGTTGGACGAATTGCATCGAACGTTGGGGCTGCAAACCTCCAATCCTTTGTTTCAGGCTGTCAGCGTAGAATTCTTTCGACTCTTTCTAGGCGAACAGATAGCCGGTTGGCAATGGTCAAGACTACTCAACTTCTTAGAGTCGGGGTATCCATTGGAGGTTCGACAAGGTGTCTTGCACTGGGTGTACGAAGAATACCTAGGCACTTCAATCAGTATGGAGCAGGCGTTATCGGATCAGCCACTGAATAAACTGTTGTCTTTGGGACAGCAATACCCACTTCGATGGCGCAAGCAACAACCAGAACACATTCAGACCTTGTTGCGAGGCGTCCAGATACAGACCGAGTTGGAAACGTGGTTGTCATCGAAGCAGATGCAACAATGGATACAGTTGATTTCTTCTATTTTGTCCGTGGTCGTCCATCGTCCTTCGGGGTGGCTGTGTGCAGTTTGTCACTCTGGGACGATCGTGTGGCCAATGTCTCAAAAAGATGAACGTGTGTATTGGGTGTCTGCGCGCAACTTTCAACGGTGGTTGAACCCAAAGTTGAGACAACGAATGCCGTTTACGCTTGAAACGGTCGATGGATCTTTTCTCAAAAATGCAGATTGGGTACAGGAAGTGAAGCAGCGCATGCAGGTGGAAGAACCGTTGTCAATACGATACAACCCACAGGCAAATCAGACAAAACAATGAGGAGACGCAAGCAGTGATGAGTTGGTGGGCATTGTGGGCATTGTGGGCATCGTTCTTTGGAATGGCGAGGGCGGACGATGCTTTGGGTCCTGCGACGGCGGTTGAATGGAAGCGTTGCTATCCCAAGTATGTTCGGCAAGAAGCAATGTGTACAACTTTATTGGCTCCAGTTGATGTCAAAGATCCAACTGGAGAGACTCTTTTACTCAACGTTGTGAAACTACCAGCGATTCGCTCCAACGCCGAACCCGACCCGGTCTTCATCTTAGCAGGTGGTCCCGGTCAAGGAGCCACTGAGGCGATCGCGACACTGTATCCGGCCCTTCGTAAGGTGCATCAACGTCGCACCTTGGTGTTCATCGATCAAAGGGGGACCGGAAAGTCAGAGCCCCTTGATTGTGATCTGCCGGATGACGCAGACGGCATTGAAGTTCCCAAAGAGGCTTTGGAACATTGCTGGTCTGAAATGCCACGGGATCCAAAATGGTACCAGACGCCTCGGTTGGCTGATGACACAGACTGGGTGAGACGACAATTGGGCTACGAGCAAGTCAATCTCTATGGTGTCTCCTATGGAACACGGTTGGGATTGACAATTATGCAACGTCATCCGTCAACGGTCCGCAGTGCAGTATTGGATGGGGTCGTTCCCTTTCAACGTGCCATAGGTGGTGATTTTGGTGTGGGTGTTCGAGATGCTTTGGAGGCGGTGCTTGCAGATTGCACATCAGATGAGGATTGTCGTTCTGCCTTTCCCAACCTGGAAGACGAGTATCGCCAAGTGGTGTCGGCGCTACAAAATGGCAGTAAAATTGTCAGACATCCACACCCTGTGACCGGAGTCATGACAGAAACCACGGTCACCGATCAGGCTTTTTGGGCTGTACTTCAACAACTTCTCTATCAAAGTACCACCGCGTCATTGATTCCCTATGCCATTCACAGCATTGCCAGTGAAGACGATTGGTCAACGATTGTTGGGTGGTTGGGAAACAGTCCCTTTGATGGAATTCCGATCGGTCTCTACCTCTCCATTATGTGTGCAGAAGATGTGTCACAGATTGAGTTCTCCAAAGCCCCTGAGATGGACATCGGTGTGTTGTCCACAACGCAACTTCAAGAGATGTGTGCTATTTGGAAAACAACACCATCAACAGAACCAGTCCTTGAGTGGACATCGGATGTTCCAACGCTCTTGCTCAGTGGAGAGTTTGATCCTGTAACGCCACCGGCCTATGGAGATTTGGCGTTGAGTACGCTTCGAAATGCGACACACGTCATCGTATCTGGGATGGGGCACAACACGATTCATCAGCCCTGTATCTCGGACAGCGTCACCGACTTTTACCAAGAATTAGAGCCACAAAAGTTGGACGTTCGCTGTGCGAGTGAGATTCGTCGACCACCCTTTGTGCTGTCAGCAGCGGGGACCGCACCATGATTTCAGTGGTTGATGTGGCGAAAGCCTTTGGCGATGTACAAGCGGTGAAATCAGTGTCGTTTGAGGCGTTGGATGGTCAAATCACAGGCTTGTTGGGACCCAACGGAGCAGGGAAATCAACCACCATTCGGATGATGTACGGTTTGCTGAGACCAGACCACGGTAGTGTGTCGGTAGACGGTTTTGATCCGAGTCGGCAAACGTTGGAGGCTCGACGTTGCTTGGGTGCACTTCCAGATGCCTATGGGCTTTATCCACGGTTGACAGCTCGAGAAAACATTGCGTATTTTGCCAGATTGCAAGGTATGGATGCTTCAATGGTGACAAGACGCATCGATGAACTCAATGAGTTGCTGGACATGAACGAGATTTTGTCCAGACGGGTGGATGGGTTTTCACAGGGGCAACGTATGAAGGTATCCATCGCCCGTGCCATTGTGCACAATCCCAAAAATGTCATTTTGGATGAACCCACCAATGGATTGGACGTCATGACCACACGTGCGATGCGAACTTTGATTCGTCGAATGAAAGATGCGGGTTGCTGTGTCATTTTGTCTAGCCACATCATGCAAGAGATGTCGGCGTTGTGCGATGAGATTGTGGTGATTGCCAATGGTAAAGTCAAAGCCACAGGCAATGTCGCAGACTTTTGTTCACTGACAGGAGAGTCAGACTTGGAAGAAGCTTTTGTGAAACTGGTGTGTGAACAATGAGCCAGTGGAATTTTATACGAATTGTTGCCTACAAAGAGTTGCTCGATGCTTTCCGAGACAGGCGGGCATTGTTGTCGGCTTTGACCTTTCCTTTGTTGGGTCCATTGATGATCACCGTGATGCTCTCCGTAATATCTTCTGAAGAGGAGATCGAAGGACCGTTGGAAGTCCCTGTTGTTGGCATAGAGCGGGCACCCAATTTGGTTCAGTTTTTGGAAGAGCAAGGGGTTGTACTCGAAGAACCGACAGAAGAAATGAGATTGGACCCCCATGCTGTTGTGCGCAGAGGCGATGAGGCGATGATCGTTGAGATTGATGAGGATTTTGGAGAAGACTTTCGCGAAGGAGTTTCCGCCAGAATTACAGTTGTTGCCGACGAGTCAAAGCGAAGTACCAAGGTCGCGACAGGTAGGTTCAAAGCAATTTTGGGTGCCTACAGTGCACGAATTCGCCAGTTGCGTTTGTTGTCGAGGGGCATATCTTCACAAGTGTTGAGACCGTTGGAGGTTCACAGTGAAGATTTGGCGACGCCTCAAACTCGAGCGTCCAACATTCTAGAAATGATCGGTATGTTTCTCATCATGGCGGCTTTTGGTTGCAACATGTACATGGCCATTGATGCCACCGCAGGAGAGCGAGAGCGGGGATCGCTGGAACCATTGTTGTTGCAGCCAGTATCACCGTTGGCACTGGTGTTGGGCAAATGGTTGAGCACCGTAGTCTTTGGTATTCTCGGTGGTGTGTTGACATTGTTGTGTTTAATGGTGGCGATGCATCAATTGCCTTTGGAGAATTTGGGTTTGAGACTGGTGTTGGGTTGGAAAGAGGGACTGCAGTTGCTGTTGATTTCGGTTCCGTTGATTTTGTTTGCAGGAGCGGGACAACTCTTGTTGGCAACTGTTGCAAAGTCCTTCAAAGAAGCCCAAACATATTTGTCAACGACGATGCTGCTGCCGATGCTTCCAGGATTGTTTGCCTCTATGAAACCGATGGAGCCTGCCGTGTGGATGGCTTCAGTACCAGCACTAGGACAGCAGGTTATGACCAGCATGGTGTTGCGGGGAGAGACGGTGGCAACATCCTATTGGGCAATGTCAATCGGTGTATCCACTGTGTTGACAATCGTTTCCCTGGGGATCATGACCCGTGTTTTGGGATCGGAATATCTGTTCCGCAAAGGTGCTTAGAATCATCATTGAGATGAAATTTTGACAGACGCACAAAAATATTCCAGAAAATCCAGTTAATTTTTCTTCTTGACCAAATTTGTTGTCCGAGAACTTTTTCCAGAATCGTATCTACAGAACGGGGTATTGCATTTTGGTTGGGACAGATTTTGACCGTGGTGAATCTGTTGTATGCAATATGGTGTATAGTGTGTGGGCTTTGTTGGGTTGATGTGTGAGGTGATCGTGGGGAGATCTTTTTGGGGTTGGTTAAAGTATGGGGAAGAACAGTTTGATGGGTTGTATGAGGTGATGGCTTATAGAGCAGAACAAGCTCGGTGTGGTGGGGATGTATACACACGCGATATCACAGAGAATGTCTATAGTCTTTGCAAAGAGATTACGACCCGATCTGATGAGTTTGCAATGTGGATGAAGCAATTGTGCTGGTTGTACAAGAACGAACCATATGATGCCATGGCTGAGCAGCGTGTGTTGACAATTTGGCGCTTTTGCATACAAGTTGGAGAAACGGTGGATAAGAACTTGTGGCTTGGGTTCGACGGACTTGAAGCCAACAATCAGTGTTTTGAAGATTGAATAACGTTGGTCGGTGAATCAACAGTTCGTTCACTGTCACAGGCTAAGGGCACCAAGCCGTAACGAAGAATGAAGGAAGAGCCAACAGAGAATTTCTATAGTGGCTCTACTTCATGTAGTTTGATGTCTGGTGCGTTGTCCAAAGCGTAATTGAGTGACCACAGTGACTCTGAGAGGAGTACAGGTTGGTTGTTGCGATCTCTGAGAACCGGATAATCTCTTCGGGCTTCCAGCCATTTGATCGTTTCATCAGTGCCTTCGACCCATCGAGCGAATTGAAAAGACAGCAATTCCAGTACTGCCGTCACTCGGTACTCATTTTTTAGGCGTTCGCGTAACACTTCAAACTGCAACATACCCACCGCGCCCAAATACGGCTCGGAACGCCCCCTGTGCGGATGGTAGAAAATCTGGATGACCCCTTCATGAGAGAGTTGTGTCAATCCAGCGTCCAGTTGCTTTTTCTTCAGTGGGTCTTTTAAGACAACCCGAGCGAAGTGTTCTGGTGCAAACCGTGGAATTCCATCAAATTTGAGTCTGTCTTTGCCTGACAACGTGTCGCCAATGCGAAGTTTACCAGGATCGTATAGACCAACAATATCACCCGGATAAGCATGGTCTACAATTGAACGTTCTTGCGCCATAAAAGAGTGCGGTTTGGCCAGTTTGAGTTTGTCTCCGTTGCGCCCAATGATGACCGACATGTCTCGCTCAAAGGCACCAGATACCACCCGCATAAAGGCAATGCGATCACGATGCTTGGGGTTCATGTTGGCTTGGATTTTGAATATGAAACCACTGAAGCGTTCTTCTTCCGGTCTGATGATGTCGCCTTCTATTGTTTTGCGTGGAGAAGGTGGGGCTGCTTTTTCTGTCAAGAACCGCAACAGGGGTTCGACCCCAAAGTTGTTCATGGCAGAGCCCCAAAAGACAGGAGATAGTTTTCCATCCAAGAATTCTTCATCCGTGAATTCATCGCCCGCCATCTCGACCAGTTCCATTTCTTCAGTCACTTGTTCATGCAAAGCCTCACCGATGATCTCTACGCATTCATCCCACGGTATGCGTTGACTGGTGGCGGCTACAGCACCATGTCGCTCACCTTGGAACAGAATGGCTTCTTTGGTTTGGAGATCAACCACGCCTTTAAATTCTTTTCCCATGCCGATGGGCCAGTTCATGGGGACGACTTTGAGTCCAAGGGTTGTCGTCACGTCGTCTAACAGTTCCAGTGGGTCGAGACCGTAGCGGTCCAGTTTGTTCATGAAGGTCACTGTTGGCAACTCTCGCAATCGACAAACTTCAAAGAGTTTGAGTGTCCGAGCCTCGACGCCTTTGGCGTGGTCAATGAGCATGACGGCGGAATCCACTGCTGCCAGTACTCGATAGGTATCTTCGGAGAAATCCGCGTGTCCCGGTGTATCCAAAAGATTGAGGGCCGCTCCCAAATATTCAAACTGCAATACCGAAGAGGTGACCGAGATTCCACGTTGCTTTTCCATCTCCATCCAGTCAGAGACCGCGTGGTTCTTGGCTTTTCTCGACTTTACAGAACCAGCCATGTGGATTGCGCCAGAGTAGAGCAGCAGTTTTTCTGTGAGCGTTGTTTTTCCAGCATCCGGATGGGAAATGATGCCAAAGGTTCTTCTTCGTTTGGCTTCGGTGGCAATGTCCATGTCTTACCTCGGGTGATGAGCAAGACTAACGGATTTATGGGCTTTTCTCAACCTTGATAGATGAGAGACGATAGACAAGTCGATTATTCAGTCCTGTCAAAAGACAGAGCGACACTGTTGATGCAATATCGGATTCCTGTTGGTGGTGGACCATCATTAAAGACGTGTCCTAGGTGGGCATCGCAGGTTTTACAGCGAATTTCTGTTCGAATGCGCCCATAGCTGGTGTCCAACACTTCAAGCAAATTACTTCCATCCAGTGGTTCGAAAAAACTTGGCCAACCACAGCCCGATTCATATTTGGCGTCCGATTTAAACAAGGCTGTCTTACAACAAATACAGTGAAAGGTCCCAATCCGTTTTTCATTTAACAGCGCACCCGTCCATGGAGGTTCTGTGCCGGCTTCTCGAGTGACATGATAGGCTTCGGGACTGAGAACCATCTTCCAGTGTTCGTTGTTCTTCTTTTCACTCATTGTACCTCCAGTTTTTAATATTGTAGTGTGTTTCTCTTTCTATTCAAGAGAAAACAAAAGCATCTTCTCTAAAATGATAAAAGCCCCACCACCAAAGTGATGAGGCATCATCTAAGAAATCTACAAGATTAGATTACTTTTGCTTTGCGGCATTCTTTGCTTTTGCGTAAGCAGATTTCCACTCTTTACGAGCTGCGTCAGACATACCAATGTTGTAACGGATCCAGTCCATAGTGTCCTTTTCCAACTCTGAGTACTCACCATCAGCGAAAACGATTTCGATGAGACCAGCTACGTCATCTTTACCGATGCATTGCTTTCCACCCAAATCACCTTTTCCGTACTCTTCTTCTGTCATAGCAGCACGTGACTTAGTGATGTTCATTTCGACACACTTAAGAGCGTAACGAACCAAGTTTGAATCCAACTCTTCGTCACCAATTTTGGTCTTCTTAACGCCATCTTTCTTAGCAGCTTTTGCCTTCGCTTTTGCTTCTTTCTTTGCTTCTTCTGCAGCTTTTGCTACTTCTTCAGCTTTTGCTTCTTCTTCACGGTTGGCAGCTTGTGTTGCACGACCACGAGCAAGGGCCCAGTCGCGAAGCAATTCACCAAACAATTGGCGACCTGCATCAGTAAACTTGTATTGTGCGCGGATGTCAGCTGCAGCCAACTTTTCAGCTTCTGTGTACTCACCATCTTTCTCGATAGCTTCGAAAAGTTCGCGAGCTTCATCTGTAATGATGTGGTCTTGAGCTTCCCCACGGATGCCTTTTCCTTTTACTTCGATAGCTGCTTCTGCGATTGCCATAAGGCGCTTGTATTCTTGAGATCTTCTGGTCTTAGCCATGATAACTCTCCAAATTGTATTGATTGAGATTGTTGTATTAGTACACCTAAATAATGTACATGGACAAAACATACAGGATTCTAAAATTTGTGTCAAGCAAAAAATCTTAATCAACTAGATTTTTTGCTTGTCATCAACGATATCCATTTCTAGGAGAGGTAAGCATTCTATTGTCGTTGAATGTATTTCTGACATTTCGAAGGATTGGTATGGGATGACAGTGGATGACCAAATAAAAAAGCCCCACCACCGAAGTGATGAGGCCTCAACACAAAATCTAAGTGACTAGATTACTTGTCTGCACCACGCTCGGCTGCCCACACGCGAACTGCGAAACGCAAAGCTTTGTCACCAGCTTCAGTCCACTTGTACTTTTCTTCGTTTTCACGGATGTAAGCGATTGTTGCCTTTTCCAAGTCAGAATACTTACCGTCTTTTGCCAACATGTCGAAAAGTTCTGCAGCGTCGTCAGCAGAGATGCGACCGTCGCCTTTTCCTGCTACCAATTCATCTGCTTTAGCCAAAAGAGCCGCAGAATACTTTTTTCCGTCAATTTGTTTGTAATGTGAAGACATACTGTTTTCTCCAAAAGTGAGTTTGATTGTTTGATTGGCAAATGCCGGATCAGTTATAACGTACAGATTTTTCAGAGGGCTGTCAATACCTTTTCAAGGTATTTTTTGTTAAGCGTACTTTAATGTCACACCTTCACGGGCACCAAATACAGTTAGATTTCCTTGGAAACGTGACACCCTTTCTCTACAAGATTGTATTTTTTGGTCGACCATGTCGTCTGAGTGCATTGGATCATGGTGGGTGATGGCGAGGTTTTTGACTTCAGCCTCCAAACAAACATCTACCAATGTATTCGCACGCGCATGACCCCAGTTGATTTTGGATGGGTATTCTTCATCCGTATATTGACCATCTGCGATCACCAAATCGGCGCCGCGCAAAAAATTGAGCAATTCTGGTGGTGCACGACGAGGAATTTCAGTGTCTTGAAGTGTTGCATCGCGGTTCAACAGCAACATGTCCAACTCGTTGTCCGTTGAATAGACGATTTTGTTGCCCTTGTAGGTAATGGAATATGCCAAAGAGCCACCGGGGTGGTGTGTGTTGAAAAAGTCTATGCTCACGCCGTTGATGTCTTTTTTGCCGTTGTCCAAATGGTCCGGCTGAATGTTGGAACCCAAATCGCTAAACTGAACTGGAAAGTATCGATCTTGCATTTGACCGTGCAATAAATCAAAAATCTTTCGATCATTGGCGTTGGTTCCATAGATTTTCATGATGCTGTTGGCAGAGTACGCAGGAATGAAAAACGGAAATCCCTGAATGTGGTCCCAGTGAGAGTGGCTGAACAATAAATGCGCTTTGATGGAGGGGTGACCTTGTCTGGACAAAATGTCTTGTCCCAAACTTCGCATGCCAGAACCACCGTCCAAGATGAACAGTTCTTCTCCAGCTTGCACTTCAATACAGGCCGTGTTTCCGCCGAATCTTTGCGTTGCATGTCCAGGAGTCGGGATAGAGCCTCTAACACCCCAAAAAGTTACATAGATGCCCATTGTACTCCCTGATGGTAAATCAGCACGATATCCCCAATCTGTAATGTGTCACCGTCTCGAAGTGCCACCGAATGGACCTTGATACCATTCAACAGCAATCCATTGTGCGACTCCAAATCTATACAGTAGGTGTCGTTGCTCTTGGTGAACAATTTGGCGTGCTTTCTGGATACGCGACTGGACAAGAATCGCAGGTCGGCTTCCGTGCTTCGACCAATAATGTGCTCTCCACGTTCAATGATGATGGTTTGTGGTGCACCTGGTCCCTTAATTTGCATGAAAACATCCCGTCGCTCTACCTTCTTTGGTGTGAAGGTTTTGCTGGGATTGAGTCGAACGGTATTTTCAAAATCATCGTGCATGCAAATTCCATTTTTATCAATTTATCCTAAATTTGCATTCTTGCAAAAACCTTAGGACTGGATGGGTATTACTCTACCATCATCGAGAACAATCTCTATAGAGCCTTGACGATCATTCTCGGTGTATCGAAAAGCTCCCAGATAGGATCCACTTGTTCCAGTGTTCACTTTGTGGTGTCGTTCTAGAAACCTTTTTCCAACAGAGTAATCAACGCACATCACATTTCTCCGTTCTGTCTCTGACACTCCCAGCCAATGAAATGAACCTTCATGGGGTTGAAAAGTGGACGGAATGTGGCGCTTGTCTTCGGGCGTTAAATCAATGGTTCCTTGAGGATGTTCGGCTTTTCTCCAATAATGGCCCACCACCACAATTTTGTCGTCCGTGTAATCTTCCCACCACCGCGCTCGTTGAACATAGCGCTTCTTTTTACCAGCCTCATACGGTTGCTGACCGTTGCGGAGTCTATCTTCTGGTCCTGAAGACACTCGCTTAATCAAATTGTCGTTCTGCTCAATCAGTTCCGCTTGAATACGCATCGGATGCTTTCGGTGTTGTTGTTTGAACCAGTCTTTTGAAGATAGATTGTTGGGATTCTCAGTGGGGTGCTCTCTTAAATACTCTTTGACGAGGGTGTCAATCTTTTGATGGCAGGAGCGTTCATATTTCTCATGCAATTTGGCGACGCTCAAAGAGCTCTGTCGTATTTTTTTGATTGACTCCTTGTCCCAACATGCATGTACAATACGCAACTTGGGTGTTTCGATGGCCAGTGGCAGAGTCTCTAAAAACTGTGTCAATTCTTCGCGCTCTTCTGCGGTATGCAACAAGTACTGTGGTTGAACTGATGTTGGCTGTTCTTTGTTGACCAGTTCGATTTGTCCATGAAACCATTCATTGCCAGCTTTGACCTTTGGACGTCCATCTGTAAACTCAGGATCTGGAATGAGAAGATTGAGTTCATGATTTCCCAAAATGCAATGGGCGTTTCCTTGCTCTATTAGATGGCTCACCTTTTTGTAGACTGCCCAAGAGTTTTCTCCACGATCCATAAGGTCACCAACAAAAACGAGTATCCGACCTTGTGGGTGGATGCCGTCTCCATCATACCCCAAGTGCTCTAATAGGTTGTTGAGTGCACTGATTTCTCCGTGTACATCTCCAATGATGTCCAAATTGTTCTGTTCCAGATTTTGAATTAGCATTGACTCTCCTGTAAAATCACATGGTACTTTAGAAACGAAAGGTACTTGTAGATTCGGATCAAAGAGCCATATTGCTCGATTTTGTATACGACCAGCTATGCTTTGGGCGTTTAGAATGCTGGACTTTTAACCGGCTGATTTTGTTGAGACCCAACAGGATGGCCAACATCTTTTGCGATAGACTTGTGTGTTATTGCGTTGCCGCGTCAATGAACAATTGTTTCAAATACGTATAGTTCACATGCCACGTTTCGCCCAGTCCCTCACAATCGGCTTGAGTGAACGATGCGCCATCTGTACAAAAACCATTTCCAGGCGCCAAACTGTGCTGGGTGAGATTGAATGTGTGAATGACTTCGTTTTCTCGGTTTAAGATCATTACATCGCGCCAGACAGCACCCCAGTCGCTCCAAACGTTTACATTTGCGTCGTCTTGAACAACTGGAAGATTGCTGATGAGCGATACACTCGCCATTCCGGCTTCCGTATTCATCATGTTGATGCCCAGTATTGGAATGCTCAAACTGGGATACTCTGCTTGCAACTCTGCATGCATTTGAGTGAGGTAGTCAAACTGACTACGACAGTAGCCTCACGTCGCTTTGATGAAATACCACCCGCTCACTTCTTGTAAGTAATCTCGTGGAGAGATGGTTTGACCCACTGTTGGTGAAGAGGGGTTTGTGTCAGGCAGCGAAAAGTCAACAACCGCATTGGGACCGGGACCGACTGGATTGGTGCCAGTGTCAATGACGCCAGTATCAGCCGTATCAGCTATAGCCGTATCTTGAGTGTCCTCAGTATCATCGGTGTCCTCAGTATCGTTGGTATCGTTGGTGTCATTGGTATCAGTGTCATGTGTGTCACTGGTATCGTCTGTATGACCTGTATCCGTGATGTCTGTGTCTTGAGTGTCGCCTGTGTCTGTATCTGTGTCTGTATCGGTTTCAGTTGCGTCAGTGTCGACAGGCTTATCCTCTCCTTCGCCTTCGCCACAGGCTAAGAGACCTGTGGTTACAGCAAACAGCAATGACAACGTGCTTTTATTCATAACAATTTTATAACACACCTTTATTCTTCGATACAAATTGAATTGTCGAAATTCATCATTTCCAAGACCACACCCCACGCTCGATGCTTACACTGGTGGTTGTCGCTTCTTTTTTGTGTCGGGTATGCTGTCGATCTTGTTCTATGAGACACTGTATTGTTGTTGTAGTGTGGGTATTTGTCCACGTGATGGAACCATTTGGATTGATGACAAGGGTGTGTTCTCCCCACTGGAGCCGTCCTTGAAATTCCACTTCAATGGTGTTCTTGAACCGCACTTGTGTTCGGCGACTTGGATCGATTTGTTCTGCGGACATGAATTGTTCTGTGAACAGCCAGTGTGTCAGTGAATGTCCATGTCCAACCAGTGAAAGCGTCTTTGAGAGATGGTGCTCAAGTTCGGGGGTTTTGTTGAATACGGGGTGTCCATGTCTTTGGATGGTTGAGCAGTGTTCTTGTAAAGACACCACACCGTCCCCAATCAATCGCTGTTGACCACTGTCTTTGTGTTGACTGGATATTTGGGGAAGGGGAATCACGACGCCTTGCTTAGACGTGCCACCGATCCAGTGTGTTTGATCTGCGAGGCTCTGACAAAAGATGCTGTTGCGCAATCGAAGGGTTTCACCTTGTTGACCGATGCCTTCAATGGTTTGATTCAAATGCTGTTTCAAATGCCAATACAGGGGTGAGGTATCTTGAACCAGTGATTGTAGGCGAATCGTTGCCGTTGACAAACGCTGGATGCCACTTTGAATGCGCCTTTTGTGTGTGTCAATGCCATCAATCTTTTTGTGGGGTTGGGTGTTGCCCATGCAGGTGAGGGTCCCCGTTTGTAAGTGTCGTTGTTGGAATGGTTGGCTGTCAAAAATTTTCTCGATTGAGCCAGAACTGTCTGTGGATTGATGCCTGTACTGAGATTTTTCCATGTTGCCTTGTTTCCAGTCCAGACAAAGCATGGCCATCGGTCGATGTGGATGTTGCCGTTTGGTCATGTAGCGATTGAGAATCTTGGGTTCTTCTTCTAAGGAGTGGATGGACTCGGTCTCAATATCCAAACCATAATAGCGCCAACATTGATCGTGATCTGAGTACAATCTCACTATTAAATCTCCCTCAAAGACTGGGAGGGTGGTTTTCCATGTATCGCTCGGCTCAAGCATGTCGACGGGGAATTCGCCAATAGAATTCACTTCGTCTATAGTGTCAACGGTTTCAGAACCATCGGGTATTGCAGTTTCCCAATATGTTTCAGACTCAGCGTCAAACTCGGCTTGTTGTTGTTCCAAAAACACCAGCAATTTGGAAGGGGCTTTTGGGTGGCTCAGACCTTTCAACAGCCATGCAACGTGTACCTTGGATAAGGATTGTGGAGTATCCCAAAGAGTCTCGATATCTTCGATTGTACAAGGCGTGTCCGTGCGCCCACAAACTGCTTCCAACAGTGCCTTTTGACCGTCTTGGTCAAGTGTCGCAAATGGTTTGAGGGTGTCGTGCATTGCCACAACCCACTCAACTTCTTCTAGGCTTAGATTGTATTGTTTGGCCAAATTACCCTTGTTCATACAATCCATCTAGAAACTTGATTCGACATTGGACCATACCAATTTGACCTAGTTTGATTGAACAAATTATGGGCAATCAACAGGAGTGGCTTCTCCACCAACGATGGGCTCACATTCACAAGTGCCTTCTTTGTCTCCGACATTGTGTTTGACCAATCGACCATTGGGACAATTTTTCCAAGCGTCGGATGCCATTTGTTGGGGGCAGTCTCTCACTTCTGTATCTCCCATCGTACCGTTGTTGGGTTGATCCCAGTCTTTGCGAACGAAGCATGAACCGTCTTCCGCTTTGTAGATTGGACCACTGTCTTCGCTGTGCGCATTGAAGATGAAGGTGGGAGGCTTTTTCTTGGGTTCTTGCTGTCCACCACCAGCATCTCCCATGTCCATTGGTTGGGGTGGCGTTTCACCATCTTTGCCGACTGTTTGGTTGATTGTGTCCGGTGGTACATTCGGATCGCCAATGTTCTGTCCATCTTCTGGAGGCACTGCTGCGCCGATGTTTTGACCATTGTTGGGTGCACCCATTTGACCCATATCAGCACCATCTTGTCCACCATCTTGAGGTTGACCATTGGGGGCTTGTCCACCTGCTTGTCCCATATCGGCGCCACCTTGTCCACCACCTTGTCCACCACCTTGAGGCTGACCATTGGGGGCTTGTCCATTTTGGGCATCGGTATTCTGTGGACCATTTCCAGCTGTGACGTTGGCTTCGATTTTTGGTGCGTCTGTTGGTTGAGTGGCTTCATCTCCACCACAGGCAAGAAGGGCAATCAATAAAAACATGGGCATCTCCAAATTACTGAACACCCAACTATAGCCGATTCGGAATCTTTTGCACAGAGTCAACCAACGACAAAGGTTCAGACAGCGCCAGTCGAAAACCAATGGTGTCTGTGCGGTTGTGTGGATCAACATATCCACGGTTCGACGGTCTGAGAATGTCAGCACCATCTACCCAAGATCCCCCACGCACGACGCGAGCGTTGTGAGGAACTGTAGACATGTCTGTTTCTGTATCCGTTGAATATGGTGCGTATACATCCCAACAAAACTCCCAGACGTTTCCAAGTATCCATTGCAGTTCTGCTTTGGCTGGCTGTGTTGTTTGTGTTTGCCACTGGCTATTATGCTGGGAGATCGCAGGGTGTCGTTTTTGTTTGGCCATCCATTCCCACTCAGACTCAGTTGGCAATCGAAATCCATTTGCGGTATGGTTCCAGCGCGGACTTTCTCCTGCCTCATATGCTGGTGTGAGATTGTAAAGGACAGACAGTTTGTTGCAAAAGTCAATCGCTTCAAACCAAGTTATGGACTCGACGGGCTTCAATGGATGTTTGTGGGTACTGGGGTTGATCCCGAGAATTTCTTTGAAGAGTGCTTGTGGGACTTCCACCACCGACACCCAAAAGGGCTGTACGAAGGTTTCGTGAAGTGGTTCATCTGGATCTCTCCCGTTTTCTGTGTTTGGAGACCCCATTAAAAACGAACCACCCTTCATTGAGACAAAGGTCGGCAACGATGATTTGATGGGTTCAACGTTTGAATCCGACATTTTCCAATCGCACTCAACACATTCCGTATATGGACTTGGCAACGGTGTGGTGCATTCTGGGCACTGATCTTGGAGGCTTTTCATTTCACAGAGCGGGATGGATGGGTTAAAATGATTACAGTAGAGTACTCAACTTGATTGGAGAAGACCATGTTTCGAAGCACAATTCTTTGTTCTGCCTTTTTGATGGTGGGCTGTCGCGATACTCTAGAGGGAAACTGGGTAGGAGACTTTGAATGTCAGGATCGAGATTATGAAGTTCAAGCTCAGTTTGTTGAAAACGACCGCTTTGAGTTCAACGGAGATATGATTTTTGCATATGACGAAGCTGCAACTTTTTCGGGTGAGCCAGTGGTGTTTCGTGCAGAACTCAAGTATGACTTTACCACAGAGCAAACAGCCATTGCAGGAGGCCAAAACATCTATTTGGATATGGTGTGGACCAGTCTCTACTGTGAGATTGAGTACCCCGATGGGGAAGTGGTAGAAGGCGGATGCAAAAATGTTGGTGGCATTGACGACTCAGACAAAGGCGAACCAGTAGGCATGGTTCAAATGCGCTATTCTGGCAGCGATTGGATTTCCATAGAAGACGACAATTGTACGGGCACCTTGGATCTTCAGTAATCGTTTTGGCAGTAATCGTTTTGGCAGTAATCGTTTGGCAATAATATTTGTCGATATTTGTCGATGCTCAAAACAATCAGCAAGAGAGATTACTCTTGTAGTCGGTCAATTTCTTCTTGAAGAGAATTCAGTCGGTCCAGTACAAAGGTGCGGTTGTTTGAGATTTCCACTCGAAATGCAGCATTTTCCTTTTCGAGTTGTTTGACCTTGTTTTGCAAGCGGTCAATGTTGGTCTGCATGGAGGTTTGGCTCTCTTGTAAGCGTTCATTGTGTTCTTTTAAGGAGTCGATTTCAGTCCCTTGGTCTTCAAGCGCCGTTTGCAACAGGGCAATCATTTGTTCCATGAAGGAGATTTGTTGAGAGAAAAAAGCGACTTGTTGTGAAAGTTCTGCCGTTTCGGTTGAATTAGAAGACTGTTCCAGCGCTTGTTGAATGACCGGATTTATTTGCGCGGACAAATCCAGTTTGGAAAGAAAGTCTGGTTGTTGGATTTCGCCAAGACATTGTTGTACAATGGTCTGTGCCAAATTGCTGTAAAGTGTCTGAAGCAAATCGGAAGTGTCTGCATTGCTCATTTTCTGTCCCTTGTTTTGGTATACCGTCTGAAGATGGTTAATTATAACTCAAAGTGCTTGCAATCTCAGTACGAAACTGACCTTCGTTTTAGGAATTCCATGATCACCATTAAGAAGTATCCCAATCGTCGAATGTACAATACCCATACTTCCACCTACATCAACCTTGCTGGGATCCAGTCCTTAATTGAGGCTGGTGAAGATGTTCAGATTTTGGACTCAAAGAGCAATGTGGATGTAACGACTCAGACATTGTTGTTGCATTCCTTTGATGCTGAAACTTTGGAACTCTTGGTTCCGAGTATGAAAATGCAAGTACTGATGCGGTTGTCAATGGTAGAGCGTCAACAGGCTATCCGTCAAGAGTCGGGGGTGACTGAACTGGACAGTGAAACCCAAAACGAAGAGGTCACTCAACCTGTGATTCAACCTAACGTAGAGGGTATCTTGGATGTAGAGATGGCAACACCCACTGACACTGTTGATGGAGACAGCGTCGAGTGTGTGTCAGAGTCGTCAGAAGATTCTGATTCTGAAATTACCATTGTGCGCGTCAAGGCACCCCCAACGGTGTCTCAATCCTCTGAGCAGTCCGTTGAGTCTTTGTTGGATGCGACTTCTTCACAGGAGACTGTCGACGAGGGCTCTGTTGTTCAAGAATCCAATGTGCAACGACCATTGGACACTCAAAGTTCCGACAGGGTTGTCGATGGAATCCCTTCTTTTTGGGGGGAAGCACAGGCTCTGAATGAGTGGGAAAGGTCGTCCGAGGCGTTCTCAGAAGATGAGTCCAGTTCGCATAGCGCAAGCGAAGATTCTTCAAACTTGTCCAGTCAGGCAGACAATCCTGAGTGGAGCGTCCATTCTCAGCAATCAGAAGATTCACAGCAGGTGTTTTCGATGGACGAAGCCTTAGAGTCTCATGGTGAGGTGGGGAATGGGGTCAAGGAGCTCAAAGGTATCAAGGATATCAAGAAAGAGATGATCGGTGACGATGAGAGACTCTCTGTAGACACACCGATTGCAATACCTGTTTTGGATTCAAAGGGTGTGGATTCTGAAAGCAATGAGGATGAAGCGCACGTCTCTATTACAGCCACAGCCACTGAGAATCTAGTAGAACCCAATGGCGAACCCAATGTGCGGGCTCACCAATTGGCATCTGTCGATTCCGATTCAGTGCATCAGTCCGACAAAGACCGAGTTGACTCTTCTGCCTTGTCCAATACTGACTCATCCAATACAGTTTCCACCACTCCATCGACCGCGGTATCAAAAAAGTCGACCGAGGAGACGAAGACGGCAATGGATGGAATGGACGAAATGGATGAGCGCGCAGCCCAAATGAAGGCCCGACTCGAACAGATGAAGGCCCGATTGCGTCGATGATCGTCTGTTTCGCAAGGCGTGTCCGACTGTTTTGACAACGGTATCGCCAAGGACAGTCTAAAAATATAAGAAAGGGTGTCTGTTTCCAAACACCCTTGACTGTCTTGTTGAAGATTCTAACTCTATGCGCTTCTGTTAATGAACGGAAGCATCTCCATCGTCGGCGTCAGATCCCCACAGGTCGTTGAAGAATGATTCTCCATCACCATAGTTGACATCCATAAAGGTGATGGTGCTTGGCTCTGCGCCAACCCCTTCGCCAATCCAGACACCGTTTGCGCCATCTTCATAGTAGATGTTGAAAGATACTTCATCGGTAAAGTCACCGTCCATGAATACGAACTCTACCAGTCCAGACGTTGGGCAATACTCACCGATTTCCGTTTCTGGCGTGTAAAAGCCATTGGCAATGTTCTGGTTGCTGAGGGACGCAGCCCATGCGCCATCTTCGTAGATTTCGAGACTGTTTCCGTTCCATCCGTCTCCATAAGAGTCGGTCATTTCAATGCGGTAGCATCCATAGGCAGGTGCAGCAGCATACCCATCACCGTCGGCATCAGTCGCACAGTAATGTGTGCTAAGGTCACTGGCGTCATAGGACGTTTCATTGACGGCGACTCCAGGCTTTGTCAATGGATCGTTGTCATTGCAATCGCTTAAACCATCGGTGTTGGCACAAGAGGCAAATCCATCTCCGTCAACATCCAATCCGTTTAGACCTGAAGAAGCGTCGTCACAGTCGGTACCACCAACAAAGTCATCGACACCATCACCGTCGAAGTCACAACTGGTGTCGTCTACACCGTCGCCATCACAGTCAATGGCCGCAATGATGTCTCCATCGCCATCTTGGTCAAATTCATCGCTTGCGACGCAGTTTCTATCTACACCGTCGTAATAGATTTCTTCCATTGCCGGATTGATGGAGACATCGTCATCGTCGCAATCATCCCCACAGACCAAGAAGCCATCGCCATCGTCGTCACCAACAGTTGTTGCATCGGTGTCGTCACAGTCACGTCCACCACGCCAGTCGATGCTGCCATTTCCGTCAAAGTCACAACTGTTGTCGGCAATACCGTCGTTGTCGCAGTCTACTTCGTAAATATCTACACCATCGCCATCTGCATCAAAATCGGACATGCCGTCACAGTCTTGGTCGACACCGTCGTAATAGACTTCTACACCGTCTGGATTTACGGAAGCATCAGTATCGTCACAATCTTCAGTACAGAACGTGTACCCATCGCCATCGTCATCTCCAACGGTTGTTGCGTCGCTGTCGTCGCAGTCACTTCCAGCGTCGATGGATGCAAGTTGTACAGTGAAGAAGTCTCCTTGCGTTGGCGCACTCCCATCTACTGTGTACCCATCTTCCAAAAGCAAGGTTTCATAGGTACCATCTTGGTTGTTGTCCGTATACACTCGAATGGTGTGTGCATTGCAGTCATAGGTTGAGGTACAAGTGTAATTGAGAATGGCAGATCCAGGAGTACAAATCGCAAACTGTTCTTCTGTATTGCCACTACTTGCGTTTGTGTTGGTGTATGAACCAATTTGGGTACCATTGCTGGTCACCGTCACTGCCGCATTGTCCCAAAATGTTCCTGTGTCCACCAAGGCCAACATGAAGCAACTGGACACGTTGTAAGTGTCGTTGCCCAAAGCATCTCCGTATCCGTCTCCATCGACGTCGGCTGTACACAGTGTTGGTTCTAAACTGGCTGCTCCTGGATAAACACCCGCAGAATCTGGGACCCCATCCATGTCCATGTCAGCGTCCGAATCATAGCAGTCATCCACGCAACCTGAGAAGCCATCGCCATCGAGATCCTCAAATCCTACTTCAACATCGCTGTCGTCGCAATCGCCATCGCAAGAAGTCAATCCATCCCCGTCTACGTCGGAGTTGTTGAGGTAGACATCGCTATCGTCACAATCGGTACCGGCTAGGGCGGTGCCACTTGGTGCGGCCTCACCATATCCATCGCCATCGCCATCGGTCATACAGGCCGTTGGGTCTGCTTCGTTGAATCCAGCTCCCGGATAGGTATTGGCATCGTTGTCATTGCAGTCATCAATGCAATCAATAAAGCCATCACCATCGTTGTCACGAGCACCAACAGCAGCAGTTCCATCTGCACAGTCACGTGTATCGATGAGACCATCGCCATCTGTGTCTTCACCACAGGTGGTCAAACCATCGTTGTCTTCATCGAGGTTGTTGTAATCGGCACCGTCTGGGTCACCGTCTCCGTCCAAGTCCTCCGCACTGTCGTTGCAGTCGGTGTCAAACTCTGAATAGCCATCGGGGACGCTACAAGCCATGGTGGTTTCTTCCATATTTCCTTCGCCATCACCATCGGCATCCATGAAGAAGGTACTGCCGGTCGATGTGTTCAGAGAATCATCTTCATCATCGGTGAGTCCATCACAGTCGTTGTCCACTTCGTCACATACCTCGGTGCCGTCTGGGTTGATGTCGGCATCGGAATCATCGCAGTCTCCGCTTGCTTCAATGTGGGCTTCTGGTGGCAAACAAGCGTTGACACTCACAGCATCGTCACCGTACCCATCGCGGTCGTTGTCCAAATAGAACGTTGTAGTTGACGCACTGATCAAAGAGTCATCTTCATCGTCGGTGAGTCCATCACAGTCATTGTCGTAGAAATCACAGATTTCATCCCCAAAAGGTTTGATGTCGGGGTTGGCATCGTTACAATCACCATCTTCTTCCGTAAATCCGTCGCCATCGTTGTCGACAG
>CBFIFY010000029.1:0-48629 GCA_965661985.1 uncultured Myxococcota bacterium | reverse complement strand
TGAGCAAACGGGTGAGATAGCCTTTTCTTCGCTGTTGCTTGTTGCGACAGCACTCGGTAGACACCGCGACTTTCATGCACTGTTTCAGCCTCTACCTGCGCAGCCATTGGCGGAGGTGGAAAAGCAAGCGCAACCGAAGCGGAAAAGAGGTCGCAAGTGAGCTTGGAACGGTTGGAAGACTCTACCGTCCATTCGCCGAAAAGTGCTGATAGTCCTTGGTCTTGCTCCAGTATCCGCCCCATTTCCAGCCTTCTTTGGCAAAGGCGGTCACGACGATGTCTCCAGCTTTGATGATGCCTGGTTTGTCTGAAGTGCGATCGAGGTAGGCTTTGCCTTCGGGTGGGTCAACGATGCTTCCGCGCACCCACGGATTCCAGAGAGGGTTGACGTCAATCGCAGCACCGTAGGAGTGGTTGGACCATTTGGTGGTGTTTTTGATGCGTCGGCAGTTGAAGCCAGAGGTGTTGTTGGCTGTCATGCTTTTGTCGTCACTGCCTTCGAACTCCCACATTAGCTTCATGCTGGTGAGCGGAAAGTGGTGGGTGTAGAGGGTGTCAAAGATGCGGACGATGGCTTCGGCGTGGTCCTTGTGGATGATCATTTTTCCCGCGTGACTCTGGTTGTCTTCTCCCCAGTAGGACATCGTGAGCAGTGACAGATCGTCCATGGAGACGGGACAGCCTTCGTGCCACGTCACACCGTTCATCTTCTCGCGTAAGTCACTGGGGATACTCTCGATGGTGGATTGAAAGGTCATGGTGTCTGTCTCGGTTGGTGAAGGGAGTGCGCCAGTCGACGGGGGTTCGGCAACGCCAGTTGCGAAAAAGAGTAGAGACCACATGGCATCCTCATCCTTTGAAATAGAGTGTTGAACAGGAACTTAGACAGGAAAGGCAAAGAGTTGGTAGGCATCGCCATACTCAAAGCCCACCCTTTCATAACATTTGCGGGCGGGTGTATTCCCTTCGTTGACCAGTAGACTCACAAACGCGGTGTCGCGCAGTAGGTGGTTGACGATGGCGCGCATACCTTGAGTGGCGTAGCCCCTGCCTCGAAACTTTTTGGGGACGTAGGTGGAGCCGATCTGTGTCCCTTTTGAGCAACGGGTGCCAATCTCGATGACGAAGGTGAGGTCGTGTCCTTCAGTGGCGACCCAGATTCGACGTTGGGCAATCAAGATTTCAATGGTTTGTTGCCAAAGTGCAAGGTCTTTCGTGCGTGGGTCGATGCCTTCGTCTTCCAATCGCATGAGTGCTGTGCTTTCGATGAGTTGTATCAATAAACTTTTGGTGGCCGGTCGAATGGACAGCGTTGCGCCTTCGCTCGGGGTTGCTATTGACATCACGTGTTGGGGGTGGTCAATGGTTGGTGTGGGAGAGCCCAGTCCTTGCCAAAAACCGTGGGAGGCTTCTCGTTCCGCCATGATGCGTTCGACACCCCCTTGGCTGGCAGTGTATTGTCCAAAACCCACGCAAACTTCTCGTGGACCGATCGGTACCGACAATTTACAGGGGGTGTTTGGCTGTGTGCAGGCGACATCGACGTTCAACCCAACCAGTTGGTCATTGTCGAAGGCACCCATCCATCGATGGAGTCCCCAATAGTCGATGCCCTGTCGATCCAACAGGTCTCGAATGTAGAGGTTGGTGACGGGGGCTCTTTCTAAGAAGGGTACAATGTGCGTGGCGTCTGCGTTTGTTAAGGTGCGGTAGGTTTTGGACATGGTGTGTTTGGGGGTTACGGGTGAAGAAACTGTACGGCTGGGCCCACACGAATGGTTTCGCTCGATTTGGGTGGGTAAACATCGCCATCAATGGTGATCACTTGAGGACTGTCGTATTCAAAGTGTATCTCTTTGCCAACCCGATCCAAGATGTAGTTTTTGCGGGTGGGTTTGGCAAGCCACAATTGGGGAAGTACCTTGACGATGTGCAACGGAGAGCAGGTCATCGCAATCAGTTGCAAAGAGGACGGATCGACAAAAGTGTTGTAAAAGGGGCGAAAATAAAAGCCCAAATCTGCGACGGTGCTCAATCCCAGCATGGTGTAAGCGTTGTTTGGAACGGATTCGCCATCGATGGAGATGTTCATGGGGACAGGTTTGAGGATGCGTTGGCTGTAGGCTGTGTTGAAGATGGCCGACCACGTCGTTTTACAGAACATCCAAAAGCCCTTTGCAGGCGAGGGTGGGCGACCCGTGTAATAATCTTCTAAAAATGGAGCCAGTGCGGCGTTGCCATAAATGAATCCAGACTGTGATTCATCGATGATCAAGGGGTGTCGTGTACACACCTGCATCGGCTTGTCAGAAACCAAATCCCTCAACAGTGATTGGGCACTGCTCCAAAACGATACACCCACATTTCGAGCGATGTTGTTCATCGTGCCCCCTTTGAGGATGGCAATGTGCGGGTAGGGAGTGTGCTCACCGTAGACCTTCCAAAGGGCGGTGAAGGTTTGGTGCACGGTGCCGTCTCCTCCGTGAATGCAAAGGACATCGGCCCGTTTGTCGTAGACTGTTTGAATGGATTCCAGCAGGGCGTCTAGCCCACGGGGTTTGTGCACCGTCAGTTCAATGTGGGGGGCTGATTGTTTTGTTGCGTCCAGCATCATGTTGTCGAACATTGAGGGGCGTTTGCGGTTCTTTCCGCTGAGGGGGTTGGTGAGAACGTGGATTTTCTGCATGGATGGTTCCTATCTTTTTCGATCGTTTCCTGTCTTTGAACGTCGACCAATTTCGATGTATTCTATTTTGAATGAGATACAGTGCACTCAATGAGTGTATAATTGTCTCTAAATTTGTGTATCGACTGTCCGACGCAGTCAAGGAAGAAGCGTGATTGTAGCCGTCTCCTGTGATCGAAGAAGTCTTGGACCCAAACCAACGTCGCATCGTGTACGTCCAGCGCGCGCTGAAGTTTTCGTCAAAGAGTGCATCGTTGAACAACTTCGAGCCGTTGGGTTGGAACCCATTTTGTTGCCACCTGAAGCATCTCCAAGCCTCGTGGATTGGGTGATCCAAAATTGCGATGGCGTGGTAATTACGGGTGGGGCATTTGACATTGATCCAAAGTGGTATGGACAAGCTCAGGAGGGGCGTTTGGATGCGATCGATGAAGGGCGAACCCAGTTGGAGATTAACCTCGCACAGCAGGCGATCGCACACAATGTACCGCTTTTTGGGCTGTGTGGGGGCATGCAGGTACTGGCGGTTGTGGCTGGTGGGACTTTGATTCAGGATATTGCAACCGCCGACGAGACAGCCTTGGAGCATGAACAGCCCACCGATCCCGCAACAACTTGGCACAGCGTACACTTAAACAGTCCACGTTGGCAACGGTGGTTTGGTGCAGAAGAGATAGAGGTCAACTCCACACACCATCAAGCAGTCAAAGATTTGGGGCGCTGTGTGTCGGTGGGAACCGCGCCAGATGGGGTTATTGAAGCAATAGAACTGCCCGACTTGGCATTTTGCGTTGGTGTTCAATGGCATCCAGAGTTAGTAGACGATAAGATATTCAAGGCATTTGGTCAGGCCATTCGGGAAAGTAGATGAGTGATATTTGGAGCAACGCAGTACACGCCCACCAAGAAGGGAACTTTCGTTTGGCAAAGCAACTGTACGATCAGGTGATTGAAGATGCAAAGCAGGCTCAAGACACTGAGGCCTTTGTGATCGTGCTCTACCACCTTGCCCGCTTGGCACTGGATGACCCACGAGAAGGGGCGGATGTTGCCTTGCATCGATTCAAAAAATTGCTCAAGTCTCAAGAAAAACTCGGTGACAACCAGGGAATGTCCAAAACGTTTCGAGAGATCGCCATCATCTACGAACAACAAGACCAACTCGTGGACGCGATTCGGTATGGAGAACGGGCGCTGGCCAGTGCCAAAGAAGTCTTTGACCAGCAACAAATGGGGGCGAGTTACCACTTGCTTGGTTTGCTCTATCAGTACGCAGACTTGCAACCCCAAGCGGTTACGGCAATGAAAGAGGCGCAAAACCAGTGGGAGCAGATTGGCAACGTCATAGCTTGGCAAAACACCACGGCAGAGTTTGCAGAGATCTTGGAAAAGCAAGGCAATCTACCGCTGTGTATACGCGAACTGCGACGGTTGGTCAAGACCCTTGATGATGACGAGGATATGGAAGACATCGCCGCGATGCACTTTCAATTGGCGATGCTCTTTGCACGACAAAAAGAGTTTGCCAATGCGTTGATTCACATGTTGGCGTGTTTGTTTCGCCACCAAGAATTGGAATCTGAATCGGTGCAACGAGATGCGATGGTCCTGCTTGACCTTCGAGACAAACTTGGGCATCCCGAATTTGAAGTTCTCTTGGAAAAGAAGATTGGTCTCGAGGGCAAAGACCATTTAATGGCTTGGCTTGAAGAATTGTTTCCACCAGAAAATTCAGATCCAGCCTTGCAGAACATTCCAGAGCCACAATCCTTGCAACGATCTTCGGCAGCCGTACCAGAAGCGGTTCCCCCAGTGCGTCACTCAACTCACTCAGTATCGGAAAATGTCTTTGAATTGCCTCCACCAGCGAAACAAGGAAAAGAGTCGACACCATCACCATCTACGCAACGAAGTCTAAGGCAAAGTCCAAAGCAAAGTCCTAAGCTCAATAAACAGGCAAGGACACAAGCACAGAAAAAATCACAGAACAATCCAAGTGCATCGTCATCTTCTGGACAGTCTACCCAACGCAAGGCACAGCAATCCGCTGTACAACGAACAGCAGCACCCAAGCCTACCCCAAAGCCGAAAGCGTCGAATCCAAGTCCATCCATTCCTCAGCCAGTTGCCGCGGTGAAACCGGCCAACCCTTCAGAGTCAGACTTTGTGGGGGCATTCTTTGATGACGACGAGAAAACAGAGGCGCGCGAAAAGACACCGCTACACCATGTGAATGCTTCTGTTAATGTTTTGGGCAAGGATCCTGTTCAAAGCACTGCGAATCCGAAGCGTCCATCATCTCAATCATCACCTCAATCTATATTGCAACCCACGTCTGAAACAAAGTCCTCAGAGGCGGTGGTTGATTGGGATGACATGTCGGACGGATTGGACGGATCTAGAGAACCTTCTCAAACGGGCTTTACAGATACCTCTCTGCCCAATGAGTGGACTCAGTATACCGATTCTGTGGATGGTATCGATTCGATAGAATCTATGCGACAGGTATCCTTACAGATGTTGGCACAGCACTTTTTTGCAGCGTTGTTGGGTATTATGTCTGTTTTGGCCATGTTGAAGTGGTTGCTCTAATCGGTCACTGAAAGGACTGCGCATCCTCAGGAGTCCACGTACCTGCTGGACCATGCTCTGGAACGAGAACCGCAGTGTGGGTGGCTCTGGGGACTTTGCCAAGCAGTTTGAGCCAGCGAAAATGCACGATGTCATCGGCGACGATCAAGGGAGACAGGCTTCGATGAACATCCAGAACGGTACTGCGGTATCCAAAATATTGTACAGTCAGCGGTATTCTGCGCCCTGGAAACCACCAAAAAGTGTGGTCGAAAGGTGTCTTGCCAATATTGTCTTCTTTCCAGTACACATCTGCACCATAGGGGGTGCTTTCCAAGGTAACTTGGTGTCTGCAAGACAGGCAGAATACACAAATAATGGCTGAATAAATTCGCATGATTGTATTTATCCTATATGAGTATATCGGGCACATCAATCGTAGAACGTCGCTTCAATCAATACAGAGGAACGGATGAACTCGATCATTTGGGCAACAATGGCATTCACTGCTCTCGCCGATACTGAGGTGGGAGAAGGTGCAACGGAACAAGTCTCGGCATTTCAAATTGGAAAACGTCCTGGAACGTTTTTGACTGTTGGTGCGCTTGGCGGTGTTGGCTTTACAGAACAAAACGCACAGGATGGACGGGCAGCAGGGGGCTATGGTGGGTTGGAAGCAACCGCGGCACGTGTCAATGGCAGTCGGTCATTTGGCTTGACGTCGGATGTGGTTTTTGATTCAGCCCAAGGTGTGGTTCTGACCGTGGGACCCAAGGTGGGCGTCTGGGCTCTTCATGTGGATGGAGGGTTGTCCGTTAGGGTTCCTTTGAGTGATCCAACTACACAAAGTACACAAAGCCCGCAGAGTCATTACGGTCTTTATACAAAAGGGAGTCTCAACCTTGGGTTGGGAAGTCTGTATTACAGAACGCTGTGGGGCAATGAACATCTTGGTACCGTACACCAAGTTGGACTGAGTGTAAGACTGCCACGGTTGTTGGGGTACCAGCCAAGAACGGGCAGCACTTAATTTGGAGAGTACACTGATATGATACGACTGATTGTGAACGGCAAAGAGCAGTTGCTGGACATTCCCAAAGATGTACCCTTGTTGTGGGCATTGAGAGAAGAGTTGGGACTGACTGGGACCAAGTTTGGGTGTGGAAAGTCGCTGTGTGGGGCTTGTACGGTACATGTGGATGGGCAGGCACGAAGGTCCTGTGTCACGCCAGTAGGGGCGGTTGAATCCCGTAGGGTCACCACCATCGAAGGGTTGATGAGTGAGACTGGACAAGTTCACACCATTCAACAAATATGGGCGGAGGAGAACGTAGCCCAGTGTGGATACTGTCAATCTGGACAAATCATGAGTGCGTTGGCGCTCATTGTCTACAAAAAAGGTCAAGTAGAGGACAAAGACATTGACGCTGTCATGTCGGCGAACTTGTGTCGATGCGGTACCTACCCCAGAATTCGTCGCGCGATCGTCCGAACCGCAGAGGTCATGAAATCGACTTTTGACAGTGCTGAATCTGAAGCAGCGCATATTAAAAGAGGGGGATGAGATGAAGCGCAGGTCTTTTCTACAACTCTTTGGCGCGTCCAGTGCGTCGTTGCTTCTGGGTGCCAATGCAACAGGGTGCTTTGGTGGCAACAAGCAGTCTGTGGAAGAATTGTTTGTACAAAAAGGGATTTTTGAGCCCAATTTATTTTTGAGCATTGATTCAGCTGGCAAGGTGTTGTTGGCGTTGAACAAGTCTGAAATGGGGCAAGGCATCATGACGGCGTCGGTGACGTTGGTGGCTGAAGAGTTGGAGATTGATGCAGAGTCCATCGAGGCTGTACACGCACACAAGTCAGGTTTTGGTATGCAGATGACCGGTGGGTCAACCTCTACTGCGACCATTTTTCTACCGATTCGCCGAGCCGCCGCTACTGCGCGAGAAATGCTGAAAGCCGCCGCCGCCATTCAGTGGGGCGTCCCGATTGAGGACTGTGTGGCAAAGAACGGTGCTGTACACCGGCTCAACAGTACAGAGTCTGCCTCCTATGGCGACTTGGTTCCACTGGCGGCAATACAGCCCATTCCCAAAAATCCACCGCTCAAAGACCCTACGACATTTACCAAAATTGGCAAAGAGTCCATGCGCGCGGATTCTGTCGAGAAATCAACGGGTGCGGCCATCTTTGGAGCCGATGTTGATGTGCCGAACAAGGTCTGTGCCTATGTGATTCGACCACCGGTGATGGGAGCCCCAGTTCTCGAGGTTTCCAAGGACTTGGCGCTCAAAGAGGTAGGGGTCTTGGATGTGGTCCCTTATGAACGCGGCGTGGCCGTCTTGGCAGAGAAGTTTTGGCAAGCCCGTCGTGCGGCTACAAAGGTGTCGGTTGAATGGGGGAAAGGTGTCGTGGAAGGGCTCAACACGGCTGAGATGGCGACGGCGGCGCGTCAACGTTCTCAGCAACCCGGAGATTTCACACTGAAAGACGTTGGCAATGTTCAAAAGATATTGAAAGGCAAAGAAGAGTCCTTGAACAGAGTCGATGTACAATATGAGTATCCATATTTGAGTCATGCGCCGATGGAACCACAGAATTGTACAGCGTTGGTGGAAGGGGACCGAGTCCGTTTGTGGGTGCCCACACAGGCCCCCACCATGTGTGCGGCGTTTGTACAGAACCTATTGGGTATTCCAGCAGAAAATGTGGAAGTCAACATGACGATGCTCGGTGGAGGTTTTGGGCGTCGATCTTGTGTGGACTTTGTTCAAGACGCTGTGCAAATCGCCCGACAATATCCAGGCGTTCCGATTCAGGTGATCTGGTCTCGCGAAGAGGACATGTCGTTGGGATATTATCGACCACAGGGTGCTTGCAACATGATTGGTCACGTAGACAACGAAGGCAATATCGTCTCTGTCTACAGCAACTTGGTCTCACAGATTTTGTTTCCCGACATTGGGGAGCAACTCGATGGACTGTTCCCCAAGTTTTTTCCAGAGAAAGTGCGTAAGAAAATTGCCTATGCTGCGACGGGCTATCTGAGCAATACAGGCTTGATGGGCTTTATAGAGGGTGGAGACATCGTCACCTGCAAGTATGATTTCCCCAATTTTCGCTATGACTTCACCCCCATTCACGTCAACGTCCCCGTGACTGCGTGGCGTTCAGTGGCGCATTCCTACTCGACCTTCATCATGGAAACGTTCATCGATCACCTAGCCGTGACAGGTGGACAAGAACCTTTTGAAGCCCGCAAACACCTTCTTCGCGCACACCCTCGTTACCTTGCCGTATTGGATTCAGTCGTCAAACACAGTCGATGGGGTGAGCCAATTGAAGACGGATGGGGACGCGGAATTGCCGTGAGTGAGTTTGCCAAATCGGTGGTGGCACAGGTTGTCGAAGCGGGTGTGGTGAACGACCGTATTGTGGTGCGTCACGTCACCTGCGTGGTGGATTGTGGGTTGGTTGTCAATCCCGATGTGGTTCGAGCCCAGATGGAAGGGGGCATCATTTATGGACTCTCGATGATGGATCAAAAAGTCGAGTTTGTCGATGGGGTTGTCCAGCAAGGAAACTTCGATGACTTCCCGGCGCTTCGCATGCACGAGACCCCAATCATTGAGGCCATTATTCTGGATTCAGACACTCCACCAACGGGCATTGGAGAGATTGCGTTGCCCCCTGTTAACGCGGCTGTTTCCAACGCCATCTATGCAGCGACGGGTGTAAGACTGACCAAGATGCCACTTCAAGATGCGTGGCGTGAACGTGCACAAGTGAACGAGAATGCTTCATCGGTGTCGGGAGTGGAAGGATGATTTGGAATCCAATAGCGAAAGGTGAGACATCCACGAAGTGCGTGAGTGCTGTGGTGGTCTTTGGGTTGGCTTTTTCGATCGCAACGGGAAGTGTTCATGCAGATGCGTCGCCTCCTGTTGATTCTACAGTGATGGAGAAAGGGCAAGTTCAACGCGATGGTGAGGATGTTATTGAGCAGGACTCAAAAGGCATTGATGCCTTCAACACGGTATATTCAGTGTTGCAGCACCCTCGATGTTTGAACTGTCACCCCAATGGGGAGGCGCCGTTGCAGTATGAAGACTCTCGTCCACACAGCATGAATGTGACTCGAGGCAGTACGGAGGCAGGATTGCAGTGTGCGGCTTGTCACCAAGAGCAAAATTCCGAGGCCTACGGTGTCAAAGGTGGTCCTCCTGGTGCGCCCAACTGGCATTTGCCTGAAGCGGATATGCCCTTGATATTTGAAGGTCGAACGGTATCGGAACTGTGTCAACAACTCAAAGACCCCGAACAAAACGGGCACAAAACGCTTGAACAACTCTATGCACACATCGCCTATGATCCACTGGTTTTGTGGGGCTGGAACCCCGGTGGAAACCGCACTTCACCTCCTGTTTCTCACGCAGAGTTTGTAGAGCAGTTTAGAATGTGGATTGATTTGGATGCACCTTGCTCCACAGAGTCGACAGGGTCATCACCGTCTTTGGAATCTCAACCGTGACCGATTTGGGGCTGTTGCAACAGGCTGTTGTGTGGCAAGAGCAGGGCTATGGGGTGACGCTGGCTACAGTCGTCGATACTTGGGGCAGTGCGCCACGCAAAGCCGGTTCTTGGCTTGTGGTTCGTGAGGACGGTCTGTTTGAAGGGTCTGTCTCTGGAGGCTGTGTTGAAGGGGCTGTGATTAGAGAGGTGATCGAAGGCGACCCCAGTCAGGCTCGTCTATTGACCTTTGGGGTGTCAACGGAAGAAGCCTGGTCGGTTGGATTGTCTTGTGGGGGTGAACTGTCTATTTGGATAGAGAGGGCAACTCAGAGTGTGTTGAAAGATCTCATTTGCGCCATGGAGCGTAGAGAAACAGTGGGACTACAGATGGATTTGTCTGGTGTCCAACCCATGTCCATTCTCACAGACTGCGCGGTTCTGCCAGACTCAAAAACACTTCGACAATCGACAGGAGAAGTGCTTAGACTGTGTTCTCCAGCAAGACGACTCTTTGTCATTGGTGCGGTCCACATCGCACAGGCTTTGATACCGATGGCCCAACGCGTTGGGTATGTAGTGACCTTGATTGATCCTCGAAGCATCTTTCTTGAGGATGCTAGATGGGGGACAGTAGAACGACGTTCAGACTTTCCAGAGGAAATATTTCCAGAGGTCAATCTTGGATTGCACGATGCTGTCGTCGCCTTGAGTCACAATCCCACGTTTGACGATGAGGCGCTGTGGTGGGCATTGCAATCCAACACATTTTATGTGGGGGCACTGGGCAGTCGTCGAAACCACGCCAAGCGCTGTACTCGCTTATTAGAAAGGGGATGTAGCCCAGCAGAGACCGAGCGAATCTGTGGACCGATTGGATTGAACATCGGTGCCCAAAGTCCAGCAGAAATAGCGGTGGCGATTTTGGCGGAAATCATTCAGCATCAACGTGCCCTCAATATTTAGAGCATGGGGGATGAGAATGAAGTTTGAAAAGATCAAGACCACTGATGCCATCGGTACAGTACTGGGACATACGCATCGCCTTAAAACAGATCAGGGAATCTCTCAACGACTGTCCAAAGGGACACTGTTGAACGCCAAGCACATAGACATGCTGTTGCAAGCAGAGGTGGATTCTGTGATGGTGGCGGTATTGGAAACCGACGATATCTTGGAAAATTCGGCGGTTGAGAGATTGGCTCGGTTGTTTCAAGGTGCTGGAGTGGGTGTGGAATCCCCAAGGCAGGGTCGATGCAACCTCTATGCTCTACACAGGGGGGTATTGGATTACGATGTTTCTTTGATTCATCGACTCAATGCCCTTGATTGGCGTGTGGGCATGGCCATTGAATATGGTGGCGTGATAGAAGCGGGAACGGTGTTTGCAAGCATCAAAGTCATCCCCTATGCTGTACCACGAAGTGTGCTCGACGCGTGGGAATTGGAACTGAAATCTGGGAGTGGTGTCGAGATGTATCCACTGCGCCGACGGCATGTGGCATTGATTGTCTCACAACATTCTGATCAACCATCGTCGATTCAGCGCATTGTAGATGTGCACCGTTCTCGAATCGAAGGATTGGGATCTCAGATTGATCGAGTGTGTCGGTGTGAACATACAGTAGCGTCCATTGCCCAGTCTCTACAGTCTGTGGTGACGGAAGGGTGGGACTTGGTGTTGTTTTATGGAGCAACGGCAGTGGTGGATGTCGATGATGTTTTGCCCTTGGCGATTCGCTCTGTCGGAGGTGAGGTTGAGCGTGTTGGCATGCCAGTTGAACCTGGGAACATGTTGCTGTTGGGGAGAATGCTAGAATGTCCTATAATTGGGGTGCCTCGCTGTGCCCAGCACATCCAGCAGTCGGGATTGGATCTCGTCTTGGCCCGTGCATTGAGTGGCGCGTCGTTGTCCAGTGTAGACATTTCTCGGTTGGGGGTGGGTGGTTATTTGAAAAACAACCCTTCTACCGTAGTGCCAAAGGAACCGGGTCACAAGATTGGGGCTGTGGTTTTGATGGCAGGTCTATCCAGTCGAATGAAAGGCGCCAACAAACTGTCGATGTCCATTCCCACGCCTGATGAAGATGGACATACAACTGTGGCTGTTCAAACGGTGAAAGGGATATTGTCGGCAGGCTACGCACCAGTGGTGGTGGTGACGGGGCATCAAGAGACAGAGATTCGCGAACTCTTGCAGGGGCTTCCCGTACGGTTTGTGCACAATCCAGCGTTTGCTGACGGTATGGGTACATCGATTGCCAAGGCTTTTTCGGTATTGTCGGGTTGGGATGCTGGTTTGTTGGCATTGGGGGATATGCCCTTTGTGTCACCAACAATACTGAAAGAGATGTATCAACGCAGTATGGAATCCCCAGAACACATCGTTGTACCTGTGCACAATGGCCGTCGAGGACACCCCATAGTTTTTCCATCATCACTGTTTGCAGAACTTCAACAGTGCACAGGGGATGTGGGCGCCCGCAGTGTTTTGCAAAGCCATCAAGACATCATCGAAAGGGTCAATGTATCAGATACATCGATCTTTTGGGATGTGGACACCGAAGACCTGTTGCGACGGTATGTCGAGTGTATGGAGGCTGCGCAATCGTGATGGAGCAATTTCGTAAAATGCTTCCGGCTTTACAACGGACGGTGAACGGCAAGCGCATCGTGTATTGTGACTGGGCCGCGACCACACAGGTGCCTCAATGCGTAGTTGATGCCGTTGGTGAATCCATGAAATTGCGCGGGGGGATTCGACGGGGTGTCCACAACCTAGGGGCTGATTGTGCCGAACAGTTTGAACAAGGGCGCAGAACAATCGCTCAGTTTGTTGGGGCAGACCCATCCGATATTCAGTGTACCAGTGGCACCACCGATGGACTGAATCGCTTGGTTCAATCGCTTGGCAGTACTTTGGCGCGTGGTGACGTGGTGTTGCTGAGTGCGATAGATCACCACGCTCATTTGTTGCCTTGGCAGAAATTGTCGGCACACAATGGTTTTGCGATAAAGATTGTGCCCATGGATGAACAAGGGCGTCTTGATTTGATTGAACTCAATCGTTTACTGAGCCAATACCCCGTTCGAGTAGTGGGGTTTCCACTGCTGTCCAATGTCTTGGGAACTGTACAATCTGTTCGGGACGTGTTGACGTGTATCAAAGAAAGTCGTCGAACGGTTCGAGTGATCGTAGATGCGGCTCAGGCTGTTGCGCACATGCCGTTGCACCTGAATACACTGGGGGTGGATGCAGCCGTGTTTGGTGGGCACAAGGTGTATGGTCCAGATGGAATCGGTGTGTTGTGGATGAAACCCCGCTTGCGTCGTGCGTTGCTTCCATCCATGTTGGGTGGTGGTGCGATCGAGACGGTGACTTACAACGATTTCCAACTGGCAGAGGGAGTGCGTGGGTTTGAGCCGGGCAGTCCAAATATGTCGGGTGTGATTGGGTTGTCACGGGCGGTAGAATGGTTGCAAGAGATTGGATGGGAGAGAATTCAGCGTCATGAGTCCGTGCTTCGAGATCGTTTGATCCAAGGGTTGTCAACGATTCCCAAATTGAAACTGTTAACGCAACAGCCAGATGTTCCCTTGTGCACTTTTGAGATCGATGGTGTACACGCGCATGATGTGGGAACACTGTTGGATGCCGAGGGCATTGTGGTTCGAACTGGTCATCACTGCACACAGCCATTTCACGATGCACAGGGCATAGAAAGCAGTACTCGTATCTCGCTGTCCTTTCTCAATACGGTAGAAGAAGTGGATACTGTTGTCGCCCACCTCAATCGAATTGTACAGGTGTTTGCGTGACCCTTTATTCAACAGAAATCCTTCGGCTGGCCAAGACACAGTTTCCCAAAGCCCCTTCGTTTACGGAGACCCATTCTTGTCGAGTGCACAATCCAATCTGTGGAGATCGAGTTGAATGGAAGATACACATTGAGCAGGGGCGAGTTGTGTCGGTGTGGGGCATCGCCAAAGGGTGCGCCTTGTGTAAAGCCAGCACCGCTCTTTTGCTAGACGGATTGCAGAATCAATCGGTTGTCGCCGTAGAGAGTCGACTACAGAAATTCATAGACGATATTCACAGCATCTTAGAAGGACAGTTTCTTTCTGGTGATGCAACGTTGTTTGTAGGGGTTGTCTCTGCTCCCGCGCGAAAAGAATGTGTGTTGCTTCCTTGGACAGCAGTGCAAAAGATGCTTCACCCCTCAGACGGTTGATACAGCTCAATTGAAGTATCCAATCGTCAAAAGTGTTTGGATGCAATAGAATTACACAGAACGTTGTGTAAGTGGTTGACAGGAGAACAGTATGTTGTGGTTGGCAATGGCGTGTCCCAAGATGGATGCGGAACCTTGGCGAATGGATGTCAAGGAACAACAGGTGCTGTTTGCATCGGCTGAAGAGTATTGGTTGGGTGTGCGCTGGGGAGAGTTGGGAAGATCCTCTCTATACATTGAAGATCCTTTAGAACGCGCGCGGTTTCTCAACAGTTATGTGCCGGGACAATACATAGATATCAAAGTATTTCACGCGACACTGGATCCCATTGCCGAAGATTTTGAGATTACGCCAGAGACCAAGATTTGGCGTACTGGCACCGTGTATGTGCAGATAGAGCAGGTGATCAACGGGCACACTGTGCAAAACACTGAAGAACAGCAACTGTGGCACAGAACCTCAACGGGGTGGTTCATCGTCGGAGAGAGTCTTGACTGATACATCTGTGCGTATATTATGAAATAGAAGGGTCAAAAAATGACCTTTACAAGGTGATTCCATCTTGATTACACTACAATTATATCCGAATTGCCTCCTTGTTTCGTTCCACCAGTATGATGACACCTCCCGACGACCCCACAACGCCATCCTTAGATGATGTATTGCACAAAATCCTGCTCGACCGCTTTGGTTTTGCTTCGTTTCGTGGACGGCAATTAGAGATTGTTCGGCACGTCGCAAGAGGCTTGGATGGCTTGATTGTGATGCCCACAGGTGCGGGAAAGTCTTTGTGCTACCAGTTGCCGGCCCTCGCTCGTGGTTTCACCATCGTTGTGTCACCCCTGTTGGCGTTGATGAAAGATCAGGTGGACTCTTTGGTGCAAAAGGGAATTCGAGCCACATTTATCAACTCTTCGATCAGCACATCAGAGCGTCGAACGCGAATTCGTCAAGTGCAAAACGGTGAGTGGGAACTGCTCTATGTGGCACCGGAACGCTTTACCCCTGAGTTCATTGAGCAAATGCAGTCGGTAGATATACGCTTGCTGGCCATTGATGAAGCCCATTGCCTGTCACAGTGGGGGCACGACTTTCGACCCGATTACCTCAGGTTGGGGAAAGTCAGACGTGCATTGGGTCATGTCCCTACGATTGCTTTGACGGCGACGGCGACTCCTGAAGTACAAGCCGACATTATGAATACGCTGGGCATTCCTGAAGCCAAGCAATTCATCTTTGGGTTTGATCGAGACAATTTGATTTTGAGCGTCATCAATACCCCTAAAGATCGGGACAAAATTCAGGCATTGGCAGATCATTGTGGGCAGGGACCAACCCTTGTGTATTGTGCCACCCGAAAAAATGTGGAAATGGTGACCGCCAAAATGCGAGAATTGGGTTTACAGGCGGGCATGTACCATGGTGGCATGCAAATGAACGAGCGTGTTGCCGTTCAAGAAGCCTTTATGAACAATCAGTGCGAGATTGTCGTTGCCACCAATGCTTTCGGAATGGGAGTGGACAAGGAAGATGTACGGTGCATCATTCATTGGGATTTCTCCAGTACCATCGAAGGGTACTATCAAGAGATTGGCCGTGCTGGACGAGATGGCAAGGATTCCAATGTGGTGTTGCTCTACCGCGATGTGGACCGACAGGTGCACGAATTTTTCATCAAATCGGCACACCCTGACAAACGAGACATTGAGTCGGTGTGGCAGGCTTTGCGAGAACAAGAGAGCAATCCTGTGTGGATCAAACTTGATGAACTCGCCAAATCCTTGCCGGACGGTGGTTCAGATAGAACGGCGGGTTCTTGCCTCTATGCTTTACAAAGAGAAGGCTACATTCGACGGATTCATTCCTCCGAACGGACAGGGCGCCTCAGAATGACAGGGGTTCGTCCGACGAGAGAACTGATGGGGTATCGGGGCATGGTATACCGTTCCTTTGTGGAGCGAATTGGAGACGATACCACAACCGTTTTTGCCCTGTCACCTGAAGATCAAGCCACTCGATTGGAGATGAACCGCGAGCAGTACATGAGTGTGATGCGGGCCTTGCACGAGCAAGGATACATTGAGTGGGAATCCCCCGATCGGATTGGAGGAGTGCAACTGCTCACGTTGAATCCACATTTGAACATTGATGAGCAGAAGATTTTGGAGCGGCGAGCCTTTGAACTGAAAAAGGTGGACCTCATGCGCAGTTACGCCCGTTCACAGTGTCGACGTCGCTATTTAATTGAGTATTTTGGTCAACAAGCACCGTGGGATTTTTGTGGTACCTGTGATCAGTGTCAAAAGCGCGCATCGGCTCAGCGTGGAGAAATCTCGATTGAAGTGGTCAACGATGAAGAACTGTTGATTGTGCGAAAGGTTTTGGCTGGTGTGGCACGGATGATAGAACACGCCGAAGGAAAATGGTTCGCGAGTACCCACTTCTCCCCCAATTGGATTGTGGAAATGCTGGTGGGGGATGACAAGCGCATTAAGCGCTTTGGCTTTCACAACCTGAGTACGTTTGGAATTCTCGCCAAATCTCCCAAAACGATGTTGATGAAATTGCTCGATGGATTGTTTCACATTCAGGCTTTGGACGAGCGCTATGTGACCCGTGAGATCAACAATCGCCAAATCACCTACAAGGAATACGGGATGAATGATTTGGGTCGAACGATCATGCAGGGCAAAAAACGAGATTTCCACTTGGATGTGTTCAACATTCGTCGACAAAAACAGACTGAACGGAAGGCAAAAAAGAGCAAAGTGGCAAAGGCTGTCCGCGCCAACAAAACTCCACAAGACTCAACGGAAATTGAAAATTTCGATTTCATCTTTGAGGCCCTTAGAACTTGTCGCTCTCAACTTGCCAAAAGGCACCGTGTCCGAGCCTACAATGTCGCCAGTGATCAAATGTTGCACGACATCTGTGCGATGCTGCCCAAAACGGTAGAAGAACTCTCCGATATCTCAGGAATGGGACCCCATCGAATCCAAAAATATGGCAATGAACTGTTGACGGTTCTGGATCAGCACACCCAATAGTATGTGTATTGATGACTCAACGGCTCATTGTACACATATGGATTTACCCAGACCGATTTACCCAGACCGATTTATCCAGATCGATTGTGATCACTGAGTTTATTTTGGCTATTTGGATGGTGCTGCGTTGATGCTCCAGTCATACGTCAGCAATTCGATACTGTATGATTCGTCATACACAATGGATGTGTACTTGGGTGCATGGGTTGCGACAAACTGCAGTACGCCACAATATTTATCGGGTCCAGTGGGCTTGGGCAGTTCTGTGGAACAAGGAAAGTCGGAAGCATACCAGTCAAATATTTGATTGAGTGACAAAGTGTTGGAGAACCATCCACTGTCCCAGTGTACACCGTTGGAAGCGAGCCAAATTTGACTGGCTCGGTTGAGTTGAGCGTCTAGGTTTTCAGCGGTGAAGGGTGTACTGAAGATAGCGGGACAGCCTTTCGAGGCGCAATTGAGCGCCGCATGGATGCGCGGGTCAGAAAACTTTCCCAGTTTCCGTTTCTCTATTTGATCGAGGGTGACTTCTATGCCACCGACCACAAAGGTTCTCGCAGTCCAGACAGCCCCGTTGTCCAGATCTCGAATGCTGGACAGAGGATAGGATTGAGCAACGGTTTGAATGGTCAAGCCATTGTAGACATTGATCCAAAACGCTTTTTCAGCATTGGAGGAGCGTGGAATCGTTGCAGTCGGTAAAGACGTTACCCAAGTCTGAAATTTGGTGGACTCTAGGACCTGGATATACTCTACACCTTCAGGATGCACAAAATCCAGTGTCGGCATGCTGTATGCCCAATTGATAAGCCAATACATGGTGATTCTCCGTGTTACAAAACAGTGTATGTGATTCATCGGCAGTTTCAAAGGCGAAAAGACCTTTGTTGGTCGGTCAATTGCCATAGATAGAGGGGTGAATTAGATAGCCTAAGGCAACGTGCCGTACAGGAATGAACCATGAAAAGATCAGAAAATATTTTGCTGTTGGGGCTTGGGGGCTTGGGTTTCTATCTAACGAAACGCTTGTCGCAAGAGGGGCATCAGGTCACCGTGATTGAAAAAGACCCAGACCTTATCGCAAAAGGTCACCGTGAACTCGATGCTCGGCTTGTAGAAGGAGACGCGACCGATTTTCGGTGTTGGCAAAAGGCCAGTGCATCTGACAACGACTATGTTGTTTGTGTGACCAACGACGATGCAGTCAATTTGGTCGCTTCAATGCTGGCGAAGCAATTTGACATCGAGTACAAAGTGGTGCGCAACAGCACGATTGATCTATGGTCGGGAGACGCCGTTCTTCAACAGAAACACTTGGGGATTGATCAACTGATTCGCCCAGAAGAGTTGGCGGCGCAGGAAGTTGTGCGACTCTGTAAAATGCGGGCAGGCAACGTGATTTTGAACGTTGGCGACGGTCATCTGCAAATCATTGCCATTCATGTGCAGCGAGATTCCGCATTTGCACACATGTTGGTGGCGGACTTGGCCAAAAAATATGATCGTTTTCCATTTCAAATCGTTTGTGTGACACGGGATATTCAAACCATCGTGCCCTTTGGTGGGTTCAAGATATTGCCAGGAGATCACCTCTTTGTGTTGCTCAACAAGGAGCATGTAAAATATCTACTGGAGTATGTGGACTATACCGACCGCTACAAAAGAAACGTGTTGATTGTTGGCGGTGGACTGGTGGGGTCTCGAGTGGCAGAGTTGCTTCAAGACAGCCACAACGTGCGCTTGATTGAAAACCATGAAGACAAGGCAGAGAACCTAAGTTTCAAACTGAGAAACACCACCGTGTTGCTGGGCGACGGCGCCGACAAAGAAACATTGATGACTGCGGGACTGTTGAAGATGGACACCATTGTGGCATCCACCACGGACAACGACACCAATATCTTGGTGACGGTATTGGCCAAACATTTGATCAAAACACACCGTCCTGAATTCGCGGAACAAGAGCGCACCATTGCTTTGATCAAGCGAGAAGAGTACGCCATGTTGGCTGCGGCTTTGGGTACGGATTTTGCTGTGAATGACAAGACGTTGGCCGCCAATGAAGTGATGCGCTATTTGCGAAGGGGACACGTGTTGTCAGTGCAACATTTGCACGGGTGCGATGCGGAAATTGTGGAACTGTTGGCAGATGAGGGCTCAAAGATCACCAAACAAAAACTGTCGGCTTTTCGAGGGTTCAATGGCGACTTTTTGATTGGGGCCATTCGTAGAGGAGAAGAGTGGGTCATCGCATCTGGGAATATGCAAATCGAGGCTGGCGAGCGGGTCATCAGCATTTGTGCAGACAACTCTCTGGGCGATCTACAGAGGCTGTTTATCAAATGAACTCTTTTCAGCGACAATTTCAACGATGGACCTCGTCGGGCTTGTGGAAGAGCATTCGCAACATTGGCTTTGTGTTCGCCAACATGCTTTTGATTACCGGTGGTGCGATGGTGCTGCCGATCATCTGTTCGTTGCTCTACGGAAATGAAGGCGACTTGGTGCCCTTGTTGATTTCTGCAGGTGTGGCGTTTTTGTTGGGACTGCCCCTACGTTTCTTGTTCAAAACCGTGGACAACCTTCAATTGCGAGAAGCCTTTTTGATCACCACCTTTGGCTGGGTGGTCATCTCTTCGTTGTCGGCATTGCCTTTTGTCTTGCATGGTTCGATCCCGTCCTTCACCGATGCTTTCTTAGAGATGATGTCTGGGTATACGACCACTGGCGCCACGATTCTCAACGACATTGAGGCTGTGCCACACGGTCTGCTGTTGTGGCGTTCAGAGACGCACTTCTTAGGCGGGATGGGGTTTATTACCTTTGCGGTGTTGCTGTTGCCTCACGGTATGGGTGGTGCTCGACTGTTTAAGGCCGAATCCAGTCCCGGTCAGTTGATTACGGGTGAGCGGTTTATTTCGCGCAATCGAGACGCGGTCAACATCTTGTGGGTGATTTATTCCGTGCTGAACCTGCTTCAAATCCTGTTCTACATGCTTGGTGGGATGTCGCTGTTTGATGCAACCTGTCACGCTTTTGGAACCGTGTCGACGTCTGGATACTCCACCTACAACGCCAGTATGGGGCATTTTGACTCGGCCTACTTTGATTGGGTGACCATCATTTTCATGTTTTTGGGTGGGATTACTTTCAGTCTATTCTATTCAATGTACAGAAAAGATTGGCTGTCGGTTCTCATCAATACAGAGTTGCGGTGGTACTGTTGGATCACTGGGTTGTTTTCCTTGGCTGTTGCCGTGGTTTTGTGGCAAGAGGGAACCTATGTGGGTTTGCTTGATTCCTTGCGCTACGGAGCGTTTCAAGTGGTGTCCCTCATGACCACCACGGGCTTTACCACGGCTGATTATGAGCAGTGGCCTGAACTCGCGCAGATGTTGCTGGTCGTCATTTGCTTCATCGGTGGCTGTGCTGGCTCTACTTCCTCGGGCATCAAGGTGATGCACTATGTGTTGATTTGGAAGTTTATGGTGGCGGCCATCAAGCAGTTGTTCTTCCAACCATTGTCGGTGGTTGCGGTGCGTGTCAATGAGCAGAAGGTCAGTCAAAATGTCATCAATCTCGCATTGTGCTATTTCATTGTGAACATCTTTTTGATTCTGGTAGGGGGCATCATCATGGTCATGGTTGACGATATGACCTTTCCTTCGGCAATCAGTGCGGTGATCGCGGCCCTCATGAACATCGGTCCGGGATGGGGGGCTGTGGGACCCACTCAAAATTTTTCTGCCATCTCAGACATTGGAAAATGGTTTCTGTCCTTCAACATGTTGGTTGGTCGATTGGAAATGTTTTCTGCCCTCATTCTTTTCTATCCATCTTTTTGGCGAGACTAAATCGCTTTTGGAGGTTTTGTGCAACGATCTCACCGAATGTTCCCAAATCTGCCTCTCTCTCAACGAGGGAAGGTACACGCATTGGAAATCGACTCTCAAGTGTTGCAAGGCAATTATTGGAACGACCCAACCAGACGAGATGTGTTTGTCTATACGCCCGTGGGTTATGACCCAGAACAACGCTATCCAATCGTTGTGTTTTTGGCTGGTTTTGCAGGAACCGGTGAAGGGATGTTGGGCAGGACACTGACAGAGCACTCATTGGCGACCCGCTGTGACAAATGGATTGCTGACGGAGAGTGTCCCCCGTTCATTGCCGTATTGCCACAGTGCATGACATACTTGGGAGGCTCTCAGTTTGTGGACTCTCCCGCCATCGGAAATTATGCCACCCACTTGATGTCAGAGTTGATTCCCTTTGTCACAGAGCGATTCTCTTGGAATGGTCAATTGGGGCTGACTGGACGGTCTTCTGGCGGATACGGCGCGTTGAGGTTGGCGATGGAATATCCCGCTCAAGTACAGGGGGTGGCTTGTCACGCAGGGGACATGGGCTTTGAAACGGCTTTTGTTGGCGAGTTGACTGTCGCGTTGATGCCACTGCACAAAGCGGGTTCTCCATTGGCGTTTTTGGAAGATTTTTGGACGCGCAGTCACTTTTCTGCCAATGACTTTGCTGCGTTTAATTTGCTCTGTATGTCGGCATCCTATGCGCCAAATGTTGAAGTTTCTTCAGGTGAATTTCCAGCAGACCTGCCCATCGACATTGAAACTGGGGAAATCAATTGGCCCAATTTTGAGCGTTGGATGGCGCATGATCCGTTGACGTTGCTCGAAGAAGAAGTCCATCAAACGGCGTTGCATCAATTGGCCTATTTCTTTGTGGATGTGGGACGTTGGGATGAATACAATCTACAGTTTGGTGCGCGGGCCTTGGCAGCACGATTGAATGAACTTGGGATCGCCCATCGGTATGAAGAATTCGACGGGGGACACCGTGGAACGACGTATCGATACGATGTCAGCATTCCTGCGATGGTCAAGGCTCTCTCTGTTTCAGCGTAGGCACCGCCTTTCTAACGGATACCAGTCAAATGGAGACAAGCCAAATGGATATAAAAAAGGGGACCACTGGGTCCCCTTTTTGTTTTGAAGCCTGTGTCTATTTAAGTTTTTGGCTCAATCTTCGGTGGTGCCTGTGGCTTTTTTGCGGATGCGGACACCTGAAGCAGACGTTTCTGTTTCTGTCATTGCCGCAGCACTGGAACGGTCTTCGCCGATGGCAGCATAGTTGACCGTTGCTTGGGCTGCCAAAATTGCTGTGACTTGTTCCACATAGCGTTTTGACTGGATAAATTCTGGGCTGTTGGGTGAAGATGCATCCATGGCAGATTGATAGGCTTTGAGCGCCAGTACGGGATTGCCCGTGATGAGGTAATACTCTCCGCGCACAGCGTTGATGGCACTGTTGTTTCTCGACAGTTTGAAAGCCTGATCCAAGTGACTCTCAACGTCAATCAAATTGTTTTGACGGATGAGCAGTCGTGCCTTGCAAATGTGCGAGTCACTGTTGTCGCGTTTGTTCAATGCGGCAGAGAGCAGGTTTTCGATGGCTTCATAGTCTTCGCTTTCAATGTCCAACAAGATTCCAGCGAGTGCCACTTGAAGTCGAATGCTGCCACTGTCTTTCGCCAAACAACGTTCCAAAGATTCTTTGGCGCTGTTGAGCAACGCATCTTTTCCATCGACAGTCATCATCGCTCGTTTGCGCAAGATGTTGATTTCTCGAAGGGTGTGGACCGCAGGGGCACTGCCAGAATACAGTTCACTGGCTTTGGCCAAGGCTTCGCTGGCTGCTTCAAAATTTTCCGCGCCCATTTTTGAGAGCAAATCGCCGCGAAGACTGTGGTAGGCAGGAGAAGTTGGGTGCAACTCAATCGCTTTGTCAATCGTTTGAAGGGCTGCTTGTCCATGGCCTTGCGCGTTGAGCATGTTGGCCATTTTGAACCAGATTTCCTCAATGTCTCCAAAGTGCTGTATGCCTTCTTGAAGAACTTTGAGTGCTTTCTCAGGGGAACGATTGTTGAGCATTTTGCTTTCTTCCAAAATGAACTTTGGCATCATGGCGCGTCCACGTCGTTCCGCAAAAATTTGTTCAACTTGTTTGCGCTTGTCTTTGTTGTGCAAGGCGCGTTTGGCTTCCAAAAACAACAGTTCAGGATGGTTTGGTGCCATTTGCAACCCATCTTTGATTTGAAGGTCAGCGATGTGTCCAAAGTCGGTTTTGCCAGTTGATTTTCTGGACGCCAATTCTGTAGCGCTGGTGACGATGGCGTCTACGCAGCCCAAAGATGTTTTCCAAATGCGTTTGCGTTTGCGAGCCGCCCAAAACAATGCATTGGCTTCCTGTAGATAAGCCAGTTCAGAGAGTGCGCTGGGGTTTTCCTTGTTGAATTTTGCCGATGCGTCTTTGGATCTTTCCATTTGACCCTCCGCCAACTCTTCAAGGATGTCATAATTGAAAATGGCTTCACTTTTGTACACACTGTGGATGAGTTCATTGGCATAATAGCGTCTGCCACCTTGTGAAGGTGTCTGCTCCAATACACCGGCTGCCAACAGTTTCGCCCGCATTTTTCCATTGATGCCGATCTCGGTGAGGTGTACAGCGGGTGTTGGGGCATTGAATACCGCGATTTGTTTGAGAACTGCGCTTTCTTCCTTGCTGAGTTTGTTGGTCATCTTTTGCAGTAGTTTGCGCAACTGACGGAAGTCGTGCGCAGAGTTCATTTTGGCAAAGTTGTCGTCCGACATCAGCGAATAGGAGCCTTCTGCCTTGCTCTTGATGAGTAGAAAACGGATGGCAATAGGATGCCCTTTGGTGCGCTGGATGATTTGCGCCAACTCTTCTTCCGATGCTTCAGGAGCGTCCCAAACAGCAATGAGTTCTTGAAGGTCAGCCTCACTGAGTCCGCTCAAATTGAGTGTGCGAAGCGATTGACCAGCAGAGGGCAGTTTGGTGGTCAAAAGGACAAGTTTCATCGCTGTTTCTGTTTTCCACAGTTTGGTCAACACCATTTCCATGAGTCCAAAAGCGTTGAAACTTTTGCGACTGTTGAGTCTGTTGTGGAGACCACTGACGATGAACACGTGGTTTGACAAAGCCTCATTTTGAAGACCCGCTTCCAAAAGTTCAAGGGTTTGAGCGATGGAGATGCGTTTTTTGCCCGAGAGTCCCTTGAGAAGTCTATCGTCTCCCACGTCGGAAAACGTTTGAGCCAAACGTCCAAGTAGGGCATCCACATTCAAATAATCGTTGATGTGAAGCGCTGGAACTCGAGTCCATTCATGCTGATCGATGACATGTTCAATCAGGTATCGTTTTCCAATGCCTTCTACCCCTTTGATACAAACAGGCGTACCTTTGGTGGCAAGCATTTCTGTGAGTTGTGTTGCTTCTTCCGTTCTTCCGACAAACTTAAACGCCAGAGACTTTGCTTTCGCAGGTTTTGTTGCCTTTTTGGTCTGAGCGACGATCGCTGGCAAAGCACGGAAGAAGTTCAGGCAGTTGTTTTTGATGTGGGTCATCTTCAAGTTCATCAATCCCATCGGCATGGTCCAACGATTGTAAAACTTCGCGATGATGAACAACTGAGGGCGTGGGTTTTGGCTTGTGATGAAAGTGGTGACGGCGTCCAAATTGACTTCGTCAAAGTTTGGTTCCACCAACACCAGCAGTGCTTGATTTTCTGTTGCTGGGCTGAGATTTTCAGGATTGAACGCCAAGACAGTATCTGAGGATTCGTCGGTTAATGAAACGGCGTGTACATTTTTCTTTGCAATTTCAGCTTCTGCAGGGCTTCCAATAATGCCTGAACCGATTAGGAAAACACAGCGTTTTTGGGCGATGGCAGTTTCAATGTGTTGCATGAGAGCTCCTCAGCATTTGGGTCTGTTAACGGGTTGATTTGTGAACCCACTTCGAAAGCAGTTCATGATTTGGTTGTTTACCGAAAATTAGGCTGAATTTAATCCAAAAAGTACCAATAAGCAAGCAACATTCTCTTGATGAGCAATATTATTAAAGACCATGTTGTGAGGTTTTTGTGCAAATCAGTTACTCTACCTATAAAAATGTGTTCGGATGGAGTGGTATGCCCTCAGATACAATCACCATTGCTGGATTTGAACTCATTGAGCAGAGACCCACTCACGATGCTGGCATAGAGCACTGGATAGCAAAAGGAATGGGGCGTTTTGCCGATGTGTACACGTTGCCATTGGAGTACCGTGAACGATTGAATGGGTTGCCCAACATCGTTGGTTTTACCCAATTGCGATTGCTCGAAGAGAACAATCAGTTGATCGTTGTCATGCCTGGGCGCATTGAAGTGTCGATTGTTCAGTTGCGCAAGAAGTTTGGTGCAGAAGTCTGTGTGGGTATTTTGTGGCACATTGCGGATTTGTTGGGATTGCTGCATCAGTCAGGAAGGGCACACAATCTGTTGCACGTGGACTGCATTGGGTTGAACGATTTGGGTGAATTGGAGATTCGACCGGCATTGGGACAGTTTATTGTCTCCGATCCCGATTCGAAAGCCACCGCAATTGCAACAGATTGCTGGCAATTGGGTCCCATCATGAGACAGTTGGGCATTGATGAATCAATGGATCCACTGTTTGGGTTGTTGAAGCGCGGTATTCAAGAGGAATACGCCCGTCTTAGACTACAGCCTGCCACTGCCGTGCGTCAAAGCATTTCCGCCGTCTGGGCGCGACATCCTGAATGGGAGTCAAAATTCACAGTGGCGATGGGTGAAAGTTGGGTGTTGAATCAACGAAGCCTTGAAGAGAGCACTGTATTGCCACATCGACTAACCGACTTGCGTCCAAAGATGTCGATCAACGATATTCGTGACTTACCAGAGTCCATAGACCTGTGGGGGAATTTGTTCAACTCGTCTTCCATAGACGAGGCTTCATCCTCTCAAGCGCTCTTGATGGAGGCTTTGAGTGCGAGAAAGAAATCAAAAACAGAATCGAATACTCGAATTGTATTGCCGAGCCATAAAGATAGAGAAGAGGTAATGGAAGACTCGACTGCGACGTTGCAGATTGAGTTGCAGACCTCTCCAATACAAATATCGGTACAGCAAACGGCGTCTCGATTAAATTCAGGATTGGTTTCCATTCAAGAAGTGGGGCCCGAAGACGAGGTGTCACCTGCTTTGCCCGAAGATGAAGAACGGTACTTTCAAGGCTTGGCGTCGATTGTTGAGGAAACAGCGGAAAACCTTGAAGTGCTGCATCGAAAAAGACGTCGCAGTCTTTCGAAAAGTGTGCCACAACCATCTCCAATTCTTCCACCACCGATTGTTGAGGCTTCTTCTCAAGAACCGTTGCATCGCATTGTAGAAGAGCATGAGATAAAGAACAGTCCGACTGGACGAATTGTCGTCATGGAACTTGATGAAACGGAAGATGATGAGATTGGTGGTCAGCAAGTGGACTTTTCAGAGGACGTTGATCTGTCTGACGATGTAGACCTTTCTACAAGAGTGAATCAGGAAATCGAAGACGTCATCGATGTGAAGACTGAACCTTCGTCTATCGTCCTCGAACAGGTTGAACAGACGGTTGTAGATGTTCATCCGTCAAGAGAGAACCTTGTTGAGGATGCTGATTCCAAACCTTCTCAGGCAGAGGTCACCCCACCTGTTGTCGAAGAGATGGCGGATCCGTTGTTGGAAGGTTCAGATACTCTGACAGCAGAACAAGTTCAAGATTGGTCGGATGACCCAATTGAACCCTCTTTGGTCGAAGCAGTCGTGGACAGCCAAGTAGACAAGCAAGTAGACAAGCAAGTAGAGGCTGGTGTAGAAGGTCACGCTGAGGGACCATCGAACAATGACAATGAGTCGTCCAGTGCATTCTCTTTGATTGATGAACAGTCTGTCGAGCAAACAGAAATCATTGTAGAAAACGTAGAAGTTGTCGCGGCGGATGCTGATGTATTTGAACCTGATGCATTTGAATTGGGCACAGTCGGACTGACAGAAACACTGTCCGATTCACCCTCGATGGAAGAAGACCTAGAACCCAATACCGATACAGATCAACAGATTGCAACAGATGTAGATGTTGAAATCGTTGCAACAGCCTTCGTGTCGATGAACGAGGCGTCAACACTCGATAATCTAGAGGATGAACCCATCTCAGAGAGTGGAATTCCTGTGCAAGGGGTGTCCATTGGGAACATGCCCCTGATTTCCATCGTGGAAGAGTACAGTGAAGATGAGGCAACGGGTACCCTTCAAGAGGACGTACACACTGTTGAAGAATCGGGTGCTCGGATTGAGTTGTTGATGGAAGAGCCCGCAATTGAAGTGTCGGATGAAGGTCTCGATGCGGTGTTTGAACCAGAAAGGGACATGAGTGCGTCAAGCATGGCGCAGCCTGTAGAGACTTTGAGCGAGGAGGGAGGCTTTATCGCCGATCTCAGTGAGACCATTCAGTCAATGGGGCAATCACCAATGGGGCAATCACGGGATGAACTCGATGTTGAAGAGCCACTGGCAGACATTGAGTTTCCTTCCATTGAAGAAGTGAAAGCCAATGATTCTGCTTTTGGAGGAGATGTCAACGCACTGTTCGATACCGATCCGGTTGTTCAAACTCGATCAGAACCAACACTCGATGCACCAAAAGGGGCTGTGAGAGGGGCAGTGACGTCGGTAGACACAAAGCCTGAGCCGATGGTGTCTGCTGAGCCGATGGATACACGAAATACTGTGTCTGCAGGCATGGAACCCAAGTGGACGGGTGCCAGTGCCTTTGACAACTTGTCAAACGAAGAGGATGCGCTTGGGGATGAGAAGTATGCTTTTGATCAAGTGGAACTGGGCGATGTCGATGCCGTATTGGGTCAGTCGATCCGTGACATCTCGGATTTGGAAAAACGTGGGTCACCAATTGGACTGTTGTTGATTGTTGGACTGGTGCTCATCTTTGGGATTGTCTATCTACTCAATCCACAGGATACGGTTGAGCCCGTTGTAAATGCGACCAGTGTGACCGATGTGACCGAGGCGCAAAAGATTGAAGCAGGGGCTCAGGGGAATGTGGTCAAAATTCAAACGAATCCACCGCAGGGCCGCGTTTACATTGAGAACCAAGAGTTGGGTGTCGCACCACTCGAGTGGGAGATGAGAGAAGGAGATCGGTTTATGATGTGCGTGGACTGGGGAAGCAATCCAATCTGTCGAAGAGTCTCCAGAACAGACTTTGGTACGGAATATACCTTTGTCCGGAAGCAGACCCCCTAATTCTTCCAGTGACCACCTCAAATACTGGAGTATAAATGCCCACAGAACACCCAACTTTGTCGGAGCAGGCCCAGCGATTTCCAAAGGAGCCGGGAATCTACTTTTTTCGCAATGCCAAAGGACGAATTTTGTACATTGGCAAAGCAAAGAATCTGCGCAATCGAATCTTTCAGTATATTCGAAAGACGGACGGTCGACGAATGGTTACCAGATTGTTGAATCAGTCCACCAATATCGATTTTACCATTACCAAAGATGAAAAATCCGCGTTGGTCTTGGAAGCACGACAAATCCAAGAACACAAACCCAAGTTCAATGTTCAGTTGCTGGACGGACGGGCTTTTCTGCACTTTCATTTGGATGAAAACCATGCTTTTCCGGCGCTGAGGTTGACTCGCTATCCCAAACCACGAAAAGGACACCGATATTTTGGACCCTATGTCGATAGCAAAGCGGCTCGAGACGCCATGGAGATCATCGACAAGAACTTTCAATTGCGAACCTGTAGCGATGATACCTTGAAAAGAGAGAAGCGACCCTGCTTGGAGTACCACATTCACCGTTGTTTGGCACCGTGTGTAGAGAAGTGTACCACCGAGGCGTATCAAGACGAAATTCAAAGGGTGCTGAGGTTCTTAGACGGAGACCACCAGCAAGTGCTTGACAAGATGGAAATCCGCATGCAGGCACTCAGTGAGCAATTGCGTTTTGAAGACGCCATGGTGGTTCGAGACCAGAGAACGCGCATTCAACGACTGCTCGACGATACAACACAGACCACACAACAGCGAAAAGATCGAGATTATTGGGGGATTGAGCAAATTGGAAATGTCGGTGTATATGCCGTGTCAGCCTATCGAAAAGGCGAAATGCGTCCAGTTGTGACAAGACCGTTCTCCGATGTCATCGAAGAAAGCCCCGAAGAGATGTTGTGTTCGTTGCTCAGTGGGTGGTATGTGCTTGAAGCGCCACATGAGATCGTTGTGCCTTTTCTACCAGAGTCCCATGAAATATTGGAAGAAGTGCTCTCTGAGCGGGTTGGAAGACAGGTGAAAATATCTGTTCCACAGCGGGGAGAACGATTGGACAAACTGAAACTTGCACACAAAAATGCCCAAGCCAAATATCGACAAGTGCAAGATGAATCCACTCAGCGTAAAGATTTGCTGATTGCCTTTCAACAGGCCGCCAACCTCAGCCAAATTCCATTTCGCATTGAATGCTTTGACAACTCTCATCTTGGTGGAACCCTGCCTGTGTCCTCCATGGTGGTGTTTGAACATGGCAAGCCCAACAAGTATGCTTATCGTCGATTTAAGATCAAAGAGGCGCAGGGGGGTGACGACTATGGAGGGATGCGAGAAGTTCTACTGCGTCGTTTTAAGCACGGTCTCAAAAAGGACAATGAAGGCTGGGAACTGCCCCAGTTGCTCATCGTAGACGGTGGAAAAGGACAACTCAACATTGCGATGGAGGTGTTGGATGAACTCGATGTCTCTGGTGTTGACGTCATCGGTGTGGTCAAGCCACGCACCCACCGCAAACGAGGCAATACAGAAATGCCTGACCGTATTGTGTCCCCGGATTTGGTAGACCCTGTTGAACTGCCGAAAGACCACCCCGTTCTGTTGTTCGTTCAACGGATTCGAGACGAGGCTCACAATACTGCTGTGGCCTATCAAAAGAAACAACGAGAACAGCATTACACCCGTTCAGACTTGGATGCTGTGTCGGGGGTTGGTCCCAAACTCAAGAAGGCATTGTTGTTGCATTTTGGATCAGTGAAGGCGATTGCCCAAGCAGACCCAACCACACTCATGCAGGTTGAAGGGGTTGGAGAGTCTATGGCTGAACGGATTGTCCAGTACTTTTCCCGATTGGACAAAGGTTAATCGGGAATCGGTTAACCGGCTAAGTGGTCAATCGGATAGCCTTATTGAGATAGGCAGACTGCATAGGCGGTTACAGAAACGTTGCCAGCGTAGCACTTCCATCCAGATTGTGCACCAGAGTTGGTAGCATCGACTGGGAAGGATTTCTCTAAGCCTGCACCCGCATCGCATCCACCGTGAAGCAAGATGTCGTCGTTGTCATCACATTGGGCGAAAGGTGTACCTGTTCCCGTGGCTGTTCTTTCGTACATGGAGCCGTAAGAGAGTCCTCCACCGCCGCTTTGCGTTGCACAGACCCAAGCTGAGCCATTGTACTTTGCAATCTCATCGGTGCTACAGTTGAGTCCCGCCAAAGTGTCTGCGTCCGTTGCAGTGGTCACGATAGCTTGACCACCCATCGTCGATCCAGACGCAAGTCCGATTGCGCCGTTTGTAATGTAGCTTTCTACCTCTGATTCAGAGAGTTGAGTGTCGGCATCGGTGGAGGTTGTGACAATGGTCAGACCATTCAACGTTGTTCCGCTTGCCAAAGAAAGAGCTCCGTTTGTAATGTAGCTTTCTACCTCCGATTCAGAGAGTTGGGTATTGGCATCGGTGGAGGTTGTGACAATGGTCTGACCACCCATCGTCGACCCAGCCGCCAATCCGATTGCGCCGTTTGTCACGAAGTTTTCCACTTGAGATTCAGAGAGTTGAGTGTCGGTGTCCACGTCTGTGTCGCAATACCACTCGCCAAGTGTGCCATCGTATCGAACAATGTCCCCATCCTGACAAGACATGCCCAAACTCACCAAGGTGTTGTCTACATCGGTCAAGATCATTGCGCCACCAATGGTGGTATTTGCATTGAGGTTGTACGTGTTGTTGGCAATGTAGGAACCGACTTCTGATGGCGTCAAGGTATTGTCCGATACGCAGGTCCAGTCGTTGCCATTCCAACTGACGATTTCTCCACTTGAACACGAAGCATCGAGCAGGTCCAATTCATCGCCGTCGCTCAAGCCTGTGGGGACGTTTTGCAGGTTGTTCCAATTGAGGTTTGAACTGGGTGTCAAAATCGCTGCACCACCAATGATGGTGTTTGCGTGGAGATTGAGGGACGTCGCACTTTCTACGTAATTTTCCACTTCGGAGGGGCTGAGTACATTGTCGATGTTGTCTGAAAATCCAGACGGTTTTCCTTGAATGTTGCCCCAAGCCGGCAAGAGGGTAGTCGCACTGGTCACCACACTGTGTCCACCGACGGTTGTTGAGGCAGCGAGGCTTAAACCAGCTTGGTTTTCAACGTAGCCAACGACTTGTGGTCCAGACAATACGTCGTCCACTTCATCTGCAAACCCAGAAGGGATTCCTTGCACGTCGTCCCACAAAGGCGTAACGGGTTGTCCCACCCATGTACCGGTGCCATCAATGACGGGGCTGCCTTGAATGCTGACGGTGTCTGCATCCACAGAACCCCCCATGACGCTTTCAGCAATGCCCGCGATTTGTGCATAAGGAGCAGAATTGATTGCTTGACGTGGACTCATCGGAGCATTTGCGTCCAATTGCACTTCAAGGTAAACGGGATAATTCAGCAACGTCTCTGAATCCAACGGGTTGCTCTGTACCGTTCCCAAAATCGTAGCGTAATACCCATTGTTGAACTGTACACCGAGGGATTCTGACCACAGAAGAGTTCCAGTTGTGCTGTCGTCGTAGATTCGGAATGTGAGGGTGTGTACACCGGTGACAGACGCACCAGAACCATCCAGCAATCGACCTTGTTGTGTCAATTGGAGTGGTACTGCATTGGCTTCAAACAGCAATGAGAAAATGAGAGAGGTAAACATGCTTTACTCCGGAGTGTAAACGTAATGTGAGCCCAGTTGCAAGGTGTACCCAGAAGCATCTGTGCTTTCCCCAGCAGTGAGGGTTAAATCGGATAAACAAGAGGCGAGATCGTAATTTCCATCGGTTCCATAGCCAGCCGCAGCGCAGGTGTTTTGTCCCACTGCAGCCTCTACGTTGGCTCCAACGGTCACACTGGCCGTGGTTGGGTCGCTGTCGTCAGTGCCATCGGTGGCAATCACTGTACAGACCCACGTTTCACCGTCGGCAATTTGAGAGGTTGGGATGGTGTCGGTGGCAAAGTTTGTGCTTGTGCCATTGACTGTCCACGTGTAGGACAATCCAATGTTGTCTCCATCTAGATCGCTGCTTTGGACGATGCAGTGTAGGTCGTCGACGCCCACAACAGGGTTCAGTGGATCGATGAAGCCATTGAAGACACTGGGGGCTGTGTTGGCAATCGTTTGGGTGATGGATGTGGCAGAGTCTGTGGCAAAGCCATCGTCTACGGTGACGACGACATAGACTTCTTGATCGCGATCAAAATAATCCACCCCATCTAAGGTGTCCGTTGTGTTGGTATTGCTCGAACTTTGAACGGCTGTACCGTCCACATACCAAATCCAAGTGTGGGTAAGTGTGTCCCCATCCAAGTCGGTGCTGTCCACGGTCGCCGTAATGATGTCGTTGGTTGCATTTTCACCGGGGGACAAGGTGACAGAGTGAGCGATTGGCGCGGTGTTGAGGACAGTCGTGCTGGCTTCCATGAAAGAGCCGACGTCAAAGCCATCGTTTGGGGTGACCCTGCACGTGACCACATCTCCTTGAGAAAATGGACCATTTAGAACATCTGTGGCGCCCGACACCGGAGTGTTGTTGATGAACCAATCAAAGGTGTAGGTGGGGGTTGTGTCCGCAATATCCACGTCACTCGAAGCGTAGGTGCAGGTAATATCGTCCAAAGTTGTCGGACTGCTTGGAGACACGGTGACCGAAGTCATGACCGGAGGAGTGTTGGATATCGTAATATCACTTTCCACAGAAGGACCATTTGTGATGCCGTCTGTTGGCGTGACCCGAACCGTCCAAGTTTCGTTCTTTAGGGTGTCGCTGGCGGGTATGGTTGAGCCAATATGGGTCGGAGACAAGGTCCCATTTTGAAACCATTCGTAGAGATAGGTGACGTTTGTGCCATCAAAATCTGTGGAACCAGTGGCGATTGCTTCGAGTGAGTCCGTTGTGGTAGCAGGGTCTGGTGAAATAACCAACGTTGGTTGCGACGGGATGGCATTGACAACCATACTTACCTGTTGAGATGCGTACAGTCCGTCGACGTCGGTCACGGTCGCAGTGATGAGGTGGGTACCAAAACTTAGAGCGTCGGTTTCAAATTGAGAAATGCCACTGGATTCTGCTGGGCCAACATAGAGGGTCCCATTGATGTCGGATTCCCATTCGACCATCAGTTCAGAACCCGTTTGTTCGGTGTCAGAGACAAAAGCCGAGAACACTTGCTCGTCGCCTTCGTTGATCAGTGTGTTGGCATAAGGTTGTTGCAAGACGATGCTCGGTGGCGTGCCGATGGAGTATTCAATTGTGTCGGTACACTGCAAGCCCATCTCATCGGTGACTGTCAACGCAATTTGGTGTGTGTTTTGGGAAAGTTCACTGGCTTCAAAACTGTAGGTCCCAGCAGCATCGCCCATCCCCGTAGACAACTCGCCGTCTTTGTCTGATGTCCAAGTGACCGCGAGCATCGTGGGTTCAATATCTGGGTCCGAAAAAGTTCCAGCAAAAGTAACCGTCGCTCCCGCTACCGAGAAATCTCCCGATGTTGGTTGGGTGATCTCACAAGATGGAGCCGTATTGGCGGCAGTGACTGTAATGTTGACCGAAGAAGTGTCTGTTTTGTCTGTGGGGTCGGTCGCTTCCAAACTGAGCGTGTACTCTCCTTCAGGCAAAGTGATCTGATCTGTGACCATGCCGTCAGAAGTAGGAGGCAGTATGTCCAATTCTCCAATTCCACTGGCCATCCACACAATATCCAGATCGTTGAGCGAATTGTCGGCATCGGCAATGGATGCAGATACATCGATAATTTGATCTGCATAGAAGGAACTGCCATTCGCTGGGGTCAGAATCTCTACTTCGGGTGGGTTGGTGGATTCTACGTTGATGGAGACCTCTTTGAGAGAAGAGGCTTCAGAAGGGTCTTTCACTTCGGCTCTAATTTGAGACATGCCCACTGCCGCGGTCAACGCACATGTCGCATTTCCCCCTGCGTCTGGGGCTGCCCACTCGCAAACAACGTCTCCATCGATAGACCACTGCACCAATAAATCTGGAGCAAGGTGGTCTTCGTCGGAAACTTGTGCAAGCATTTGAATCTCTGCACCTTCGATCCACAGATCGCCATCGAGAGGATTGACAATGGCAATTGACGGGGTGGCGTTTGTCGGAGGTTCTTCTTTGTCTCCACAGCCAGCCCCAAACAGGACCAAACTTGGCAACCACAGTGCTACTGACTTCATATTTGCGTTCTCCCAGATCAAACTCTACACAGTATAACCAATGTTATTCGTGGATGTCACCTGCAAAACAGTCAAGGTGTGTAGACTGGGTATCAATACTGGTATTTCAATGAGCGTGAATGGTGGCAGCGTGTTGCTCTCAGCGGCAACCGACGAAGGGCTTTTGCTTCCCAGTAGTACGGGTTCAGTCTAGGGACTTCAGTATAGGAATCATCCTGTACGCTTACAGGTCACCGTATTGAGGTCCATCACCGGCTTGTGGTGGAACCCACTTGATGACTTGATAGGGGTCTCGAATATCGCAGGTTTTACAATGCACACAGTTGGAAAAGTCCACTTGGAGTCGCTTGCCGTGTGGTGCAGATTCATCGTCTACGATGTTGTAGACCTGCGCTGGACAAAAGCGTTCACAGGGGTTTCCATATTCTTCTCGACAAGTGGTCACGCAGTGGTGTGGGTCCGGTGGTGTGACAACCAAATGAGAAGGCTGGTGTTCATCGTGGGTCGAGCCTGAGAGATAGACACTGTACAGTTTGTCGACGATGTATTCGTTGTCGTACTCCAAATCCTCATATCTTCCAGCACCGGGGATGAGTTTGGGGCGTTTGCTCAAATCGTTGCCGTAATATTGTTTGAGGGTGTGCATGCCCTCGTGATCTTCGTGGGCTTTGACGATGGAGCCTGCGCCAAACAATGGAGTGGTGACTTTGGATACACCGTATTTCATCGCCCCGATTGGCAAACCATTTTTGGAGATGTTGGTGTGGAAGTTTTGAGAAACTTCCATCTCACTGCGAATCCAAGACTGATCGACTTTGGCTTTGTAGCGTTGGGTGTGTGATTCTCCAAATTCTCCAGCCAACAAGCATTCAAAGGCTGCTTCGCCAGCCAACATGCCAGACTTCATTGCCAAGTGGATGCCTTTGATTCTGGCAGCATTGAGAAAAGAGGCAGAGTCTCCCACAACCATCGCTCCAGGAGCATAGAGTTTGGGCATGCAACCCCATCCACCCACGGTCACGGCTTTTGCTCCATATTTGACGACTTTTCCACCTTTGAGAATCTCTCGAATTTTGGGGTGCAACTTGAGTTTTTGGAGCAGGTAATGCACATCTTGGTCGGGGTTGTGGCCATCGAGTACCGCCAACAGACCGATGGCAACGCGGTCTCCACCCATCGAATAGATGAAGGCACCACCGAAGGTTCCGTTGATGGGTCCCAGTGAACCGTTGAGGGGATAGCCGGCAGTCAAGTACACGAAGCCATCTTTGACCGAACCTTCTGGAAGTTCCAATACTTCCTTGCATCCAGTCTCGTAGGTGATGGGGTTGTTGCTGAGCATATCAAACTTGTTGAACAACTGTCTGGACAAGGTTCCACGTGGACCTTCTCCGAGGATGGTGACCTTGGCCATGATGTCGGCACCTGGTTCGAAATCTTCGCGTGGTGTTCCGTCGGGACCGATTCCATAATCTCGAGTGCGCACGCCAATGACCTGATCATTGTCATCAAACAGCAATGTGTTTCCAGCTGTTTCGGTCAAAATCTCAATGCCACGTTCTTCACACCGCTCAGCCAACCAGCCTTGAAATTTTGCGATGGAGATAATGGGCTTTCCATGATCATGGAATTCTGGTGGCATCACGGGAATGGTGAATGAACTGGTTTCCGTCAGCATCAGCATGCTTTCACGCTCAACAAATCTCTCTACGGGAAAAGTTTCATCTTCCTTCCAACCGGGGAACAGTTCATTGAGGGCTCTTGGGTCTAGAACCGCTCCAGAGATGCCATGTGCTCCAACATCGCTGCCCTTTTCCAAAACCATGATGCGGGCTTGAATGGGGTCTTTTCCCTTTGCTTCCAACGCATCGTTGTGGTCGTCGATTTGGTTTCTCAATCGAATGGCGCCCGATAAACAGCCGGGTCCAGCCCCAACAAATAGAAAGTCCGTATAAAAAGTTTCGCGTTCCATTTCGTCACTCATCGGTGAACCTCCAAAACATGTTCTTCATCAATTTGTAACCGTTTATCGTCTTGTTGACACTGAAAATGGGCTCTCAATTGGGCATTGAGTGTGCAAAATGATAGAAAAGGGTCACGAATTGCGTACCTTGTTCATAAGACTTCGATATGCTCTTTGTTGCACATTTTGATTGACCCCATTTGAATAGGAAGGCTCGGATGTCGACACCCTCAAAATCCAATTCCAAATACATCTTGTTTCTGGTTGTGACCGTCGTTTTTGTCATTTTGGATCAAGCCAGCAAAATTTGGGTCATACGCAGCATCAAAGGACCACGCATGGTGGTCAAAGATGTCAATATCTTGGACAAATTTGGTGTAACCCTTCAAGAGTGGGCTGACTTTCCGAGCAGCATTGATGTCATACCAGGATTCTTTTCTTTGGTGCACACCCAAAATACTGGGGCGGCCTTTGGCATCATGGAAGGACAGATGATCGTCTTTGGCATCTTTACGCTGATTGCCTTCGGTACGATTGTGTTTACGTTGGCGCAAATGCCCGACGATGACAAGTTTCAAAACTGGGCGCTGGCGTTGTTGACCAGTGGGGTCATCGGCAATGCGATCGACAGAGTGCACAAACGATCGGTGACCGACTTTCTACACGTGTATTTTGAGAAGGACTCGGCGATTGGTTCGGCTCTTGAAGGATTGATTGGTTCCACTGCGTGGCCTTCATTCAACATCGCGGACGCTGCGATTGTTGTTGGAATGATCATGTTTGGTATTTTCTATGTCTTTTTGGAAGAAGACCACGAAGATGATGGTGAAGACATCAAGAGTCCAGAAACAGCCACGGAAGGTCTGTAAGACTCAAAGCGTTTTGCCTTTGATGTGGACTTTGTACCACAGGTGAAACAAGATGAGGGTCCACAACTTCAACCCATGATTTTGCTCTCCGTTGGCGTGCTCTCTGTAGAGTCTGTGCAATTCACTGGGTTGGAAAATGTGTTGCTCCATTCGAGTGATTTCGGTGACTTGCTGAGCGAGGAAACTGCGTCCATCTGTTCGAAGCCATCGGTCCAGAGGGGCCATCATGGTTCTCTTGGGTCTAGACAGCAATCTTTTGGGCATTCGTTTGGACATGCTTTCGCGCAACACCCATTTTCCATAGAACTCCATCCCCTGTGATCGAACCTTGTAATGGCTTGGCAACTTTGCACAGTATTCACGCAACTCTCTGTTCAAGATTGGGAATCGGACACTGGAGTCAATGGTTCGAATCCGCGTCAAAGAGTCTTCTACCAACCAACCTCTTTGCCACACGTACAAGATGTCGTTGATTGGATCAGAGTCGATTTCTTGGTATAGATTGGTCAAGATGCGTCGTCGAATATTGGGGCGAATGTAGGCTGGATCTTGAAGCAACCCTGCTCGATCAACCGCGTTGAATACGTTGGAGCCACCAATCTCTTCATCCAAGCCAAACTGATTGAGGCTGGTAAACCAAGATTCCTTGCCAACCCTTTTGGCCAAGCGGTGCAGTCCAAATCGAGAGGCTTTTGGCAATCGGTGAATGAGTTTTGAACGACGCATTTGTCGAGCAATGATGGGCATAGACCGTCCCCCAAAGACCTCGTCTCCACCATCCCCAGTGAATACAGCATCGACGTGTTGATGGGCAAACTGAGACAGCAACGTCTGTATGGCAGATGCAGGCGTACTGATGGGTTGATCAAACAGCAAAATGTTTTGGTGAAGGGTTGCGATCAGTTCAGGGCTGTTTACACGCAGCAGATGGTTTGGACTGTCGTATAGATGGGCAATTCGTCCAGCAAAAGGAGACTCGTCGGCCTCTACTCCTTCAATCGTAACGGTGAAGGAATCCAACTTGTATCCAAGTTCTCGAGCGTGGTACAAAATGGCGCTGGAATCAAGTCCACCACTGAGTAGCACCCCCATTTTTCTTCCAGAGAACAAGTCGGGTTCGAGTCCTCGACGCAGCAAATAGTCGATTTCCAGTAGGGCTTCACGTTCGGTTGGAACCTGTTGACCCATTTCATACCACTGTGGACGATACCATCGCTCATGGTGTGATTTCTTGCTGCCAATGATCGATACGTGACCGGCAATGAGTGAGAATCGGTCTTTGAACAATGTTCTTGGGGCGTGCGTGTATCGAAAAGACAGATACTCAGACAGGTGTTCTATCGCTACTTCAGGTCGCTCGGCACAATTGGCGTTTAGGGTGCGCAGAGAGTTGGAAAAATAGAGTCCATCTTCTGCTCTGGTCCAAAAAGCATTGTGAAAGCCCATAGCATCTCGACCCAACCAACATCGTTGCCGTTGAATGTCGACAGCCAACAGCACAAACTCTTCTGGACAAGATTCCAACGTCCGCAACGGATCAGTCATCCAAGCATCCAAGAAGTCGTCTCGAAGGGTGTTGCAACCAATGACCAACAGAGACCAAGAATCGTTGCTCCAGTGACAATGGGGGACAGACAGCGCCTGTTTGAGTCGGATGTGGGGAAAGTGTACCTGTGTGGTGTGTACCCAAGACGGAAGGGTATCCGAAGGGGGATTGTTGGTGTGGTGAACAAAGGCTATCCAATCTGACACGGTATACTCCGAAGACATTTCTATCTCCATATCCTTTCGTTGGGCGAATTGGCAAAACTGGATTACACTGCTGGTATGAATTCTCTTGGTTTTTTAGGCGCATTGGGCTGGTTTCTTGGGGGTGGTTGTACAACGCTTCAAGAAATGGTTGGGATTGTTGAACCCCCAACGAATGTCGTGTTCATCATGGTGGACACCCTTCGACCAGACCGGTTGGGGATATATGGTCACGACAATGCAACCAGTCCCAACCTCGATCGCTATGCGCAGTCGGGAAGGGTGTTTGAACGAGCCTATGCCCACTCTGGTTGGACATTGCCGTCGACGGTGTCGATGATGACCGGACTGTATCCACATGAGCACCGCGTTGGCAGAGCACCGGACTCCCCATCAGAGTTTGGGTCTTTGCCCGAAGAGCGTACGACGCTTGCAGAGGTCTTTCAACAGCAAGGCTACAGTACGATGGCGGTGGTCAACAACACCTTTTTGGCGCCTGATTTTGGCTTGGCACAAGGTTTTGAGACCTTTGATTATCGTGGGGCGGACAACCAAGACATTCGGTCAGCCCAAGAAAGCACCGATGTCGCCTTGAACTGGTGGCAAGACACTGAAGGACCCAAGTTTATGTTTTGGCACGTCATGGAGCCACACATGGATTTGTTGCCACCGGAAAGTGCCCGTGGTGCGTTTGTTGCCACGCCCACCGTCGATGTCCCATTTGACTTTAAACAGGGCGCTGCAATTACCAAGCAATCAGCATCAGACAGAGACCCACAGCAAATTGCCGATGTGCTGGCCCTCTACGACGAAGAGATTTTGGCGGTCGATCAGCAACTGGGGCGACTGGTTGACACAATCGGTATGGACAATACGATTTTTGTGTTCACATCGGATCATGGAGAAGAGTTTTGGGAACACGATGACTTTGAACACGGTCATCATTTGAAGAGTGTATTGACGCACATCCCTCTTATTTTTTGGGGCAAGGATATCTCCACTGGTCGAGAGCGCACTTTGGTTTCTCACGTGGATATGTTCCACAGCATATTGTCTCTGTTGGAATTGCCGATACCTGTCGAAAGCCACGGCGACATGCTCTTTGCAGAAGCCCTACCGAATGGTCGCATGGTGCTTTCGGAAAATACCTTGTATGGTGATCCGCTGTTGTCTGTGGTCTCGGAGACACACCGATTGGAAATCAATCAAGAGAGCAAAATGGCAGCCCTTTGGACCATGGATGAAAAGGGAGATGAGGCAGAGGTTCTGCGGGACAACTTGGATGAATTGGCCACGCCACTGTTCAATTACATTCGTGCAGTCCGCGGGGATGTGAATACGATTGAGCAAGTCAGCGGTCCGAGTGTGCCTTCTCAAGATGCCTTTCAAAATTTGAAAAAGTTGGGCTACATTGACGAAGAACGATAAGCGATACCTAGGTTGTTAGAGTATCCCCACCAAGTCTTGTGGCAACGGTGCGTGAACGGACACAGTTTCTTTGGTCACAGGGTGGACAAACTCTAGTGTGTGTGCGTGTAAAGCCAGTCTTGACCACAGGCGTTTTGCAGCACCCCCATATTTTCGATCGCCGACGATGGGGTGACCGTTGAGTTGCGCATGACGGCGAATTTGGTGTGTTCTTCCCGTATGGAGACGCACATTGAGTTGGCTCATTCCGCGTTGATGATTGAGCACAGTGTACTCAGAGTGGGATTTTTTGCCATCGAGGGATTGCTTCCAATCTCCTTGTTGGGGATGACCGATCACCCACACCCAGTATGAACGCTGAATCTTGTGTTCCTTAAATGCCGTTGAAATGGTTTGATTGAGGGATTTGTCGGTGGTGAACAGCAGCAGTCCAGATGCCGTTTGGTCCAGTCGGTGGTGTTGCCCTACATAGTCATACTCTGTTTTGAGTTGGGTGTAGACATCCGTATCCCCCCGTTTGTTGGGTTGACTGGGTACAGAAAAAGCCTTGTTGACCACAACAATTCCAGCGTGGTCATACAAGACTTCAAATCCGTTCATAGACTGTGACATGGTCTACCCAAATTTCTTGTCGTTGTGGGCTATCGTTGTAGTCTATTGGCAGATGTCAACGACATTACTTGGCGGCCAACTCTTTGTCGATGATCTCTTTGAACTGATCGTAAGGTACAGCACCAGACAGCAAAACGCCATTGATGAAAAAGGCTGGTGTACCGGTCACCCCAACGGCAGACGCATCTTCCATGTCTTTTTTGACTTCTGCTTCTTGGGCGGGGTCTTTCAAACAGGTTGTCCACTTGCCCATATCGACTCCAATTCCTTGAGCGAAACCAGCCAAATCTTCATCTTGCAATTTGGTTTGGTTGTTCATCAGGACCTTGTGCATGTCCCAGTACTTGTCCTGTTCACCAGCGCAATTGGCGGCAATGGCAGCAGGAATGGCGCGATCGTGGAAACCAAGTGGAAAGTCACGATAGACAATCTTGAGTTTGCCAGGGTACTCTTCGAGCAAACGATCGATGGTTGGACCCACTTTGCCACAATAAGGACATTGGAATTCAGCAAACTGAATGATCTCCACTGGTGCACCGTCTGTTCCCAAAAACGGATCGTCATCGGCGGAGACCTTTTGGCGTGGAAGATTGGGGTAGGGCAAGGTGATCTTGACGTTGTACTTGGCTTTGATTTCTTCCAAGTAGACCTGAAACCGTTCTCCTTGTTTTTGTCGCATCAGTTGCTCTTTGATCAACGGAGTTGCAGCAGTCAAATCCATGCCTTGGAGACGATCTTTGAATTGCTCATACATGGCTTCGACTTCAGTCTGTGTGGGCTCAGTGACCTTGTCTTCCACCTCAAGTTTGAGCAATGCTTCTTGAGAGGCGTGTTTACCAGCAGTCACTTCCATTTCGAGCAACTTTTCCAAAATGGTTTGCTCAATGCTTTGCATGGCCGTTTGGTAGGTGCTTGTGAGATACTCAGCCTCCAATTGGATGAGTTGCCCTTTGGCAAGTTTGGTTCCATCAGCGTAACTGAGTTCTCCACCATCCCAAGTGGCAACGGTACCGGGTACATCCACAGAAGGACTGGCGTTGACGGTGGGTACCGGACTGTCAATGGTGTCGGTGGCAGAACTGGGTGTGTTGTTGCCAGAACAGGCCAGCAACAAGGCAGTGATTAAAGAAAACATGGGGTCTCCAAAATGTGAGCCGTTTGTGTACAGTCAGATTATTTGCTTTCGGCAGCGGGGGCTTCTTCTTTTGCCGGTGTGTCGGTTGCCGGAGTATTTGTGGAAGGCGCGTTTGTGGAAGGCGCTGAAACTTCCGCTGGGAATTCAACAGTGGCCTTTTCACGCAACTCTTTGACGACGTCCTGAGCAGCTTCTTTCATTGCGTCTTCTTTGATTTGCTCTTTGACTTCTTCAAATGGTGTGATTGACTTTTGTCGGTTCTCAGTTTTGAGGATCACAAATCCCTGTCCCATGTTCACTGGTTTTGTGAACCCACCGTCGTCAACACTGTCGAGTGCAGCGACCATTGGTGCTGGGAAGTTGCTCATGTCCATGTTGCCAAGAGATCCACCCGTTTCTTTGGTGCGTGGGTCGACGCTCATTTCTTTGGCGACATCTGCGAAGGCACGACCAGATTCCAGAGCGCTGTATGCGGTATTTGCGGAAGCTTCGTCGTCTGTGGCAATCATGAAAACATCGGCTTTGTCAACGCGAAACTGAACTTGATGGTCGTTGTACCATTCCATCAGTTTGTCGTCGGTCATTTTGGCCTTTGCGAGTTTTTTGACCAAGAAATCTGTCAGGACTTCACGTTCAGTCAAGTGCATCATCAATTGTGCATCTTTGTCACTTTGAATGTTGGCTTTGATAGCCTCTTGATAGAGAACTTCAGTTGTCACCAATTGATCTTTGAGTTGAGCAAACTGTGGACCCGCCATGATCATCGCGCGTTGTTCTTCTGGAACATCTTTTAAGAGAGAATCTACGATGCCGTCTTTGATTTCGACGCCGTTAACGGTCGCAATGAGTTTTCCATCGGTTTCGATGACGCCAGGGACATAGGCTGTGTTGTTGCTGGGTTGATTGCAGGCGAACAGGGCACCAAGTAAGATGCTGGTAAACATAGGAAACTCCTCGTTGTGTTTGTGAACATCCACAAACTGTGGGGTTTGGCACAGCAGTGGCAGTGGATGGTGTCATTTGTGGTAGTGGATTGGACATCCACCAAAACTCTTGTAGAATAAGAGATAACCGATTTTTATACTTTATGACAGGTTCTCTTATATATCCAACCGACAGGTACCGTATGCAATTGTTGAACTTTACAGACCATCGACGACAGTTACTCCAAAATCGATATGTGTACGCTGTAGTGTCAAGACGGGCACAAGGGCTCTCTATTGGAATCAACCTCAATGTGGACAAGGTGTGCAATTTCGATTGTCCATATTGTCAGGTCAACCGAAAGGTCCCACTGACAGACACACAAAAGTTGGTCCAACAACAAGGTGTAGATGTGCTCCGTGTGCAAACGGAATTGGTGCATCTGTTTTCTCTTTTGGCCAGCGGTGAACTTTGGAATGTTGCGCCATTTAATACGGCTGCCCCCGAGATGCGTGTTTTGAAAGATGTATCCATTTCAGGAGATGGAGAGCCGACTGCTTGTCCAGAATTGCTTCAAGTGGTGGGTGCCATCGGTGAACAGTTTGACGCCTATCAGTTTGACAATGTGGCCTTCAATTTGTTCACCAATGCAACGCTGTTTCACAAGTCCTCCGTTCGATCAGCCTTGGACGGTTTGTGGAAAAGTGGCGGCCGAGTGTGGGCCAAATTGGATGCAGGTACACAGTCTTGGTTTGAGCGCGTGGACGGAACGAGACTGTCTTTGGACAAAGTGACCGAAAACATTACGTGGGCAGCGCAGCAACATCCGATTGTGTTGCAGTGTATGTTTCATCGTTTTGGAACTGAAGCACCGAGTGATGCAGAGATTTGTGCTTGGGTAGCACGGGTGAAAGGGATTGTGGATGCGGGTGGTCAGGTAGATTGGGTACAGATTTATACGACTGCCAGAAAACCATCTGATGAGTCTGTGTTGCCTCTAGAGTTGTATTTTTTGCAAGGGATAGCCGATGCGTTGGGGCTCGCGTTGGGAGAAGACTCTGGCGTGCGGATTACGGTTTCTGGGTAGAGATGGTATACTGATTTTTATGAATAGATTGTGATTAATTTTATGCATGAATTGCGATGAATATGGTATTGTTTACCGTATGTTTAATTCATTGTGAGGTGTGTAGATGAGTACTTTAAATTTGGATTAAACCCGTGAGTTGTTGTCTGATGATAAGGTTGAGTCTGACTACCGAAAACGATTACAAGGTAGGACAGACTCGGACTGATTACTGAATGGATGGAGGTCTACGATGTCACCCCTTTTCTTTGTTGTTCGGTTAAAAATTGATGCCGTATCAATCGAAGTTATCAAAGCCATGTATGAACTCTATGAGCTGTTCGGTCAGCAGATTCCACTGGTTGAAGAATGGCAGTCGTATGAATCCGGCGTGTTTGAACTGCCAGAAGGGGGTGGTCAAATATCTCCAGAGTTGATTGTTGAGCAGATTCAACCGTGGTTGGAGAAGTACCCATGGGTAACGGCTGAGTTAGGTGGTTATCAGATGGGAGAGTGGCACATTGTCAATGGTGTTATCTTGAGCAAGGTGTCTTTTCCAGATCGCATTCGACCAGATCGATATTACAATCGTCAAAGTCTAGAAGAATACCGAGAGCAATTACTCTTTTTGGTGTCAGAAGTGGACGCTCAGTTGGCGAAGACGGAGACGGTTTCTGAATCACGGACGGGGGGAATACCGCGTCTGTCGGTGAAATCTGATGCTGAGATGGTAGAGAAAATGGGCGATTATGACTATATTTTCGAAGAAGTCTTGCAGAAGCATCAATTTCTGACTTGTGAAACGTACCGAGAAATTGAAGAAGATTATGAGGAGATCGATGCCTTTGTCCGTCATGCTATCGAACAAGGATGCGAGGATATCGAGACCTACTATCACTGCACAGACGATTTTCTGTCTGAATGGGAAGACAAAGTCGCAGAGATGAACGAAGTGGTTGAAGAAGTTGAAGCGTTACGACAAGAGATTGAAGCCTTCAACAATGAACATCGGAAGTCGATAGTCTCTCCAAAGCCAATAGAGCATACATTACAAAATGTATCGATGCCTGAACGATGGGTGAAAATCGAAACACTGCTTCAATCAGAGGCAGAGCTTGATGTGGTTCAAGGGGTTCAATTATTGAGTGGTTTGGGACAGGTCGATGCAGTTTCAAACTTGCTTGTAAAAGATGTGACTGGACGGTACAACCTTCCGATTCGATCGCAGTATTTGGCTTCGGCCCTGTTGACTGAGATAGAAGAAGGTCGAGCACCATATTTGCAAGAACTCCTCTCGCAAGGACTGCTCAATCCATTTTTGCTGCAAGCGGCCGCACATTTGGATTGGGATAAGATACCCACCCAGTACCAAGAAGGCATCAAAGAAGAGCTAGGAAGGGCACATTTACTTCCAGCCGGAGAGTTTTGGATGGGTGTGCATGATCCGATGATCACTTGGGATGCCAAGAAGATGCCGGCTCACAAAGTTCGAATCACCCGACCATTTTTGTGTTCGGTGTATCCATGGGCGCAGGTGCTTCATGAAGAATTGACTCGAAGCAATCCAAGTACATTTGTACATCCAACCAGACCTGTAGAAACGATATCGATGTATGAAGCGATGCACATTTGCAATCTTCGTTCAATTCGAGATGGATTGGAACCGGCATATGAACTGGAGGAATACACTCCATCGGGCGCATACGATCGGTATGTTCCAAAATTTGATTGGTTGGAGACCAACGGTTGGCGACTGCCGACAGAGGCAGAGTGGGAGTATGCTGCCAGAGCGTATCAGTTGTGTCGTTGGGCGGGTTCCGATGATGCTTCGGAAGTCTGCTGGGACGGTCAAGAGTCTTCGCAGCCGATAGGTTTGTTGCAACCCAACGCGTGGGGATTATCTGATATGTCTGGGAATACGGGTGACCGCTGCTGGGATTCTTATGATGAAAGCACGTATATTGATCGAAAAGACGATGAAGAAGAGTGTATTGATCCTTGGTACAGAAACAAACGCGGGGGATTGTCTAGAGGTGGATGCTGGGGTGAGAATAGTGGTTCCTTCTTCTGTACGGTGTTTAGCAGGGGTGCAACAGGAACATCTATCTTTACCAAGAACAAATACATCGGGATCCGTATGGTTCGAAATGCTTGAATAGATAATGGTCTGTATTGTATGATACAACGTAAAATACTTGTGCATTTGCATTAGGTTCCGTGCTATTATCAACGCTCTATTATTTCCAATGGTGACTGTATGAACGCAGAAAGACGAGCCCTGTGGTCTTTGGCTTGGCCAGTCATTCTGACCAACGGTGCCATGATGAGTTTGGGTGTCGTGGATATGATCATGGTGGGTCGTTTGGGTTCGACTGCGATTGCCGCTCTGTCTGTATCTGTCACGTGGCTATTTGCAGTTGGGGTCTTTGGTCGAAATATCCCAGCAGGAGCTGAACCGTTGGTGTCACAAGCCTCAGGAGAACAACAAACGGAGATTCGAGCAGAGCTGTTTCAACATCTTCTACGGTTGATGCTCATCGTGGCTGTACCGCAAATCCTATTGTACATGCATGCGGAAAGGGGACTGTTGCTCTTTGGTCAGCACCCAGAGGTGGCAGCGTTGGCAGGGGCATATTGTTCGGTGCTGGCCTTGGCGGTACCTGCAGAACTGGCCTTTGTGTATGCCATGCGATTTTTTCAGGCGATGGAGCGGGTTCAAAGTGCGACTGTATCCGTCATCGTGGCCAATGTACTCAATGTCTTTGCCAATTACATATTCATTTTCCAACTGGATATGGGAGTTGTTGGTTCGGCCTGGGCGACCTGTGTCTCTACCTATGGCATGTGTGCAATTCTATTGTGGCGCCTTCGAGATGATATCCGTATTTTGTGCACCAAATATTACACCTACTCCCCAACAATCCTTCGTAGAATCTGGAAATTGGGCTGGCCGACAGGGCTACAGTTCTCTTTAGAAATGTGGGGTTTTGGCTTGTCGGTCTTGTTTGCTGGTTGGATCAGCACAGAGGGGCAAGCTGCACACGCCATTGTACTCAACATTGCCAGCATTTGTTTCATGGTTCCATTGGGTCTTTCGGTTGCAGCAGCCACTCGCGTTGGGAAAATGATTGGTACCGGTGGCGATTGGAAAAATGCAATTTGGCAGGCGTTGTTGTCGATGCTGATGGTGGAAGGGGGATTGATACTTTTGTTGGTTGTGGGGGCCAATTGGTGGCCTCGGATTTATACCGACGACCCCGCCTTGCTGACTGTGGTGGTTCCCTTAGTCTATTTCTGCGCCTGTTTTCAAGTCTTTGACGGCTCTCAGGTTGTCGGTCTTGGGATATTGCGCGGGATGGGGGATGTTCGAGTGCCCCTCATCTTTCACTTGGTCGCGTATTGGATGATTGGTATGCCTTTGGCGCTGTTTTTGGCTTTTACGATGGGCATGGGGGTGCCTGGGATTTGGCTTGGGTTGTCGAGCGCACTTGCCGTAGTGTCCGTTTTATGTGGTTTGCGGATTGCGTATTGGGTGCGAACTGGCGTACAGTCTCTGTATGACTCTGACGCTTCGACCGCTGAGGAACGAAAAGGAGAACGGATATGATTTCTACCAGTTGTGACCATACTTGATTTTGTGGCCTATATTGCCTTGTTGCTTCCACAAACCCACACACTTATGATACAATGTGAAAACAATGTTATTACGAGGTTTGTGTGGTTAAGAAACTGAAGCGAATTGGGAACAGTCAGGGCATCATAATTGAGAAAGCGGTGTTGGAACTCTTGAAAATCACGATGGATACACCTTTGGAGATTGAGACGGATGGGAAAAATTTGATCATTAAACCGATTAGAGAGACTCCAAGTGACCGTCAAAGTCGAATTGCTGCATTGACGAACAAGGTGTCCGATACCCATCAAGAGACGTTCCGTAGACTCGCTCAATGACGATAGACTTTCTGACTCTGGAAGATGTTCATCAAATCCACGAGATTCAACTGGTTCGTTTCGGTGGTGGCACTGGTTTACGTGATGTGAGCTTGCTTGAGTCTGCCATCGCTCAACCACAGAATAGTTTCGATGGTGAGTACTTACACCCGACCATCTTTGATATGGCTGCAGCGTATCTGTACCACATCACGCAGAATCATCCATTTATCGATGGCAACAAACGAACAGGTTTGGCGTGTGCGTTGGTCTTTCTTGAACTGAATGGTGTTTCTATCGAGCAGGGAACCGAAGACCTGTATAGTCTGACAATTGGTGTTGCTAGTTCAACCATCGAGAAGGCACAGATTGTGGATGAGCTTCGAAGGCTGGCTGAAATAACTCCATAAACAAAAGAAGCTCATATTCTCGAAAAATACAGGCTTCGTGGGGTTACACCCCTGTAAGTCGGGGTGATA
>CBFIFY010000028.1:0-48850 GCA_965661985.1 uncultured Myxococcota bacterium | reverse complement strand
CCAATCCCCTCAATCGTTGGGTGATTCCAAAATCTTGGGGTTTCAGGGTTCAACCAAATGGATTTGGGACACTGTTGTACAATCCGCTGTATCCAATCAATCCCACGCATGTTGGAATGATAGGTTGGAGAGAACAGTTCATAAGGCGCCATACAGGCATCGCCAACCCAGACGATTCGATGGTGTGGTGTCCATTCCTCAAGCAACGTTACGATGCTCTCCGTTCGTTGTTCGGAGAAAAAACGACCGTAGGGAACGTTGTGAAAATGCCAAGACTGAAAGGACTTAAACCCCTTGCTCTCCGAAAATGCCGTAAAAAATTGCTCCACCATTGTTGCGTGGGCTTCCATAGAGCCACCCGAATCGAGCAGCAACACCAAATGCAATCGGTTTTTCTTCTCCCGTTGAAAATCGAGTTCAATCTCTCCTCCATTCTCCACCGTACGTCGAATGGTAGAATCGACATTGAGTTGCCACTCTCCGGTCGGTGTCAATTGACGCAACTGCTTCAACACCAACTGTAAATCTCGGATGTCAAGAGTTGTATCCTTTCGATAGGATTGCCACTTTCTCTCGGTTGCAACAGAAATGGCTGAACGGTTCTTAGAGGCACCCCCTACTCGAACACCATGCGATGCACGACCGGAATGTCCAAAGGGTGATCGTCCTCCAGTTCCAACCCAGTGACCGCCCCCGTCGTGACGCTCTTTTTGCTCTTGCAATCGTTTCTGCAACTCTTCCATCAACCGATCAATTGGAATATCCGGCTCAACCAAACTACCCTCGGTCGATTTGGGATTCTCCAACCACGCTTGCAACTGTTGGTGAAGCATTTCTTCAAACAGTGCCTCAGCCATCTCCACACCGTCAAAAGCACTGACAAAACCTTGGTCATAGCCATCAAACTCCGCTTCTGTTTTACACAAGGTTGTTCGCCCAAGTTGGTACAAACTTTGAAGGTCAGTCGCCAGTCCCATTTGTACCCCTTGTAAAAAGGTCAACCATTCATGTGTACCAACCAATATGCCTTGAAATCTCAAATGATAGAGAAGCAGTGTAAACATTAGAATCGACGCCGTGCACGAAGCTGGTTCAACAACGCAACGTCCTGTTCTCGCTTGATGAGTGCGCTGAAGGCGGGCATCTGTTCTCTCACAGCATCCAAGGAGGCCCCCATTCGAGTCAGCACAGCCAGCCAATCAATCAATTCTGAAGACGAAGGTTTCTTTCTAAGCCCATCGATTTTGCGAACTTTGTAAAAGCGCTCCAATGCCACCTGAACCAACTCTGAATCCATGTGTGGGTAATGGGCATTTACGATTTGACGCATTCGCTCAGGAGATGGGAAATCGATGTAATGAAAGAGACAACGTCTCAAAAAAGCATCTGGCAATTCTTTTTCGGCGTTGGACGTAATCAACACGATTGGTCGATGCTTCGCAGTAATGGTTTCGTTGGTTTCTGGAATATAAAAGGCCATTTCATCGAGTTCTCGCAACAAATCATTTGGAAACTCAATATCAGCCTTGTCGATTTCATCAATCAACACGATGACTTGTTCCTCGCTGCTGAAAGCCTCTCCCAAAGGTCCCATTTTGATGTAGTGAGCAATGTTTCCAACGTCACCACCACCAAATCGGGAATCATTCAACCGTTGCACTACGTCATAGGTATACAGCCCTTCTTGTGCCTTGGTGGTGGACTTTACATGCCACCGTATCAACCGTTTGCCCAAAGATGAAGAAATCGCTTCCGCGAGCATTGTTTTCCCAGTACCTGGCTCCCCACGAACCAACAAGGGCTTTTGTAATACAATCGCGGCGTTCACGTCTGCCAACAACCCATCGTCGGCAATATACTCTTTGGTTCCGGTAAATCTCGTCATATGACCTCCAGGCTGTTGATTGAGTTATCCATCATAAACCGTTATACCTATTCACTCAACTCTATTTGTCTGTGACAAATCCACTCCCACCTTACATCCAGCAAAATATATATGAATGAAGAAAACCTCTGTATCCTAATCGACTTTGAAAACATCGCCGCCGGCACCGAGCGTGAGAACCTTGGAAAATTTAACACAAAGCTGGTGATGAACCATCTCAAAGAAAAGGGACGGGTTCTCATTTCAAGAGCCTACGGAGATTGGGGACGATTTGCAAAGTTCAAACAATCCCTGCTGATCGAAGGTGTCTCAATGGTTGAACTGACAGCCTATCGCGGTGGGGACAAAAACAGAGCCGACATCGCACTGGTTGTAGACGCCATGGAACTTATTTATTCACGCCCACACATCAATACCTTTGTGTTGATGAGTGGGGATAGTGACTTCACACCACTGGTCATGAAACTTCGAGAGTTGAACAAACGAATCATTGGACTCGGCACGCGAAAAGCCACATCGAGACTGTTGGCCAATGCCTGTGATGAGTTTATTTTTTACGATAACCTTCTCAAACGTTCACAAAGAGATGAAGAATCCACCGATGATAGCCCAACACCAAAGGCGATGACCTCAAAAGAGGCTTTTGCACTCTTGGTAGAAACAATCCAAGTCATTCAACGGGATGAACCGAGACCCGTCTCTGCCGGAATGGTAAAACAGTTTATTCTTCGCAAAAACTCAACATTTGACGAAACCGATTGCGGATACAGTGGTTTTACCGACTTCTTAGAGTCCGCAGCCAAAGCCGAAATCGTTCAGTTGGTCAACAATGACAAAGGAGGCGGTTATCTCGTCTCCATCAAAGGAACTGCACCCGTTGTAAAGAAAATCGAAGCACCCAAATATACAAATTCTCTCGCACAAACATGGAGCGAAGAATTACTGGAGTATGGATACCACCCTACGACCCACTTTATTCGTCATACGGTGGTTCATGAGTTTGTTGACCACATCCTTGAACGCAGGTCTCGCAAAAAACGCTCCACATTGGTCTTTACCTATGGAGACATCGCACGTCGCTGTCGAAAGACAGACCCAACTGCCAGTACTTCTGAAGTGGACAGTATCCTGAATGCTCTTTACAAAGCAGGCGAACTCTATGGGCATGACCAAAAGCCCATTCGAAGCAGAAAAATCAACTTCACAATCAAGAAAGATGCCGAGGAATTACTGAATAGACTTCGATTGTTCTATGTTGAACTCCTGTTACAAAAGCACCCCAAGTCACTGTTGGAGGAGAACCTGCAAGCCACTTGTGAGTTGCTGTGGAACGATTTGGAACACCTTGAGGAAACCAAAGCCATCTTGGCACAACTTCCTACAGTCGAGCACACCACTGAAACCAACGAAGATTCAAAAGAAGGCGGCTCAACAAAGGAAATGGATGCCAACAAGATTGAGGACTCGGGTCCCAACACAACGGCACAAAGTGAGTCTAAAAAAGAGGATGACTCTTCGAAGAAAAAGGTGAGTAAAAAGAAAGCCACCCCGAAGAAGTCCACGACAGCCAAGAAAAGCACCAAAAAATCATCTACAAGTGATAGCAAAACAACGCTATCACCAGACAATCTAGATGAACCAGACTCTACTCAAGAACCAAACAAAGACAACAGCGTTGATGCGAACAAAGAGTCAGAAACCAACCCTACCGAAGAAACAACAAGCACCAAGAAAAAATCTCCAAGAAAGTCCACGACAGCCAAGAAAAGTGCGAAAAAAACAACAGGCAAGCGCTCGACAAAGACCTCAACAAGCAAAACTGAAGTGAAAGAAACAGATACAGTCAAGGATACAGAAGAGAACATGGACCAAGAGTCCAGTGACGCTGCTGTCGAACCCCCCAAAAAAGCATCAACAAAGAAAACAACTCCAAAGAAGTCCACGGCAAAAAAATCCACGACCAAAAAAACAGACGCAACAGAGACGCAAGAAAACAGTTCGGACACTGAAGATACATCGAAGAAGTCCACGACAACAAAGACTACAACCAAAAAGTCAACCGTAAAGAAGCCTGCAACGAAAAAGAAAACAAAGACAGGTTCAACGAAGACGGACAGTACGTCCAGTGATAAAAGTACAACAACAGATACAACAACCGAAGACGAATGACACTCGAAGGGCTACTGACACTGATTGCAATTGGTGTTGCCTTTGCCATTATGATGCTGGGGGTTGCCACTCCCGATATTGCACTGTTGGGTGTACTTGTTTTGCTCAGCACCGTTGGTGTCGTTGACCCAGAATTGGCCTTTTCAGGTTTTTCAAACAGTGGTATGCTCACCATTGCTGGTCTATTCATAGTCGCTGCTGGTGTGCGTGAAACAGGGGTCATCACGCGAATATCAACAATTTTGTTGGGACGCCCCAAAACTGAACGCACAGCCTTGCTTCGACTGGTACTGCCAACCATGATAGCCTCGGCATTTCTAAACAACACCACGATCGTCGCAACACTCATGCCGGTGATTTCGGATTGGTCAAAAAGAATTCAGATTCCCATTTCCAAACTGTTGATGCCTCTCTCTTTTGCATCGATCCTTGGAGGGATGTGCACACTCATTGGCACTTCAACAAACTTGGTGGTCGCTGGACAGGTGGATGATCTCTTGGACAATCACCCCACTCTTCACAGCATTCAAATGTTTGACATCACCCCAGTCGCGCTGTTGGTGGTACTTGTTGGAGGAACTCTACTATTGGCTCTGGCACCTCTGTTGCTCATCAATAGAAAACCACCCATTTCTTCAGCAGATGACCCAAAAGAATATACAATGGAATTGTTGATATTGGATGACTCTCCTCTGCACAACCAGTCTATTGAAGAAGCGGGACTGCGTCACTTACCTGGAGCATTTTTGATGGAGATCATTCGTAAGTCAGCCGTGCTCTCCGCAGTCGATGCCGGAACCAAATTGATGAAGGAAGATCGACTCATTTTTGTCGGTGATGTCGACGCAATGGTAGATTTACAACGATTCCCAGGATTGTCCGCTGCACCCGATCAAGTCTTCAAGTTGGATGGTCCCAGATTGCGACGAGAAATCATGGAGGCTGTTGTTTCCAAACGCAATCCATATGTAGGCCAAACCATTCGTGAAACTGGATTCAGAACCCACTATCAAGCCGTCATCATTGCGGTGGCTCGTTCAGGACAACGCGTTGAAGGTCGCATTGGCGATATTGTATTGGAGCCGGGCGACGTATTGCTGTTGGAAGCGCCAAAGGATTTCTTACAGGCGCAACGCAACAGAAATGATTTCATCTTGGTCTCAAGCATTCAAGGAGCGAAACCTCCACGATACGAACGTGCCAGCATTGCAGGAATCGTTCTCATATTGCTGATCGTCAGCATTGCATTTGGCGTACTGCCTCCTGTTACAGCAACCTTTCTTGCAGCGGGTACGATGATTGTATCTAGATGTTGTACCCTGTTGGAAGCTCGCAATTCTTTGGACTTATCTGTTTTGGTCACCATTGCGTCCGCATTTGGCATTGGCGCGACTGTCACCCATACACACTTAGATCTTTGGATTGCCAACTTTATTGTCGATTTGGGTATTGCGAGTCCATTTTTGGGTCTAATCTGTATTTATAGTTTGACTTTTGTACTGACAGAATTGATCACCAATTCGGCGGCTGCAGTATTGACTGTCCCGATTGGCATTGCAATGGCAGAGAACCTTGGAGCCAACCCAATGCCATTTGTCTTTGCAATCATGATTGCAGCATCCAGTTCATTTTTGACCCCCATCGGCTATCAGACAAACTTGATGGTTTTGAATGCCGGTGGATACCACCCTCTAGACTATACCCGTCTTGGATTGCCTTTGACCATCGCTGTGGCAATCGTTTCCCTAGTCAGTATTCCAATGATTTGGCCTTTGTCTCTATAAAGGTCTCACAATAGGCTGTAGGACACTCACAAACGACGATGTTGCTGTACAGGCATCGATTGACGAACCGAACGCACTAGGTTCAAGTCCATATCCACAACCACATATCCAACAGATTGCCCCGCATCGGCTACCACTCGACCCCATGGGTCAACGATCAAAGAATGTCCAAAACTTCGACGCTTTCCTTCCCTGTCATGGGTTCCTGTTTGGGCTGACGCAATGACCCACGATTGCGTCTCTATAGCCCTCGCCTGAACAAGCGTATGCCAATGTGCCTTACCAGTGTGGTATGTAAATGCCGATGGGATCAGCATCACTTCCGCACCCAAATCTTGAAGTTGACGATACTGTTCAGGAAAGCGCAAATCGTAACAAATTGACAAACCAACGGTTGCCTCATCCGTTTGAACGACGACAGCACTCTCTCCGGGGACAACCCTGTCCGATTCTGCAATGGTCAACCCATTGGGAATATCGACATCAAATAGATGAATCTTGCGATAGCAAGCCGTTAAGTCTCCATTTGGTGCAAATACCAAACTCGTATTGTGACAACGCTCTGTGTCAATCCACCCATTGGACAGTCGATGCTGCTCCGCAATGGACCCAATAAACAACTGGACGCTGTGTGTGGTGGCAAATTGTGAACAACGTTGAGCCAATTGACCATCGACGGGCTCTGCCAGTGCAACCTTATGAAACTGTCCACCCAAGTAAAATGTGTTCTCAGGAGTGCAAATCCACTGGGCTCCTTCCGAGATTGCCTCACTCGCTAAGCGCTCAAAGACTTTCCAATTCTCCTCCACATCGTCCGTGGAGTTCATTTGCAGACAAGCAACTCGAACTGTTCCGGATTTAACGGACAAAGAAGAATCCATCATTAAATCTTTAAGGGGTCTTTGTTCAACAAAATGACTTTTTTAACATTGGCATTGGTGTGCGCTGTGCGCTGCTCCGTTTGCCAAACCTCCAGCGCGTCTGGATTGGCGATGGGGGTTTCAGAAATTACATACTGAACTTCACCAGCCCCCTTGCATCGTTTGGCCAAATCCATTTCCCACTGTACAGACACCACATCTTCTATCTTTTCAGAAAGTTGATCTGCCCAATTGATTCCGGGCTCTACAATGCTCGAGGTGTAGATTCGCTGTTTTTCTTTGCCATTTTTACAGGTTGCATTTTCCACCACAACCAATCCCCAAATGTATTCCCCTTCAGGTTGGCGATGTGATTTGTACATGTATCCAGCCAGTTCATCGGCCTCTTGCTCGGCTTCTAAGGATGTCAGTACCATTCTAGCCTGCAACAATGCTTCCGGTTGAAGACGGTCTGCGTTGCTGAACACCGCATCAATTCCGCCCAAGGTCACATCTCGCACCAGTTTCTTGTCATCCGCATGGTTTTCGTTGCTCTCAAGGACAGCCTCATACAAGGAAGCCACAAGATTGACTTGAACTTCACCATCTTCAGCCAGATCCAACGCCCCTTTCAACAATGGCAGTGCTTCGCCTTCAAGATTTCGTGCCATCGACGACATCACCGAAAAATACTGTGACCGTCCCTGCTCAACGCCCTTTTCAAACTGATTGGTCAACAATGTTTGGATGGGTTCAATTCGACAATCTGTAATGTATTGGTGAAAACGTGATTTCCAAAACTGCTGCGTTCCGTTGTTTGCGACATTGAGAAACAAGGTTTGTATACCTTCTTCCTTGCGACAACGATTGCCCAGTTCGCGCAGAAGCCCCTTTTGCTCGCTCGTCTCTAAAGTAGCGTACCACTTCATGACGTCTTGTTCACCACCCGTTAAGACTGCGTCTGCGGCGGCAGCAAAGCCCAAAGCATTTGGAACAAAGGTGGGTACGGTTGTCGAAACGAATTTATTGGCAACGGTGGCGTCACACTTTGCCAAATCACGAAAAGCTTGGGCAGCATCGTCTCCACGCATCTGCACGATTTGTATAGTTGCAGCTTCAACAGCCCCTTCACTACAATCAACTTCGTCCGCTTGGGCTACAGCAAGCCCTGTATACATCATCCACATCATACAAATTCTCCCAACGGGTTATTGACCCTGATCCATCAACACACGAGGGTCGGTTAATCTTCCTGTAACAGCTGAAGCCGCGGCCACCGCTGGGGAGACCAAGTAGACTGGACCAGGAGCCCCCATTCGACGATCGTAATTGCGGTTTGTTGTCGATGCAGTTGTTTCTCCAGGTAGCGGTATGCCCGGTCCATTACCGATGCATGAACCACACCCTGGTGGAGAAATTACAGCACCAACGCGCTCAAAAATATCCAACAACCCTTCTTTCTTGGCCTGTTCTGCCACCAATGTTGAAGAAGGCGTCACCGTCAATCGAACGCCTTCATGAAGGGTTTCACTTTCCAATACTTCTGCGGCAGCCCTCAAATCTGCCAAAGAGCCTCCTGTACAAGAGGCAATCACAACATTTTGTACCGAAACCTCACTCATAGAAGCCAAAGATGCTCGATTTCTTGAATCTCCAGGTGTGGCCACAGTCAATGGTACTTCATCCAAATCAATGTGGATGACGCGTTCATAGACCGCTCCCTCATCTGGGTAGACCAACGTGTCTTGTGACCAACCCTTTCTATTGGCTTTCATAAAATCAATGATTGGCTGACAGGGTTCAACAACCCCAGTCATCAATCCACCTTCGACCGTCATATTGGTCAACACGCTGAGTTCATCAACATTCCATTGGTTTAATCCATCTCCACCGAACTGAATAATGCAAGTGTCAGTGGGTGTACTGCGCCAATGCTCCTCTCGGAAATACGCGTCCCCAATGATGTGTAAGATCAAGTCTTTTGGAGACAGAATGCCCTTTGCGTCCCCATTCACAACAACCCGCACTGTTTTGGGCACCGTCACAGGAATGAGTCCTGTACGCAGTGCAAACGTCATCGCTGTGGAACCCACCCCAAACGCAAAGGTGTTCAACACTCCAGAGGTCGGTGTATGAGAATCTGTCAGTACAACGATATCTCCTGGCGAAGCGTATTGTTCAACAACGATTCTATGACACACTCCAGCGTCTTGGTTTCGACCAGGTCCATGCAGTCTCAAGCCAAACTCATCACAGGCATCGGTCATTTCCGCCGCCAATTTCCTAGCGGAAGACAATCTGGCGGACTTGGTGGTGTCCGGCACCGAGGGTTGATCAATCAACACAAAATGATCTTCAAAGGCTGCTACTTGATCTGGGTTGGTCACAGGCGTCAACCCAAAAGCTTCTTTGTACAGTGCCATGCACATACCGGCTGTATACTCATGCATGCCTCGAAAAGCCACTTCGCAAAGCACCTGATCTCCTGGAGACACTGACGGAATCCCAAATTCTAAACCAGCATCACCCAGAGTACCCGCTTTCCAAGTTCGACGCGCGACAAGTTTCTCCACAACAGTCATCGGCTTCATTGCGGTGTCTACTGGGTACCAAGCCTCAACATCACCATTCAACCACTGCGTAGCAAATGGCAAGAGCCCCCCCGCAGTCGCAACAGCATTGAAAAATGGGGGCAAAGCGCCGTACAGTTCATTCAGTTGAATGGATTCACCCGCCTCCAATCGCTCTAAAACACCGAAATCGGATGTGAAAGGCAGGCCTGAATACACCATGTTTTCTTGAAAGATGCGTTGAAAGGACTTCGCCACAACCAATTCGATACCAGCCCCTTGATGAGCAACCACAGCGACTTCCCTAGAAGATCCCGTACCGTAGGCATCTCCACCCACAACAATCTGAAAGTCATTCTCTTTAATGGAGTTCAACGAGACGACCTCTTGGAAATTCTCCAAAAAATACGGACCAAGAATATCTCCAGTGTATCCGAGCGTACATGCTTGACCTGAAATCATGGCATCGGTATTTACACCATAATGTAGCTCCAGATTGCCTGCTTCATTCGCTGAATATCGATGTCCATTCAACTGAGCCTGCGTTTGTGTTGCATCGGCCGTCAATACCAAGAATGAACCTTCTTTTTGAATATGTGACATTACTGCTCCGTACTTAAGGGACCCGTCGCTTGAGCAACAGTCGAGTCCAGTGTAAAATGAGATTGTGCTGAATCATCTTTGGGGGTCAGCAAATGGGCATCGGGATCTTCAGAAACTTTCGGGGCATTCTCCAACACATCAAACAAACTTGTATCCAAAAGGTGCCCTGGCTTAACATTGCGCAACGCATTGAACATGTTGCCTTTGACATGAGGATTTTCCGCATGCAATTCATTGATCATGCGTTTGACCTTTTGTCGCTTGAGGTTCTCTTGCGAACCACACAAGTTGCAGGGAATAATTGGAAAATTCTGTTCATCCCTCAGCGCAATGATGTCCTCTTCCGCACAATACGCCAACGGACGAACAACCACATTCTTACCATCGTCTGCGTGCAAACGAATGGGCATTCCTTTGAGTTGCCCAGAATACAAAAGGTTTAACATCAAGGTTTGTAAAATATCGTCCCGATGGTGTCCCAAAGCAAGTTTATTGCATTTCAGTTCTTGAGCCGCTGTATAAAGTATACCTCGTCGCAATCGAGAGCATAAAGAACAATAGGCTTTGCCCACCGGTATCTTTTCTTTAACAATGGAATGGGTGTCTTTGGTGAGCATTTTGTACTGAACACCAACAGACTCGAAATGACGTTCAAGTATCGTTCCATCAAAACCAGGATGGCCTTGGTCCAGATTTACAGCCACAATCTCGAATGGAAAGGGAGATTTTTTCTGAATGATTTGCAACAAATGCAACATGGCGTAGGAATCTTTCCCCCCCGACATACACACCATGATTCGGTCATTTGCTTCCAGCAGTTTAAAATCTTGGCTGGCTTTGACCACATTCTTGAGAAGGCGCTTCTCCACCAACGTATTTGCTTTTCTCACCTACTCCCCCATGAAACAACTGAGTTTGCCCAACTTGGCGAATGGTTTATCTTCAGAACTTTTGAGCAAACTGTGTCTCGCAGTCAAGACTTCACACCCTTTCGCAGTCACCCAAATTGTATGTTCAAACTGAGCTGACCAAGAGCCATCAGACGTTTTGACCGTCCAGTCATCCGGATGGTATATCTCTGGACCCGCCAAATTGATCATGGGCTCAACCGTAAAGCACATACCTTTGCGTATCTTCATTCCCGTTTTGGCTTTTCCATAATGAGAGACATTCGGTGGACCATGAAAAACCCTTCCAATCCCGTGTCCCGTGTACTCTCGAACGATAGAACAGCCTTTGGCCTCAGCAAATTGTTGGATGGCATAGCCAATATCGCCGATGTAATTGCCTGGTTTGACCTGCGCCAACCCAATCTCGAGTGCTTGTCGACACGTTTCGACCAAATGCTGAGTTGTGAGGCTGGGAGTCCCAACATAGAATGTGGCACTGGTATCACCATAGTACCCATTCTTAGCTGGCAATACGGAAGTCACGTCCACATTGATGATGTCTCCATCTTTCAGGATTTCTGTTGACGAAGGGATTCCGTGACATACAACGTCATTGACACTGGTGCACACACTTTTGGGGAAGCCCTTACGACCTCTGGTTGCACCATAGTTCAACGGTGCTGGACGTGCATTGTGCTTCAAGGTGTATTCATGAACCAACGTGTTAATTTCTTCTGTCGTGATTCCGGGACGAATGTGCTCTCCGACCATTTCTAAAGTATCAGCCGCCAATCGACAAGCTTCGCGCATTTTACCGATCTCGTTGGGCTTAATCATCACTGGACCAAACATAGTAAAACCTCCTACCATTGACTATCTTGTTATCAGATCTGGAGATAGAATGCACACCTTGTCACACATTTTACACCCCCAGCACCGGTTGACATTTTGATAATATTGACTAGAATTCAATAATAAAGAGAGGATTGCTATGGATACAATTACAGTTACCGAAAATGCCCTGCGAAACATTCGAGCGCTTCAACAAAATATGGATGCGGTTGGATTTGGTCTTCGTTTCGGCTATACAGACGGTGGTTGCTCGGGCAACAAATACATCATTGAGTTTGAAGACGCCCCAGAAGATGCCGATTTGGTGTTCACTTTTGACGATGTTCAAGTATTTGTGAACAAAGATCAAATGCCAAAACTCAAAAATTCCACCATTGACTGGAAAGAAAGTCTGATGGAAGCAGGTTTTGACATTGACAACCCGCAAGCTGCTCGAGCATGTGGCTGTGGTGAATCTGTTGACCTTGGATGACTTTGGCACACCAAAACTTTCGGTAGAATTGGTTCCAAGCACTGCGTGGGGTGAAAACTTACGCAGTATTTTGACCAAGGAAATGTGGGACGAGCTTCGAAAGAAATCTTATCGAAAAGCAAAGTACAAGTGTGAAGTCTGTAGTGGCAAAGGTCCCAAGTGGCCTGTCGAATGCCATGAAATTTGGGAATATGACGACACCAACCACATCCAAACGCTGAAAGGACTGATTTCTCTGTGTCCTGACTGCCATTCCGTAAAACACCTGGGGTTTGCCCACATTCAAGGCAAAGGAGATTTGGCTAGAGACCACCTTGCCTACGTGAATAAATGGTCCCAGTCACAAACCAGTCAGTATATCTCTCTCGTGTTTCAACAGTGGGAAGAACGTTCGAACGTTGAATGGCAACTCAATTTAGAGTGGCTGGGAACACAATCACGTTAGACCCAGTATTGTCTTACATTTCATCCCAGTCAGCAGGTGGTGCTGAAAAGACTGGGGCGTACTGGTCTGCGGCTTCCAAGACACCCACCCAGTTGGCTAGCGTTTGAGCGGCTTGTTCGACAGATCGCTGTAATTGCCAGTGTAAGTTGGTCAGTATTCGGACGCGTTCAGCAGTAACAGTTGGTTTCATAGACAGCGCCATCCGAGCACCCGTAATGGCAACGGACGCCTTGGATTGGTAGGTTTTCCATTCCCTCCCCAATCGTTGCACTTGCCATGGTTGCCCATGTCTATCAGATTCCCAAGTGACATCTTCAAGCTTGTTCAACAACGTCATAATTGTTTGGCTCATTGGATGATTCAAGCCAACCATCCGAACAACATCCGTAGACCAGATATTTGGAGCCAATTCATTGGCGATCACAGTCATATTATCTGCATCTACAGTATCCTGATTGACAACTGTTACCATGGGCAACACATTTGTGTGCGCCAGCACGCTCCCCGCTGATTTACCGACACTGACCGTATGCGTCAGTACAAGGGCTCTTTTGTGTTGGCTCTTTTCTGGTTCTTCAAGTTGCAATACTTGGGGTTGTACAAATCGCACCACGACGGGTTTACCATCCACAGGCACAACTGCAACACCTTCAGACAATACAAAGTTGCTCAAAGAAAACTGCATGACGCCAGGAGGACCACTGTTCTTTGGACGCTTTCCATTCGGCTCCACTCCTTCAACGATACAGCCCTTGATACCTTCACCCCATCGCAAATGGAGATAGGATTTTAAAATAGAACCAGGTATGTCCGCCACAGCATTCATTGATTCCGCATCTATTACAGCACCATTTTTGGGTACAAACGCAAGCATGAAAATACTCCTGTGTATTGGGTCAGTTTTAGAAATGGGCTTATTAGAGATGGAATCCCTTAATTACCTAAGATTTTTTTGGTTCCGATGGTTTCCACTCAACCGGAATTGCCCCGTATTCCAAAGGATCAAACCCGTCAGGCCAAATCGTTTTCTCATTGTAATTTGCACCACGCAAATCTGCACCCTTGAAAACAGCACCAGACAAATTAGAACCAAGAAACTGAGCATTCTGTAAGTCTGCCCCCCTAAAGGACACCTCTCGAAGATCTGCGCCCTCAAACAAAGCATCTTGCAAAATGGCACTTCCAAAATCTGCCCTTCTGATTAAACACTTTCGAAAATTGGCGCCTCTAGCGTCAGCCTTGAAGAAATCGCAAGCCTTAATTCTGGCACCGCGAAAATTGCTCTGTTGCAAAATTGCTTGCTCAAAATCAGCCCCCAAACAGTCGGCTCCTCTAAATGACGCCTGCCTTAAATCGGCAAAAGAAAAGTTTGACCTCGCGAGGGGTTGAGCTTCAAAATTTTGTCCACTGCGTCGTTGTCCTGTGAAGGTCGCGCCTTGAACATTCTCCCCTCTAATTTCAGGTTTAAGACGACCCATACAATCTCCTTTCAGGGCTGAACAGTTTATTACCCTTCACAACTGGACCCCATTTGCGCCAAAATATTCTGAGACAACCCAACTTCTTCAACCATTGTTGATGGCTCAAAACTACTGCTGGGCAGTTCTGAATGTCTACAAAAAGATTGAACAGCACGTTGAAGTTCTCCTCGTTTTGTGTATGTGCGCCCCAAACCCAAAACTGCATCGGCAAAGTTCGGCTCTTTTTTCAACGCCAGTTCAAACAATTTGATGGCCAAGTCTGGCTTATTGTCCCGTAAAGCTCTGTATCCTTCACGTGTCAAGGCTCGTGGAGACTTGTCATTTGCAAAGTCAATCCCCTCTTCTGGAACATCTGGCAATACATCTGGAAATGGTCTCGCAGGCTCAGCTGTCGCGTCACTTACAATCTGGGTGTCTTCACCAGTACCTGAGCTATCTGTGCCATCTTCTGATGGTGGGCTCTCTCCGTCGGCATTGGTTTTCGCCAATTCAGGCGCTTTACCTTCTGTTTGGCTATTCTCTTGGAGACCCTCTTTTGGGGTTTCCATCTCTTTCAGGAGATTGGAGTTGACTTCCATGCCTGCAAACTCTTGCTTGTCCACCTCTGAATTCCAAAGCACCCACCCAAGAACGCCCATACTGAAGAAAATGATTCCTGCAAACACATATAGTTGATTGATTTCTCTCTTTTCTACCTTTTGAACTTCGGGCACTTTGTTGCTGAAGCTCAGTCTCTTCTTGGGCTTTTGTACTTCGCTGTGTCCTAATTCTGAGTCGGAATGACGTTCTGAGCCCACGATGGTATCAGGGTGTTCCACATCATCCAATTCAGCTTCTGCTTCAAATGCTGGTGCTTCAAATGCTGGAGCAACAGACTGTGTTGATTCGTCCTGACTCTTTTGACTGGAACCATCACCTTGACTTTCTCCACCACCAAGCAAGTCGCTTTTGAGGGCCTGTAGGGTTCGCTCGACGTCAGTCGCTTGAGTGGAATCGTCTTGAGGATTGGTATTCAACGCCTCCACGGTATCTTCAAACGAAGATTCTTCTAGATCCAACTCTGCAAGTAAATTGGCTTGCACATCTTCGACTGCAAAGTCATCAAAATCATCATCCGTTCCATCCTGATCCTGATCAAAGTCAAGCGCAAACTCATTTTGAACACTGCTAAACGCCCCGTCTCCTTGATTCTCTTGAACATCTTCAATTGTAAAGGATTCATCAAGAGCTAGATCATCTAGGTCACCCAGTTCATCTAGTTCATCTACCACGGGTACGGGCTCATCAATCTCACCTGCAAAACCAGAAGTCTCGGGTTCTACAGACTCAGTGATGGTCCAATCATCAGATTCAGGCTCAATCAAATCATTGTCATCTAGAGAACCAGCCAATTCATCTTGCAATTCTTCAACCAACCAATCGTCAAAATCATCGTCTTCAATACTTGCCTCAGATGCTGTTGCTGTTTCTTTGGCATCCAGAGTTTCTGTGAATACGGTTTCATCCTCAGTTGAATTCGTGGCAAACGGATCGATTTCACTAAACTGCTCAGAAAACTCAACTGAATCTTCATCAAACTCAACTGAAACATCTTCTACTTTTTCCACATGTTCCACATTTTCTTCTATGGTCGTTTGGGCTTGTTCTTCACTGATTGAAGAAAACTCCGCTCGCTCAGCAATCAAATCGTCTTCGCGCTGCACAGAATCTGGCTGAACCAGTTCATTTTCATAATTGTCTAAAGTGTCGTCCACCTCTTGAGCCGCATCAAATAGCGCCGACAGAGAAGGCTCATCGCCAAGCATGGTCCACTCTTGACCAAATACACGTATCAAATCTTCTGCACCATATCGACCGCTGGCAACCAAATCAGCGACACTTTCCAAATTGTGGTGGACCTGCAATCCATCGGATTCAACCAAAATAAGCGTTTTTGCCACAAGTGGCTGTTCAAGTATCTCTTTCGGATGTATTTGAAACTTGTAACTACAATTGTTGCAGCGAAAGGACATCGGCTTGTGGGTCTTTTTAACGATAACGCTTGGCAAAGCCAGTCGATATGTTGTACCGCACGAAGCACAGTCTACTTGGATTATCGGTGCATTTTGAGCCATTACTCCCTCATTCTCCGTTCAACCTCTGCCGCATCTACAGGATTTGTTTTGAGATACTGATTGAGATATTGGTTTGAACCAGCGATATCCCCTTCTTCTCTCAAAAGATAGCCCAACCACTTATTGGCACTTACAGAACCCTTTTTAATTGCGCTTTGAAGTGACTTCTTGGCTACTCCAAACTGTCCAGCCTTGAATTGAGCCAACCCAACCGAAGACAAATACTCGGGGTTTTGAGTTTTCTTGTATGCCAAAGTAAACTGTTCAACGGCCTTTTGCCATTGCTGACTGCGCAGAGCCTTCTGCCCCTCTGTAGCAGGGTCGGTCTTAGGCTTTTTAACCGCAGGTGCGTTTTGACCTGCGGCCATGGCCCTTTGTTGTGCCAATACCTCTTCTGGTACTTTTGCAATGAGCTGAGGCTCTTCCTCCATACTGGGTTCTGGTTCGGGCTCTTGCTCAGCTTCTATCTTGGCAGCGCTGGCTTGAAGTTCTTCTCTTAGCGCACGCAGCGAAGCTTCATCCGCTTCTTCTTTTACAGGTTGAGCCTTCTGAGGGGCCTTTGCATTTGCCTGTTGCTGTGGTATGTCGGCGGGTTTATCTGAGCCTGAAAAGAAGAACCAACCACCCCCCAAAATGGCAACCCCAATCAACACGTTGACCAACAATCCATTATTGGAAGACTTTTCAGGCTTCGTGGGTGCTGATTTCACTCTCTTTTTAGTCCGGTTTGGACGAGTTTGTCTACGGCTTTGCGGGGAGGGCGTATTTGCTTGTTCTACCTCGGCTTGAGCTGCCGCCAGTGCACTTGCAAGTTCGTTCGTACCACCCACATGCTGGATTACCTTCTCTTTGACAACCTTGACTTCTTCTACAACACCTCGAGATTCAAACTCCAAATATGTTTTGCAAAAGTATTGTTCATAATCAGAAATATCTGCCATTGAAACCCATTTTTTTCCATCTGCAGAAAGTTGGTCATCACTGGAAATGCGACCGTCTTGCAACGATTTCTGAAACGTTTTGAAATCGCTATATTCAAACATCAATCCAATGCTCTTTTTAACCTTCCAAGACTTGATTCCAACAGAAGCGAAGTTCAACGCGTGCACATCCAAAGCCTCCACCTGGTCTGGAGTAATCGGTGTATCAACGGTGTTATCGGAAACTGAGCCAGAATCCTCATCAGCTTGAACCCCTAAATTTGTGGCACCTTTAATAACACCTCTCCCAACTTGTTCTACATCCGCGCCAACTTCATCAACACTAGAAATGGATGTCGATGATTCAGTCGATGGTTCAGTCGATGGTTCCACAGCCAGTTCACTAAAGAAGTTTTCTGACGCTGGTTCATTGGTATCGTTCTGGACATCTTGCTTAACGGTAGCTGTTTCTGTAGAAGACGGTCCGGCATCATTCTCATTTTCTGATCCAGAATCGACCTCAGAAACAATGGAAGACAACATTTCGTCCAAGTCCATACTGAGCTCGCCGTTCTCATCCAACTCAATATCAAAATCAATCTCAAAACCACTGTCACTGACTGAATCGTCAACTTGGCCTTCAACTTGTACGTCAACTTGTACGTCATCTTGATAAACCACAAACACGTGCGAGCATGCTGGACAAGTAATCCGCACACCCCTACCAGTCATTTCAGTCTGATCTAACTCATGCTCTGCACTGCAATGTTCACAAACCACTTTCATCTTGCTGCCCACATCTTAATCTCTATCCTACAATAAGGCTATCGTACGTCTATCGCAGGAACAGTATATCAAAATGTGTATCATTATTTCTAGTCCATTGCATTAATGTTTTTAGGGAAGCTGCGACGGCGCTTTATTTTTCTCCATCCACTTTCTCACCGAAGTTCTGAAGAATATAATTCTGCTCTAACTGATGTTTCCACGACTGCTGTTCTGGGTATAAGGCTATCGCCTCAAGAAGAGTCTGGTGATGCAACTGTTTTGACAGGGCCATCGCGGTAGAAATCTTGAACGAATGAAAGAGTTTCGACGACTCCCCCATTTCCTGCGCTATCAAAAAAGTCTGCCACGCTCTTTGAAAATCTTGTTGATACAACAACACAGCCCCTTGCAAAAGACGGCACTTTGTATGCTCCGGAAAGCGCTGCACCATTTCATTCAAATGAATGGACGCGTCGGACTGCTGCGCTATCACAACGCCTTTTTGCAAGAGTTGTTTTGATTCCGGATACAAGGACAGACCAACCAATGTCGTATCCAAAGCATATTGCCAGTATTCAGATGCGATTGCAAGATTGATCAATGCCAAAAAGTGAACGGGTTTGGCATCTCTTAGATGTAATGATTTTTCAAGCAATTCTTTTTTCGTATCTACATTGTTCGACCACTGAGCTCTGTGCCACCATGTCCACGCACCCATATACCCTTCTCTCAGTCCCACTTTCCAAAATCGATCTCTCTTTGCAAATCGACGCTGACGATGTAAAATATTGGCATACACAATGTTTCGCCCTTCCCAGTCAGATGCACTTTCGGGTACGGACTTTAGTAAAGAAAGAGCCTCTTGATGAAGATTTAGTGATGACAATATCCAACTTTCCAAAATCAGGTACGTCCAAGAATCTTCTTCCGAATCTTGCAAACGTGTCAATAGTGGCTCAAACTCTCTAAAAGCCAAATCGTTGTCTCCAGCTCGTAACGCCGCAGTTATTGCCCACATTCGTTCTTGTGGACTTGAGTTCTGGGTCAAGATTTCTTGCCACGCGTTGGAACAAACAAGCCAAGCTTGTTGAGAACCGAATACACCCTCACACTCGGTTGGAACTTCGTAGGTGGTTACGCCTACGCCCCTCCCAATCCGTCCCTGAGATGCATCCAAAAGACTCTGTCCAAGCGCCAGAGAACTGAATACCAAAATCGCTATCATCGAATTACTATATCGGTCAACTGAGACAAATGTTGAGGGCGAAAAACAACATTTTTATCCCCATTGGAAAAGCCAATGGTAAGTTCAACCCCACGCGGAGTGCGAACTCTCTTATTTATACAACCCAACCCCAACGTTGGATGCAGTACTTCTACTCCTTCTCTCAGGTCATCCACAGAACTGATCTCGCGGGTGCTGTATTCTGTATCGGAGTCTATCCATTCGGTGTTGATGGCTTCTTGTTTTTTCTGCTTGGCCTTCAATGAAGTAAATCCTTGCACTCGAGCCTCTTCTTTGACGCGTCGAAAACCACCACCCCATGGAAATTCGGACTTTTCATGAAAGGATTTAAACAACTCTTCCGGAATCTCCTCCCAGAATGTGGACACTTCAGCCTTGACAAAACCATCTTGCCCACTGGGTACCTTTCCTGGTCTAGACAAAATCAAATGCTCCTTTGCACGCGTCATTGCTACGTAAGCCAATCTTCTTTCTTCTTCGATGCCACGTACTTCTTGCAATGATCTGAAATGTGGAAAATTCCCCTCCCACAACCCCGTGACAAATACGATGGGAAACTCCAGCCCTTTACAAAGATGCGCAGTGAGCATGGTAATGGCATCTTTGTCCCTGCCATCTTCTTTGTCAGCTGCTGCATTCAAAGCAACATAATCCAAATATCCATAAAGCCATTCTTCAAATGTTATCCCCTCTTCTCTGTCCTCTCCATCTAGGGATTCAACCTGTTCGATGTAATAGCCTTGCATTTCATTGATGACTTGTTGAACATTGTCCCATCTATATCTGACTTTGTCTAGATCTTCTTGTACAGATGCCCGCGTTACTCGACGCCCATCATCGAGTTTTGCAAACGCCCTGCCTTTTTTGTTGAGCGCTTCCAAATCTGCGTTCAACAAAGCGATTTGACTTTGCATATACTCTGTGTAACCGAGACCTTCCAACAATTGGTCCATAAGTTCACGTGGCTGCGCTTCTTGTGCCAACGCGTGCATATCAGACATTTCTTGTGCAAATTTCACGGCTTCCTTGCGAGCCTTACCACGACCAGCATTGCCCCACTCATAGGCCGCCAAAATAAAAGAAACGTCTTGATTCCGAGCTATTTCTAATATTTGAAGCAACGACTTGGGTCCAATTCCACGCTTGGGTGTCGTGATTGCTCTTTGAAAAGAAACCTCATCGTATGGATTGATGAGCAATTTCACATAAGACAGAATGTCCTTGACCTCTTGCCTCTCATAGAACTTAAATGAGCCAATCATCTCATAATTAAAGTGGTGTTCTCGAATTGCCTTCTCAAAAATGAGGGCCGAAGCGTTGGTTCGATAAATGATCGCCATTTCAGACAAAGATCGACCGCTATCCAAGTATCCACGAATTTTTGCGCAAATTTGCTTTGCCTCCCACCGTTCATCTGGAAAAGCTACATTTCTAGATGGTTCAATGGTCTCTATCAATTCTCCATCTTCAGCGGCTGTCCACATTTTTTTTGGTAGTCGACTGGGATTGTTTTGAATGACAGCATTGGCAGTCGCAATCACGTTGCCAACCGAGCGATAATTCTGCTCCAAACGAACGACTTTCGCACTGAAATCAACTTTAAAATTGTTGACGTTTTCAATGTCAGCACCGCGAAACCCATAAATACTCTGGTCATCGTCCCCCACAACCATCAGATTGCCATGTCCACCCGCCAATAAACGAAGCAACTTATACTGAGCAGGATTGGTATCTTGATATTCGTCGACCATCACGTATTTGAATTTTTGCTGCCAATAAGCCAAAACATCCGAATGATCTTCCCACAAGTGTACGGTCATGTTGATGATGTCATTAAAGTCAATCGCATTCGCTTTTTTCAATCGTTGACTGTAGATTTGAAAGACATCAACAGGCTCAACACGGGGATTTTGAATAAAATCACCATTTTCTTCGATAAAGGAACATAGTTGGTCAAAACGTCTTGGTTGCAATTTTGCCATTTCAATCAAACGTAAATATCTTTTGGCAAGAGTTTGAGGGCGAACCTTCACATCGTTGATATCTTTGGGAATCCAATCGTTGTCCTGCAGTATCCGCTTCATCAGCCGCATTTGATCATCTGAATCATAGATATTAAAGGAATTTGTGTATCCGACTTTTTCAATATCTCGACGCAATATTCGAACGCAGGCAGAGTGAAAAGTTCGCAACCAAACAGCTTCACCACTTTGCCCCGTCATATTTACAACGCGTTCTCTCATTTCCTTTGCAGCCTTGTTTGTAAAGGTCACTGCCAAGATATTCCACGGTTTAATGCCAAGTTGAATCAATCGAGCGATTCGATGTGTCAAAACCCTAGTTTTACCGGATCCAGCACCAGCCAAGACGAGCATCGCTCCATTGATGTGTGCTGCGGCTTCCCGTTGGGGTGGGTTCAATCCTTCCAATAAATCTGCCATGTGTTCCTCAAAAATACTTTCCTGTCCAGAGGTCTTTCAACGCCTCCAATGATACAATTCGGTCATCAAACTCTGTGAGCCAAATGTCTGTTACTTGGGTGACATCCGAGTACGAAATCGCTTCGCTGCGCCCTCTATATTCTTTTGCTCCGGTCTTGCGACAGCCAGTGCATCGTTTGAAACAGACTGAGTCAGAACCGTCCCTGCTCCAACGATTGCCCCCTCACCAACTCTAACAGGGGCAACAAGAGAGGTGTTTGAGCCAATAAAGGCCCCTTCTCCAATCTCTGTTTTATGTTTGTTGAAGCCATCGTAATTACAGGTGATTGTTCCGGCCCCTATATTGGCTTTCGCACCAATATTGGCATCTCCAAGATAAGTCAAGTGAGAAGCCTTGGCTCCCTGCCCCAAAACAGACTTTTTCATTTCTACAAAGTTCCCAACCTTTGCGCGGTCTTTCACAATAGAGCCTTCACGCAAACGGGCAAATGGACCAATTTGCACGTTGTTGCCAAGTGTGGCGCCCACACAATGAGAATGGGCGTGAATAGTCGTATTCATCCCCACAACTGTATCTTCTAAAAGAGAATGGGCATCAATGACCGCACCATTCTCAATTCTTGTAGTTCCCCGAAGTACAACGCCTCGATCCAAATGAACATCCATTCCAATCTCTACGTCTGGCTCGATGGTTATATTTTTGGGATCTACGATTGTAACGCCCTTCAACAACTGTTGCTCAACAATTCTCTCCTGCAGTACGCAAGTAGCTTTTGCCAAATCTACACGTGTATTGACCCCATCCGCCTCTTGAGCATCTCTGAGAATCATTGCCCCCGCCTTTCGTGAACGAGCCGCAATTTCCAAGGCATCTGTCAAATAAATCTCGCCCTTCGGTGGATGTTCTTCAAAGGTCATCAAATGCTCTTCCAACCATGACATTTCAAACATGGCTGCACCCGTATTAATTTCACATACGCTGAGTTCTTCTGGGGTTGCGTTGGCGGCCTCAACAATTTTTTGTGCTTCGCCGGCGTCATTTCGTATTAATCTCCCGTAGGAGCCCGCATTGTCAAGCGTTGCTGTTACAAAACTGACGTCAAATCCATTGCTCACATGAAACTCTTTGAGTGCTGACAGCGTTGCAGGTCGAAACAACGGTGTATCTCCAAAGAATACCAGAACCCTTTCAGCATTCAGTGATCTCAGTTCATCCATCGCACATTGGACAGCATGCCCAGTTCCTTTGGGTGTTGACTGTCTAGCAAAGGAAACACCACTGTTTTTGAGTGCCTCTCTCACAGCATCTTCTTGATTCCCGACCACAACCAAACTTTTGAAACCCGCTTGGGTTGCTGAGTCTATCGACCATTGTACCATTGGTTTGCCCAGGATTGGGTGCAACACTTTTATCAATTTGGACTTCATTCTTGAACCCATTCCTGCCGCCAAAATCACTGCGATGTCCATTTTACCTCACATATTTTCAATACAATGTTGTTTCATAGCAATATAGTCACCCGTATTCACTTGTCATCGAAATGCCCAAAATCTGTCCGATTCCACCAAAAATCTTGTCATGAATAAACACGATGATTACACTGTTTGCTATTCTAAAAGAGAGAATTCATGAAATTAGTCATAACGGAAAAGCCACAAGTTGCACGAGATATTGCTCGAGTTCTTGGCGTTACAAACAAACGTCAATCATATTTTGAGGGTAAAGGAATACGCATCACTTGGTGTTTTGGACACATGTGCGAGTTGATGATGCCAGAGCAATACAACCCCGATTGGAAGCGTTGGAGAATGGAACTGCTTCCAATGGTGCCCGATGACTTCAAGTTGAAGATTAAAAAAGATGTCAAGGAACATTGGATTCAGGTTGAAAAGTTACTGAAATCATCGGAAACAACGACTGTGGTCAACGCCTGTGACGCTGGTAGAGAAGGTGAACTCATTTTCAGATATGCATATCAGTATGCAAAGTGCAACAAACCCATCGAACGCCTGTGGATTTCCTCTCTTGAAGATTCAGCCATTCAAAAAGGTTGGAACGACTTAAAGGATGGTAATCTGTTCAACCCTCTTGCCGATGCCGCCCGCTGTCGGTCAGAAGCAGACTGGTTGGTTGGATTGAATGCGACGCGGGCAATGACTTGTTTGGCCCGAAGTGGTGGTGGAGATCAGCTTTTGAGTGTCGGACGGGTCCAAACGCCCACATTGGCTCTTATTGTAGATCGAGACAAAAAGATTGCTGATTTCACCCCTGAAACATTTTGGAAAGTCCAAGGGCAATTTGGTAAAGAAGGGTCTGATATTGAATGGACGGGTACCTTTTTTCAACCTTCACTCGCCAAAGATAATCCAGCTCCAGACTCTAAGAAAAATGACCCAAGTCTAGCTGAGCGATTGTTTGACAAAACAACGGCAGACTCAATCGCATCGGCGATCAAAAATAAGCTTGGAATTGTCAGTAAAGCCACACAAAAACGCAAAGTAGAAAAGACACCGCTGCTCTATGATCTGAATACACTCCAACAGAGAGCCAATCAAAAGTATGGGTTTACAGCCCAACAAACGCTGGATCTTGCTCAGTCGTTGTACGAAACGCACAAACTTCTTACCTACCCAAGAACAGATTCTCAGTACTTGACACCCGACATCCAAGGGTCTATTCCAAAGATTCTTGGAACTCTAAAGTCTGTTGGTCCTTATACTGCGACTTCATCTGAAGTTCTAAGTAAGAAACTTCGTACACACAAGCGCATTTTCAATGCCAAAGAAGTGGGCGATCACCACGCCATCATCCCAACGACGAAAAGTCCCCTTTCTGGCAGGCTCAAACCAGAAGAGAAGAAACTCTATGATTTGGTGGCTCGACGATTTCTAGCTGCCTTTTCGGAAGATGCCCTCTTTGATTTGAGTCAGATTGTTGTCGATATAGAACCTGATGACACAGTGGATTTGCCTGCTGAAATTAACACTCCCTTGCGATTTCGTTCCAAAGGTAAAGTTTGTGTACACCCAGGATGGCAAACCATCGATCCACCATCAAAACATCAAGATAGCCTATTGCCTGTGTTGTCAAAAGGTACAAACACCCACACGGTTTCAGCAAAGACGATAGAAGGGAAAACTAGACCTCCCAGCCATTACACCGAAGCCAGTTTGCTTGGCGCAATGGAAAAGGCAGGTAGAAACCTTGATGACGAAGAATTGAAGCGAGCAATGAAAGGAGCTGGGCTTGGAACCCCAGCAACTCGAGCCAGCATAATTGAAAACCTCATCCGCAGAAAGTACATTGTCCGTCGCAAAAAGAATCTTCACAGTACAGATAGAGGCGTCAGTTTGATCGACTCTGTCCCTGTGGACGAGTTAAAGAGTGCTTTACTTACGGGCCAATGGGAGTCCCGTCTAAGCAACATCGCTGAAGGCAAAGATACGCGGGCCGCATTTATGAACGATGTACAACAAAACCTAACCAACATCATTCAACAAATCAGAACATCCACCCCTCCAAAGCCTGAAATTATTGTCAACACGGATCAAAAATCTTTGGGTGACTGCCCTGTTTGCGGTGCACCTGTTCGAAAGCAGAGAACAGTATTCAAGTGTGATAGGGGCAGAGCATGCTCTTTCATCGTCTATGGCAAAATATCCACGAGAACCATATCACAAACGATGATCAAAGAACTCTTAAAAGACGGCAAAACCAAGCTTGTGAAAGGGTTTAAGTCCCAACGCACTGGAAAAGAGTTTTCCGCTGCACTTAGATTGGGTGACAACAACAAAGTCGTCTTTGACTTCGACAATCATCCAGCGTCTCAAAACACATCGTCCACGAAGACACAACCGAAAAAGCAAACAAAGAAAAAGCCCACCGCACTCCCCGAAAGCAATTACCCTGTCGGAATGACTTGCCCCACTTGTTCACAAGGAAAACTCATCAAAGGAAGAACCGCTTGGGGATGCAATCGCTATCGTGAAGGCTGTCGATTCACCTTTGCTTTTGTTCAAGATGGACAACCAATCAGTCCTTCCGACGCAACCAAAATTATTCGGTCAATGTAAATGCAACGTGTGCAAATATCTACAAGTTTAGAAAAACAGTTGAAAAAACTGTCTCCTTGGATTTTTCGATCCACGTTGAATCATACCTATCCTGACGGCACTTTGCTGTTGCTTGTGAATGATAAAAATAAACCCTTGGCGTTTGGCCTTGCGGATTCTGGGGATATCTCCGTTCGAGTCCTGGGAAGAGCTCCGAGACAACTGAGCACAGTTATCACACAACGCATCCAACAGGCTTTTGAATTGCGACATCGATTCGGTCCCCCCAAGACCAATTGCTTTCGTCTCCTCAATGGTGAAGGAGATGGTCTCAGTGGTGTTATTGCCGACGTGTACGGTGATACAATCGTCCTTAGGCTCTACTCAAAGTGCTGGCTGCCCCATTTACAGTTGCTGGTTGATGTACTATCAGACCTACCAAACATCGAGCGTGTCTATCGAAAGTACGGCGTTCGTAATGTCGATGGCAAAAAGGGTGGACGAACACTGTATGGTACCAAATTACCCGATAGCCTCATCGTGCAAGAACATGGAATACAGTTCTTGGTTCGGCCAAAGAAAGGACAAAAAACTGGGCTGTTTCTGGATCAAAGAGAGCATCGACGTATTATCGGATCTATGTCGAAAGACAAAATGGTATCCAACCTCTTTGCCTACAATGGTGGTTTCAGTATATACGCTGCCATGGGGGGTGCGAAGCGGGTGTACTCTGTTGATATTGCGGCTCAAGCACTGGATGATGCAAAAGAGATTTTCCGTCTCAATGGCATCAACCCTGATCGACATGTCTTTGAAGCAACCGATGCCTTTCAGTGGAAGTCCCCTGAATCCATGGATATTTTCATTTGCGACCCACCATCCCTGTCCAAAGGAAAACAAAGTGATGCCAATGCACAAAAAGCCTATCAAGACCTCGCAACCAATTGTGCTAAGCAGGTGGCAAAAGGCAATATATTGGCAACGGCTTCTTGTACTGCTCGCTTAACGAGCAAAGAATGGGAACGTGCAATTATCCAAGGCATCCGTTCTCATGGGCAATGGTCGTGGCTATGGCGGTCTTATGAGCCCTTGGATCATCCCACCATGCTGGAACACACAGAAGCTCGATATCTAAAATTCGCCTTGTTACACAGGAGACAATAATGAGTAAACGCATCGGAATCTTAACGGGAGGTGGTGACGCCCCAGGACTCAACGCCGTCATTCGCGCCATCGTAAAGTATGGTGCTGGACAAAAGGGTTGGACTGTGTTTGGAATTGAAGAAGCTTACAATGGTTTGTTCAAAGAAAACAAACGCACATGGGAATTGACCCCTGGCAACATTGGTGGACTCTTGGCAAAAGGTGGAACCATTTTGGGCACAACCAATAAAGGAAATCCATTTGCTCCAGATGAAACAGGCAGTATTCCCGCGCCAAAGATCGCACAAGCAGTTCAAGACATGCAATTAGACGGTCTCATCTCAATTGGCGGAGATGGCAGTCAAACCATCGCACACCGACTCATGGAAGAATATGGCATCCCAATTGTGGGCGTTCCCAAAACAATTGACAACGACCTCTTTCACACAGATTACACCTTTGGTTTTTGGTCAGCCGTTGATGTCGCCACCGATGCCCTCGATCGACTACACACCACTGCTGAAAGTCACGACCGCGTAATGGTGTTGGAAGTCATGGGACGAACCGCAGGTTGGATAGCCTTGTATGCTGGGTTGTCTGGTGGTGCGGACTGCATCTTGATTCCAGAAATCCCCTACGACCCTGCCTCAGTCATTCGAAAAATTGTAGAGCGGCGAGGTGCTGGTAAACATTTCACATTGGTGATCGTTGCCGAAGGCGCAAGAACCATCGAAGCATTTTCGACGGACAAAGTCCGTTCTGGAACATCCAACAAATTCGTTTCTGGTAAAGCATCCCATGTCATTGCACAAGAGATTGCCGAAAGGTTGGATGTAGAGTGTCGTGTCACGGTCTTGGGTCATTTGCAACGTGGAGGTAGCCCTGTCGCTTTTGACCGATTCTTGGCAACTCGCTTTGGCATACACGCCGTAGATCTCGTGGAGAACAATCAATGGGGGGAAATGGTTGTCCTACAAAACAACAGTATGACATCGATTCCGCTGGCTCAGGTCGCTGGTACACCAAGAGAGATACCGCTTGATCACGAGTTGCTGAAGACAGCGCGAAAGTCTGGAATTTCTTTGGGTGAACCATAAATAAACGTTTCGTCATAAAAACATAAAATACAATCAATCGTTGCAATCATTGAACGGATGACTGAATGAAGCAATGTAACAATGAATCTTTCCACAAGTGACGCCATTCTTCTGTCACTCAGTCATAGATACAACAAAAGCCCTCTTTAGGAGGGCTTTTTAAGTTCGTGTTGTCTACACACTAAACACTATACATAGTACAGCATCAAATAAGTCACGAGCAATACGGCGGCCCACAATGCCGAGAAAGAGGACTCAACATCTTTCCCCAACGGACTCTTCGGCCCCATAAACACGTGGGTTGCAGCCTTGGTCACTTTACCCATTCGTTCAGAAACAATGGTCGCACCTGCAGTCCACATCGCCATCACAATACCCCACAGTCCAACCACAGTTTGCGGGAGAAATTTTCGATAGACCCAATCAAAATCCAAGTTGACACTGCGTTCTTCTGATGGATAAGCCCCCCATCGCATCAACAGTCCAAAGGCAAAGGCCGCAAACAACAGCAACTGAAGTTGTGTGATGACGTGGGTTACAGAATAAGCGTTGTACACTTCCCCTCCATGATTGACATCAAAGGCCTGGTTGGGCAACAAATCGTACAACATCGCAGGATACACACCAATCGCAATGCACAAAGTTGCAGCAATCCCCATTGCCAACAACATATTCCATGGTGCCTCTTCAGGTCTTTTGCCAGAGTCATGAGCGAAAAATGCGAAGAATGGAATTTTGATACCTGAGTGCTCCATTACCCCAGCAGATGCAAACAACAATACAAATGTAACAATTGTGAGTCCCTCATATCCTGCAGCGGATGCAATCAGTGACTTGGCAGCAAAGCCGCTGAACAACGGAAATGCCGAAATGCTCATTCCACCAATGATGCAAAATATCGTTGTATAGGGCATGGTTCGATGCAACCCACCAAGTTCAGTAGCTTTGGTTGTCCCCGTTCTAAAGAGAACAGCCCCCATACACATGAAGAGAAGACCTTTGTAGAGAATGTGTGCAAAAGCGTGTGCGCAGGCTCCATCAATCGCAAGTTGGGTTCCAATTCCAATACCAACCACCATAAAGCCAAGTTGGTTGTTCAATGAATAAGCCAACACCTTTCTCAAATCATTTTCAATGACAGCGAAGAAGATTGGAAATGCCGTCATGACACACCCAATCGGAATCAAGAAAGAAAACCCTGCAAAGCCCCTTGCCAATGCGTAGATGGCCAATTTTGTTGTGAACGCAGACAAAAAGACTGTTCCAGAAAAAGTAGCCTTGGGATAGGCATCTTGGAGCCAGTTGTGTAAAAATGGAAAGGCCGCTTTCATTCCGAAAGACCACAAAATCACAGTACTCGCTGTCGTTAAGTATCCACTCTCAGCAAAGTTCACGAAAGCCAGTGAGCCGGTGTCCTTGAAGTGAAGAAGTGCTCCACCCAATAAAATCACACCTGACGCCACTTGGATGATCAAATAGCGAACACCACACTGAAGGGCATCTTCGTTTCTCGACGCCCAAATCAGAAACACAGACGAAATGGCAGTCAATTCCCAAAAGACAAACAAAGAAATGAGATCGCCAGCAAACACTGCAGCAATTGCCGCGCCGGCATACACCATCCCCGACAAATGTTGGATAGCGTCTTCAACCTTGAGGGCATACAACCCAGACAAGAACGCCGCAATGTGAAAAATGTATCCAAAGATGAGTGCCAACCTGTCCACACGAATTGGATTGAACTCCAGACCCAACAGCGCGATATTGTGAGAATAGCCATCTTCAAAAAAGCCCAGCAAATGCCCAGCAGACAACACTGGAAGCAAAAGTGCAAACCACGCTTGCGCCTTCTTTGGCAGAAACGGCACGAAGAGAGCACCCAGCATTAGGATTGCACCAGGTGGCAATACTGTTAACCAATCAAGCATGATGCTCCCCCTTTCCCTTCTCTATGTCTATGCTGTGATCACCTTGGGTGTGGTCATGATCATGATTGTGCTCCTCATGTGCGTGGTCATTTGACCCAGTAGGCACTGTGGAATCCACTGCATAATAATCTTCAGACCGCATGATCAACTTTCTTAGTTCCTTGCCCAACAACACAACAAATACAAATGCACCAAACCCATAGATTCCATGGAAAGCAATGGCTGTTTCAAACACAAAATAGCCATGTTTGTCATGCACGAATCCATGATAACCGAAGTCAAGTACTATCAGTCCAACACATACCGTCACTAAGGCGTACCAAATTTTGTTGGCATTTTCTGGTCGAGCAATCCACCACACAAGTGGATCATTTTCATTTGAATGCTGACTCATTGTCCGACCTCCACAAACATCAAACTCAATAATTCATGCAATCCTTCTGGAAACACGAAGAGCAATACACATCCCACAGCCGTAAGCACAGGTGGTAGAACACACATCCAAGGGGCCTCGTGAAGGTCTGCGTCTTTTTCAGATGGTTTCCGAAAGTAGGCGCGCCCTACAATTGGCATGAGATATCCAATACTCAGCAATGAAGAAATCATATAAATGGACATAAAAATCCACGAACCGCCTTCCAAAGCACCCAGTCCCAAAAACCATTTCGACCACATTCCACCAAAAGGTGGCACACCAATGATGCTGAATGATGCAATCGTAAACGCCGCCATGGTAAAGGGCATTTTGTGTCCCAGCCCATCCATTTGAGAAATGTACTTTTTGTGTGCGCCTACATAAATTGCACCAGCGCAAAAGAACAAGGTAATTTTCCCCACTGCGTGCATCACGATGTGCATAGCCGCTCCCAAAGCCGCCGTTTGAGTAGCAAACGCCGCCCCCAGCACAATATAGGCAAGTTGCGAAATGGTCGAGTAAGCCAAACGTGCTTTGAGATTGTCTTTGAACAACGCAACAGTTGAAGAAAACAAAATCGTAAACCCTGCCACAACCATCAACCAGTCATTCGCACCGAGTTCACTGAGAAACTCAAGCCCGAAAATGTAGATGACAACTTTCAAAACGGTAAACACACCAGCTTTCACAACGGCAACTGCGTGTAACAGAGCAGAAACGGGGGTTGGTGCAACCATTGCATTGGGTAGCCATTTATGAAACGGAAACAACGCCGCTTTGGCTGTTCCGAAAGCAAACAACCCAAGCAACAAAGACACCTGCCACGTTTCGTATGTGCCCTCTCCAAAGACCCCACCGGGTGTAAAGGTGATGTTTTCGGTCAAAAACCACACACTGACCACACCCGTCAACAGCAAACACACAGAAGTACTGACCAAAATACCCATATAAATACGACCGGCTCTACGAGCTTCTGCATTCTGATAATGGGTAACCAACGGGAAGGTAGAGAAAGTCAACGCCTCATAGTAGCAAAACAAGGTCAACAAGTTTTCACTAAACGCAACCCCCAAGGCAAATCCAATGGCTAGGGCAAAACAGGTAAAAAACCTCGTCTGATTGTCCTCATGGTGTCCACGCATATAGCCGAAAGCATAAATCGAAGTGGGTATCCACAAACCTGATGCAACCAGTGCAAACATCAACCCCAACGGTTCTACCTGAAAGGACAACGTCAAACCAGGAAACATCTCCGCAACGAAAAAGTTCGGACGTTCACCAGCCATAACAGGATCAATGAGTTGCAATACAAAATAGAATGTCACTGCAGCCATTAGGGTGTGGGCACCATCTCTCACGTTTGGAGTGGCTACCCTACCCAAAATTTGAATCAAAGCCGCGGTCACCAAGGGCAACAACAGTGGTATTAAAATCTCCATTATAATCCCCCAGTTGGCAAAAACATTTCGGCAGCAGAACGTGCAGCACCCAACATCGGTTCAGTAAAGATTCCGAAGTAAATTGATGCCAACACCAATGCGTACGTTGGGATGAGCATGGACAACGGCGCTTCAGACACTTCGGAGTTGTCTGAATCTGGCTCTTGGAAATATGCGTTTTCCACAACCTTAAAGATGTACATGACAGCCATCAAAGATGCGATCAAAATCAATACAGCGAGCCACCACGCATCCGCATCGAAAGCCCCCAATACCAAATACCACTTGCTAATGAATCCAGCGGTCAATGGAACACCAATCATCCCCAGTCCACCCAAAACAAAGGCAAATGTCGTAAAGGGCATGGTTCGTCCAACGCCTCTTAAATCTTTTAATTCAACGGACTGATAGCGGTAGAACATACATCCAACAGCCATAAACAACCCACCTTTCATAAGAGCGTGGTTAAACAAATGAATCAATCCCCCAGTCAAACCATTTAGGTTGTTCATGGACAACCCCAACACCATATACCCAATCTGAGCGACGGAAGAGAATGCCAAGATTTTCTTTACATTCTGCTGTTTTATGGCATTGAAAGAGCCGAGGAAGATCGCCACAAGCGCCATGGGTCCAATCAACAACTTTAGTTGCAAAGCCTGAGCCGCCAAAGCAGCCCCAAACAAAGTATACATTGCACGCAACAACACATAGTACGAGACTTTTGTTGCCGTTGAAGACAAAAATGCGGACACCACATTGGGAGCGTATGTGTAGATGTTTGGCAACCACATGTGAACAGGAAACAAAGCCAATTTAATCGATGCACCAACAGTAATGAAAGCAAATGCTGCCCGCACAGTTGACGTATTTGACAAAGCCGGAAGTTTCTCAGAGAGTTCTGCCATATTTAGGGTTCCAGTCATCATGTACAAGAAACCAATGCCAAGCAGAATGAAAGTACCACCAATAGTACCCATGATGAGATAGCGATAAGCTGCCAAAGACGCTCTTGGAGGCTTGCCGGGCTTGTCTCCCATCGCTACAAGCGCATACGTACTCAACGATGAAATCTCCAGAAATACAAAAATATTAAAAGCATCACCAGTGGCTGCAATACCCAAAAGTCCTGTCAAACACAGAACGAGAGCCGCATAGAAATGGTGAAGCTTGTAATCCGGTATTTCTTGCTGAATACTTTGAAAAGAATAGGGAAATACGAAGGCAGAAACCGCTGACACAATCGTCAAAATATAGGCATTTGCAACATCTATATGGTAAACGATTCCCACATGACGTGGCCAATTACCAATCGCATAATCGATGGGACCACTCTCTTGCACTGTTGTGAGAAGTTGTATGGACGTATACAAACAAAAGAATGCTACCGCCGTTGCCAAAAACCAAGCAACGTTCTTGTTTCTGAACAACACAATAATGGGCGCCACAATCAGGGGCACAACCACTTGCAATACGGGCAGGTGTTGAGACCATTCAATCATGATTGAGACTCCTTTTGAAGCATTTGCTTTTCAAGTTCATCAATATAGTCTTCTTCAATGGTGTTGTAGAACTCTCGAATTCGAACCACCAAAGACAAAGCCAAGGCTGTTGTAGCCACGCCAACAACGATTGCTGTAAGCATTAAAACGTGTGGCAATGGATTCGAGTATGCTGTTTCATTCGATACACTGTGTACACTTTTGTGAGTGTCGACATCCGTAGATGACGCTGTTGAATGACCATCTCCGGTTGTACTCACCAAAGCCAATGACGAAACGCTTTGCAGGCGACCATGTTCTTCATTTTGCCCTTCATCATGTTCTATGTCGTGATGCGGAATATCCTTTTCCAACAGAATTGGTGCTGTTCCATGCTCCACACGCCCCATCGACACGTAAAACATAATGACAGACACTTGAAAAATGTTCAACCCGATAACAGACTTGATCATGTTACCTTTTGCCAAAACCAAGTACAATCCTGTCATCATCAAGAAAATGATGAGTCCATAATTGTAGACGCCCTCACCAGACATTGATGCAGCACCGCTTGAAGCTGCCAAAATATAAGTCATTTTTCCTCCTTTCCACGAAGGGCAAACTTGTAAAAGATCATCAACATTGCAGAGAATACTGTCACACCAACCCCGAGTTCAACAAGCAAAATACCGAGGTGTTGACCATGTGCTGGATGATCTGGGTCAAGGGCGTTGTACTCAAGAAAGTTCCCCCCTTTCAACAAACACCACACCCCAACAGCGGCATAAATCAGAACCCCAATGGCAATTAATTTTTCAACAAAAGGTTCTGACGCAGCATTTTGTGCTGATCGAACAGTCCCACTCAAGGCATGCAAAATATAAGCTGCGGCAAACATTACACCCGCTTGAAATCCACCACCTGGTCCAAAATCACCATGGAACTGCACATACAGAGCGAAAAGTAGAATGTATGGGATGAGCATTTTCGCACCCACTTCAATGATCGGATCGGGTGCCTGTGCAATCTCATATTCTTCTTCTTTCGGGCGTCCCAACAACATCATTACGGCAACTGCAGCGGTCAAGACCACCGTTGTTTCACCCAAGGTGTCGTACCCACGATACGAAGCCAAAATGGTCGTAACAATGTTGGGAATGTGACTGTCGTCATAAGATGTATTCAAATAATGATCTGCCGTTGCACTTTGATGAATATAAGCGTTGGGGTCTCCGAAGTGTGGCATATCTTGAGTGGCATACAGAAGAACACCACCACAAATCACAGAAATCAACAACGGAAAAACTTTGACTTCAGAATTGTGCGTCTCCTTATCAGCAGTAAGGTGAAGAACCATCAGCATCAATACGGTACTAATACCAGCACCAACGGCGGCTTCAGTAAAGGCAACATCTACAGCATCCATCAATACAAATAGACTTGCCGACAGGAGTGAAAATATTCCAGACAACATCACTGCAGCAAACAATGAACGCAACTTACCAATGGCAACAGCCACCAATACCAGCAATACAAAGAAAACGATCGTTATCGTTGAAACAAGCGTCATGAGTTGTCTCCTTTGCCCTCTTGAGATGCACTTGAATCCACGGCTTCGTGTTCACCGTTGTTGGCTTGGTCACCTTTGGCCTGTTGACTGTCAACGACTTCATCTTCACCACTTTTATCGTTGCCATCCCATTCAACGCCATGCTCAAGACGTTCAGTACAGTCGGCGACACCATGAATTCCGAAAGGCAAACTTTTGACATCATCCAACTTCGGAGCGCCAACACCACCCAAACCTTTTCTATAGGCAGAACGGGTCAACGCGTGTCCCGATATCGGAGAAGTGACAAGTAAAAAGACCGCGATGCTGATCAACTTTACGACGACCAATAGATTGAACTTCAACGGCTCATCCATTCCGAAGGTAAAGATTAGCATTCCGACAATGCAAAGCAATGCACCCAATGTATCGGTGATACTCGCACCATGTGTTCGAGCGAAAAAGTTGGGCAATCGCAATAAACCGATGGCCCCAAACATACAAACAAACGTACCCAATAAAAGGATGACTGAACCGACCACTTGAAGCATCATACCCCCTCCTTCGAGTCGCTGATGGAATCGGATGCAACGTCAAAACTTGGTTCTGGACTTTCAACGAAATCAGAGTATCTTAAGATTGCAATCGTCGTTATGAAGTTCATCAAGGCGTACACAAGCGCAATGTCCAAGAAAGCTGGTCGACCTGTAAGATATCCAATCACCCCGATTAAAATGACTGTTTTTGTTCCGAACATGTTGACAGCGAGGATCCTGTCGTAGACGGATGGTCCCATAAATGCGCGAACAATGGCCAACAGCATGGTCATCAAGATGGTTATTGTCGACACATAAAGGATATTAGAAGCCAATGGATCGATCATGATGCATCCCCCTCCATTTTTGAAGCCATGCGCCCCATCTCACCGCCATCGTCTCCCAACAATGATTCGGCACCATCCTTGGACAAAGCGTGAACCCAAATGTACCCATCACCTGCATCCACCGATACAGTTCCAGGTGTTAAGGTGATTGAGTTGGCAAATAAAGTTTGCGACAATCGAGACTTTTGGGGTGCAGAAACTTTCACCCAAGTCGGAGAAATGACGCTGTTTTCACCACCACTCAAATCGGAATGGACAACTTTCTTCATCACATCAATGTTGGCCACAACGATCTCTTTGAGAAGCCATGGAACATACCACAACATCTTCATGGACCAATGGAGTGGTTGACCTTCATTGTCCAACGAGTCGAGAGTCGCCGTGACATAAACACTCAACAAAACGGAGACAACGCCAAATGAAATCAACAGTGGCTCGTAAATCCCCGACCATGAGAGCCATACCCCCATCAGTACCACAACCAAACTGAGTGCGTGTTTAGCACTAAATGAACCCATACACATTCTCCCCTAATCTCATACTGATTGAGCATGATTGAATCAAGGCTATCACCTTTTCTTAGAGAATGTATTGAACAAAAATCACATACGCAAAAATGAAACGGGAAAAAACATTGTTGAAGGTCGTTAACTACCCTATCGCAATTTCAAGATGACCAAGCAAAACACAGCCAACAATGCAGAGACAATCCAGTATCGAACAACAACTTTGGCTTCAGCCATTTGATACTGCTTTATCAATCCTTGGTGAAATGGCGCAGCTCGAAAGAACCGTTGTCCACGAAACTTGAAAAAGTAATAGTCTTGCACAGCAGAGGTCAGAAACTGAAAGATAAAGATGCCACCAGCAATAAGGAATACGATCTCTTGATGAAGGAGAAACGCTAAGGTCATCAGTACTCCGCCCAACAACAGAGCACCACAATCTCCCATAAATACGTCCGCTGGAAAACTGTTGAACCACAGGAATCCCAAGCAACAACCCATGTAGACTGAAGAAACAATGACAAGTTCAGATACGCCGGGAAGAAATGGGTAAAGCAAATAATCCGCGGTTACTTCATTGCCCATGACAAAAGCATATACGGCCAACACACCGAAACACAACAGTGCTGGCACCGAAAGCATCCCATCCAAACCATCGGTAAAGTTCACAGCATTCGGAATTGCAATTGACCAACCCGCACCCAGTAAGACCATTAAAATGCCGGCAACCTGCATGAACGGCGCTTTGAAAAAAGGAACCTGAATCGAAGTACCAAAGGATTCACCGTCGACCATCGGAAACATGTCAAACAAATTAAACCAAGCGCAGACCCCCAATCCAGCACCAAACAAACATTCTGGAATCAACCGTGCTGCCTTAGACAATCCCTTGTCTGCGTCTTGAGAATTCTTTTTCGCTCTGTCGTCTAAAAATCCAATGCCACCAAAAATGAGAATGGCCAGTACAACAACCCATACACGTGGATTGAGCAAGTCACACCACAATAAAATGGATGCCAAACTGGTCATGGCGATGAGCATACCACCCATTGTCGGTGTGTACTTCTTGCTACCTGAATTGTCATGACCATAGGTACGTGGATAATCTTTATACCCTTTTAGATAGAGCCATTGAAAAACACGTCGACCAAAAATCAAGGAAAGCCCAAATGCGGTCATAAATCCAAAGAGTGCCCTTGTTGTCGTATAGGTGAACGCATTGACAAATGGTAGATTCGATAGGTTTTCAGCGAGTAGGAACAACATGACCATCTTCTCCAAGTAGAAATTCAATTGTAGTCACAACAGTTTGTAGAGAGTCAGCATCCGATCGATTCAAAATCTCAATTTTCAATGACAACAGTGCTTCCGGATTTTGCGCGTGAGCTTTCACTTTATTGCGATACTGTTCGATCACAGACAGTTCGTCAGACTCATCCAGAACAACTTCATTGAGCAACTCATCCACTTCCAATTCCAATCCCTCTTGCTTCACCTTTGAAGCCAAATCTCTCAAGTGTTCAGCCTTATCGTCTTTGCTAGCGTTCGAGAATAAAACAGATTGGAAGTCTTCGAGAAACTCTTTTCGGGTGTCTTGCTGGTGCAATTCGATAATCTCTTCCTTGAGAGGAAAGTGTATATTGAATCCACTAGAAGTTTGAAGAAATCGATTGTGCAAAACATCTTCAACCTCAGACTTCTCAACTCGACCATCAGACAGAAGCTCTGAAAAGCATTCCACGATCCGCTTCCGAACTTGCCAATTTGAGTGAAAATAATTGGCTTCGAACGATTCCCGAACCTCACCAAAATTGGTGCACAACAGGGACATCAACCCCAAAGCGTTCATGCGAACATCAAACTCTCGAGAACGTGACAAGGGCCGTACAACATCGTTGATGGCTTTCAGATTGTATTCTTCTCTATTCACACAGTTTTTGAAAAGAGTGTACAGTGTGCTGAGTGATTCGTTGACAGCCTCGAAATAATCGTCTTCCTGTACAACCTTCAATAAGCAGTCCACAACCTTTTGATTCAGAACGCCCATCGTACCCAATCCAACACACGCATCTCGTCTTGTAAATGGAGACTTTTTGGGATTGCAGGCAAAATTGAGCAAAACATCCAATCGTTCAGTGAATCGACCAAGTCCAAACATACGACAAGCTCGCGCAGGAGGCACCAAGCCCGAAGAAGACGCTTTGACATCCAACTTATACAGAACAAGTTGCCTTTCCACCTCGGTGAGCGTTCTTTTTCCCTTGTGAACCAATTTCAGCATAGCCTCAAGTTCATTATCCAACTTCCCCAAGACAGTCTCTTTAGACAATTCTGGTTCTGGCTTGGACTCTGGGATTTCACAGTCGCCCAAAAGTCCGCCGACAATTTTGCCACACAATTCCGAAGTTTCCGAATCATATTGCACCCGAGCCGCTTGACCCATCTTGGCTCGTTTGTCAGAGTCATTCAACAAGTCAAAAACAATATTGCAAAGTTCACTTGTTTCAATCGACTCAACCGCATCACCAGATAGGATATCCACCCTTTCATAGACAACTTTGGTTGCCCCCAAACGCTCTAAAACTCGAGCATTGACAGCCTGATGATCACCAGACAGATTGGCTTTGGGAATCGTAATTGATGGAAGAGCATTGGCACAAACTTCAACCAAAGACCCAGCACCTCCACGACAAATCACCAGATCGGTGGCTGAATAATACGCGCCCATGTTGTCAATGAAGTCAGTATACCGATAGCGTTCTTCCCAATCAGAAGGTAACTGAGCGACCAATTCGGGTCTGAGCCTCTCTTTGACATCATCTTTTCCATAATAGGCATTGCCGGGCATTTTTTTCCCAGTACCGTGCAGAACAAAGACTTTGGGGTCAGCCAACAATACTGGCAGAGAATCCACAAGACCTCTATTGATGGTTCGAGAACCTTGTGACCCACCAAATGCAAAGATGACTTTTGCATCTGCCGGTATATTGAGTATTTCACGTGCTTGAACTTGTTCCTCAGCTTTATTGACAGTCTCTTTGACCACCAGTCGTTTCCGTACTGGATAGCCAACCAATACCTTTTGTGCTTTTGGAACTTTTGTTCCCGGAAATGATACGGCAACCTTGTCGGCAAATTTTAAGGCCAATTTGTTCATACGTCCCAAATCAGCGTTGGCTTCGTGAATGAACATTTTGCTGTTCAGCAATCGACATTTGCGCAATAAACCACCCGCAATCACGATTGGGGCTGAAACATAGCCTCCTGTCGCAATGATTGCATCGGGACGATACCGCATGAGAAAAGCAGCCGCCTGTACAAATCCAAGGCCCAACTGAAACAAAACTTTCGGATTCTTCAGTGAACCTGAAGTGGTGGAAACAAACTGTACTTGACGTTCAACAGAGGCATAGTTCGACCACTCTTTAGGAACCATATCCTCTTCAACCTTGCCTGCTTTTCCCACATAGCGAAATTCGGAATTTGGATACATTTTTCGCAAGGCCTCTGAAATGGCAATCGCAGGACTCACATGCCCCCCTGTGCCACCACCGGTAAATACAAACTTGCGTTTCATTCAACCTCCAAAAACTTGACCTGTCAAGTTCTATAAGACTATCATGTTATGTTGACCCTGTGCAAGAAAATTTTCATACAAATGGATTGAGAGCGTCATCTCTATTTGTTGGATATTTTTGCTGTGATACATGGAACTATGACTTTTTTCTCGTTTGGCTTTTTATGGATGCTCGGTTGCAATCAGCACCCTCTAGACTTGGCATTGACCCCAGAATCGGGCGCAATGAACGTGCTTCATTGGTTCACATCTTCAGACCTTAAACGTTGGGAGTATCAAGGTCCAGTTGCTTGGGGAGTCACCAGTCTTGGAGCCCACGTTGAAGAGGACAAACTCGCAATCACCTGCATTCAAGAAGTTCGCCCGCCCACATGGTTGGAACAGCAATATCCAAAAGTCTACGGATACTTGTTTGATGGCGCAACGTTTACACCCACTGACTGGAATATCAACGACTCCGAAACCAAAAGTTACATTGACCCTCAATGGTACGACGGTGAGATGTGGTACATCTCTCCAAGTGGCTACACTGGAGATCCCGCCAATGCTCCCAATACCCCTATTCGTTCGGAAGGGCAAACTCGGTATGCCGCCCCACGCATTTCTGACCCTTCGCCAATATATTTTGAAGGTGAGACCCATGTTTTTGCAACCCAAAATGGATCTTTGGTTCACTTAAAAGGCACACCACTACATCCTACACTCGACCCCGATGAAGTTAAGCATTTCAATGGCACAACCGTCCCATTCGCATTTCTTCACCGCAAACAACTCTATTTGGTCGCCCAACGTCAGTTCAACGGAAGGCGCGTGCCAATGATGTCCAGATACACCGCTGCGAAACGATGGACCGGTTGGCAACCACTGGGCGATATCCCGCCGAATATTCAAGCCTGCACCTCTCCCATTGTTGGAGAGAATCCAGCGGGTGGATGGGTCATGATGTGCATAGAGGAAAAGAGGCGATGAAATATCTTTGGATGAATGTGGGCGAACTGCTTTCTCCTGTAACTTCTCCTGTTGTGTCGAAATTTCCATGGCTTAGCCGAATTGTTCATGAAGTGCTCGTTTGTAGCATACTGTATTGGTACGTCAGTGAAATAGCAGTTCAACAAAGATTTCCTGGTGGAGATGGTCCTCACATCATTGGGACCGCTGGACGTTTGGCACAACAACTTCGCGAAGGTGAATTTGAGTGGTTTCTCTATTGTTTTTCCAGTCTTTTGGGACCGCATCCTCCGTTCGCCTATCTTCCCTTTATGGGGTCTGCCCTACTCTTCCCCACCGTGGAGCACAATCATTTAATCGGTGGCGCAATTGTCATCTGGCTCATTGCAGACGCTTTTTATCGATTGAACATCGGGATTTTAGGGTTCATTGTACTTTGGGTATGGACTCCGGTTTGGTTGCAAGCAGAAAATGCAGGTATTGATTTATTGGCAGCCGCCTGTGTCATTCAAAGTGTGTCGCACCTTATTCGCTCAGACAAACTCTCAGACAAGTGGCACACCATTGGCTGGGGCGCTTGGATCGGGGCAGCGTTCATGACCAAGTACACAGCACCGATGTTTCTTTGGGGACCTTGTCTCGTCGCAGGAATTTGGGCGCTCAAACACAAGAGACTCAAGCGTATCGGGCTTGGTATCGCTGGATTTGGCGTCGTTGCGCTACCGTGGTGGAGCACACATTGGAAACAGGTACAAGGCTATGTACTGGCCAGTGGAAATGCTCAATCGGGCTTGTTGACCAACAAAACAATCATTGAAAACCCTTGGTCGTGGGACAATATTCAATGGTACCCAGTCGCCATGATGGATATTGTTGGTGGATATCTACCTCTTGTACTGATGCTTGGATTGGCACTGGCCACCATTCGATTGGACACCCAAAAACGCTCTTGGACTGGGTACGTGCTGGCAACGGCCATCTTTGGGGGCTGGCTCATGCTGAACGCCCAAAAGCAACGACAAGACCGCTATGTTCTCCCAGCCTACCCCTTGATGACAGCCAGTCTAGCAATGGCGCCCACTTGGGTCGTTGGACTGTCCATCCCCTTTGTTTGGGATGTGTTGTCTGAAAACGTCCGCATTTACACCGCGAATGAACAAGTACCCTCCCAGAGAAATTACACACACGACATTTCTACCCCTGCCGCCAGTTATCCAACACCACACGAGGCTTACTGGCCCATCTCTCACACACTCGAGCCTTGGAAAATTGAAGAAGCCCTACAAAAAATCGAATCCATTCAGGGAGATGTTGGTACAGTCGGATTTTTACTGGACGAGCAAGGTGGCGCACCAGGATACGGCATCATTTTGTCCAAGACTGTACAACTGGATCTCAAATGGCACATTGCCACCATTATGATTGCGAGACCAAATGGTCCAGGTCCCAAAGACCCAAATCGTCCTTTGGCATCGGTCTTTGTTGGACCTTTCCTGTTTGGTGAGTGGCCATCTCGGGAATTCGACGTACTGCTCTCAATGGTCAAACACGACGACCCACAACGGGAAAAGTGGCTCAAATCTACAAACATGGTTGTTGTAGACGAATGGAAACTTCCAATGGATAGAGTCGGACGCATCTATGTACAGCCTGAATTGGTCGACCAGTACCAAAAACAATAATACAAACACTCTTCTTTCGAACACAAAAACAGGACACAGATTCGATGTTGCACCGCGCTACAATTTTGACATTTTCGATGGGGTTTACCTTAGTCTCATCTGGATGCACCGACTCAAACGATGCAATGTCACCAACGTCTCCCGGTGAAGACTCTGTCAGCATCATCAGTTTACACCCTTCGATAACCGAAACGATGTTTCATTTGGGTGCTGAAGGGTTTCTCGTCGGTCGTTCTGATTACTGTGCCTTTCCACCTAAGTCCCTTGAACTCTCTCCTTTTGGTACGGCAATCACACCCAACTTTGAAAGCATTGCCCAAGCAAAACCTACGTATATTTTGGGAGATATGTCCCTAGCCCAGCACAAAGACAATTTGGATAAATTGGGAACTGTCAGCATATTGCCATGGCTTTCCATGGAGGACATGAAGCGTTCAATTCAACAACTTGGAGAGTTGACCAACACAGAATCAACGGCCAATCAAACAGTCGAAGACTTGCAATCCCATTTGAAGAGAACACCCAATCCAGAAGCCCCGTCAGTTCTATTGTTGCTCGGTGGGTCAGACATTGACAAAGGACAACTGTGGTTTATCAAGCCTGAGTCCGTCCATGGTGAAATGCTCAAAGCCAGTGGTTATCACAATGCCATAGATGCTGGACACAACGTCCCACAAATGGGCATTGAAGAATTGCTGGCCCTTAACCCTCCGGTCATTGCGTTGTTTGGAGATGCCAAAGAACCGTTGAAGGACTTGGAACAGAAGAAAGTTCAAATCCAGAACATCGCAGACCTCAAGGCTGTTCAAGATGGGCACGTATGCGTAGTCACCCTACCCAACGCATTTGGAACGGGTCCGAGCATTCTAGAAACGATTCCAGTTTTAGAAAAGCAATTGAAGACCTGTCTACAATGATGCCCTATCTAACAGCCACAAACCTCCATTGGAAAGGCATCCTACACGACTGTACACTTGATGTCCAAAAAGAAGACTTTGTGGTACTCATTGGGCCGAATGGATGTGGGAAGTCTAGTTTTCTACGCTGTCTCACTGGTTGGACACAACCTGACTCTGGAACGGTGAGCCTTTTAAATAGGCCACTGCATAAGCATTCCATCAAAGAGAGAGCCAAAGCGCTTGCCTTTCTCCCACAAAAAATTACCATCTCTGACAACATTCCTGTCGAAGAATGGCTGTGCAACTCGCGGTTTCGATTTCAAGAGTCCATGCAACACAGCAAAAAACAGATTCGAACTGCATTGGAGTCAACGAGATTGTCTAATCTGCTGGGGCGGACTTGGAATCAACTTTCAGGTGGAGAAGCACAACGTTTGGCATTGTTGGGATTGAGTCTTCAAGAATCTGACGGTTGGATACTCGATGAACCTGCAAACCATCTAGATCCGAAAGTTCAACAAGTGGTGTATCGAGACATTGTGCTCGCATGGAAAAGAAAGACAACCATTGTAATGGTGACCCACAATATCAACTTGCTGTTCCAAACGGTCGCTGTTGAAGACTGGCATAGAATTGCAGTCGTCGGAATGAAAAACGGTGCCATTCATTTTCGTTCGACGCTTGACCATACAGAACTTGCAGAGGAGATTGCAAACATCTATGGTTTACAAGGCCAATTCATTGAGGTCAACAACATCAAGCAACTGTTTTTTCAGTTGGTCGTTGAGTGAATGATGCGTATTCGAATTGTAATTTTGATATCAGTGTGTGCACTGTTGCTGATTGCAAGCCCATTTGTAGGACTCACGCGACTGACCGATCTGACTCCATTTATATTTTGGCAACTGCGTTTCCCAAGGTTTTTAAATGCCTTGTTGGTTGGCGCCACACTGGCGACTGCGGGATGTGCTTTTCAATCACTGTTTAGAAACCCTCTGGCCACACCCAGCACCACTGGAACGACAGCAGGTGCAAGTCTTGGGGCATTGCTGTCAATAGTGCTGTTTTCAACACTCTTGGATGAGAATGGATTGGGCATCGTCCTGATGGCTTTTGGCGGTGCGATGGCCGTCTCCATTCCATTGGCCCTGTTGTCCACCAATCAATCAATTCGTACAAGCGACATTCTCCTCGCGGGTATTGGTTGTACCTTGGCTATGGGCGCGATTTCAACAGGGCTTCAGTTCACAGCCGACATGTCTGAAACCTACAAGGCTGTGCAGTGGTCCTTGGGCACCCTCTCCAACGTTGGCTACCAATCAACCAAAATCATGACTGTACCCTGTATTGTATCCGTCATTGGAATCTTATCCCAATCCAAAGGCTTATCGGCTTTGATATCCGGAGAAGAGTTGGCTTTTAGTCAAGGGGTCAACATCTGGTTGGTACGTCGAAACACCCTACTGTTTGCCGCACTGGGTGTGGGTACTGCCGTCGCCCAATGTGGCCCCATTGCCTTTGTTGGATTGGTGGTTCCACACTTAATTCGCCTCAGCCTAAAACATTCGGGCAGGGCTGTATTGCACTGGTCTCCCCTCGTGGGTGCTACATTTTTGGTTTTCTGCGACGCAATCGCCAGAGTCATATTGCCAGGTGGAGAAATTCCGGTGGGGGTGGTCACCGCAGCCATCGGCGCCCCAATGCTCATTGCGTTGATTTGGATGCATCGACAACGCTAGACAGTCAAAAAATCAAAAAGGAGAGCCAACGCCCTCCTTTTACCCGATGCATCAATGAATCATTGACAACTGTCGTTCTCTGTACCAGGCGTTCCCAAGTCTCCTGAAGGCATCGATGACGATGCTGGACACCAATTGCCGCCTGTGTCATTGTCGCTCGCTGAAGACATAGAAGGATTCAAGGTCAACGAGTGTCCTTTCAAGTCTGGAAATTCATCGTCATTGAACGATACAGCATCCAAAATCCCACTTGCATTGCTCAAAACCACAGAATCTGCACCATTGGACAGTCCAAAAGCACCATATGCATACACAACGTCAACATCTACACCACCGTTCAAAGAAGTATCGTCACTGACCCCGAAAATGACATAAGCTCCAGCAGGAACAACAACATCTTCTGTCAACACGAAACTTTCTTCTTCTGTATTGGCATCTCCATCATCGAGTTCGTGCACCATCAAGCCTTTCAAGTTGATTTCCATGCCACTGGCATTCATCACTTCAAACCACTCGCCATTTTCGTCTTCGATTTGTGTTGCGGTACATTCAATGGCCAAATATTCTTCCCCAGCACCGTTGACTTCTGTACTCATTCCAGTCACACCGCATGGGTTCTTCATGATCTCCGTAATGACCAAATCGCCCACAGCCAATGCATCTGCACCAGAAGCGTCTTCCTGCGTATCATTGGTATCGGTGGTGGATGTATCTTCTGTCGAAGGTTCCCCAGATGGTTCAGCAGAAGGTTCAACAGTAGAAGTATCGGTGTCTTTTTCACCACAAGCCAACATGGCCAACATAAACAACATAAAAGTCTCCTTGAATAAATTCGAACTTGTATTAACCAACAATCAACCACAATACAATGAACTTGTTAAATTCTCACCGTCATTCGACACACAAGATAATTGGGCTACATCTTGGAAAAGGAGTCTAGAATGCGCATTACAAAAGTATACACAAAGACAGGCGACTCAGGTGAAACTGCATTGGTCGGTGGCACTCGGGTACCAAAGAACCATCAACGAATCATGGCCTATGGGACGGTGGATGAGTTGAACGCAATCTTGGGAATCGTCGTCGCACACGCAAGAAACAGTGATCCCCTATCCAATCACCTAGACAGTATCGAACCTGCTTTATTGCGCATCCAAAACCACCTTTTCAATGTGGGCGCCGATCTGGCAACCCTCCCAGAGCATCGTTGGGCTGGAATGATCCGTGTTGGAACAACCGATGTGGACTGGCTGGAGTCTGAGATTGATCGCTTGAATGAAGACTTGGAACCATTGCAGGAGTTTATTTTGCCCGGTGGTGGCTTGGTTTCCACCTTTTGCCATCAAGCGAGAACAGTCTGTCGCAGATCGGAGCGAGAATCGATGTTTCTGCTGGACTCTGCAGAACCCGACTATGGCGTACTCACCTATCTCAATCGCCTGAGTGATTATTTGTTTGTATTGGGTCGATGGGTCGCAAAAGCTTCAGGAGAATCTGAGACCTATTGGTCAAAAGATGCCTGACTTATAATTCGAATGCGAAGATCCGCCATCAAATATCGGTAAACAACTCTTCAAGAACCATTCTCATTTCTTGAGACAATTGAGACATTTCATTGTCGTCTTTGTCTTCTTCAATGGTCATTGTATTGAGCACGTCTTGAACAGATTGTCCTGTAACCACAGCCGTCAATCCTGCAAAGAAGTCATCCTGAGGCAACAAAATGTCATTGTCAAACCCAGAGTGGAGCAACTGACTCAAAGCATCCTCAGCAGCATTTAAGTCTGGTCCTTGAACAGCATCTTCCTCAACTTGAGAGTCTCCCAGAACAAACACTTCTTCACTGGACTCTTCTGAATCATCTGACTGACCAAGGTCACGGTCAAGACCAAGGTCTAGAATGACTGTAGCACCATCATCGTCTACATTTTCAGCGGCCGTGTCGTCTGCCCCTTCCAACACAACGATATTTTCCGAACTTTCTTCATCTTGCAAGTCTGGCATTTCTTCAACGATGGAAACCATTCCGGTTGCATTGATGGCACCAACGGAAGTCGAATTGCCACCCAACGATATTTGGACAGACAGTGTATCTTCTGAATCATCTTCGTCGCCAAACGGAGATGCATCGTCTGAGAAGTCTATCGCTGTTGGGTCTTCCATCGGCGTATCCACTTCTGCCACCGACATTAGGTCTCGCATTTTTCGGGCTACTTCCTGAGACTTGTCATTCAAAGTGGGTGTCTCTTGACGGTGCTGAATCTGAACATCCAATCCTCGACCAACTCTCGACGCAGAAGAATCTCCAATACCAATCTGTGCCTTTTCATGTGTCACCTGGTCATCGAAATCTTCATCTTCTCGAATGAATTCTCCATAATTGCGCATCTTCATTTCAACTGTTCGACCAGACACCACATCCTTTGCCGAAACGTGCAGCATACCGTTGCCATCCAACCGAAAGGCAATGTGGAGTTCAGCAACATTGTCGCTGCGCAAATCAAGGTTTCCAACTCGAAACTCGCCCAAAAACTCGTTTTCAACTGAAAACCTCGAGTGTCCTTGACGAACCACAATCGTGACCGACCGTTTCCCAGGCTGAAGTACAAAACTTTCCGATGCCGACACAGGAATCCGAGCATTTTTAGAAATGATTGTTTGAAAGAGTCCCGCTTGAACATCAATTCCAAGATTGAATGGGGTGACGTCAAACAACATTGGTGCATCCACTTCCCCAAGCAGACTTGCTGCGTGCAATGCAGCGCCTTTCGCCACCACTTCATCTGGGTGAACACCTTTGGAAGGCTCCTGATTGAAATAGGATGACAATTTTTCTCGAACTCGTGGCATTCGAGTTTGTCCACCCACAAGAATAATCTTGTCGATGTCAGCGGGCTCCAAAGATGCATCTTCCAAAGCCTGTTTGACAATGGCTATGGTTTTGTCTACCAAAGGATCTGTCAAACTGTTCAATAAATTTCGAGAGATGGTAATCCGAAAGTCAATGTTTGGATGAATTTGTGGAAGCATGATCATCGTCGATTGTTGATAAGACAACTCACATTTCGCAACTTCACAGGCCTCCTTCAAACGACGCAACGCAATGCGATTGGTGGAAAGATCAACCCCATTGTGGTCTTCAATGTGTTCCAAACAATGATGAACCAAGGCATTGTCAAAGTCTTCCCCACCCAAAAATGCATCTCCAGAAATCCCCAAAGTCTCTACAATACCGGAAGCAAACTGAAGAATGGATATATCAAACGTACCACCACCCAAATCAAACACCACCACCTTCGACTGCTGGCTGACCCGCATCCCATATGCAATTGCTGCAGCTGTTGGTTCATTGATAATTCTCTGACAGGGTAGCCCACCCTGCTCCGCAGCACGTTTTGTGGCTTTTCGTTGAGCGTGGTTAAAGTAGGCAGGTACGGTAATCACAACCTCTTCGGGGTCTGCTCCAAACTGCTCTTTGACCAAATCAAAGGAAAACTTCAAAATTTGGGCAGCAATGTCACTGGGAGTAAAGACCTCATCTCCAAGCTGTACCCCACAGGAACCATCTGATTGTTCGACAACCGTCAAACCCAACGATTCTTCAAGCCGTGGACGTTCTTCAGAATCGTAGCGCAACCCCATCAAACGCTTGACCGCATAGGCACCCAAGTGAGGCTCTTTCAGTCGAGAAGTTTTGGCTCTATGCCCCACCTGCCATTGACCGTTCTTTCGAAAAACAGCACTTGGAAACGTACGGTTTTGTTGAGCGTCTTCGATCATGTGCGGTCGACCATTCTTGATGACAGATATCGCGAAGTTCGTCGTTCCCAGATCAATTCCAACCACAAACGATGCTGTTTTTCCCATTCTCATCACCTTAAATACTCAATAATCAATAATCAAAGACACGTACTGGGTAATCTCTGCATTTCCCCTCAAAGATAGAGTCTACACCAAATAAAAATGCCCCACACTTATCAATGTTGCACTCTATAGCGCAGTATATCAAAG
>CBFIFY010000027.1:0-49232 GCA_965661985.1 uncultured Myxococcota bacterium | reverse complement strand
ATTCGTTTCATAGGTCACTCCCTTTTGGTCTAGTATAGTTTAAGAGTGCACCCTAAAGGGCATGAGATCCGAATTGTCAGATAGGCTTACTTCGCTTGGATATCAAAGCCCAGTCAACGAACCTGATAGCCTTCTACAATGCTTTTGACAGGCAAATCGACGACCGATCACAAATGCAAATTGCATCATTGTTCCAACTGTCGAAACACTCACAAATAGGCAAGTCATCAAAAACACCAGCCTAAACCTACCCAACTGCCGATTCACTAGAAAGCATCCAAGTCACACAAAAACTGCCACTTCCACAAACTCCCAACACACAAACCAGCCCATTTTCAAAGTTGAGAGTGGATCTTGAATTTCAAGAATCTCCGAAGAATAAAAAAGTTCGGTATACTCAAAATCAAACTGCTAAATCCACCCAACTATCGACATACCAGCAAGCACCCAAGTTACAGAAACAAACTGCTAAATCTACCCAATTACCGATACACTAGCAAATAACCAAGTCACCCACAGTCTCCCAAACAAACTCCCAACACACAAACCAACACATTTTCAAAGTTGAGAGTGGATCTGAAGGGGCAAGAATCTCCGTAGGATAGAACTGTTCGCTATACTCTAGTATGCGAACCGTTCTAGACAAGGAAAGTCTTGTCACTGCAGACCGCAAATCAACTTTTAGCAAAAAAGAAGGCTGCCTTCCCCAAAGCAACCTTCTCAATAAACTGATTTCCCTCAAATGTCCCTCAACATTCATCAGTTTATCTTCACTCTAAAGTTAACATAGCCGAATCCTAAAATCACCAATTAGCCCGATCAAAATGATCGGTTTTTGCCAGTCCGTCACAATGACAAAAATCATATACAACCGAGTATATCGTCACAATTACACAAAACTGACACAGTGAATCAGAGATGATCCTCTCCGATCAAAAGTACGATCCTGAGACCGCATATAGTGACCAATATTGAGAATTGCGTTAACTGAAAGATACAAATCCGAGTTGTTGACACCCAAATTTGAGGAAAGACTGTATGAACGTACAATCCAAAGAGCTTGAACACCCTGTCCGCATTGTAACTGCCGCATCGTTGTTCGATGGACACGACGCCGCCATCAACATTATGAGACGCCTCATACAAGATGGTGGAGCAGAGGTCATACACTTGGGACACAACCGTTCAGTTCGTGACATTGTCCGCGCAGCTGTGCAAGAAGATGCCCAAGCAATCGCAATCTCATCCTATCAAGGCGGTCACGTTGAGTTTTTCTCCTACATGGTGGATTTGCTGAAGGAGCACGACGCTGGTCACATCAAAGTTTTTGGTGGTGGTGGCGGAGTCATCGTCCCGGAGGAAATTCGAAAGTTACACGACTATGGTGTCACACGCATTTATTCTCCAGAAGACGGTCGCAAGTTGGGCTTGGAAGGCATGATTGGGGACCTGTTGAGCAAGTCCGACTATTCCATTTTGGACAATCCCCCCACTCTTCAAGAATTATCACCAGAAAATCCACAGCAATTTGGTGCCCTTGCCAGAGCGATCAGTTTTGCTGAAAACGATGCCGGTGCAATTCAAGCAATCTTGGAACACCCAGTTGAACGAACGGTCCCAGTGGTTGGAATCACAGGTACAGGGGGTGCTGGAAAATCCTCTTTCACCGATGAACTCATTCGTCGTTTCACCTCTGACTTTCCTGAAAAGAAACTGGCTGTGTTGAGCATTGACCCCTCTCGACGACGGACTGGTGGGGCTTTGTTGGGGGATCGAATTCGAATGAACAGCCTCCGTGCCGAGCAATGTTTTGCCCGTTCACTGGCGACTCGAAAGAGTGGCGCGGAACTCTCCGATGCAACCCAAGACGCCATTCAGATTTGCAAACAGGCGGACTTTGATCTAATCATTGTGGAAACTTCGGGAATTGGTCAAGGAAACTCAGCGATCATCGACATTTCAGACATTTGCATCTATGTCATGACACCGGAGTTTGGTGCGCCGAGTCAGTTAGAAAAGATTGACATGCTTGACTTTGCCGATTTGATTGTGCTCAACAAGTTTGATCGCAGAGGGGCTGAGGATGCATTTAGAGATGTGCGCAAGCAAGTTCGACGCAACCGAAAACTGTGGGACGTGGACGACGAGACTCTTCCTGTGTTTGGAACCATTGCAGCACAATTCAACGACGATGGGGTGAATGCCGCTTATCGCCACCTGCTCTCTGAACTGACCAGTCACAATGGGGTTGAATATGCCTCAAAAATTCCCTTGCCTGAGTCGAAGGCAACACCATTGCGACAGCGCATCATTCCACCGGAACGCAACAACTACTTGCGCGACATCGTGCGAACAGTTCGAACATACCACGGCACAATCGAAGACCAAGCGCAAATCGCACACCTGCATCAAGCCCTCACCGATGCTGCAGCAGTCCTGCCAGAAGGCAACCGCGAGGCGGTACAGGAAAAGGCACTTGAAATCATTGAACAGTTGCACCCTGAATACAAGAAGGCACTCGACGGTTGGGATGCGCTGGTCGAGCAATATACACAAGATGAATATGTATACACCATCCGTGGTCGCGAGATCCGTCAACCAATGTATGTAGAGTCTCTATCCAAAAGTAAGATTGCCCGTGTGGCACTGCCCAAGGTCAAAGGACACGGTGACCGTTTGCGATTCATTGGAAAAGAAAATGTGCCGGGTAAATTTCCATTTACGGCAGGTGTATTCCCGCTCAAAATGAAAGGAGAAGAACCCAAGCGCATGTTTGCAGGTGAAGGTGGTCCAGCTCGCACCAACGATCGTTTCCACTTTCTGTGCAAAGGGGAAACCGTACATCGATTGTCTACTGCGTTTGACTCCGTGACCCTCTATGGCGAAGATCCTGCACTGCGCCCCGACATCTTTGGAAAAGTGGGAGAGTCGGGTGTGAGCATCGCGACCCTCGATGACATGAAATTGCTCTATAAAGGCTTTGACCTGTGCGCCAAAACAACTTCAGTGTCGATGACCATCAACGGTCCCGCGCCGATTCTGCTGGCGATGTACATGAACACCGCCATCGATCAGCAAATGGATCAATTTAGAGAACGTGAAGGTCGAGAACCATCCGCCACTGAGAAAGCAGACATTGAAGCCAAAACCATCGCCGTGGTACGCGGAACGGTACAAGCAGACATTCTCAAAGAAGATCAGGCCCAAAATACCTGCATCTTCTCACTGGACTTTGCTCTCAAAATGATGGGCGACATTCAAGAGTACTTCATCGATCACAAAGTCCGCAACTATTACTCGGTGTCCATCTCGGGCTACCACATTGCAGAAGCCGGAGCCAATCCGATTTCTCAGTTGGCGTTCACCTTGGCAAACGGGTTTACTTTGGTGGAGTATTACCGTTCTCGTGGCATGGACATCAACAAATTTGCCCCCAACCTGTCTTTCTTCTTTTCCAATGGGATGGACCCTGAGTACACCGTAATTGGTCGAGTCGCCCGTCGAATTTGGTCGATAACGATGAGAGACCTCTACCAAGCCAATGAACGATCTCAAAAATTGAAGTACCACATTCAGACTTCTGGTCGTTCTTTACATGCGCGTGAAATCCAGTTCAACGATATCCGAACCACGTTGCAGGCCTTGTTGGCACTGTATGACAACTGCAATTCTCTGCACACCAATGCCTACGATGAGGCGATTACCACCCCGACCGAAGAATCTGTGCGTCGAGCCATGGCCATTCAAAAGATCATCAATTGGGAATTTGGACTGTTGCAAAATGAAAATGCGCTCCAAGGCTCCTACATCGTTGAAGAACTCACCGATTTGGTCGAAGAAGCTGTATTGCAAGAGTTCGAGCGGCTGGACGATCGCGGTGGCGTTTTGGGTGCCATGGAAACCCAATATCAACGCGGTAAAATCCAAGAAGAAAGTCTCTACTATGAAATGAGAAAACATTCTGGAGAGTTGCCCATCATTGGGATCAACACCTTCCTAGATCCAAACACCACTGGAGATGACTGGGAGCCCCCCACCGTCGAATTGCGTCGTTCTACACCCGCAGAGAAGCAAGATCAAATTGATCGACTCCATCGTTTCCAAGAAGCCCATGCGGACGACACCCAAGCAGCACTGGACGACTTACGCGAGACAGCGCTGCAGAATGGCAACATCTTCGCCAGTTTAATGCGGGCTGTTCGAGTCGCCAGTTTGGGACAAATCACTCAGCAGTTGTACACCATTGGTGGTGAATACAGACGCAATTTGTAAACCGTTGGTGTAAGATACAACAAAGTCAGTAGCAAAAGAGTGTACAGTGGCAAACAATGCAACACACATGGGTCCCTATGTTTTAGAAAAGCGCGTCCACACCGCTGATTCACGCACACTTTTTTATGCGCCAAAAGCCTCTGGCACCAGAATTCCCTACTCTGCCGCCATCTACTGTCTACACCACACCCATCGAAAAACAGAACACATCATCGAACTCGAAGATGATTATCGACTGCTCACCCAAGTGCACCCGCCACACTTTCCACGGAGTATTCAGTTGTACCCACGGGAGTTCGGGTTTGCAAGAGAGTGGATTGAAGGCGTGTCTTTGAGAGAGATGCTGGTGATGGTGCATCAATCCAACACATTGCTGTCACAAGATACTGTGTACGACATCATGGCTCAATTGCTGATTGGGTACGCGCAACTCCAAAGTACCTCACCCCCAATCCTACACGGTCGTTTAAACTGGGATCACGTTCTCTTGGGCAACGATGGACGGATTGCCATCATTGGATTGCGTGCGCATAGACATGACAACACCGACTCTTTTTCCTCTCCAGAACAAGCAACCACGACGTTTCTAGATTGGCGCAGTGATCAATGGTCGATGGGTGCACTCTTTTCGTCGTTGCTGTTGAAAGAGTCTTTGTATACCGGCAGACCCAATCCAACGTATGATTCGACCAAAGGCGATGTGACCCATTGGTTGGACCGAATCAAAACGAGTTTTCCGCTTGCCTACCCAGTCGTTTCCAAGATGCTACATCCTGCCGCTGGAGAACGATATCGCCATCACAGTTTCATTGCTCGAGAATTGCAAGTCTTGTGCGAACGCTGTCCCCACAGTGAGAGAGCAGCGTTGGGAAAAGCCGCCTTCGAGTGGCGACAACACTCTCAACAGCAACCCAGCCAAAGCGTTGATTCAATACTTCCCTCTCGTGTACTACCAACCATCGAACCTGCTTTGCAACACGGCGTCCTAGAAGTTACCGAACAATTAGAACCTGAACTAGAGTCTCTGATTGAAGTGACACAGTTCAACACCCCCATTCTGTCTCAACACAATTCCACGACCCTAGAAAACACGCCTGAGCCAAAACTTGACGCTCCACAAGTTGCAACCGGACACACCATTCAAGAGCCGGAATCTGACGAATTGGAAATCACAGAAGTCGTCGAAGATGTACCCGATCAACCTGTGGCAGTCGTGGAGATACCTCCTCCAAAACCACTTCAGCCAAGCCCTCCAGTCAAAGCCCCTGATGTTGTCCAACGTGACACGTTCGATGAACCGTCCAAATCTTTAGATGGTCTCTCCTTACAAGAAGCATCTTTGATTGCCGAAGTCTTTGCCGCCAAACAGAGGGCGGTCATCTTGATGATTGTCAATGGGCTCATGTTGCTCGTTTTAATTTGGGTCATGATGTTTTGAGGTACCATGCAAACTGAATCACTCCGTGTAGATCTGCATCGCATCGCCGTTCCGAGTCCGACCTTACCCCCTGCGACAACAACCAACGCTTGGTTGTTGGGCACACAGTCCAGTATTGTGGTGGATCCAGCCGCCCACACAAACGACAATCAACAGCAACTCATCGATTTATTGACCGCATTTTCGCCAACGTCCATCTTTTTAACCCACCATCACAGAGATCATACAGCCGCCGTTCAGGCTATCAAAAGTCACTTTGACATTCCTGTCTATGCCCACAAAAAAACCGCGCAATTGTTGGACTTTAACGTGGATCGGTTCATTGAAGCGGATGAAGTGCTGTCTACCGACCTCGATACATGGACGGCTGTACACACACCAGGCCACGCCCCAGGACACCTTTGCCTACTCTCTGCCCACGATAAATCCTTAATCGCTGGAGACATGGTGGCTGGTGAAGGCACCATACTCATTCAACCCTCCGAGGGGAGCATTCGAGAATACATTGACAGTTTGCAATTATTGAGAGACCTTGCACCATCCAGACTTTTGCCAGCCCATGGTCAACCTTTGGACGACGCCGATGCCACATTGCAAATGTACATTGAACACCGCAAAAGCCGCATCCGACAAATCTGGAAGCTCTTGAACGATACACCACAAAGCCCGCTGCAACTGGCAACACAGATTTACACCGAACTGCCCCAGCAATTTTTGGGCATGGCGTCCATTCAAGTCCAATGTGGACTCTTGTATCTCTTGGAAGACAACGCTGTGGTAGAAACGGCAGTGGGCTGGCGTCGAGGTCTGTCTGAATTCAGGATTGATTAGACGCTGTCTGAAAGCCTAATCAACGGTGATGTACCCACTCAGTTTTTGCACTGTCTTGGGACCAATCCCCCGAACTTTTTGCAAATCGGCGACCGTAGAGAAAGCCCCCTCTTGTTCGCGCAACGCAACGATTGCATCCGCCTTTGACGGACCAATGGAGGGCAACGCAACCAACTGATCGACTGGGGCCGTGTTGATGTTGAGTGGTCGACCAAAGACCAACGGATTGCAATCAACACATTCAATGGTGTCTTCACCGTATGCCCCTGTTGAGGACAAAGAGACTGCGGGGACTGGTCTTGGCTCCATTGGCAAAACCCAACTGAGAAGCAACAACGCACATCCCCATACTTGGTGGCTGTGAAGACCTTTCATGATTGCATCTCTCGAATAACAGACAGTACATGCTCAGGACCACGACAGTGTAACTGTCTGCCTGAAGCCACTTGAGTAAATTCAATCCAAAGCGCATTTGGTGGAAGGAGATGCGGATGCTTGTTCGCCCATTCAACCAATACAAACCCACCCTCGTCTTCTATGTGTTCATCCATTTGCTCATCCAGCGCCAAATTGGGCAAATCATCAACGTCCAATCGATACAGATCCAAGTGTAGAACAGATGGCGTCGTGTCATACTGGTGTAATATGGCAAAGGTCGGAGAGGCTACCTCTTCTGCGTCTACACCAAGAGCTTCCAAAAAGCCTTTCGCAAAACATGTTTTGCCCATGCCCAAATCCCCCACCAGTGCAATGGCTTGAGGATTTAGGTTCTCTGCCAAGTATCGGGCAAATGCTTGAGTTTCTTGGGGGCTGTTGGTTGTCAAAATCATCATATTGCCATATATGAACACACCTCTACTCGTTGTCAATATCATGCAAGCACTCTTTCAGACTCTATTCATACAATATGGTGTCATCACCGGGTTCGTGGCATTGATTTTGGCTCCACTTGGACTGCCCATTCCCGAAGAGATTTCTTTGCTGGCAATGGGAGTGCTGATTGGCAACGGTCATACCGAATTGGCATTTGCATGGGTGTGTGGCTTTTTGGGGGTCACACTCGGCGATTTGATAGCCTGGTATTTTGGCCGTCGAATGGGTCTAGAGTCTACGGGTTTTGTCAGCCGTCTCATCGGTGAACAACAAATCAAAGACATTGAACAGTTCTATCGAAAGTATGGGGATTGGGCCATCGTCATCGCCAGACAGATTCCAGGAATGCGATTTCCCACATTCTTTTTTGCCGGCGCTTCTGCCGTGAGCGCTGGACGATTCTACCTCATCGACGGCTTGTCTGCCTTGGTAACCGTGAATCTATACTTGGGATTGGGCTATTACTTTGCCGACGACGCAAAAAGAATCAAAGAAAACACCGAATACTTTATTGAGTATGCTGGCTATGGAAGTGCACTCATCTTGGTGTTGATTGCGCTGCGATTCGGTTATCGGCGATGGAAGGGTTGATTCGAACAATTGCCCCCTTGGTATTGAGCAAGCCCAATTGTTGACCTTTCCAGTGCGCCTGAACGATTGGAATAGACTGTTCATGCAGTCGTTTGAGGGACTCATGCACACTGGGCAAACAGTTGCCTTGTGCCAACCGCAATGACTCGGTTTCGTTGAGGTGAAGTATTGGCATTGCGTCAAAAGCCGTTTCAACAGAAATTCGATGTGGCATTAGCCGTTCTAGAATGTCTTCACGACTGCGACGTGGAAAGAGTGCACGTCCCTCTCGACTCAGTGCCAGACGCCAGTCCTCAATCGGCTCTACCGTCGCGATGTCAGCCAACTGTCGAAAATTCAGTGCCTGTTCAATGGAGAATCCATCACTGCTCAACCGACGCAAAACTGACAAGTGTCCTATCGTTCCAACGGCTTCTGCAATGTCGCAACCCAAGGATCGCACATAGGTACCTTTGGAACACAGTACATCAATTGCCACTTGCTCTGCAGTGGGAACAACACCATGCACTTCAGAAATGAGCCCCAATCGATCAATGGTGACGTTTCTCGACGGGATTTCTACGGTCTCTCCTTTTCGAGCATACTCATAGAGACGCTTGCCATTGACTTTTATGGCAGAGTACATCGGGGGCTTTTGAGATATCTTTCCAAGAAATTGAGGCAAGGTGTCCTTGACATCTTCTTGAACCGTTGTGGGAACGTCGACACGCTGTACCACTTCTCCTGTGCAATCAGCCGTTTCTGTTTGTACACCCAACTGCACAATGCACTGATATCGCTTGGGCTGTTCGGGAATGTGACCTATCAGTTTGGTGGCATCTTGAAATGCAAGCACCAATACTCCGGTTGCAAAAGGGTCCAACGTCCCAGTATGACCGATTCTCTTGATGCCGGTCAGCACTCGAAAAAGCGAAATTACATCGTGACTGGTATAGCCAACGGGCTTGTCGACACAAAGAAAATACATGTTCTACTCAAACGTGATTAAGATGTGATCAAAACTGGTCAGATTTGCTCAGACTTATTCCGAATCGTCTTCAGAAGATGCTTCCAAGTCGACAAAGGTCATATTGTCGAGTTGTTCAACAAAGTCGAAATTTTCGAAAAAGTGCTCATCGGGGTAAAACCGCAACTTTGGACTGTACTTCATTTTGATTTTTTTGGCGACTTCTCGATTGATAAACCCACCGATTGCATCCAACCCTTCAAGAATGCTGTCGACATCGCCCAAGCCTCCCATCGGAACGAAATGAACCTTGGCATGTCGCAAATCTGGAGAACACGATACAGTGGTAATACTAATGGGTGTCACGCGCGGATCTGGAAGCCCTCGTAAAATGACATCACTCAAAACACGCTGGATTTCCATAGACACACGTTGGGTTCTTTTCGACATTCTCATCCTCCGATATAAGGTCCCTATCTATCCCAAAAATACACAAAAATCAACTGTACGCACAACCGTATCCCACTTCAAGGAAACACGATGGAAATTAACATTGTCGGTTCAGGAAAACTCGGTCGTTCCATCTCTCATATTTTGACCAATAAAGGCATCCCACACACAGTGCACGGACGAAACTTTTCCCCCAAGATAAATGGCATTGTGTACTTGTGCATCTCAGAAAATGCATTGAGTTCCGTTGCGAATACACTTGAATATTCCGAAGATGCGATTGTACTCCATGCCAGTGGGGCTTTGGGGTTAGAAGTCTTTCCTCCGACTGCGACTCAGGTGGCCTGTTTGCACCCAATTCAAAGTTTTGCTGGTCCTGAAATCCAAATCCCAACAGAGATTCCAGCAACACTCTTGTGTCATCCTAAATTGACATCCGATGCACAAACAGCCATTCAAGAATTTGCCACAACCTGCAATTTCACAGTGCATCCTTTTTTGGGTTCTCGACTGACCTATCACACCACAGCGGTTCTCAGTGGCAATTTCACAACCATCTTGTTTTCTCTGGCCACGGAATTGCTCATCAAAGAAGGCTACACAGCAGAACAAGCCTCAGACCTTTTGTATGCTCTAGCGGCACAGAGCTTACACAATGCAAAGTATGGCGATCTACAAACCGTATTGACGGGTCCACTCGCGCGTAGGCAACATGACCTCCTACAAAGACAACAAGAGAATCTTGGATGGGATGCCACCCTTCAGAATTTGTACGGAGCTTTTGTATCGGTGGCGCAAAAGAGATTGTAAAAAATCCAGCCAAACCGTTGTCGCACAATCGATAATCATCGGAAAAACTTGCACTTTGCAATATTCGTAGTAGATTAAAGATGATTTTATTGAGTCAAACCCTCTCGACACATGACACATGGAGTAATGATGAGACAACTTATTTTGGGTGCAGCCTTGTTTACCGGCTGTGCAACCGCAGACCAAGTCAAAGAACTCAACGACAAAGTTGAAGAAATGGAAAAGAAAGTGGCTGAATTAGAGAAAGCGCCAAAAGCAGCTACTGCAGCCGCGAATACAGGTGCTGCCAGCACTGAAGATGAAACAGCTGCTCAAGCCCTGCTCAAAGGCATGCAAGAATCGATGGGCAAGAATGACATCGCAGGCGCAAAAGCCAAGTATGCAGAAATCGAAAAGAAATATTCTTCGACGCGTACGTTCCGTCGTGCATCCAAGATGGGTAAAGAACTTGAAGTCTTCGGAAAAGCTGCCCCTTCTACACTCACTGTAGACGAGTGGATGATCGGTGACGCGAGCGCTGTAAACTTGTCCAAAGGTGTATCTCTTTTGGTATTCTGGGAAGTTTGGTGTCCACACTGTAAAAGAGAAGTGCCCAATCTTCAAAAGACATTTGAAACCTACAACTCAAAAGGTCTACAAATGGTTGGCTTGACCAAACTGACACGTGGCAAGAGCAAAGATGAAGCCATGTCTTTCTTGAAAGAGAAAAATGTAACCTACCCCGTTGCCAAAGAAAATGGTTCACTATCAAAGCATTTCAACGTATCTGGGATTCCTGCTGCTGCAGTAGTAAAAGACGGCACCATCGTATGGCGTGGACACCCTGCACGTTTGAGCGACGAAATGATCAACGGCTGGTTGAACTAATTTCTTTAACCTGTCTAAACGCCTGAATATCCAAGCGTTTGCAGAAAGAACCAATAGAGAGTGACAATTGTTGCTCTCTATTTTCTTTTTTATGCACAGTGGCGATTAACAATTCTTAACATATCGAACCGTTGACAGTGGATGACATTCGGCTACTCTATGAGTGCATTCACAATTTGGGAGACAACATGCTTGAAGACAAAATGTTTGCATTTGCCATGCTGGGAAGCGAGTGGGTACTGTGGTTGTTGGTACTTCTATCCGCTGCGTGTGTCACCGTTGCAATAGAACGAATCTTGTTTTTGGCAAAACATCGAACGCCACTCCACAAACTTCAACGAACCCTCACCGGTTTTCTCGAAGGAGATTCCACTGCAACCTTTACAAAAAATCTCAAAGAGTTGGATGGTATCGAAGCCAACGTTTTGAAATCTGGACTACACGCATTTGAACGTGGTGGACAGAGTGCCGCCGAGAATGCCATCGCTGGACAGATGGTGTTTGAGAGAACCCGACTCGACAGGGGCATCATCATCATTGGTACCACTGGTTCCAACGCACCCTTTCTCGGATTGTTTGGTACGGTATTGGGAATTATTAAGGCATTTGCGGATCTGGCCACACAAACAGACGACGGCGCAGCCAGTGTCATGGCGGGTATTTCAGAGGCTCTGGTTGCCACTGCAATTGGCTTGTTGGTCGCCATTCCAGCAGTGGTCTTGTACAATTATTTGAGACAGCGAAACAAGAACTTATTGAGCAACCTCCAAAGCATGGGACATTTGATGCTGGCTCGACTCAGCGACACGTCAGTCCAACAGCAAGGAGAATAATCATGGCAGCCAAACTCGGCGGAGATGACGATGACGCAATCGTTGACATCAACATCACCCCTTTTGTGGACATTATTTTGGTGGTACTCATCATCTTTATGGTGACCGCAACATACATCACTGAAAAGTCCATCAAAGTCGACTTGCCCGATGCTGCGACCGGAGATGGTACAGAGAGCACGTCCTTGGCCATCACAATGGACGCATCGGAACAGCTTTTTTTGAACGGTGAATTGGTCAACCCTGCTCAGTTGCGCTCAGAAATTCAAAAAGCCAAAACACTAAAAGATGAGGCTGGAAACAAGATGGATGTCGTATGTTTGATTGGGGCAGATCACAGTGTGTCCCATGGCTCCGTTGTTGGCATCATTGATTTGGTCAAGCAAGAAGGCATCTCAAAGTTTGCAATCAACATCGAATCCAAAGACGTCAATGCACTGGATGGAGAGTAGCAAGTGTCGGCGCCTCAATATACTCAAGGTGGATTGGAACCCACACACTGGCTGGCACTTCCTTTGTCTTTGGCCCTTCATGGTGGACTCGCGTGGATGCTGACACAGTTGCCCAATGAACCGTTGCCCCCAAAGAGTGAATGGATGGAGATGATGGTTGTCGAAACCGAGCAGGAGCCTCCACCACCAATCCAAGAACCTGAGCCTGAACCTGAGCCTGAGCCCATTGAGGAACCAAAACCCAAACCGAAACCCAAACCGAAACCCAAAGAAATAGACTTTGAAGACATCCCCGCTGAACCAGTGGCAGAACCTCCACCGGAACCACCCCCACCCACCAAGCGAAAAGTACAGCGGGTACAGGGTTTGAGTGCGTCGTCTTTTGCCAACAACGGTTCAACAGGATTGACCGTGCGGGCGGGTACCACATTGGGAACAAAGGCAACATCCAAAACAATCGACATTGACGAGGCTAAAGAAAGCACCGCCATTTCCTACGCTGCAGCCACCAAACAGCCCCGACTCAAAAAACGCCCCCCTTTGGAGATTCCACAATCGGTTATCGACAGCGGTTTAGAAGGCACCGTTCAAGTCGCGATCGACATCGATGAAACAGGTGCTGTCTCTGCAACACGGCTGGTCAAAGGTTTGAGCCCAGATGCTGACAACGCCTGCCTAGACTCTTGGAAAAAAGCCAAGTTCAAACCCGCGTTGCAAGGAGACGAAACGGTTGCCATCACGAACTTTCCACGACGGTGTCGTTTCAGAGCAATGGATTGACAATCCAACAACCTCGGAGCAATTATGAAAAAACACATGTCACTTGCACTCTTGTTGGCCTTGAACAACATGGGATGTGCCGTACAGGAAATGGCACAAGCATGGCAACTCGACCGATTGAGAATATTGGGTGTACAGGCTGACAAAGCCGAAGCTTCTCCTGGGGACACGGTGTCCTTTGAGTCACTGGTGTACTATCCAGACAGTGAAAGCCTCGATGGAGTTGTGTGGTTTGGGTGCTTGGGAGAAAACGCGACTTCTTTTGGTTGTACGATCGACCCTGCAATACTGGAAGGGTTGAATGAACCACCCACCGAATCAGAAGCCCAAATCGAGTGGTTTACTGAGTTGCAAGAAGCTGGTCTCTTAGGGTTTGAGCCTGCTTTGCCTCCTTCTTGGAAAATACCCGACGACGCATTGGAGATGTTGGATGAAGTAGACCAAGTCGAAGGTCTATCCGCCTTTCTCAATCTCACTGCAATTCCAAGCGACGCAGAAACTGACACTGATATTGAAGTGGCATTCAAACGCTTTCCGATCTCTACCAACCTCGAACCCAATCAAAACCCTTTCCTCACTGGCTTCATCGTCAACGGAACCACCTACACCGAAGGGGAAGTCCCTGTTGTGCAAGCGAATGAAACGGTCACACTCGACGTTGTCTTTGAAGACAGTGCAATCGAGACCTATACATATACCAATCCTGACACCGGCATCTCAGACACGAGAACCGAAACGCCCTATTTAAGTTGGTATACAGAAAATGGCGAGTTTGACAACGTTGTCAGTTTACCACCCTATACCAATGTTGACTGGGTCGCCCCACCTGAAGCATCGACAGTAGACATCATCGTCACCGTTCGAGATCGACGTGGGGGTATGGACTGGTTGAGAGTCGAAGTGTCTGTGGAGGGAGAATGAAACACGTTTCTATAGGTACCCTACTGTCAATTCTGCTGTGCTCACCCCTAGTTGCCATTGCCCAAGACAATGACACACAAACGGTCGAAGACACTGAAGGAGCGGAAGAACCTTTGCCGCTTGTCAAGAACCCTGAATTGGTCGAGTATGTTCAAGCGCCTTACCCAGAAGCCGCCAAAGCAGAAGGACGTGAAGGGACAGTATTGCTTCTCATCGAAATCGATGAGGTCGGTGATGTATCGTATATTGAGGTCTTAGAATCTGCTGGTGCTGACTTTGATACGGCAGCGACAGAAGCCGCTTGGAACTTCATTTTCAACCCCGCTGAAGATGCCAATGGGCCAACCCCCGTTCAAATTGAGTTTTCTTATGGCTTCGTGTTGGACGCGTCAAGTGTTGAAGGTGCCGTTGAAGATGAACAAAGCAAAGAGGAAGCGGAACTCCCAATCAACCTCGATGGCGTTGTGGTGGAAATGGGGACAAAAAGACCGTTGGCGGGTTTTCCCATTCGCATCACCACAAGCGATGGACAAACAATTGAAACGACCACCAATGAAGATGGTTCTTACGAAGCCGCGGTCTTTCCTGTGGGAGTGGTCTCTGTACAATGCGCCTACCCTGAATACGAAACCAGTGTTCGAGATGTAGAGTTGCTGGAAGGCGAAAGAACGTCATTGCGCATCTGGATGAAGAACCTCAATTATAGGGAAGATGAATTGGTTGGCGTCTATCGCAAACCCAGTGCAGACGTTGCTCGAAGAACGCTGACGATGGAAGAAGTCAAGCGAGTTCCAGGGACATTTGGGGATCCTGTACGGGTGATCCAAAGCCTCCCTGGAGCAGCACGTTCTCCTTTTGGCTCGGGTCTGCTGATCATTCGAGGTGCCAATCCTGAGGACTCCGCTGTCTATGTGGATGGCATCCGCGTGCCGCTCATTTACCATTTGGGTGGTTTGGTTTCCATCTTAAACCCCGACCTCATTGATACAGTGGATTATTTGCCTGGAAGCTATGGTGTTCAATACGGTCGATCTTTGGGGGGTGTTGTCGACGTCAAAACCAAACAAGAATTCCCAGAGGACAACCAGTTTTACTGGAGTACAGACATTATTGACAGTGGTGGTCTCGTACAAGGACGAGTAGGTGACTGGGGAGTGGCAGTTGCTGGCCGACGCTCCTACATTGACGTGTTCATTCCTCTCTTCACCGAAAATCAAGATTTTACGATCAGCCCAAAGTGGTATGATTACCAAGTAAAAGTTCAACAACTGAACCGTGCCAATGGCTCCCTCTCTATATTTGCTTTTGGGTATCGCGATCAGTTGGTCGCTGGAACCAATGCAGAAACAGCCCAAGGCTCAGACCCAGACTTTCAAGGCGATTTTGGCAGCACCAACTCTGCACACAGAGCCTACCTTCAATGGAAGCACAACTTCTCTGATGATTGGAACATGACGATCACGCCGTCTTACGGTATCGATTCAGCGTCCTTTGATGTTGGTGGTGGGATACGCTTGACTCAGGACCAGCCCATGTTTGAATTGCGGGCTGAAACTCGATGGGCGCCTTCGGAACGGTTTAACCTGCTGTTGGGAACCGATACCGTAGCCGGTGGTTTTTCCTTTGAAACAGAGTTGCCCTTCTCTTTTGAAGATGTGGCTTCTTTTGATCCATTGGCGGAAAGAAACCCTGTATCCTTTGGTGGAAAAGGCTATTTCTACACACCTGACGTATACCTCCAAACGGAATTGCACCCATTAAAGGATGCGGACAAATGGGTAATTTACCCAGGAATACGCTACGGTACGGGGCGCTTGTGGGATGTTGACAATCCAGACCCCTTGTTGTTTGTACAAGGATGGGACCCCCGCATTTCCAGTCGATTCCAACTTGGACAGAATGGCACGCTCAAAGGTGGTGTGGGACTCTATTCACAGTGGCCACAGCCATTTGAAGCTTGGCGTCCCGAAGGCTCCACGGAACTGGATATGGAAAAGGTTCTGTCTGCTGAATTTGGCATAGAACAGCAGATCATTCCTGGACTCAATGCAGACGTCTCAGTATTTGGAAAAAAACTCTATGATCTCATTGTAGACAACCCTGAAGCCACATCGACAGATGCCCTATTTTATATCAACGAAGGTATTGGACGTGTCTATGGAATGGAAGCCATCATCAAACAAGACCCAATCAACAATGTCTTTGGCTGGATTTCTTACACACTGTCAAAGTCAGAACGCAATGACTATCCAAATCGCTCATCTGATTTGGCGGCTGATGAAATTCCGGGCTCTCCAAGCAGTGGGGAATGGTATCTGTTCGACTTGGACCAAACCCACATCTTAACGGGGGTTCTTGGATACCAGTTGCCAAAAGATTTCGGGTTGTCTGGTCAAGTACAGTACGTAACTGGAAACCCCTACACTCCGTACTCTGGCGGAATCTATGATCTGGATCAAGACTTCTACACTGGATATTCCACCGCCGCATACAATTCTGAACGATTGCCCAATTTCTTCAGTCTCAACCTTCGAGCGGATAAAACCTTCACCTTTGAGAAATGGCAACTCGATGCCTATGCGGATTTCCTAAATGTGATTCGGGGTGAGAACCCAGAGTTCGTCGTGTACAATTATGATTATACAGACCGAAGATTCATCCGTTCATTGCCCTTCATACCTTCCATTGGATTTGAAACTGAATTTCATTTCTAAAGAATCTACGCAAAACAATAAAGTCATTTCCATGTTCTACATAGGCATTGTGACGGTTTATGGCAGTTTGTGAAAAAATGGTTATAAATGGAAGACGTTCCCCATGTCTTGAATGAATTGAATTATACATAGTATGGTGAGACGAATATACGCCATCATCTTGGAGACAACTATGCGCAAAATTGCTACTGTATTTGCTAATTTGGCATTTGCTGGTTTGGCATTGATGACTGGACTCTTTGCTTCCAGCGATGCCAATGCTGGACGCGAACCAGCCCAAGCAGCCTTGGAAAATCGGACAAAGGACTTAAGTCCAGACGTCGTACAAAACCGTTTTTTCTTGAAGGAAGGACGCTTCGAAATCACAGGAGCTGGTGGATACGTACCCAACAACCCAATGGTCACTCGATTGTCAGGCTCGTTGTTTGGTGCTTACCACATCAATGAAAAGTTTGCTGGTGAGTTTGCATTCATGTACTTCCCTGACTTGGGTTCAAACGACCTGAAGGGGTTGACACAGAAACTTGTGGAGATTGCCAACAACAGAAGCAATCAAAGCAACTTTGAGCAACCGGTTGAGAAAATGTTACTCGACGCATCGATTGCAGGTCGATGGAGTCCAATCTATGGGAAGATCAACCTCATCGGAGAGAACGTTCTGAACTTTGACTTCTACTTTACCGGTGGTTTGGGAATGATTTCTTCAAAGAAATACTATGCGTACTCAGATGGAGAAGTGGTCTCACTTCGCTATACAGGCCGCACAACACACGTGCCGTTGAATGCAGGCTTGGGTATCAACATCTTTTTGAACCAGTCCTTGGCACTCAAACTGGATGCTCGTTCGTTCATCTATCGTGCGCCTGCTCCGATTTATGATCCCAATGATGTAGCTCAACAAAACACCTACCGTATATACAATGATATTGTGACATCGGTCGGTGTGAGCTACTTCATTCCGAAAATGAAGCCCCGTATGATGGACTTCTAAGTCTTTGCCCCATTCAACAGTAATTAGAATTAATCGAACCTATGGACAGCGTTATGAAAAGCCTACAACACTTGCTTTGTTTGGGACTGCTTAGCTTCAGCAGTACAGCCTTTGCCCAAGACGACTTGGACGACATTCTCGGTGGAACGTCCAAATCTGAAAATCAAAAGGACATCGATGAGGATGCAACTTCCTTGTTGCTCGAAGACGAAACGACAAAGCAAATCATTAAGACCTTGCAGCGCAAAACATTCTTGAAATTGAAGCGATGGGAACTCTCCCCACACGCCGCAGCAGTCATCAACGACCCGTTTCTGAAGCGCAGAATCATCGGAACTGGGGTTGCCTACAACCTGACTGAGATTTTCGCTGTTGAAGCGATGGTCGACTACGGTTTGGACTTGGGTGATTCTGATTTGAGTACGCTGACCAAACAGATCAAAGACGACAACAACGTCGCACCCGATATTTCTCGTATTTTGGCATTTGGGGATGTCAGTTTTGTATACTCTCCAATCTATGGAAAAGCCGCCGTTCTCGGTCGCCAGATCGTTAATTTTGACGTCTATGGTAAATTTGGAATGGGGATTGCCCAAACCAAAGATGACGGAACGGTTTCTGGGATTCTCGACGGCTCTGACAACATCTGTCCGGACATCTCCACCCTAAATTCCAGTTCGGAACAGGCGCTGTTCTGTCAAACACAAATCCAATGGCACCCGACATCAAGTTTCGGGGGAGGATTTCGTGTAATTTTCAACGACTCTTTCGCTGTACGCCTTGAAGGCCGTTCACTCACTTACATAGAAACCGTCAACTCCACCATGTTGGAAATGAAAAATCTCTTTTTGGTTCAGGGCTCTGCCTCGTTCTTCATTCCCAGCATCAAACAAACACAATCCGCTGAATAAGCCATCGAAAGACGAAAGATTTGATATTTAGGAGATATCCATGACAACAACGAAACTGACATCTAAGTTTGGCTTTGGCATTGCACAAATCGCTTTGGGCTTGTCCCTTTTTGGCTACTCAACAAATGCACAAGCCCTCTCCTGTGATGAGATCATCAAGATGGTTGGGTACGATCTTCAAACCGATGTAATTATTGGAACACTAAAGGGTTCTGGTAAGCGTTTCTCCGCGGAAGAGATTCAATGTTTGGTAGACAACGGTGCACCCGCTGCTGTGGTCGATCAGGCAAAACGCATGAGTGCCCAACAAGAACGCCCTGTCGAACTTCCAGAAGAAGAGGAATCGAATCGCATTGATGACGAAGACGATGTTGAGATTCGAAATGTACGTGGGGAAGATCTCAGTGAAGATGGGGATGCAAACGACCCTCGAGAAATCAAACACGCCATCAAACTGATTCGCGCCAAAAAACCGTTGGATGCATCTTATAGATTGTTCAAGATGTTGGAAGAAGGCAAATACCCGAACTTTGAGTCCAAAATTCACTATTACTTGGCTCGCGCTTTAAGCACGTTGGAAATGTACCATTCAGCCCAGTACTACTTCCTCCAGGTCATCAAAAGAGGTCCGGCAGATCCATACTTCAACTATGCTCTACCCAAACTCATTGAATTGTCACGCTTCACAGACGATGATACTGACTTGGCCCGTATTGCTGCGAAACTACCCGTAGATCGATTCCCACGTCAGGCAAAGAACCAGTTGCATTACCTTTTGGGTGTGCAAGAGTACAATAAAGCACAGCGAGCTCAAACGGACGAAGATCGAGACGTAGCTTTCGTAAATGCACGCCAAAACTTTGAGAAGGTATCTTCGAAGTCACCGTATTACCTACCTTCACGCTACATTGAAGGCGTCATCTTCAACCAACAGGAAAAGTTCAAATCTTCTGTTCGTGCATTTCGTGAAGTGTACCGAGAAGAAGTTGACGTGTACAACGACCCACGAGAAATTGGAAAAGTCAATGATCTCAAAGATTTATCGTTGATCAACATCGGTTCCATCTATTACGGCATTGGTCGCTATCAAGAAGCTTCAAATTACTACGACAAAGTATCAAGAAAGTCTTCGTATTGGGCAGAGTCTATGTTCCGAGATGCTTGGTCAAACCTTCACTTGGGAGAACTCAACATCACGTTGGGTAAAGTATTGACGGTTGAATCTCCTTACTTCTTGGAATCAGACTTCATTCCTGAAGCCAAAATTCTCAAGGCACTTACATATTTCCAACTTTGTGATTACAACAAAGTGGAAGGCATCATCAATGGATTTGATGCAGCCTATCAACCAATGAAGAATGAAATCACTCAGTTTCTCGCAGATTATGAAACGGTCGAGCAGCGTCGTTTGGCAGATCAAGCGTGGCAACGGTACTTCGGTGCTGAAACAGATGGCGAGACGGTTCTTCCCCAAGCATTCTTTTCCAGGGTCCTTAAAAACCAAGATCTCTCAGGTGTGGTCCGTCACCTAGAACTGATGGAAGAAGAGATTCGTCTCATCGACAGCCAAAAACCACAGTGGCGCGACACCGTTGGTGTACACTTAAAGAAAGTGATCGAAAAAGATCGCCGCACCTATGAAAAGCGCGCAGGTCGTCTGCTGATCGCTGAAATGGACGTACAAAACAAAATGCTGGGTACATTGCTCAGTCAATCACAGATCATTGGATTTGAAGTCGTAGACGCTCAGCGTTTGGATTACGAATACAAAGCCTCGAACATTGAAGCTTTGACAGACCAAAGTAAGTTCGATGTAGACTTCGCAACCTCACCCGACTTAATCTATTGGCCGTTCAACGGTGAGTTTTGGGCTGATGAACTGGGCTATTACAACTACACAGAACAAAGTTCTTGTCAATAATTGACGTCTTTACTTTGATTGCATTGATATTGATATCGATACGGCATCCGGAGGCATAATGCACGCAATCTTTCGTTCCACTTTACTCGTCCTTGCATTGGGCGCATCTACATCAGCTTGGGGTCAAGAAAGTGACCGCAAGTCTCGTGAAGAACGACGCGCTCTCAAAATGTCAGAGGTAAACAACCAGACCAACATGTCTGAAGCCTACCGACAAGCGGCTCACGAAAAGCGTCTTGAATCCATTGATAGAGCAAAGGCGATGCTTTCTGGTGGTGCACTCAACGGTGATGCAAAAGCCAAAGTACAGTTTCGTTTGGCGGAAATGTACTTCGAAGAGGGACGGTTTTACTATTTCAATGAGATGCAAGAGTATCAAAAGAAGTACGATGACTGCTTCAACGGTATTCCCAAGGGTTGTGATGTCAATAAGATGAATCCGGACAATTCCAACTCTCGTAAGTGGCAGAAAAGCGCCATCCGTCTATATGATGGAATCTTGCGAAACTATCCTCAATATCAACGTGCAGATGAAGTACTGTTCTATTTGGGATCTGCCTATCAAGAGATCGGTGAACCAGACAAAGCCAAAACACAGTTTGTTCGTCTAACCAAAGAATATGGTAAATCACGGTACTTAGCCACAGCCTACGTTCAGATTGGTGAGTACTTTTTCGATCGAAACAAAGCCTATGAGGCTCTTCAAGCATACGAGAAAGCGAGCAAATTCAAGAACGATTCCAACTATGGGTTTGCGGTATACAAACTGTCTTGGTGCTATTACAACGTTGGTGAATATGACCAAGCGATCGAAGGCATGAAAACAGTGGTTCGATACTCACAGGTCATGCAACAGAATGGCGATGCTTCGTCGGTCATGCTTCAAGATGAGGCCCTCAAAGACTTGGTGCGCTTCTTTGCAGATGCAGGCGACATGCAAGAAGCAGAAAACTATTTCCGGTCTTTGGGCAAAGTTGAACTCTACAACAAGATGCTTCGTCGTTTGGCAAAAATGTACTTTGAACAAGGAAAGTTTGAACTCTCTATCACTACATACCGTAAGTTGATTGCAGAAAATGCAGACTCTCCCGAAGCCCCCAAATACCAAAACGAAATCATCAACGCTTTCCAAAAGATGAATGAGAAGGAACAGACGTTGAATGAGATTCAAAAGTTGCTCAAAAACTATGGTAAAACATCAGCTTGGGCTCAAAAGAACTCTGCCAGTCCAGATGCCATTCGCAAGGCTCAAAACTATGTAGAAGACGCTCTTCGTCGTGTGGCGGTCAACTACAATGAAGAAGCGAAAAAGTTGGGACGTGGAAAACAAGCACAAAACACCTACCTATTGGCTGAAAAAGCCTATAGAGTGTACCTGCAAGAATTCCCAGATGGCAAAAATTCTTACGACATGCGCTATGCTTTCGCCGAATTGGTCTACAACTTGGCAGAAAAAGGAAAGTTTGATGCTGACACTAAAGAGAAGTACTTTGTCGAGGCATTCGATAGTTACATGAAAGTCGTTGGTGCCGACGCCAAAGGAAAACATTCAGAGTTTTGTGCAGAAGCCGCCATCTTTGCTGCGGAAGAACTCATCAAGTACGACAAAAAGAAAGGCTTGGTCAATGAGCGCAAAAAAGACACAGACATTGCACCATTGGAAATGAGTCCTTGGGAAGCCAAAAAACTCAACGCCTTGGATCAGTATGCCAAACTGTATCCAGACAAGAAAAATGCCATCAACCACCTGTACTCTTCTGCGACCTTGTTGTTTGACAAGAATCAGTTGGATGAAGCGTCTTCTAGATTCCGAACCGTTATTTCAATGAATCCGAAATCAAAACAGGCCATGTTCTCTGCCAACTTGATTTTGGGAGCGCTTGATGTATCTGCTCAGGCAAAAGAAGAAACTGGAGACTTTGCAGGCGCTGCGAAAGACTTTGCGGCCCTTAGAGATACAGCGAAAGCCTTCCAAGATCAGGAAGGATTGGGCAATGCTGGCTTTAAGAAAGAAATGAAGCAAATCTATGAAGCGTCCGCCATTAAAGAAATCGAAGTTGTGTACAATGCATCTCCGAAAGCCAATGGCGATAAGAAAACAGCAGCAGACAGCTATATGGCGTTTGTTCGTGAGTATCCTGAAGCCAATAAGGCAGACATCGCCGTCAATATCGCGGCAGTGTATTACTATGAACTTGAAGACATGCGTACAATGATGGTCTCACGACAGTTCCTCATTGACAACTATCCAAAGTCTAAGAAATACACTGAAAATGTGGCTCGACTTGGTTTTGCTTATGAGACCATCGCAAAGTTTGAGATTGCAGCGGATTGGTACGAAAAACTCTACGATGTCGACAAAGACTATGAAATGACAAAAGATGCCTTGCATCGTGCGTCCATTTTCCGTGAGTCTCTCGGTCAATACGACAAAGCCATCGAAAACAAAGAAAAGTACATGGAAGCCTATTCAGACGATTCCCGTGTGGTCGGCTATCAGTTTGACATCGCTGTCATCTTGGAGAAAAAAGGCGACTTGGAAGGTGCTCAAAAAGCCTTCTATAATTATTTCGCAAAAGCTCCAGAGGGTGCTTCAGAGCAGTCCAAGTTCTTTGCTCGATACCAATATGGTGAATTGACTAAGAAACTGGACAAGAAGGTCTTGAAGCATTGGAAGAGCACGCTGAAAGTCTATGAAGGGATGAATGAAGAACTTCAAGCCGACAAGTTCATTCGTACCATTGTTGAAGAAATCAAGTTTGACTTGGCAATGGACGCAACCCGTGCCTACTATGATCTAAAAATCACAGGTCCTGGTCCGGGTCGAGCCAATCCAAATTACATCAAGTCGGTTTTGAATAAGCAAATCACCAAGAAGCAAACATCTTTGAAAGAATTGGAAGCTCAGTTCACAGAAGTTGCTCAAATGGTTGCTGGAAAGTACACCATTGCCGCAATCGTCGAGTTGGCAAAGGCATACGACAACTATGCTGACACCATCAAGAACTCGTACATTCCTGCCTTCTTGGATGAAGATCAAGCTGAACTCTACAAAATGCAGCTAGAAGATCAAGCGTACCCTTATTACGAAAATGCGACGCTGACCTATAAGAAGGCTTTGGAGTTTGCATTCCAGTACAACTTGTATACAGACGCGACTGCAGAAGCGACACGTAGACTTGGTGAACTTCGTCCGGACGAGTATCCAGAACTGACAGAATTGCTTCCAGAATCCGAGTTCTTGACTGAAAAATCTGAAACCCGTACGTACTTGCAAGTTGCAGAGTAATTAGAGGAGATTATCATGTTTCGCATTCAACACATGCCCCTTTCACTTTTATTGAGTACTGCGTTTCTCCTAGGCTGTCCAAAGCAAGGCAACGCTCCAGGAGAAGGAGACAATCTAGATCCCAACATGGAGTTTGTACAGGGAATCAAAACCTTGGAAAAGGTAGATCGCAAAACCGGTAAAGTCGACTATGCCACTGCATTGGCTTACTTTCGTTCCGCAGTCAACTTAAAACCCGACTTTGCCAATGCGGCATTCAATGCTGGATGGACTTCAGAACAAATGGGCAACATGACTGAAGCTGTGTCCTATTACCAAAAGGCATACTCGGCCAAACCAACTAAGGACTTCTTAAATGCATTCGTAGCTGTACAAAAAGAAGCTGGTCAGTTTGAGGAGGCTTTGGCTACGCTCACTGACTATTCTGCAAAGAACCCATCGGATATGGATGCACAATACAAAATCGTTGAAGTCCACACCGAAATGGGCAACATCGAGGCGGCATTGGAAGCTGCCTCACAAATATTGTTGTCCAACAGCACTGACATCACGGTTTATCAACTTCTGTCCAGAACATTCTATCAGAATGACAAGTTCGATATGAGTCTTCTGTGTGCTGAAAAAGCCAATGAGATGTTGATCAGTGTAGCCAAGGAAAAGGGGCAACCTGCGAAAAAAGATGCTGGCATCTTGAACAACATGGGTGTCACTTATCTGGCCATGGAAGATGAACCTTCAGCAATCGGGCTGTTTCAAGAGGCTCTTCAAATAGATCCAAATCACGTAGAAGCAAACCTCAACTTGGGGTTCATTGCACTGAACTCTGGAAATTATCAGTTCGCACTAGAGAAGTTTGAAGCAGCCTTGGTCACAAATGAAAACAACATCTCAGCCAAATTGGGAAAAGCTGTTTCTTTACGGGGTGTTCAAGACTTTGATGCGGCTGGCAAGTTGTACGATCAGATTTTGAAAAGTTCAAACGGCGATCGCATTGCTTATTTCAATGCTGCAACCTTGGAAGCCAAATATCAAAAAGATTACAAGAAAGCTCAACAGTTGCTGGAAGCTTACAAAGCGTCAAATCCTACCGACACGGAAGTCGATGAACGATTGGCGGAATTGAGCACACTGCAAGCTGAAGAAGCAGCGCGCAAAAAAGCAGAAGAGGAACGTCGCAAGGCTGAAGAAGAAAGAAAGAAACGTCAGCAAGAAAAAATGAACGAACTCAAAGCCGCTGTTGATGTACTGCAAGCCAGTAAAGATGCCGTTGCCTCTTGTGCCGAAGCCGTTGAAAGTGGTGTGTTGGATATGGCTGACATGGTGTTGGAGCAGGGACTCATGGTCATCGAAAGCGAAGAGATTGAAATGGCTGGTGACGTGATCCCGTTCGTAGCAGATACGCAAGCAAGTCTGAATGATCTCAAGGAAGTGTGTGGTAGTGGCAGTGCTCCAACACCTGACGAGTCCGATGATTCAGAGTCTTCGGAAGGCAGTGAAGAAGGTACAGGTGAACCTGCTGAAGAAGCACCCGCTGAATAATTTTGATGACAAGTGGAACTTTTCATTGAAACACTTGTCTACACATGATGAAAAGGTTCTCGAGGTGTTCAACAGTTTCTGACGAAAATTTGACGGCAAAAAGAGCACTTTCTGACTATATTAAAGTTGACCAAATCTAAACGGAGGCCATATGCGTCTATTCATCACATTTCTAACCAGCGCACTGTTGCTCAGTGTATCCACCAACGCCCACGCTCAAGACGACGATCGAGAGGTCACTTACTCAGACCGCACCGAAATCGATTTCGAAGCGTTGGACATTTCTGGTGAAATGGTCAAGCCACAAGGGTCTCTTTTGATGGAACGAAGCAAAACAAAGTTCAACCCACTCATTGAACTTCGTATGGATTTTAACCCCGAAATGTCCCAATCGGTCAACAATGTAAAGTAGTCCACATTGAACCTATATAGACAATGTTTGTGTACACGCTCTGAACGCAAGTTCAACACACAGTGTGACATTGTCATTGTTGTTATTGTTAAGGTTTCGTGTGTTCAAAAACACTGAGGAGTAAACATGAGTACAGGACTACATAGTAAAGTTGACATCTTGATTGGTGGTCAGTCGATTGACACAAAAGAGTTTGACGATTCTGTAGAAAACATCTTGATTGGCTCTGGTGCAGAGACCAATATTTGCATTGACGTTGATGGCGTTCAAGAAATGCATGCGGTCGTGACTTTAGCCGACGGCATTGCGTTGTTGCAAGGTTTAAGTGATGACATTTTGGTCAACAGCGCCCCACACGATCATTCAAAACCCTTGCAAGATGGCGACGCCATTCAGATTGGTCCAGCGACCCTCGTTTGGGGACTCACAGATCTAAGAGCAGAAGAGGCCACTGATCCGAATGTGAATGCGCCGAATGTGAATGCGCCGAATGTGAATTCCCAAAGCGTTGCCACCACACCTCAAGCACATGTGGCAGACACAATTGCCTCGCAAAACTGGGATGATGAAGACGACGAAGACAGTGAAGAGTATGAAGGCGAAGATGCCTTGACAGCGGTGGTCGAAGCCATCCAAAGCAATACGGCAGACGCAAACAAACCGAAAACAACGTTGGCGATCCACCAAATTTATGGTGCTGACATGATTGCAATGAAGGTTTTCAAGCCTTCAAATGCGAGTGTCACAATCGGAAGTGACCTTGGCCACCGATTCCGTTTCGCTGGCACACCCGTTGCTTGGGTTCCCCGTGCTTTCGGAGCAGTGTCTTGGATCATGTATCCATTTACAGAAGCCAAACAAGAATGGAAAAATGATTTCTACGGACCGGCAGAAACACCTGAAGAGTTGATCAGTTGGAATGGAAATCAACCGGTCTGTGTCATCAACAAAAATTGGACAGCTTGGACATTTGATCAAGAGAGCACAACCTCTTTGGACGATCTAAAGTCACAAGGTAAAGTCCGTGAAAACGGCAACGTTTACGAGTATGACATGCCTGAACAAGGTGGTGTGATCGTACAGATGGGCAACATCACATTTGTGGCAAACCGTGCTCCTGCTGGCAAAAAGATCACCGGTGCGATTTCTTCTGACATCGACTATCCTTTTGCAAGTTTGATGACAGTGCTGTTGCTCATGTTTTCTTTCTTGACCTATTACATTTTGTTCTTGGCCCCGACTCCAGAAATCACAGATACAGAGTTGGACGAAGAACTCATCGCTGAACTTCTGTTGGATGAGCCCCCAGAGCCACCTGAAGAAGAGAAAAAGGATGCAAACCCTGATGCTGGTGAAGGTGCCAAAGCCAAAAAAGAAGAAGGTAAAGTTGGCAAGAAAGATGCCAAAATGAAAGAGGCTAAAGGCGATAAAGTCGAGGTTGACAAGCGTACCAAAGACAAAGAAGTGGTCGATGAGTTCATGAGTGGTTTGAACTTTGGTGCAAACTCTGACTCTGGAGCCATGGACGGTATGGGTGGAATCGCCAACTTGGATGCAAACATGCAAGGTGGTCTTGGCGGTGTCATCGGTGCGAAAGGTGTACAAGCTGGTTCTGGAGGTCTTGGTGGTTCAGGCGGTGGCCTTGGTGGTGGTGGTACCGCTGATGGTGTCGGTGGTCTTGGTACCAAAGGGTCCGGTCGTGGCTCTAGTGGCTATGGTAAAGGTGGTGGTTCTGTTGGTAAGAAACGTTCCGGTGGCTCGATCAAGTCCGGTGGAACACCAATCATTTTGGGTGCGTTGGACAAGTCCTTGATTGACAATGTCATTCGCAAGAACATGAACCAAATCCGTTATTGCTATCAGCGTGAGCTGACCAAAAACCCAGGTTTGAAAGGTAAGATCATTGTGAAGTTTACCATCGCAGCCGACGGCTCTGTTTCTAAGGCCGGTATCAAAACCTCTTCTATGGGCTCTGCTGCAGTAGAAGGCTGTATCACTGGACGCTTCAAGCGATTCAAGTTCCCACAGCCAAAAGGTGGTGGTGTGGTAATCGTCTCTTACCCATTCATCTTCAGTTCATAATCACCATTTTGACACTGTGGCAGGACTACTCTTGTCACAGTGTCAGTGTTTATTCGATTATTTTATTTAGAAACATTTTGTAGGAAAACCCATGAAAAATGTCACTCAAACTTTTGGTCTATTCGGTCTCACAAGTCTTTGTAGCCTCGCATTGCTCAGCAATCCTGTACAAGCACAAGGATTGGACGCCGACCCTGATGAAGGCAAAAAGTCACGCCGCAACAAAGTTAAGCAAGTTCAGTTTGAACGCGATGTTCGAGAAATCGAACGCGGTATGTACAGCAAAGCCAATGTTGGAGCAACCATTTACGTGTTGAATCACCCTGCTCCATTTACGGCCCCTGTCAACAGTTTGGCACTCAGCGTAGGAAACGACTTTATGGACAGAGAGTCGATGTCTATGGCTTGGGAAGTTTCTTTTCTTCAAACGGTACACAATGGCGTCGCATACGATCAACAGCCAGGCAATTTGGCTCCGAACAGTTATTTCCAAGGTGACACGCGTGGATTTGCTTTGTTGGGAGCCTATGAGATTTCCAAATACCCCACTCGTCGATTGGGTTTGGGACTCAAACTTGCAGCCGGTGTGATGGGTATGCCAGTGTTGATGGACTCTGCGAGTTTTGACACACTGGTGGTCGCGCAATCTTGGGGGTTGACGGCAGCACCAAACCATAGAAAAGTGTACATACCAGTAGGCGGTGGACCAACCATGGAATATTACACGAAGTTGGCACACTTTTCTGTTGGCGTCGATGTAGACGTCATGTACATCGTCGGGTGGGATCTTGGTATTCAACCAACTGGATACATGAAATACACATTCTAAGAATACTGGTTCCAGATTGGATCCAAAACTTGTCAAAGACTGCCCGTTCGATTATATTGAACGGGCAATTTTTGTATGATGATTTGGAATTCCCCAAGTCATCCAATGCACGAGGAAATCATGGCAAATGAACAAATGGGCCTTTTGGGCTTCAAAGTCGGTATGACTCAAATCTACAACGACAAAAAAGAAATCGTTCCCGTAACAGTCGTTTCTGTTTCTGGAAACACCGTTCTTCGCGTAAAAAGCGCTGATGGACAAGATGGATACAATGCTGTTCAGTTGGGTATCGGTGAGCGCAAAGCAAAGCACACAACCAAGCCACAACAAGTCGCATTTGAAAAGATCAACGTAACCCCCAAGAAATTCATTCGTGAAGTTCGCTTGAATGCTGACGAAGCCAGTAAGTTTGAAGGGGGGCAAGTATTGAACGTTGCTGATTTCTTCAACTCTGGTGACAAAATTGACGTTACCGGAACCAGCAAAGGTCGTGGGTTTGCTGGTGTAATGAAGCGACACAACTTCGCTGGATTCATTCGCTCTCACGGTACACACGAATACTTCCGTCATGGTGGTTCAATTGGTACACGTTTGACTCCTGGTCACGTTATCAAAGGAAAGAAAATGCCAGGGCACATGGGCAACAAACGCGTCACCATGCAAAATCTTCACGTCGAACGTGTAGATGCAGAGCGTGGACTGTTGTTCATTCGCGGTGGCGTTCCAGGTGCAAACAAAGGATTGTTGTTGATCCGTTCGGCTGTGAAAGGATAATCTTCCACTCCGAAAACAGAGAGTCCACCGTGGTCATATGGTCATGGTGGACTCTTTTTGTTTTAGTCAATGTGATTAAGCAGTTGAATTCATCAACCATCTACCAACAAGTCATTCTACATCTTTCACGTTCGACAACTGTTGATCAATCCATTGGACCTCTGGGTCAGATTTTAAAGATGTGGGCAGTTTATCTCGCTGAATTTTTGCCGCTATAAACATCTCTTGAGAGATCAAGGTCTTAATCTTTTCTATCTGTGCCCATGTATCAACGGTATCTTTGGGGCGTATACGATGATGAATTCGTTGAACTTCTCGTTTGTACTTTTTATTGCGTGGAACAAATGTCAAAATCTCTTCAGCCAACTTCACGCGCTTCATCGAAATCGCCTGATCCGCCAGTCCCAACAACGCAACCGGAATATCTTTGACCTTTTGAATGGCTTGCTTTTCCATTTCAGTGCGTTCTTCATGGTACAAAGAATTGGATCGCTTTAACAAATTTCGTGCTTGAGATATGCGAATGTTTCGCAGAAAGAATGGAAAGAGAACGGTCGCACCAATGGCTGTGATGTACACTGGCGTCATTGAAGTCCAAGGCAATCCCATATCCATCCAAATGGTAATCAACGCGTCAATAAAACCACCACCCATGATAGCCCCCTCTCGAACGAACTTAAGCACCAAATACAGTAGAGCAAGTGTTCATATCCAACGCCCATTGTCATCCTCAATTTCTTTCAGAGACTGAGAAATCAACCACTGTTCAATCGTGGAACAATTGTCCAGTAATGGCTGCCGGTGTACAATTCTCTGATGTTTCGACATTGCTCAACCTTCATCAAGTGTACAGTTTCATCCTTCCAACGATTGGCTGGCACCCTTGGTATATATCGAAGGCACTATCGCAACAAGACATCATACAAACACTTGAATCATTTCAACCGTTATTGGAGACACATCCCTTCCCCGTTGGTGAGATAGGCTTAGACTTTCATCCCAAATGGAAAGATTCCAAAGAACACCAACTCAATGTGTTCCAATGGTTTATGGAGCAAGCCACACGGTTGAATCGCCCCATTATTGTACACTGCGTTCGAGCCCACCATGAAGTGTTGCGCCTACTCAAACGCCACCCCAATACAACATTGTACATTCATGATTTTAAGGGCTCTCCAGAACTCTGTGCACAATATCTCCGATACGATGTCTACTTTGGACTATCCATTCTGCACTGGTCTAATCGCTCAAATCGACTAATATTAAGTATTCCATCGGATCGAGTATTGCTTGAATCTGACACCTTCATTTCTCTATCTGAAATGGAGTGGCTCATTCAAAGACACAGGCTAACAAAAACTTTCGTTGAACAGACAACACAGAACTTATTTCAATATCTTCAAGGAACAAGTAATGATTTCACCGAGCAATTTCAAAAACGGACGTGAAACTTGTCCGGAAATCGGATATGTAGCAAAAGAATTTTATTATCCGAAGTTGGACATTGAGTAGGAGCGAAATCGATATGGCTGTACACAAGATTACAAAAGGATTGGATATTCCCATCGCAGGAGAACCCAAACAAGAGATTGATGGGGTCAAAACAGTCAGCAAAGCTGCCGTAGTTGCAGCAGACTTTCCAACGATGAAACCAAAAATGCTGGTCAAAGTTGGAGACTCTGTAAAGTGTGGTCAAGCACTTTTTGAAGATCGAAAGAAGCCTGGTGTGTATTATACAGCACCCGCTGCTGGAACCGTCTCGGCTGTCAATCGCGGGGCCAAGCGTGCCCTTCAGTCTGTCGTTGTAGACATCAATGAAAGTGGGAACGATTCAGACTTTCACAACTTTGAGTCCTATGTTGGCATCAAAGACAAAGACGCGCCTTCTGGTGATGAAGTTGCTGCGTTGTTGCAAGAATCTGGAATGTGGACAGCTCTGAAAGAACGACCATTTGGACAAGTTCCCAGTGCTGAAAGCCGTCCTGGCGCGTTGTTTTTAACCTGTACAGATACAGAGCCATTGTCTCCCGCGATTCAAAAAGTGTTGGAGGGTCACGAAGAAGATTTGGCATTGGGTGTGAAAGTGTTGTCGACGCTCAGTGACAAAGTCTTCTTGTGTGTCGAACCTGGCTCAACCGCCGGTACCGCCAAGTCTGGTTCTGTAGCCGTAGAAGAGTTTGCTGGAAAGCACCCCGCTGGTTTGGCTGGTACACACATCCATACGTTGTACGGTGCATCAAGAAGCAAGACCGCGTGGTCTATTCACTTAATGGATATCATTGCCGTTGGGTACTTATTCCGCACTGGAAAGGTGTTCACAAAGCGGATCGTCAGTATTGCAGGGCCACAGGTCTCAAACCCAAGACTCATCGAGACACGTATGGGTGCTTTCATTGATGAGATCGTTGCTGGTGAACTGAAAGAAGGTGACAACCGCGTCATTTCTGGCTCTCCTTTATCCGGTCGGACAAGTATGGGTGAGTTGCATGGATACTTGGGTCGTCACCACAGACAGATCACCGTACTGACAGAAGGTCGTGAGCGTGAATTCTTGGGGTGGCTAGCCCCCGGTGGAAACAAGTTCTCCAGCATTCCGGTTTTCCTTTCAGCCCTATTTGGTAAGAAGAAGTTTGACTTCACCACAACTACAAATGGTGAACACCGTGAAATGGTCCCCATCGGTATGTACGAGAGAGTGATGCCCTTGGATATCATTCCAACATTTCTTCTGCGCTCACTGGAAATCAATGACTTAGAACGTGCAGAACAACTTGGCGCTCTAGAACTTGACGAAGAGGACATCGCATTGTGTTCTTTCGTCTGTCCTGGAAAGCAAGACTATTCTGTACACTTGCGACGTGTTTTGAATCAAATCTACAAAGAGGGATAATGATATGAAATTTATTCGTGACCAACATGACAAAGTTGCCCCACTGTTCGAAGAAGGTGGCAAACTTGAGAAGTTTCACCCAGCATGGGAAGCCCACGATACTTTGCTGTTTACGCCAGGTTTAGTTACCAAAGCAGCAAGTCACATTCGAGATGCGTTGGACCAAAAACGCATGATGATCACTGTAGTTGTCGCTTTGTTGCCTTGTTTCTTAATGGCGATGTTCAACACAGGTTACCAAGCCAACGTTGCTACCGCTGCTGGTGCATCAGCATTAAACGACTGGCACAGCACGATTTATACGACACTTGGCTTCGCCTATGCCGCAGCTGGTGAAAGCGTCAGTTTCTTCTCCCTCAGCAACTTCGTTCTGGGTGCCATCTTCTTCTTGCCTGTGTACATCACAACACTTGCAGTTGGTGGTATTGCAGAGGTTGCCATCTGCATCGTTCGACGCCATTCCGTCACTGAAGGATTTTTGGTTACTTCGGCGTTGTTTCCTTTGATTTGCCCTCCAACAATTCCATTGTGGCAAGTCGCGTTGGGAATCCTCTTTGGTGTTGTGATTGGAAAAGAGATCTTTGGTGGCGTTGGGATGAACATTCTCAACCCTGCATTGACTGCTCGTGCATTTTTGTTCTTTGCGTATCCAACGGGCATCTCTGGAATGACGCCATGGTTGCCGTTTGACACAAACAATGTTGCTGCTGTTGCTGGAAAGGCAGGACTCCCAGATGCAAACTCAGGAGCAACCTATTTGGCCATGTTCGCGGATGATTCAGCGGTTGGCGGTTTCAATTTCGCATTTGGTAGCATCGACTGGACGACTGCATTTTATGGTTTGGTTCCTGGTTCCATGGGTGAAACCAGTGCGTTGGCCTGTTTGATCGGCGCAGCGATTTTGATCGCTTCAAAAATTGCTTCATGGAGAACCATGGCGGGTGTGGTCGTCGGTACGGTCATCATGTCTCTCATTTTGAATCAAGTCGGTGCAAACGATGGCGCACAAACCATTTTGGATGTACCATTTCACTGGCACATGGTCACTGGTGGTTGGGCCATCGGTACAGTATTCATGGCAACCGATCCCGTTTCCAGTCCGTTCACAGACAAAGGAAAGTGGGTGTATGGAATCTTGATTGGCGTTTTGGTGGTACTCATTCGTTGTGTCAACCCCGCCTACCCTGAAGGAATGATGCTGGCAATCTTGTTCATGAACATGTTTGCACCATTGGCAGATCACTTCGTGGTTCAAGCCAACGTTAACCGTCGACTGGCGCGAAGCGCAGCCTAATCTGAACACTACATTATTGGGTGGTGTATTGGGCCGCCCTGTATACAATACGAATGAAAGGAGAAAATTTGTATGGCACAAAGAAGTAATGGATACATCTTGGGATTCGCCACGGCAGTGTGTGTGGTCTGTTCCGTATTTGTATCTTCTGCAGCCTTGTCTCTCAAAGACAGACAAGTCGCCAATGCAGAATTGGACTTGAAAAAGAATGTCATCTCGGTGTCTGGTTTGAAAACAGCATCCGCAGATGGACAGTTGGTGATCACACCTGAAGATGTCGATGCTTTCTTCGACCCACAATCAAAAGATCGCGTTGAACTTGGTTACGTAGATTTGAAAACTGGTAAGGTTGCCGACAACGAGATGGTAGAGAAGTACCGCAGTGAAAACAAGGGCAAATGTGAAGAACTTTCTGCAAAAGAAAACATCGCGAAGGTTTCTTGCTTGCCGAAGTACAAAGAAGTATTCACAGTCTACAAAGAAGGCGCTGTTGAGCGTATTATTCTAAATGTAGAAGGTAAAGGTCTTTGGTCTACACTGTATGGATTCTTGGCACTCAGTAAAGATGGCGCGACCATCAATGGTCTGACTTTCTACCAGCACGGTGAAACACCAGGCCTCGGTGGTGAGGTCGACAATCCAAAGTGGAAAAGTCAGTGGGTTGGCGAGAAAGCATACAGTAAAGGGCAGCCACACATCGATGTTGTAAAAGGCGCTGCACCAAGCGGTGTTAAGACCGATGGCAAGTTGGACGGTCTCAGTGGGGCAACACTGACAGCCAATGGCGTCGAGTCCCTTCTCAACTTCTGGTTGGGAGAGCATGGGTACGGTCCTTACGTTCAAACTCTTTCCAAAGGTAGTTAAACAATGTCTCAAAATAACAAAGAAGTTTTGTTGGATCCCCTGTTCAACAACAATCCAATCGCTCTACAGGTTTTGGGGATCTGTTCAGCACTCGCTGTTACAACCAAAATGGAAACAGCCGTTGTAATGAGCATCGCTTTAACAGCCGTACTCACCTGCTCAAATGTTGCGGTATCTGCAATCCGTCAGTACATTCCTGCAAGTATCCGCATCATCGTGCAACTCACCATCATCGCATCACTTGTGATTATGACAGACCAGATTTTGAAAGCCTATCTGTTCGACATTTCAAAGCAACTTTCCGTATTTGTTGGTCTCATCATCACAAACTGTATCGTTATGGGACGCGCTGAAGCTTTCGCTATGCAGAACGGACCTGTCGCATCAGCATTTGATGGTATGGGCAATGGTCTTGGCTATTCATTGGTCTTGATTGTTGTAGCCTTCTTCCGTGAACTGTTTGGCAACGGTTCTCTCTTTGGCGTTCAATTGTTCGCAAAAGTGACTGAAGGTGGATGGTACACACCCAATGGTCTCATGTTGCTTTCTCCGTCAGCCTTCTTCCTCATCGGTTTGGGAATCTGGGCTCTTCGTACTTGGAAAACCGATCAAATTGAAGCGGAGTAAGTCATGGAAGGATTGATCAGTTTGTTTGTCAAAGCCGTATTCATCGAAAATATGGCACTCGCATTTTTCTTGGGAATGTGTACATTCCTCGCTGTTTCCAAAAAGGTAGACACAGCCATTGGCTTGGGTGCCGCTGTTGTGTTCGTACTGGGAATCACGTGTCCTCTCAACAACTTGTTGTACAACTTCATCTTGAAAGAAGACGCCTTGATTGCAGGTGTAGACCTGTCCTTCTTGTCCTTTCTTGCCTTCATTGGCACCATTGCGGCTGCCGTTCAGATCGTGGAAATGACACTCGACAAATATGTACCAGCATTGTACAACGCATTGGGAGTATTCTTGCCTTTGATCGCTGTAAATTGTGCAATCTTGGGTGGTTCCTTGTTCATGGTAGAACGTGACTACAACTTTGTTGAAAGCGTTGTCTATGGTCTTGGTTCTGGGACTGGTTGGGCTTTGGCAATCGTCGCACTTGCAGCGTTGCGCGAAAAGATGCGCTACTCTCAAGTACCTGCTGGCTTGCGTGGTCTGGGTATGACCTTCATGGTTACTGGGCTCATGGCAATCGGCTTCATGGCTTTTGGTGGAATCCAACTGTAATTGCAATTGAAAACAACCTCATTGTAGGGAGAATCTCATGGAAATGATATTAGCAGCAGAATTAACCACCGCACTGGCGATCAGTGTCGGCATGTTCACAACAGTGGTTGTGGCATTGGTGGGCGTGGTGTTGACTGCCAAGAAGTTCTTGGTATCGTCGGCAGACGTTCAGTTAATCATCGAAGAACCAAACCAAGACACTCGGACAATCAGTACACCTGCTGGTAGTACATTGTTGAACACCTTGGCAGCACAAAAGATTTTCATCCCCTCAGCCTGTGGTGGAAAAGGCTCTTGTGGTGTGTGCAAGGTTGACGTTCACGAAGGTGGTGGTGAAATGCTTCCAACAGAAGCGGGTCACATCTCAAAGGCTGAAGCCCGCCACGGTTGTCGTTTGGCCTGTCAGGTCAAAGTGAAAGGCGATATTAAAATCGAATTGGAAGAAGGGACCAGTGGAATTGCCAAGTGGAATTGCACAGTGAAATCCAATCACAACGTTGCGACCTTCATCAAGGAGTTCGTCCTTTCTCTTCCAGAAGGTGAAAATGTACCCTTCCGTGCTGGTGGATACATCCAGATTGAATGTCCTCCACACGTCGCCAAATACGAAGATTTCGATGTTGAAGAGGAGTATCGTGGAGATTGGGATCACTTCCAAATGTGGCAGTTTGTGTCTGACGTAAAGGAAGATGTGACCCGTGCCTATTCGATGGCAAACTATCCAGGTGAAGAAGGCATCATCATGTTGAATGTGCGCATTGCCTCTCCCCCACCCGATCGTTCCGCACCTCGTGGTACATTCAAATACTTAGATGTACCTCCTGGAATCATGTCCTCATACATCTTCTCATGCAAGCCTGGCGATAAGGTGGTCATCTCCGGTCCCTACGGTGAGTTCTTTGCACGAGAAACCGACAACGAAATGGTATTTGTTGGTGGTGGTGCTGGGATGGCGCCGATGCGTTCTCACATCTTTGACCAGTTCAAGCGTTTGCGCACAACACGCAAAGTGTCTTTCTGGTACGGTGGTCGCTCATTCAAAGAGTTGTTCTACTTGGAAGACTTCGACTCAATTCAAACAGAGTTTGAGAACTTCCAGTGGCATGTGGCTCTTTCAGACAAAAATGTAGCCGAAAAAGAAGACGACTGGGAAAATCCAGAAGCACCATCTCGTCAACCATTGGGTTGTAAAGAAGGCTACTTGGGCTTCATTCACAATGTCTTGCACGATGAGTACTTGAAAGAGCACCCTGCTCCAGAAGATTGTGAGTACTACCTATGTGGTCCCCCAATCATGAACACCTCAGTCATCAATATGTTGGAAGACTTGGGCGTAGAGCGTGAAAACATTATGTTGGATGACTTCGGCGGATAAACCGACTTGCCAACACATTGGAAAGGACTGGTCACTGGACTGGTCCTTTTTCAATTGCCGTGAGCCCAACACCCTTTGAACAATTAGACTGGACACACCATGGAAGCCAAACCACTGTACAGCACTCGTAAGTTAATTCTCCCTGCCCTATTTGTGGTTGCTTTGTTCTGGGTCACTTGGAGTCGACGCCCAACGACAACCGCTTATTATGGTCAAGCGATGGGCACCACGTGGAGTGTCCAATTGGCTGACACACCAAAGAGCAATGTTCAATCGGGGATACAGAAACAACTGAACATTGTCAACATGTTGATGTCCACCTACCAACCAGACTCAGAAATCAGCCGATTCAACAGGCATGACACAAGTGTATTTGCCCTGTCCAAAGATACTGCGTTCGTAGTACAAGCCAGTCAACAACTAGCCTCACAAAGCAATGGCGCCTTTGACATAACAATCGGTCCCGCTGTCAATGCGTGGGGTTTTGGTTTCCCCCCCTCTCTCAAACCAGCCACAGAATCGGAAATTTCAGCGCTGACGAATCATGTCGGATTTGAACACCTCACCATCAAGGACACAGAAGTTCAAAAAGATCACCCCGACACAAAAATTGACCTATCGGCAATCGCCAAAGGCTATGCAGTGGACAAAGTGGCTGCGCATTTACGATCGTTGGGCTATGAAAACTTTTTGGTAGAAGTGGGTGGAGAAATATTTGCACAAGGACACAAAGATGAAGGACCATGGTTGGTGGGAATTGAACAGCCGACAGAAACACAAGGCGCCGTTCAACTTGTTCTACCGTTGGAGAACGCCGCGATGGCAACCAGTGGAGACTATCGAAATTACAAAGAGCGCGATGGAAAGAGATATTCACACACCATCGATCCACGTACATTAAACCCGATTGCTCACAACGTGGCTTCCATTTCGGTCATTGCCCCATCAGTAATGCTCGCAGATGGATGGGCAACAGCCTTAAATGTCTTGGGAGAAGAAGAGGCTTTTCGACTGGCTGAAGAATACGACTTGTCGATATATATGTTAATTAGAGAAGAAGATGGAACCTTTCGTTCACGAAGCAACGCAGCCTTCGCGGAACGACTGCAACAGTGAGGACACAATGGAAATAACAACCATATTATTGGCGATTGGTGGATTTGTCGCCGTCTCAGGCATCATGGCAGTGGGGGTTATCCTAGGTGGCTCACCATTAAAAGGCTCGTGTGGTGGCAAGGGTGGACCTGAGTGTGTCTGTGATGAGTTTGAGCAACAAAAGTGTGCGGCCAAAAAGCGAATGATGGAAGCCCGCCTACAAAGAGGTAAATAACATGCATCGGTCTTTCTCTTCTATCTTGATTGCGTTGAGCGTTGGTTGTACGGGGGTCAAACTGGAATCCGATCCCATTTTAGAAGTGGAACCTTCATCCGAGCCGGCAACGGAACCAGCAACTGAACCCAGCAACGAACCAAGCACAGAAACCGATGAGCCTGCGGCAGAGCCCAGCGGTGAACCAGCAACTGAACCCAGTGGTGAGCCATCGACTGAACCAGATCCGTTGGATGTGGACAATGATGGGGATGGATTCTCAGAAAATGAAGGCGATTGCTTGGATGGCAATTCTCAAATCTATCCTGGGGCTGATGAAACCTGTGACTTTTTGGACAACAACTGTGACGGTGCCATTGACAATCAACCGATTGATGGACAGGCCTATTTTGTCGACGCTGACGGAGATGGGTTTGGTGCTGGGTTTGGTGCTGGTACAACCTGCGATACTGCGCCTGAAGGACACAGTCTAAATTCCGAGGACTGTGATGACAGCAACAGCACAGTCAATCCAAATGGAGCAGAAATCTGTGGCGATGGTCTGGACAACGATTGCAATGGTGGAGTCGACGATGGAGAAATTTGGTATGTCGATGCCGACGGCGATGGATTTGGAGACAACAACAATACCGTCGTGACCTGTACGCCTTCAGGTACACTCACAAACACCGCTGACGATTGTGACGACACAGATGCTGCGATCAACCCAAATGCCCAGGAACTTTTGTTGGATGGTGTAGATCAAGATTGTGATGGCGTAGATCGTCTGTATCCATATGTCGGCACCGAGCAGTTGACCTATGCCGAAGGAGCGACCGCACCAAATCAATACGAATGTATCTTAAACTGGTCGGTCACTGGAGAAGCCAGTGTCAATACTTGCCTTGACTGTGACTTTGCCTTCGACGTTGATCTCACATATGACACCGCTTCAACCAGCAGTGCGACTTGCAGCAGCGCTGCGCAAAATGAAACATTCTCGTATGGCTATGTGAGTGATTACGATGGAAATGGCAACCCTGCCCTACTACTCTTCGACAGCACCAACCAAGAATGGTCTCCTTGGATTGAAACCAGTGATGGCACTTCAAGTGTTGACTTTGATGGAAGCAACTTCACCTACAGTACAGGATACATCGATTATCTCTATCAGGGTGCCTATTACAGCAATTATTGGGTTGGGTCCGCCAACATCATCCCCTATGACAATGACGGCGATGGGCTCGACTCATTTTCGGACTGCAACGATTCTGACAGTGGTCTTGGAAATACGATGGTGGACACTCCCTATGACGGTATCGATCAAGACTGTGATGGGGAAGACGCAGTGATCGATGTGGATGGAGACGGTGTGGATAGCCAATCTGACTGCAACGACAACGATGCCTCTGTGTATCCAGGAGCGACCGAGATTGTGGGGGATGGTGTTGACCAAGACTGTGACGGTACAGACTTTGTAGACGCAGATGGAGATGGGTTTGAAGCGTCCAACGATTGCAATGACAACGATGCCTCTGTGTATCCAGGAGCGACCGAAATTGCGGGGGATGGTATTGACCAAGACTGCAATGGTTCAGACGCCGTAGCCGGTTTAGATTCCGATGGGGATGGCTTTGACAGTACGGTAGATTGCGACGACAACGACGCCTCTGTTTATCCTGGTGCCACGGAAACCGTTGGAGATGGTGTAGATCAAGACTGCGATGGTGCAGACACCCCATTCTCACAATACACCGGTGCCGAGACATACCAACTGACAGAAAGTGGACAGACTGCCGCAGGTGTTCTACCCTGTGAACTCAGTTGGAACATTGCCAGCACCAGTAGTTTAACGACCTGTTCAGACTGTCTGTTTGCCTTCTCGTTGAATTTCACTTTTGATGCCACAGCATCTGTTGTGGACCCCAATGGCACAACCTGCACCGATGAAGCTGGAGATGCCACCTACGACTATGGATATGTTGAAGATTACGATGGAAACGGCAACGGCGCGCTTCTGATCTACAATCCAAACACCAGCACCTGGGATGAGTGGTTTTCCAATGGAACGGTCATCGTCAATGGTGGAAACCCTGCGGTTGTTGACTTTACCAACGGTCAATTTACCTACTCCGTCGGCTATCAAGACTATGTCTATCAAGGCTATTACTTGACCAACTATGTGAGTGGTTCTGCAACGGTACAATAGAAACGGTACAATAGAGTAAAGAACCTAGCAGTCTCAATAGTCTAGCAAACCGAAGACGACGCGTCCTCTTCAAAATACCGCCCTTCTTTGTGGCGTCGCAGATACAACACGATGCCACACAACAAAAACAACATGGACCCGTATTGTGCGGGCGTCAGACCCAAAAAACGAACGTCTGATCCACTCAGGTCGGTGTTGCGCAAGAAGTCCAGCCCGAAACGAACTGGCGCATACAAAAAACAAAAGAGCATCGCAAATGAACTGTGGGGCAACGGTTTTTTACGCAGTGAAAAATGAACGATTGCCAAACACAGCACCCACAAAGCTTCATACAACCCAAGATCGTGTCTTGGACCACCATAGTACACCGCTGGAAAGTCAATCGCCAATGGAAAATCACTGCGTTGTCCAATGTGATCGTGCGCTGAAAAACACCCCAGTCTTCCAAAGAACCAACCAAAGGGCAACGCGTAAGCCATCGTGTCTGCAAATTTCCAAAACGGGGTGCGTTTACGAATGAATGTAAACCACAACCACGTCCCCAAAATCGCACCAACAAATCCACCATTGCTCGAAAATCCCGCCCACACTTGTAAAAAGATGGTCCAACCATATTGATCAACCATTTGTGGATTGTACACACCCACATGAACAAAATGCCCCACCACAAACCCCATGCCCACAATGAACAAACCACCGTCCACAACATCGGCGACGGCAATTCCGAGTTGTTGAGCGCGGGCACGGGCAAACTCAATGCCCACCACGAAGCCGAATGCGACCAATAGAGACCACGAATCCAGCGGAATGGAAAAGACATCGATATTAAACGGAGGGTAATATGGCAATACCGCAAGCATGTCTGTGTACTAACGTCCCCTTACAAACAGTACCAGTTCAGAACACTCAGGAAGATTCACCTTTTCTCGCTTTTATGAGCGCCAGTTGCTCTTGTTTGAGTTCCTGAACCATGCCCTTCACGGTCTTCAACATCCACCGCCCCAGCATGAAAAATGCCACCAAGCAAGCGAGTATCAACATCCCTTCACTCTCTGTTGTCTGCTCTTTTTCTCCCAGACCAACCATGACAAAGAGAACATAATCGTATATGCCGTGGAGCATCATCGGTAAAAAGTATGCGATGCTAAATACACCAACCTTCTCTCCTTTGAAGTGCTGTTTGGAATAATAATAGCCCATGATGGCGCCAAAGGAGGCATGTGCTGGAACCGCGGTAATCGCCCGCCCAACAATCGTTTGGATGTCTCCACTCATGCAATACAATATATTTTCCAATGTTGCAAAGCCCAAAGAAGCAACCGCTCCGTACACGATTCCGTCCATCGGTTCATCAAACGCCGTGTCTTTTGAAACTTTTTGAAGTACCCGAAACTTAAAAAATTCTTCTGGAATCGCCGCGCACAGAAATGCACTGTATGCCGAAGAAACTACGACGGGCAGTTTTGATATGGCCTCATCAAAGAAAAAAGTGGGTGACACGAACAACAGGACCCACACTGTCGATTTAACCCCGCCCCAGAAGGTCGACCGTATGACCTCGGGTGGCTCTGGAAACTGGTCGGACTTCGTGAAATAATTGATCAGCCACAGTGCAGGTGCCACTGCACCAACGATCGCCAGAAAAAACATGATTGTCCTTCCAGTTTTCAAAGTTGGAAAATATTGGTTATGAGAGCCTATAGACTATCACAGGTGGAGATTTCATGACAGTTCTAACTCGAGACATCTTGGTACAAGGGCTTCGACGCGATGACGTGTTTAACTGGCTTGCCAACTTTGGTGTGCACAAAGATTTTTTACAAGCTGGCTTTCCCAAACTGGAGCAAGTAGACGACAGCACCCTCTCCTTACCGTTCACCGGTGGTTGGAAAGAACGAACATTGATCTACCGATTTATAGAGGCCGATGACAATTTTGCAGGTCGAAGAATTCAAATTGCCACCGATGGAAAACGCTTAAAGGGACACTTGCACTTTTCGTTGCGCACCATGAAGCCCTCTACGGATACGATGGTCACTCTCCACATGGATTATGATCCAGGTTCGGTGTTGGGCAAAGTACTCGAACAGGACATCAATCAACACTTGGCACACGCATTTGTACAAAGTCTACAATCTCTCAAAGCAAATTGTGAACGGGATCTCTTGGGCTAGGCTGAAGCGAAGTTTGGCCTTTGCCCCAGTTTGGGTTCCAGCTCTCAACAGCGAGCGACTAGGGATTCCATAGACAGTGTGGCGCGAAGAACGCCCACTCACGGTCTGTGGGTATGATGCAGTCCTTCACCTGTGCAAAAGAAGCCCCCTGTTCGACACGCCAATATCGAAACTGTTCATAGGTTTGTTGTTTCATGGGAACGATGGTCATCTCACCAAGCCGTTGAGACTGTCTTTTTGAGCGATACTCTACGCTCATGTTTTGCAACGCCCCATCCAACTGTGTTGCCAACACGCGACAGTCTTCTTTGGACAACAGGTCTGCACACTCAACCACCACCAGTACATTGGGCACTTCTCGATACTGGATTCGACCTGAAAAGCCCACAAGTTCCAAATTCAGTGATGCCATTGCCAAAGACAGTTGCTCTTCGGTCACTTTCTCTCCAACAGCATTGAGAAAGCGTCCAGACTTCCCAACAAAGGCAATAATTGGTGTGTTGGCGATTCTACCCGTGACCTTTACGGTATCGTTCATTTGATATCTCAACAGTCCATTTTTGGCTGACACAACAAGTGTATATTCCTGTCCCTCGTTGAGTTCCCAGCCCCAGTGACACTGACCGTCCGCATCTTGAAACTCCAACAGTTCACCGTGGTTCCACAGAACGCCCCCATCCCAATCTGAGTGCAAAGGCAACGCAAAATATCCTTCTGACGCAGTGATTCCAACGTCGCGGATTGGGACATTGCCTCCAAACAACGACCCAAATTGACGGGTAAACCACCGTGCAGGTCCCCCAGTCCAACAAGCGACAACCGACAACGGCCACGCTTGCGCAAATTTCCAAGACAACGGTACGGAACAACGCGTCAACCGCTTTTCGATTTGCTCTCTGAGTGTGTCATCCAAAGCACTTGCAGGTCCATGTCTCAGGGTCCCATCGCGTAGATCACACGTCAAATCGTTTTGGTACGCGTCAAGTTTACGAGCGTACAACGCCAAAGTTGACGGATTGGCGGTTACCCACAACCCAACAGACCGTTGCAAGGCCAAGCGAAGATGCGTGTAGTGACGTAGGTCAGGATCTACAATCTCTGGAATCCCCGCCAGGACAAATCGATCTTGTAAAAAGCGTGGCAAGGCATCCACCATTCGCCCTGTATTCGCTCCAATCGGCAACCCTGCTGGTGTATATCGCTCCTTGGCACTCGATACCACATGCAAGACATCCTGTTTGGAAATGCGTGGAAAATCTCGAAGCAAGGCCAATACCCAAAGCAGTTGTGCCTTTCGAATGTGCGCTGACCAAGACTGAGTGACGGGTATCAATTTTGGCTTGGATTGGGTACCCGACGTCTCTACAAACCCGCGTACAGTATCCGACGTCAAAATATTTTTTTCTCCTACCACGATTCGATCGATCAGCGCTTCGATGTCAGAATAGGACTGAATCGGAACCGCACGTCGAAACTCTGCCAAAGTTTTAACCTTTTGCAAAGAATGTATTTTTTCAGAAACTGTTCCTTTAACGCTGTTCCGTATGGTTCGAAAAACAGCCTCTTGAGCCTGTTGGGGCTTCGCAAGTGAGTGCTCAAAATCAGATACAGTGCGACTCATCCACAAGTGGAGCAACTGATAATTTCGAGGCCCCTTTTTGGGAAATAATGTGGGTGTATCCATAGCTTCCTGAGCAGTCAATTGACATTTGACGGACAATCCGATAAAAATGACTTTCGATCTATCCTTTTGATAATGGGTGAGATTTCAGTAATCAAGTCATTTTATACACTTCAGCAACAGCCCATGACCCGACCAAATGATTTCATCAGAGATGCCAATGGAGCAACGTACCGAATTGGTACGCTACTCGGTCGTGGACTCTTCGCAAACACGTACACCGCGCGAAGTGAGGATGGCGCCGACATCGTTGTCAAAAGGTCTTTGGGACCACAAGACTTTCCTGAAGACTCATCCCACTTGGTTAAACTGTCTCGCGCTGTCATGGATGAACAGTGGCAGTTGTTGTCGAGGCGCCCCTCTGATTACATTTTGGCGCCGACGCATCACTTTATATCAGAAGATGGTCGGTATTGCTTGGTGTATCCAAGAAACGATCACAGCATCCGTCAACACATTGGACAAGTTCGCTCCTATCAAGAGTTGCTTCGAACTTTGGTCCGCTGTGTTCAGGCACTGAAAAGATTTCCCTCAGGTCTGCTACCACACGGAAACATTCATCCAAACAATATTTTTTGGGATGGAAAGAATATCCAGTTCATGGATCCACTGACCCCATTGCTTCGACTTCACCACGCGGAATTTTTGCAGGCAAAAGGCGCCACTGTTTTTACACCGCCAGAATACAAGAGCCCCCGCCACAAAAAGGGCAACTGGGACGCACAAATCGGCAACGACACATATGCCCTTTGTTTGCTGTTAATGGGGCGATTGGTCAAGGGGTCTGAAGCGGAAGTTACCTCTACTGGATTGAGTAAACTGCTCACCAACAACGTAGAACAAAGCATTCAGTTGTTGATGCAAGAAAATCCATCGAGCAACCCTCATTTTCACAAGCGTGTATTGCGACAAAGTTTGCGTCTCATAGACCGTGGTCTCAGTGTAGAGCCGTCACCTTCCCCACCCTATCGCTTTGCAAACTTGGAAGACTTTCAAAATCGATTGCAGGACATCATTGATTTTAGCAATCCCTCCGTATCCAAAGTTGGACCCATTTTGTTCGGTGGTCCTTTGGGCAAAGGAACATTTGAAATAGACGATAGCATCGGCTTTTCATGCTCTATCCACACCACACCAACACTCGAAGACCACGATGACATCACAACTGGAACCATCTTGGTTGACTTGGATCGCAACGGTGAACGTGTCGACGGATATGAACTGTGGGTCGATGTCAGTCGACTGAATGGCGGTAGATTGCGGTTCCAGTTTGATATCCAAGGCGTCCCTCCCGGAAATTATGGTTTGTTTATTGGGTTTCGAGTGAATGGATCTGTTGCAACGCCAAAGGACGTGTATGCAGAACTGACAGTGACAGCACCTGCTGGCTATTCACCAGACACACCTGTCGTCCCTCCAAAGACACTGCAGTTCCCCACCACAACGGCCGTATCTACTGGAGACAACACCCAAACAGAGGCAACTCTTGATTCCATGAATGCAGTTGTTGAGCATGAACAGCTTCAAGACTCAAATGTGGAAAGCAACTCCGACGCGCCAACAGACAATCACGATGCTTCTGATGCTTCTACGTCTTCACTCTCTCCTTCAAACAGTGTTCAATCAGGACCAACGATGGAAAAAGGAAGGCATCCCCTGCTCAAAGGGAAAACGCCCAGTGCGCCCAAATCCAATGCCAGTATAAAAATACCACAGTTGGACAAGGTACGACGACATATGGTGATTCCAGACGACGAGTTTGCACCACCAATGGATACTCTTGGCACCCCACTTCCCTTCACTCAACCCGTTCGTTCACAAACGCCCCAAAAGCCTTCTCCTTTGCGCATTGTACCTTCAAGTGTTCCTGAAGAAACACCAACGGGTCCCCTGCACAGTTCTCCATTCTCTGTGCACATTGAGTCACTCTTAGAACACAGCATTGAAGAATACAGTGAAGGCCTGTCATTTGAACCACACACTGCAGAAGTCGACGAAAATTTATCGTACGAAGAACATGACATCAGTAGTGAAGTACGACCCTACACAGACTCACACATTCCGAGCGAAGCACTGAACGAGTACAGTGAAGAATTGAGTGAGCCCGCCAGTGAAGCCCTCAGCGAAGAGTTCTCGGACGACAACCCACCTTCACCCCCCCGAAAACAAACCGTCGCCAACCAACTCGATGGGAATGAAACCGAAGTACTGGAGAACATATTCCATACGGGGATGACGAAGTTGCGTCAATCGATTGAAGAAGACCCATTTAGAGCCACCATTATTGGGTTGATTGCATTAATTGGTCTATTTGGCAGCATCATACTGGCTTTATAAAAGTCAAAAGTCTGAGATTCCTTCCATCAAGAGCAATCCTGTCGCTCTGTTGAATTTGGCAATCTGCCCTTGCTTATAGGCGACTTATACGATACTAAAATACAGATTTAACCCATAACTTATAGGATGCTGTATGAATATCCAATTCTCACTTGATGCTTCTACCCAACCACTTCTCGCCGTTTTGGTCAACGAGGACAACCTATCATCCGTGTTGTCAGAACCTTGTTTTTCAAAGGACCTTTTGACATGGGCTGAAGAAGCAGATTTCAAGGGAAAAGATGGAAGCAGTCTCTCTGTACCCAGCAGTGCCTTGGTAGAGTCTGGTGCAGTAAAGTCTGTTCTTCTTGTTGGTGGAACCGAAGAGCGTACAGCAGCAGGAACGGCCGGATTTGTCGCAAAAGAAAAAGGGTTTACAGGCGTCACTCTCTTCAACTTCTCCAATGTTGAAGTTGCCGTAGCACAAACAATCCTCGGAAACTACCGCTGGGAGAAGTATCAAAGCAAAACCAAAGCCAGTCTAGAAAACATCACTTTCGTCACCGATGAAGACAGTGCCGCAGCAGAACGAGGACATACAATTGCCAATGCTCGAAATTTTGCGCGTGATTTGGTCAACATGCCAGCAGATGACCTCTACCCAGAGTCGTTGGCTGATTTTGCATTGGAACTGGGTTCAAACAACGTCACGGTCGAAGTATGGGGCGTTGAAAAACTTGAAGCAGAAAACATGGTGGGAACATTGGCTGTGGGGCGTGGTTCTGACCGCAAACCTCGATTCATTCACATGCACTATACGCCTGAAAACAAAAATGACGACACCAAAAAGGTTGTATTGGTTGGAAAAGGCATCACTTTTGATGCCGGTGGGCTGTCGTTGAAACCATCGGCTGGAATGCAAACCATGCGCTGCGACATGGGTGGTTCGGCAGTCGTCATGGGTGTTTTCCATGCCTTGCAAGCACTGCAACCAAACATCGAGGTACACGGACTGATTGGCGCCGCAGAGAACATGGTCTCTGGCGACTCATTCAAACTCGGTGACATCCTAACATACCGAAATGGAAAGACTGTCGAAATCCACAATACGGACGCTGAAGGTCGCTTGGTCTTGGCAGACTGCTTGTGTGTTGGCTCTGAATTGGGTGCAGATTACATGATGGACTTTGCAACCCTTACAGGTGCTTGCATTGTCGCCATTGGTGAACATTACAACGCCATCTTCAGCAACGAATCTGAATTGATTGAATCCATCCAAGACAGTGCATCTGCTGTTGGAGAACGTGTTTGGCAATTGCCACTCCCCGATTTGTACAAGAAAAAGCTCAAAGGAACGTGGTCTGACCTCAAAAATGTAGGGGGTCGTGCGGCTGGTTCTATCACAGCGGCTCTCTACTTAAGTGAGTTTGTTTCGGACACAAAGTGGGCACACGTCGACATCGCGGGTCCTGCGTTCTTGGATGGTAAATTTGAACATTTTCAAGCTGGTGGGACAGGAACGATGGTTGAAAGTGTCTTACACATGTTGAGCAAATAATCTACGTTTAATCAACGTGTTATCTACAGTTCAACAATGACGAAACAAAGGGAGATGGGTTCATCTCCCTTTTTCTATACTGAATGCTCGACAAAAGGCAGACATGTTCACATTTTGGTTGATACAAATTGCGACGGCATCCTCGATTGACCTCGGAGATCGACTCTGGTGTCAAGGCGACCATAAAGCGGCAGTCAAAGCTTGGGCTGAAGCCGGACAGTCTGAAAACCCCGCGCACGTCGCTCAAAGCCACTATCGTCGACTTCTCAGCGCATCCAACCTTGGGTGGGCAGTCCACGGTGTACTTGGCGATGCTGCACTGGCAGAGTGTCCACTGAACGATACCCAATGTGCGCTGGCCAATGTAGACCGAGAATTGTTTCTGTCTTTGATGGGTTTGCCTGCAGACCTGACGTACGCTGAAAACTTAGCCACCAAACTGCTACCCCACCTTCCCGCAGAATCTACAGCCCGCTTGGTATGGCTAGAAACGGTGCCCGCCGAGTCCTTACTCGAATTCGATGAACTGGACGGCATGGGGGAATGTTTTCGAGAGCAGCGTACTGGAAAGTGGGACAAAGGTCCCGGAGGCGCCTACATTGGGTTTGGTCTATACGGTGGAGGACAGTTGGGTGTGGGTGGCTCCATGTCGTGGACGCAACCCAATATTGACCGACGGGGTGGACAATTACAGAGTAGCATTGCACTGACAACCAAATACGCAGGTAGTCTGTTCCTCTCCTATACCTCGGTGGGCGATCGTTGGATACAAATCAACGGAAATGTACAGAGACGTCCTTTCTACCGAT
>CBFIFY010000026.1:0-52844 GCA_965661985.1 uncultured Myxococcota bacterium | reverse complement strand
TTACCAAACCCGTTTAAACTACCGAGGCTTTTGTGACTTATGGAGTCTCGTAGCCAAGGTGTTTTCTGAAAAGTAGCAAGTTGATTTGTCAACATCAGTCCTCGTTTGTTCTGATGCGATGAGTTGAAGCGTTGTGGCAAAAAACGATTGAAGGACAACTGCAATTTGGGTTAGTAAGGTACAAGTTACAAGGAGGGAGCATGTCGGTTGATGTGTTGGATACATTGGTACACGTGGCTCGAAGCTTGGCCAGTGTGGATGGTGAACAGGCCATATTGGAAAAGATCGTGGATGAGGCCCTTCGTTTGACGAATGCAGACGGTGCAACGTTGTACGTTGTCAAAGACAATTGTTTGCACTTCGAAATTGTCAGAAATCAATCCTTGAATATTCGATTTGGTGGTACAGGCTTTGAAGCCATGCCAGCGGGCTTTGATCCCATTCCACTGAGTGCACAATCAGAGGGGCGCGTGGTATTGCACGTTGTAAACAGTGGTGAGACCGCCAATATAGCCGATGCATACCATTCAGATTTTGATTTCTCTGGAACGTACGAGATGGATCGCCGAACGCAATATCGGTCACAGTCCTTTTTAACGGTGGGAATGTTCAATCGTGAAATGGACCCGATAGGTGTTTTGCAACTCATCAATGCGACAGATCCAGAAACAGGATTGGTTCACCCTTTCTCGGAAGTACAGCAATCCTTGGTGGAGGCACTCGCTGGCATGGGAGGAGCAATCATCAAAAATGCCAATCTACACTCAGAATTGAGTGATCTGTTGGAGGCTTTCATCAAACTCATCGCTGAGGCTGTAGATGCCAAGTCTCCCTACACAGGAGGGCATTGTCGTCGTGTACCGGACTTGGTGATGGATTTTGCCAGAGCAATTCACGATGCGTCGGATGGCCCCTATGGCGATTTGCGTTTTTCAGAGGCCGACATGTATGAACTGCATGTTGCAGGCTGGTTGCATGATGTAGGGAAAATCTGTATTCCTGAATATGTCATGGACAAGGCGACCAAACTTGAAACCATCTACGATCGAATTCACGAAGTCGAAATCCGGTTTGAACTGCTCAAGCGAGAAATGGAAATGGACATGCTTCGTGCTCAATTGAATGGTACTTCTTCGATGACCGAAGCAGAATACACAGAATTGTGCTGTGTGTTGGATGAAGAATTGGCTTTCATTCGACAAAGCAACATTGGTGGTGAGTTCATGCACGATGCATCAATTGAGAGAATCAAGCAAATCGCTCAGCGACAAGTGACCATTCAAGGAACGCGTGAACCTTTGCTGTCCCAAGATTTTGTGGACAATCTCTGCATCAGAAAAGGAACATTGACGTACGATGAACGAGAGAGAATCCGAGACCACATGCGCATCACAATCGATATGCTCGAACAACTTCCGTTTCCAAAAAATCTCAAGCGTGTCCCTGAGTTCGCCGGTGGTCACCACGAGACAATGATCGGAACGGGCTATCCAAAAGGCCTCACCAAAGATCAAATGTCCATTCAAGCACGAATGATGGCGATAGCAGACGTATTTGAAGCCCTGACCGCTTCGGATCGTCCCTATAAAAAGGCCAAATCTCTCTCAGAAGCGATGCGAATCATGGGCTTTATGAAGAAAGATCACCATTTTGATCCAGATCTGTTCAATGAGTTTGTTCGCAACGAGGTGTATTTGACATTTGCCAAAAAATACATGGCGCCTGAACTGATTGATGAGATTGACAAAGAGGCATTGATGGGGATTCAACCCAAAGAGTTGTAACGCTCACATTTGCGAAAAAAGGATGATAGCAACATATAAATGTTGCTACGTGTCTCTAATCTTCTATCGTTGGAAACACTTCGTTGCAGGCATCGGATTGAATGTCGGTGAAAAATGTCCATGCTGACATGGAGCCATCACAATCGGCGTCATTTTGCACTTCTTCTATTTCTTCCAAACAGGCCGTCGCAGCTTCTTTGTTGAAGGATCGCGCACCGCTGTCCCACTCTGCGTACATATCACTGGTTTTCACTTCAGTTGTAATATCCAAAATGCATTCGTTCATGTCATCGTACCCAGTGACCATTTCTACGTCATCGTTGTCTAGACACGCGTAGGTTGTTTCACACAACGCCGTAGCATACTGGTCTGGATAGTTTCCACCGGTGGTACAGGCTGACAAAAATAAAGCGGCGATGACTGGTTGAATGGTGCGCATTGTAAACTCCACGTTGTATTCAAGAGGCTTAAGGTTGATGGGTGGTGGGCACACTGGCTAAGATGCCCAGTGCGAGTTCTCCCTCAGAGATTTGAAACGAGTCTTTAAAGGAGCGGTTGCACAATTCCATCAACAACAACGTTGTTGTAAAGATACCATCGACCCATTTGGACTCTTTTCCCATGAGTTGTTGTCGTTGTTTTCGATGTGTTTGGCTTAAATGATCAATCCACTGTCGAAGTGTGGCTCTTGAAAAGGATTGTGGCACTTGATCACCAACCGAGAGCAACTGTTGAAATTCGACGACTGGCGTGCCTGTGATGATCAAATTGTGTGGACGAACCGTCCATTGCAAATTGCGCAATCGACTTTCAATATCGCTTTTTATGGACAAAATGTCGGTGCTTTTGAAACGGTTTGGAGATTTGCCCCAATAATGTACACCACGTTCGAGCAATGACCATTGTATGCGTTCTACCTGTAAGATTTGAGCACTCTCTCCCAATACACAAAAGATCGCATTGTGAGATATGTCAATCCAGGCAGTGGGGCCTGGTTTTAAACTCATACCCAGTGTTTTCCCCATCCATCCCCACAGCGCTTCTTCATCTGGTTTTAAAGGGTGAATGGGCAATGCCAACTCTGTTTTAGAGCGTTGCAGAATTGCGTTGATGTTCAACACCGTTGACATTCCAATATCCATGCAGGCGTAAATTTCCCATACGGGGACACCTTGCAGTCTCGCCAACTCAATCATCTCTTCAATTAAGTCCAACACCTCTTGAATGGTGTTGCTTTCAAGAAGCATTCTCTCTGGGGGAAGAAAGGTCCTACGTTCCCAACACTTAAGGTCATCGTCTTCGCGAATTAGAAGGTGCAATTCTCCACGAGAGATTTGTAAAACGGCGTAACTCATAGTGTTTGTCTATTCCTTTTGTGGATGTTTGACCACTGCTCAAGAATGAGTTGTTTACCAAGCATTGGGGGCCGACCAGTCTGGGTTGCTAAAATTACCTTTTCCACCAGTGATCTGTACTTGGTGATCACCATCGGCGGTGGAAAGCCAAATGTGCGCTTTACCAGTGCGGGTGGAGCGAAATGCCAAATAATTGCCATCGGGAGACCAAGTAGGGTCTTCGTTGTCCCCTTGATCTTGGGTGATTCTTTTGAGGCCAGTACCATCCAGTTTGACTGTGTAGATATCAAAATTGTTCGTTTTGGAAACATAGGCCAATCGCTTACCATCTGGGGAGAAGACTGGATCTGTGTTGTACTTTCCAGCGAAGGATACACGTTTGGTATTGCTTCCATCGGCATTCATAATATAAATTTGTGCACCTCCAGAACGCTCAGAAACAAAGGCTATTTGGCTACCGTCCGGTGAATAGGATGCCGCAACATCGATTCCACGATCAGAGGTCAGACGCTCTAAAATCTTCCCTGTTCGCGCATCCAATCGATAAATATCGGAATTGCCATTTGGAGACAGGGTGGCGACAATCTCACGACCATTGGGGTGCCATGATGCCCCGATGTTCACACCTTCTCGGGCGGACAAACGAGTGATTCGACCTGAACTGAGGTTGGCAAGATAGAGGTCTGGATTGCCATTCATATAGGAGGTGAAAGCCAACTGTTGATCATCTGGAGACCACTGTGGCTGCAAGTTCACCTGACCATTCCGAGTAACGCGCTGCATATTGTGACCATCAAAGTCCATCACGTAGATTTCTTTGCTGCCTGTTCGATCATTCACCACCGAGAACCGAGTATTGAATGGCGCATCTTTGCCCGTCAGTTGTTTGATGATCTCATTCGCCACTTTGTGTCCAAGTGTACGAACGTTAGAGGCATTGGCAGAGAATGCTTTTGCCCCCAATTTTTGTCGTTTGGCAATGTCGTAAACCCAAATTTCGGAGCGCAGACGACCATCTTTGACTTCAAGACTGCTTTTGGCAAGGGCTACGGCATCGACGGCATCCCAGTTTTCAAAGCGAAAGGCTCCTTCTTTGACGCCGCTGTTGCGTTTCTCCAAATAGGTATTGGGATCGACGATGTCAACCCATCCACTCAGTTCCAAGTCCTGTTTGACCACCCGATAAAATTCTTGAGATGCGGGTAGGTCAGAGTGTGGTTGTGGTAGGGCAATGGGGACACGAGAACGACCTGGAGCACCGACATAAATATGGATTTGTTCCTGTGCTTCACCAAACGTGGGACAGAATAGGGCCAGTAAAAGTGGAAGAATGAAACGTTTTGAACGGTGCATGATTGTCCTCAATGCAGAACGGAATATTAATTTGGTCTATTTATGTTTTATCTGCTGCAGCCAGTGTGATCAAAATACCTTGTGCGGCTGAACTCTTCCATTTTTCTGGTGGTGGTGGCAAAGAACCTGTTCTATAGATGGCACGAATTGCTGCTGCATCAAAGGATGCATCTCCAGACTTTTTGATGACCTTTGGGCTTTTTAGGGTACCATCAGCCAGAACGATGACTTGTACAATAACCTCATATTCAGGATGGGCTTCTACAATGGTGGGAAGGGGAGCCCAATTGGGAAGGATTTTGGCGCGGGCATCCGATACGTACTGCGCCAAGATTGGATCGCTTGGAGTGGCAGAGGGCAATCCGGCTAATGTTTTGTCGGTTCCTTCTTGACTGGTTGCTTCTCTGTCTTTGGGACCCACAGGGGCATTTTGAAGGGATTTGAGCAATTGTTCTTTTTGGGCTTTGCGAATCAACTCTTCCCGAGATGGCTTTTTGGGTTTCTCTTTTTCTGTTGGTTTGCTCTCTTTTTTTGGCTTCTCTTTCTCTGGTTGTTTGTCCTTTGGTTTTTCTTTTGGTGGTTCTGCTTTCTTTGGCTGCTCTTTTTCCTTCGGCGGTTCTTCTTTGGGAATCATCATTTCAGAAGGCTTGGGTGCTTCCACCGTGGGCTTTGGTTGCGGTGCGGGTTCAGTGACTTTCTTGGCTGGAGTCGGTGGCGTTGGCGGTTTGGAGCGTTCTTTCCTAGATGCTCTATCGGGTACTTTGGACTTCTTTATGCTTCCCAAGGTGACCACATTGACTTTTGTCACTGGTTTGGGTTGCGTTATCTCCGGCATACATCCTTTAGAATTTGCCAACAATATGGCCAACGCACCGTGTAGAACCACCGATCCAATGAGCTCTACATTGTACTCCCACCACCATTGTCGAGCCCGTTTCATTCATTGACACCGGGTTCAGTGACCATACCGAGTTTGGTAATGCCCGCTTGTGTACACGCGGCCATCAACTGAGCGACCTTTTCATAGGGTACCAGTGCATCTGCTCGAATGAAAACTTCTTTGTCTGGATTCGACGCGGCGATGGCTTGAAGTTTAAGTTTGAGTTCACCAAGGTCATAATCTTCTTCGGCCATGAAATAATTGCCGTCCTCTGAGATGCTCAGAATCAAGGCTTTTTCATCGGTGGGCAACTGATCGGCTGTCGCCTTTGGAAGTTGCACTTGAACGCCTTGGTTCATCATCGGCGCCGTTACCATAAAGATGATGAGCAATACCAGCATGACGTCTACAAAGGGAGTCACATTGATTTCTGCCATCATGCCATTGTTGTCACCACCAGAAGACATACCCATGATCAACTCCCCATGTTGCTACGTTTGACGATATTCAAAAAGTCAGACGCAAAGTTTTCCATCTCTTTTCGCTGCATTTGAATCTGTCGATTGATAAAGTTGTATGCGATGACCGCTGGGATAGCCGCGGCTAAGCCCACAGCCGTTGCAATCAATGCATGGGCAATGTCTGGTCCAACCGTTTGGATGCTCGCTTGTCCAGTAGCTCCAATTTTTTGAAAGGCCCGAAGGATACCCCAAACAGTACCAAACAGTCCAATGAAAGGTGCAGTGGAGCCTGTCGTTGCCAAGAAGGTGACCAAAGACTCCATGTGACTTTGTTCGTCGCTGATGGTTCGTCGCATCGTACGTTCAAGGTTGCTTTCTCCATCTATGAAGGATTCACGAGAGATGCGATTGAGTTTGTCGAGTTCTCGATAAGCATTTTGATATACCGCAGCCGTCGGAGAATCTTGATACTCTTCGAGTTTGTGGTACATATCTTCAAGTTTGGGAGAGTTCCAAAATTGGTGAACGAACTCGTTTGTTTGTTCCTTGGCCGCTTTCAGCATGCGATATTTCTTGAGGATAATGACCCAACATCCGACAGACATCCCCAGCAGCATGAACAATACGCTCTGTACAATAATGTCTGCATCAAAAATTAATTCGAGCATTCCGGGTTGCTGTGTGGCGAAAACAAAGGAAGAAGAAAACATAAGGCTACCCAAGACAAGAAAAAGAGGGAGGATGGGAATTTGGACAACGACTGAAAGACCATCGTTATTCCCAATGGTTATGAATGGGAGTTCAACGAAATGCCTTGGTTCAATAAGGACATTATAAACCAAGTGCACCTGTTTACAGTGTATTCAAAAAACTTGCCTTGTCAAGACCACAGAATGAAGTCGCCATGGGTTCATGATTCCTAGTTCATGGGTTTATGGTACCTAGTTCATGGTTTCGTGGTGAGACCGATTTAACTGACTTTGCCGTCGGTGTTGCGCAGTCCAGTCCAAGAACTCATACCACCGTTGACTACGAATATATCGGTGGCACCGATACTGGTCATGAACTCAGCTGCAGAATATGCACGACCACCCGCTTGGCAAATGAAGATGATGCGGCTGTTTTGTCCGATTTCCTCGTATCGTTGTGGCAGTTCATCCACTGGAATGTGTAACGACTTGGGGACGTGGTCTGGCTCATACTCAGAGAAGGTTCGCACATCGACGAGAACGCCACCCTGTTCCATTAGAATCTCAGTGTCTTTTGCGGATAGGGGAATGATTGGGGTTACGCTATCATCTTCTTCAATGGTGGCTTCTTTTTTGGCTCCGAGCAGTCCAAGCCAATGCTCTACATTGGACATGCCGCACTGGCTATCGACGACTGACCCAAATTCGTCTACCAACAACACTGCATTTCGACACATGGGACGCCTGCCGGAAAGACCCAACTTACGCGCTTCCAAAGCCATTGGGTCATAGAGTGCCAAGCAGGGTAAGTCGATGCTTCTATGCATATCTCTTAGGTCTTCGAGTGACTGTGAAGATAGGACGAACATTCTACAATTCAATTCTTGTATTTGATCGATGACTCTTGCAAAAGAACGAAGCCATCGGCGTGTTTCTTCTGAGGTGCTGTCCTTTACACTAATCCAGAGAACCCTAGAATCTTGAAGGTAATCTTGACTTTGAACCCAAGTTCCATCTTGAGCTGTCAAAGATACGGTGGCTGCGATTGCCCCAGGTTTTAATAGTCTTGGGAAGGCAAAAGAACGAATGTACGAGGTCCATTTCATATAAGATATCTCTCTAAAGAACTGTGCGATGGGCAAAATATAAAGAAGTCTTACACTTCAAAACCTTGCAGATGGGATTGGTTGCTGGTTGTACCAAAGCGACCTCGATCATCAATGATGACTCTGGACATGGCGATTTCAGGGTCATGTGTAAAGAATAAGCGTCCGTTTTTGCGAACGAACTTGGACAATATGGTGACCTTTTCATCAATGAGTTGCTCAGGAAAGCGATCGTAGCCCATTGTAATAGAACGATGCACCCAAGCCCTACCAGGGATGAGATCACTGGCAAAGAGAATGGGGCCTTCCTTGGATTTAATCTCTGTCAACATCAAGCCAGGGGTATGCCCATCCGAATAATGAAACTTGTAATCCAATCCCAACGTCGCTGAAAACTCTGCTTTGATCAGTTCTAAGCGTCCACTTTCTTCGAGCAGTTTTTGAATGTCAGGGATGTAACTGGCTTTGTCTCGAGCGTGGGGATTGGTGGCTCGTTCCCACTGGCGTTGGCTGACCAAGAATTGTGCATTGGGAAAGAGGAGTTTTGGAGGTGTATCCTCTTCCCAAGCAGTCAAGAGACCACCGGCGTGATCGAAGTGGAGATGAGACAGAACAACCACATCGATGTCTGTGTCTGAGATACCCATTCGGTTCAGGTTGGTCAACAAGACGTGTCCGTTGCCTTGAACGCCATACCGTTCAAAATATTTGGGTTCAAAAAACGCTCCAATGCCTGTCTCAAACAAAATCTTTTTATCCCCATCCACGACGAGAAGACACCGACAAGCAAGATCGATTCTGTTTTGGTCATCAATGGTGGTCCACCGTGACCACAGCGCTCTAGGTGCGTTGCCAAACATCGCGCCACCATCGAGTTTTTGGCTGTTTGAATGAATGGAGTAGAGTTGTTTCATGATCAGTCCACATTTGTCAGTTTGTTACAATGTAGCCCATGAAATACGACAATTCAATTGTCTGATGGGAGATACTCCGATGAAATCCAACCAGCTTGAAAGGGGTGCTTGATCGAGCAACCCTTACAGAGAATTCGGACCTTTCCATCGCGTTCCTCTAAGACATCAATTTGTGCGGATTCAATCTGCTCAGCTGAGAGGGTCATAATCGTACCTCCACCATGTCCAAGCAATGGGATGTTGTCACCAGTGAGGGGCGTTGTATACGGAAACTGCTTGTCTGCATTTTCTGGTTGTGCTGATTCTGCTTGTGCTGCGACGGGGGTTTGCGTTTTTATCGAGTGTCTATTGTTCATCAAAGAACGCTTTTGGGTGGTCTCTGTACTTTCCACAGTGTTGTGGATGGGAGACGCGGAAGCATTGGCGACTGCGATACCTGCAAGTTCAGCAGGAGATCTTTTTGGTTCATTGGGAACGACCTCAGGCGCCCAACAGGCCAACTGTAGGGTGGTACTGAAGAAAAATATGGCTCGATGTAGTGAAATGTCTCTAAATGTCATTAATTGTCACTGTACTACATTCAACCGCAATGTCAAGGAAACCTTGTGTTTATTCCTTGGTACTTACGAGTTTTGCACATTCTCCAGTTGCTTTTTTAGCTCTTGGATTTCTTTCATCATTTCCAATTGTCTCTTTTCCAAGTCCGAGGTGTCATCTCCCATGTAGACCGTCGTCAATGTTGCTGTAAAAACACCAATCAAAATCATGCCAGAGATGATCAATAGAGAGGTGAGTATCTGACCACCAACCGAAACTGGATTGTATAAATCTGCGAAACCACCTGTGACAACAGTACTGAAACTCCACCACATACTTTCCGTCATCGTGGTGATACCAACATCACTGGGGGGTTCCAACTGACCGATGAGAAGTCCACCGACAAATATTATCGACAGCGCCATCCAAAAGGAGCGTTGCATGGTTTTGAGATCGGTCAAATCTTGCATTTGCCGAATTGTTCTGGAGAAGATGACGAACGTTTTGAGTACTCTTAGAATTCGAAGCAGTCGAAAGAGTCTGAATAGCCTTGCAAGTCGAAATATTCTACCAAAACGAATGATGATCGAAGCATCCGCAGGGGGGATCGGAATTGCAGTGATCAAATCTATCATGTGTCTCTTTAGGAACCAGCGTTTGTTGTCTGCACATTGATACTGGACGGCAAACTCCCAAAGAAAAAATACACAACATGCTGAGTCAATGTAGAAGATGTTCCAAGGATTGAGCCATCCTTCTTGTGGTGGGTAGGATAGGTCTATGAACATGATGCTCAACACCAATATTGTCAACACAATTGAGACGCCTCGCATGGCCCACAAGCCCTGTTTTCCCAATTTTTCGGTGAGTTTGGTTTCAAGTCTTTTGTTTTGAATTTGGGCTTTGAGGCTTTCTTGATTTTCCAAGAGTTGATCAAACTCTCGTTTCAGCAGTCGAAGATGTTTTCGAGTTTCTGCAACAATGTGGTAATTCCCTTTGAGAATCTCCGAGTGAACTGTGCGTTCATACTTTTTTGCCAGTTCAACCATCTCGTCCATTTCTGCTTGCATGTTTGTTTGCATTTTGAGCAAAAAATCTTCTGGTAGTTTTTCTACATTGAGACTGTCGACCCTTTTTAGAACATCGTGTACAGAGTGGGCTTCTCCACCACTATGGAGTCGATCATCCAACCCATCATTGTCCAGATCAATTACATCAACTTCGGTTATTTCTGACATATGCAACACTCACGATTGAATGGGTAAGTCTAACGCTTCCCAAATCCATTGCCAATCTGCGGGTATTTTGCTCCATGCGCTTTGCATAAACTCTGATGTGTCAGCTTGAGTCTCATAAATGGTCGCTTGCAATGCCATGTCAATTTTGTCCATGCAGTGAACGAATTTTGCTTCTCTACTGGTATTTTGGTTGTATTCACTCCACAGTGCGTACGTTCTTGGGGTCAGGATACTCTGGGCTGCGGCCTGCTCTCTACGGTGTTTCTCTTGGTCTGAGATGCCATCGTGTGGTGTGATGTCCCCAACGATGACTTCTGGTAAGTCGTGTGCCAACGCAAGTTGAAGTGTTTTTTCAACGTTCAAGGGTGGTTCAACACGTGGTGCAAACTCCATGCACAAAAGCGCCAATCCCCAACTATGTGCAGCGACAGACTCAACAGGGTTAATTCCCTTGCGCAACCAACCACTTCGAGGAAGAGATTTGAGATGATAATATTGTTGCCATCGTTGCTTGTTGTCCATCATCTACTCTGTTTTGTCACCAAAGAACGTTGTTCTGGGCGCCCCATGGACAACACAAAGGGATTGAGTTGCTGGCGCTCTAAAAAGTCACTCTTACTTTGAATACCTTGCCATTGGACATCAATCATGACCTGTGCAATGGCGCCCCCCAAGTTGCTTCCGGGACCCAACAAAATGATGTGATCTGGGGCAAAGTGCTGAAGGGCTGTTTTGATCATGGCTGAAAAATCATAAACGTCGAAGACTTGTTTGCCAAGTGTGTAGTTCAGCAAACGCTGTGTTGAACAGGCTTGTGGGCGCCAGATGTGTCCGTTTCCATCGATCATGGGAATTTTGGGTTGTGTTATTTGTAAATCATGAAGTTCTCGCAATGCTTGGCGATGCGTTCCCATCATTAGTGGTGTGTGAAACGCTGAGTGCAAGGGCAACTTGAACGGAAATGGGCGAGGTCCATCAATGGTGGGAAGCCGTTCTATGGCGCGATCAAGTGCTTCTGTTGTCCCACCCAATATTACTTGTCCTCCGAGTTTGATGGACCAGTACAGATCGGGTGTGGCTTGGATGACATCGTTTACGAGTTGTTCTCGGACAGGGTCGATGTGCCAGTGTTCATCCATTAGGGAATACACAAGTTGTCCACCTATGATGTTGCCCTTTTGATACTGTCCCATGGTTTCAATGAGTCTTCCCATCTCGAGGATATCCAACGCACCTGCCAGTCCAAGTGTTGTATACCACCCCATAGAGTTTCCACAAACCGCGGCAATCTCATACGCCTCACTAATTTGGTCGAAATCTGCGGCGGATGCACCAGCAGTCAGTATACTGGCGTTTTCTCCAGCAATGTGCCAAGAAGAGCGGAATTTTTCACTGGCGTCGAGTTCTCGAACCGAATGGCGACCCAAACTTTTGCGAAAGGCATCCAAAGTGTCAAGGTTGGCAGAGTCCATTTCTTTCAGAGAACCCAAGCAATTCTTGGAATAGGAGCCTCTGCCAGGACACACAACTACACATCGTTTCATGAGGGTTCTCCTTTGAGCATTGTGAGGATGCTCTGTTCAATGTCTTTCTCTTGCACCAATACAAGATTTGCAGCGTCACCAAGTGGAATGTAGGTGTCCCATCCTGCAACGCGTTGAATGTTGAGTCCCGTTGTTTTTTCTGCCAGCAATGCCATGATGGGTTCTGCCATGCCACCTGTTTTTCGACATTCGTCCACCACGAGTACGTTGCCTGTTTTTTTTGCGGTCTCCACGATCAGGGATTCCGGAAGTGGGTTGAGCCAGCGTAGGTCCACAACCGTACAGTCAATTCCTTGTGCTTCAAGTCGTTTGGCCACGCGTAAACTCATCCACAGTCCATTGGCATAAGACAAGATGGTGATGTCCGTGCCTTCTCGACAAATTAGACCCTCTCCAACGGCAATGTGTTCATCAAAAGAAGGGTAACTGTTCAACCACAGGCCATCTCGGTCTTCATGCAAGTCTTTGGTCATATACAAAGCGATGGGTTCAAGAAAGACCGATACCAGTCCATTCACCTTTGCGGCCGCCATGCATGTACGCAACATTAGGGTGGCATCCTGTCCATTTGATGGAGAAGCGATGATCAGTCCGGGGATGTCTCGAATCGCTGCAATGGAATTGGCGTTGTGAAAATGGCCACCAAAGCCTTTTTGGTAAGCGTAGGAGGCGATGCGAACCACCATTGGATTTTTGTATTGTCCTTGAGAGAAGAACTGCAAAGAACAGGCTTCACCTCTGAGTTGATCGATGGCGTTGTGTAAATAGGCGAGGTATTGTATCTCGGGTACAGGGAGCATACCCATCTGTCCGGCTCCGATTGCTAGACCCAAGATCGCCGATTCATCCAGTGGAGTGTTGAACACCCGACCAATCCCCGCTTTGCTTTGAAGGTCTGCGGTCACGTGGTATACCCCACCTTTTCTTCCAACGTCTTCACCAAAGATCATCATTTCGGGGTGCTTGCACAGTAAGTCACCCAAAGCACGGTTCAAAATCATCGCCAAGTGACGTGGACGCTCCTTTTCAGGAAGTCGACCGTTGTGAAATTGCTCTCTTGAACCTGGGTTCGGTGCGGTTGTTGCCTCTGCTCTAATTTTATCCGGGTCAAGTGGAGCCAAGACGGACACGACGTCTTCCGCAGTGGCGATTTGTTTGTGGCGCACAGCCTCTTTGGAAAGAGCGAGGACTTCTTGACGTGTTTGTTCGTACATGTGTTGGATTTGCTCGCCTGTCATTAGACCCAATCGATGAATCAAACTGGCTGTTTGCAAAAGAGGGTCAGTGGCTTCTAAGGCTTCAATCTCTTCTTGACTTCGGTAGAGTCGTTCGACATCTGAGCCCGCATGACCGAGAAGGCGAACGAGTTTGATGTGCAAAAAGGTTGGGCGTCTGGTTCGGCGGACATATTCGACGGCTTCTTTGGCGACACGGTGGCATTCAGTGATGTTTAATCCATTGGTAGAAAAATATTTGAGCCCTGGATTGGGTGCAAATCGTTGTTCAATCCAGTTTTGAGGCGTTCGAACAGAAATCCCAATTCCGTTGTCTTCACACACAAAGAGCACTGGACAAGGAAGGTTTTGATAGTCGGACAGCGCTGCAGCATTGAAAGCCCCACAGGCAGTAGAGTGGTTTGAACTCGCGTCCCCAAATGTACAGACCACAATGGAATCGTCTTCCGTTTCGTTGAGGTGAAGCCTATTCTTTCTTGCGATTGTAAATGCAGCACCCACCGCTTTTGGAAGATGTGAGGCAATGGTGGACGTTTGCGGCGGAATGTTTAAGGGGACTGAACCAAAAACTTTGTGACGCCCACCGGCGATGGGCTCTTCAGTAGATGCGACAATCCCCTTGAGAACATCAAACACTCCAGATACAGAATCGACTTGCTTGGAGCGTTGGAGATAAAAAGCCCCCGAGCGATAATGGAGAAATGCAGGATCTGTATGGCGCATTGCTTTGGCAACACAGGCGTTTCCTTCGTGACCACTGGAACCGATCGTGTAAAAACTTCGATCTGTTTTCTTCAGTTCTCGAGCTCGAATGTCCAAGTGTCGTGACTGCATCATGGTGTGGAATAGATCGACAATTTCCCAGCCCTGTAAACCATCCCAAGACCCATTTAAGTCTGTGGCTGTGGACTCTTGTGAGGTGGAATTGGTCGCAAGGTGTTCAACATATTGAATGAAATTTTGATCGACAATGGATGCCCTGTTAACCGCCATACATGCTCCAAATCACAGGTTGTAGTTGTATCCAGTCTAATGCATCTGGTGGTGGCTATCCAACAGGATTCTGCGTCGTGGAATGTAAATAGAAGATAAATAGAAGGTCAATAGAATGTGAATAGAAGATAAATGCATTTTGAGCGCACTTTGATACACTTTAATCGATGCCTGTCCAAATCGGATACACCTTAAGCCAAATGTCATTGTTTAATTCTACACGCAATATCCCTTCTAAGCTGCACTTGAATGTTGAGTCACAGAAAACCCTTCGGGTGATGTCGACGATTGTTCTCTTCTTTTCTTTGGTGTTGTTTGGGTTGACCATATTTTTTGATGCCCCAATTATCCGCAGTCTGTCTTTGTTGGTGCTTGTGATCACTTCGTTCAATTTTTGGCTAATGAAGCGACGCTACTTCACCAGTGCATCGTGGCTCATGAGTCTGACACTCATGCTGGTTGCCTTTACTGGGGCTTATCTTGGTGGGGGGATTTATGACGTGGGCATTTTGTTGTTGCCGGTTGGCATCATCTTTGCTGGAATGGTCCTACCGTTGCATCACATTGGGTTGTTTGTGTCTTTTACCAGCGTTCTTTCTGCTGGGTTGGCTTGGCTTCAGTGGCGGGGCGCGTTGCCCAACATTGTCCCAGATCATTCAGAAACTGTCGATTTTTTTGTATTTCCATTGTTTATGCTTGGGATTCAAGTGTTGATGGTGTATACGACCCAACGTCTTAGAGAGTCTCTGCTTAGAACACATAGAGAGAAGGCACGATGGCAAACCATCTTTCAGGCTTCACAAGACGGTATGCTGATTTTGGGACCGACGGGACAGATTTTGGACGCCAATCCGGCCATGCAAGACTGGTTGGGTGGTCACCTTCGTTTGAATGACAACGGTTGGAACTTGGACTTGCCACTGACTTTTTGGAATGCTCGCAAAGTAGCGGGAACCAAAGTGGACTGGGAAATTCCATCTCAAGGAGAAATGTCGGCGCGAATTTGTGAAATGGGCATGCAGGGGATGATGTTTCAAAAACAAGAAGTATGGGTTTGTACTGCGCGTGACGTAACCGAAGACAGAGCTTTGAGAGCACAGGTTTTGCAGGAGGATACGGTTAAGATTATGGGCAAACTCTCGACGACCGTTGCCCACGACCTGAACAACCATTTGGCTTCCATTATGGCGTTGGCAGATTTGCTAAAACTCTCAAAACTCGACGATGAAGGCAAAGAGTTGGCGGAAGAAATTGGGGATACGGCATTGCGGGCAGGCCGTCGGACGTCGGAGATTTTGTCTTCGGTCCGAAACAATCCTAAGGCCTTGAAATTAGTGCGTCCACGTCGGCTGATGGACGATTTGCGAAAGGCCTTGAGTGTGCGGGTGAGGGAAGGGACCGCCTTGGAATATGAGCCTACCAATGCTTATCAGCCTGTATTGATGGACAAATCTCGTGTCTTTGATGCCATGTTCAACCTTGGATTAAACGCCATCGATGCCGTCAAGAGCGTGACAAACCCATGCATTCGATTTGGTTGTCGCGTGGTCGATGGTGGAGTTCATTTTTGGGTTTCGGACAACGGAGAAGGGATGACCGAAGTCCAACTCACTCAGGTTCGAGAAGCTTTCTTCACCACAAAGGAAAACGGCTCTGGTCTTGGGTTGTTCAGTGTTGAGATGTGTGCTGCAGCCCATGGTGGTCGCTTGCACATTCAATCGGAGCCAGGAAAGGGCAGTCTCTTTCAATTGTTCATTCCCTCAAAACAAACCAATCTCAGCATTGAGAAAACACAGCCCATTGACTTGTCTGTACTCAATCACAATATGTCGATGATCCAAGTGCTGTTGATCGAAGACAATGAGCATTTGGGAGCCATGTTAAAGAAGGAACTAGAGAGAGCGGATATGATGGTCACATGGGCAACTTCAGGGGCAGATGCACGGATGGAAGTGAGTCGAAATCCGTTGTTTGACGTGTTTGTGGTGGACTATCGACTGCCTGACTGTTCGGGGCTAGAGTTGCTTGAAGATATTTCTCATCCCCAAACGCCCATCGTTGCCATTTCTGGGGATGTTTCTGCTTGGGATGCCTCGTCTAAGCGGTTTCCAATTGTGGCTCGAATTCCAAAGCCCTTTCGTGTCACTCAGGTTGTGGAGTGCATTCAAGAGAGTTTGGGGGTTGGATGATTTGGTTACTGGTTGCCTGTACAGAAATTTTTGATATTTCTTCCACTGTGTTGGTCTATGATGCATCTGGGTATGTGGTGACTCAATCAGACGCTACTTTTTGTCAACGACTGAGCACCGATTACACGTCAAAAGAAGTCGATGAGTACAGTGTAGAGGCTTGTACGACAGTGGATATTGAGACCGGAGTGGCGGATTTGCCAAATTGGGAAGGGGAATACCGTGGGACCGTTCAAAGCGTGGAACTGTTTTGGATGGATTTAGAAGAATCCGTGCCACTGTCTGCAACGTTGATTGACAGCGATGAAGACGTTTGGTGTGACAATGTAGATGTGGACACCGACATGCACGGGACTACGACCAGTACTCCCTTTTGCACGAGCAATTACGAATTCTATCTGCTGTGGGAATTGCAGTTGCCGAACAATTGAACATTGAATCATCCAAACATTGGATGAATGGACAGTTGTGAGGTTTGACAAAGGACACTGTTTGTTTGACTTTTCCTTGACCTTACACTATATTGTATGGAACGAAAGCTTATGCGAAGGTGGCGGAATCGGTAGACGCGCCAGTCTCAGAAGCTGGTGGCCTTATGGCTGTGCGGGTTCAATTCCCGCTCTTCGCACTTTCACTGTTTACACTGGGTTTTCACAATCTACTCATTGTTCCCTGTCACTCTATCAGGGTTCTGCAGTTTCGATTGTCTACTGTTTACGATATTTTGTGGATCATTGTAATGACAGACGTTCCTCAAGATTTTGATTTGTTGAGTTGCTGATGTGAACTGGAATCATCAAAACTTGATGACATTGTATTTTTGCTTGTGCCCCCTTGTCTTGAGTATGTGGGTGTTTAAAATTGGTTCGGTGATCGTTTATTCCAATACTGTCTGTTGCAAAGTGCAGATAGAGAGAAAAACAATTTGCCAAGCACCGCATATCTTATAGACTTCTCTTGGTACCTTGCTACCACATTATTCACCCTACACAAAGGATACTATGATGTTCAATACTTTGATCTCACTGGTAAATAAACTTTCTCCTGCTCCAATTGCGAGTGCTCACTGTGATGGCCCTTGTGGCGTATACGACCCATCTTCTGCTCGTATTGCTGCTGAAGCTGTACTTTCTATGACCAAAAAGTTGGTTGCTTTGGAAGTTCCATCTGCAGATGACCACGCTGCATACGTAAAATACCACAACACATTCTCTCGTTTCGTTGCCATTAAAGAGCACGAAGCACACAAAGCCAAAGAAGAGTTGTTGGTGCTTTGGACAGACTTCTTCAAGCCACACCACTTGGAAACACACCCAGATTTGCACGACAAGTTTTGGAAAGCCGCAAAGTTGTGCTCAGCTTGTAAAGTAGAAGTTTCTGTAGAACACGCCACAGAATTGATGGAAGCCATCGAAGAAATCCACAGCATCTTCTGGTCTGCCAAGAACCGCGATGTTGCATGGTTTACTGCTAGCTAAATACTGTTCGTTTTAAGCGATACGTTGGAGCCTCCAATGGTCTCAGAGATTCCTTTTTCATGGTGGGAAACCATGATGTGGATACTCGGGAACCGGCGGAGGTTTCTTGTGTCTGGTGATTCGATGACGCCAACACTGGTCAATGGACAGTTTATCTTGATGGATCCCGAACCCCCATCCGTCTCAGAAGGCGATGTCGTCATCTGTCACCACCCGACACAAGATTTGGAAATGGTCAAACGGGTGGTCATCATCGAAGAAGGGCGTTTCTTTGTTCAAGGAGACAACGCCAAGTCCAGCAGTGACTCCCGTCAGTTTGGTTGGTTGACGAGGGGGCATATTGTCGGGAAGGTTGTATCCAAGTTTTAAAGAAAGAACGTCCACTTTGTTTTGAAGATTTAGTTTTTGTTCAAAATTTAGTGTGCTGCTATGGAAACCACCCACAATTATGATACTCTCAATGCGACAAACTTAAACAAAAACTCATTATGATAGGGAAATCAAATGGCTATAAACTCAAATGCGAAAACATTGACTTCGCTCAGTAAGTCGGCTGCAAAAGTCTTAGGTGAAAAACCCATGGTTTGGTTTGCACTACAGTCTGGCTCTGACTACATCTTTGGTATTGACAAAAAGGTCAAAGACCCAAATAAGTTCAAGAAGGGCGGTCTGATCAAGAAGTATCTTGATAAACTCAAGGTTGACACCAAGAAAGTCGACGAAAAAGGTGCCAGTGTAGCCGGGCTGGTTACCAAAAATGGTGATGCCATCCAAATTGCCGTGGTGTGCAAGGCAAACGGTGGTGGGAAGTCGACATTAAAGGCACTGAGTAAGGACAGTACCTTCAAAAAGTTGTTGCCGAATGCCGAAATAGTCAAGCGCATCGGACCCAAGACCGATGAAGATGCACAGGAAGATGCGCTCGATGAAGCAGCAACGAAGGAACTTCAAGAAAGTGGTGTTGCTGTCAGCAAGGAAGTGAAATCCGCCATCAAGTATTTCATGTGGTGGAAGCAAGGTGCCAAAGACAAGTATCTGAAGGCAATTGCCAATCCAACCCTGAGCGATGAAGATGATTTGCAAAAGATAAATGGTCGTTTGAAAAAATTTGCGAAAAACAGCATGTACAAACTGTTTAAAGACAAGGAAATGTTTTCCAAAGCAGGTGCCTTGGCGAAATTCAAAGAGTCCGACTTTGATTTAACAAAGGAGAACCTCAAAGAGTACCTTGCCAACATCAAAACAGCATTGAAAGTTATTGAGGGTATGGAAGATCAGGATGCTTTGGATGAAGAAGCGTCAGCAGAGGTGGCTGCCGAACTAGAAGCTGTTGCAAACGATTGGGAAACTGTCGGGGAGATTCTCGGAATCAAAGGCAAGGACCTCACATCTCTTGAGCAATGTGCAACCAAAGAACAAGCAGTGTGGAAAGTCCTTTGGAAAGACTTTGCAACGAATCCCGCTGCCCTCACCAAGCTGAAGAACGGTTTGTCCGACGGTACATGGGAAAACTTTTTCGCAATCGCAAAACAATTCGAAGGGAAATAGGAGATAACAATGGGCAATTTATTGAAAGCATATGAAGCATTTGGAAAAAATCCAGCGCTCATCAAAAAGTTGTTGAACACACCGTATATGAACAATGATATTCCGGACTTTGTGGATACATGTATCAGTGGAAAGTGGAATGCTGAACAGATTATACTTGCTGTCACCATGAGTGAAGACGGTTTGGATGATGATGGGTATTTTAAGGCGATGGCGGAGAAAGTGAAGTCCACGTTCAGTGGTGCGAAGTTTTCTCGTAATTTCACCATTTTGAGTCATCCAGATCTTGGTCGTGCGCTCGCGACTCACGAAAAGGTCAAAGACATTATTCCGTTGTGTAGACCAGAAGGTCCAATTACACTCGACGTTGGAATCTCTTGGGAGTTTCGCAGTAAAAAGCCTGATGAAAAGGTTGGTAAGGTTGTTTCTGATGCTGATTTAACCCAAAAGGTTGTGGATGCGGCAGACTTTCACGGTATCATTGATGCAGTAGCTGATGAGGTTGCCAGCGCTTATGAAAAGAAGGGCGCTGACGGTCTTCAGAAAGTGGTTGAAAAAGTTTTGGCGAAGAAAGTAGACGAGTCTATTGCTGCCGCTCAAGCAGAATTCAATCGCGTTTTGGGGGTGACCACGAAACAAGTTGTTTGGCAAGACACCAAGACAATCATCAGTGCCGTTTGGAAGGCCACCAATGCGGCTGTTACAGCGGGTGCCGTTGCGGCGACTGCCGTTGCTGGAGGACCGATGGGGGTTGCAGCAGCCATCGCTTTCTACACAGTCAACGGGTTGGGGGCTGTGAAAGGCTTCGCCGATGCCTACGGTGAATTGAAAGATTCTTTTGGCGACATTGCAAAGAATCTCAATGGCTGTCAAGCAGACATGGGAGCTCTACAGGCACAATGGGCTTCATGGGGAAACACAAAGGAAGTTGGAAAAGCCGTAGTGGAACAGTTTTTTCCTGCTGGTTTGGTCAAGACTTGTGGCAATACAATCAACAAGCTTGATGGGGCAGTAAAGGCCTGTGACCGCATGGAACTGAAAGCCAGAAACATGTCGCCCAAATTGACTGAGGCTCTGGATCAGTTGGGCAGTGCCAATTATGAGGCTGACAAATTACGAGACTTGATTGCTGCATCTCCTGACTCTGCGATTAAGTCGGATTTGGCAGGTTTGATTTCAAACTTAGACACCTTGAAAAGCACCTTTGAGTCTATGTTCAACAGCATGGCAGAGATCAACAAAGAAGTTTTAGGCTATCGTGGAACAATCACCCGCTACAAAGCTGCGGTGGAAGCATTTCAAGCCAAAGAAAGCGGCTTTGTTAAAGTTTGGAAAATCGCTCTTGAATATGGTGCTGGAAGTGCTGGTGGCTGGGCTGCTGGGAACATGCTTGCAAGTGTACCGGACGGTACCGCATGGACTTCAGTCAACAATGTCTGCGGAAACATTGGCAATTACCAACTGTATGTTGATACTGCTGATAGCCTGAAAGACCGAATCAAGGATTCAGTTGAGAGTGGAACGCTTCTTCCTTAAAGCTTGATGTAGCCTGTTTACCTTGCTGAACTTTACGTAGTGAAAGCACCTCATACTGGGGTGCTTTTTATCTTTTTGACCGATTTACACAGTCAATCCATGTCATCAAGGCTTTGTATTGAAATTTCTTCCAGTGTCTGGTAGAAAAGACTAGAAAGACCAAGGGCTGACTCAACTTGAGGCAAGCCTATCGTTCCCACTCAAACATGCCCACAATCGGTGGATGATCGGATAAATCTATCCCATCAACGTCGACAAAATGAGTGGGTCGCTCCCAAGACTCTAAGGTGAGTGTCAATGCATCACCACTGCGGTACCAAATCTGGTCGATGTGGTTGGGTTCTGAGCACTCCAGTTCCCAGCAGGTGTTGCTGAATCCTGCATCGGTCAATCGTTGTAGCATCTCCATGTCGATTGGATCATCGGGGTGAAGGTTGAAGTCTCCCATTGCGATGATGGCGCCATCGAGAAGAGTGGCTTCGGCAAGGATGGTGTTGATTTGGTCTGAGCGAATCTCAGAGTCTACATCGTTGTTTCCGGCTTCCAAGTGCGTGTTCAGCAGGTGCACAGGCTCTCCACCCAGTTCTGTGGATACGATTTGTAGACCCTTGCTGGCAAAACAGTCTGAAGCACTGTCGATGTAGCCATTGCAGCCTTCATAAAAGACATGTTTGGCGCTGAGATGAGGATGGTTACTGAGGAGGGAGAGACCAGAGCCATAGACCTTTTCTTCATCCAGTGTTTCGGCAAAGATGTCGATGTGCTCAAAGCCAGAGCCCTCAACCCAGATTGTACGGTTTTCTTCAATCCAGTCCTCTTGAACACCAACAATGTCGAAGTCTGAGAGTAAGGGTGTGATTTGTTCAATCCGACTTGTGGTGTCGTCGCCGGTGACCTCTGATGGAAGACCGTGAATGTTGTAAGTCAAAATGGAGAATGTGCCCGAACTCTGTACATCTTCAGATGAAGTGTCTTTGTCAGAGCACGCCAACAGTGTGAGCAAAGAAAGCATTACCATATGAGCACCAAGAAAGAGGGGAAGTGGTTGTTCGTGGAAAAGAGTCGCACTTTTGTGCCTACAGGAACTGGAAAGTCTATTGGGACTTTTATCATACCATGTGGGTAGTGTTTTTGAAAGGTTTGCCAACAACGGTCTAGAGAGTCTAAACCCAAAGCCCACGGTGGATCAAGAAATACAAAAGGGGCTTTCGGAAAAGTGTTCAAAGCGTCATGACTGGTGAACGTTACCTTGTTTGACACATTGTAGAGACTGGCGTTGTGCTGACACAATTTTGAGCGTGCGCCATCGAGTTCATTGCTGATGACCATTGTGATGTGCTTCTGCCGAGCAAAGGCAATGGTGTTTCCACCGCATCCAGAAAAAGCATCGTAGACGATGGGGGCTTGAACATGTTTGGCAATCGTCAGCGCATGATGCTCAGGCGTCAAGGAATAGCGACCTTCTTCGTCGAGTTTGATGCCCTCGTTCCACTTTGAAAACAGTGTTGTGTTCTCTCTTGAGCGTGGAAGAAAGAACGTAGAATCCTTTTTGGGTGTGATTTCGACATCGGTTTCCAGCGTGATGGGGTGTCCACAGAGGTGGAGTTTTTTTGCTCTATACAACCCTCGTGCCACTTGATGTTGCGGGTGTGTGCCAAGTGTACACCCCAGCATCCGTTCAATCCACCGACGCTTGAGACTTGGATGATGCTGGATGCCTGTGACAGTCACATCTTTGTGTTTTGGGTTCGTAGGATGAAGCAATTGTAGGCAACGCAATGCTTTGGGGGCATCGTGTAGCCAAGCCCATTTGAGAATGTGTATCTGCACGTCGAGTGGATACCCGTCTGGCTCTACAAAGGGTGCCATGTCCGTACCACGAGTTCCGTTTACACTGGAATACCGCCAGCAGATGAAGCCTTGTTCTCGAATCCGTCTTGGGGTGAGTGCGTTGTGGGTGGGACCGGTATGTGTTGCCAGGGTGAACTCGGTGTTGAGTGCATGTTCCAGCCATTTGAGACTTGGTGGCGTGACACCAGCCTGCTTGAGACTTTTTCGCAATGATCCTGTGTTGATTTTGCCATGGGGTGACACTGACTTGAGCCATTTGCGCAGGGGCTTTGTTTCGAGAGATTGTGCCTGCCACATCGATTCACGAGCCTTCCACCACTCTTGAACTTTCAATAAGGGTGTTGGATGGGGCACTCCCATATGTTGTTCTACACGCGTACAGGTCTCACTCTGAGTTGAGTTGACAGTCGAGAAAGTAGAAAGCTTGATGCAAGCCGGAACGAAACTGTGCAATTCTTCTGGCAACTGTCGACCGCGATCTTCTTTTGCGACGATCGCTCTTTCTCCAACCTTCTCAATGCCGTTGGGGTGTTCTGTGATCGTAATTGTAGGTTTGGGCATGAAACTTCGATTGGAAAAATGTGGACAAAGGGATACAGTCACAACATGGATTTGACTTATACTTTCCCTTTATTCGTTGTTGCTTGGTTTTTGCAAATGGGTTTGCACGAAGGTGGTCACGCCTATGCTGCCTATTATTTAGGGGATGACACCTCGTATCTCATGGGCAAGCGCTCCATTCATCCGTTTGATCACGTAGAGTGGAACGACATGGGCTCTGTGTTCATGTCCGTGTTGTTGCCTGTTTTTACAGCCGCTGCGGGACTGGTGCCAATGGGTATGGCATCCGTACCGGTAAACACGATGCGTCTCAAAAATCGCAGTCGAGACATGGCGTTGATCTCCTTTGCAGGTCCGTTGGGCAATATGGTATTGATGTTGATTTGCTGGATACTACATCAAGCTACTGCCTTTCTCCCGTATAGCAATATGGTGCTGAACGAGGGAGTGGGTCTCTCTGTTGGCTCAGTGGTCTGGTTGTTTGATGAACTCTTTCGCTGTGTCTATTTGACCTCTGCGCTCTATGCTGTGTTTAATTTGGTGCCAATTCCTCCGTTGGATGGTTCATCCATTTTAAGACACTTTCTACCGCGTTCAGGACAAGATTTGTTGGATTCCATCCGTCCCTATGGTTTTACAATTTTGATGGTGCTCTTTTGGGTGGGTGATGCAGGAAAGTATCTCTACGCTCCATTGGGACTCTTATTGGCCTTGTGGTAGGCCTTTCGCGGATTCAAAGTGATTCTTTGTTGCGTTGGAGAATACACAAATCGAAGAAAAAGAAAACCAGTTCACCGAAATGAACTGGCTCGATTGGCAATCTGTCGAAAAGATTAGGATTGGCGTTTGCCTTGTTCTACGTCAGCAAAAGTACCGAAGTCTTGGCTCATCATCCATTCTGGGAAAGATGGATTCATACCTGAACCAGCCCAGTTTCTAGAAATGCGAGCAACGAACAAACGATCACCGTTGTTGATCATTGGCTTCAATGCATCTCGGATTTGAGCGGCGTTTTGACGAGGGTTTTGTACGATCCAAACACCTTTTGAAGACAAAGCGTTGGCCCATGGGCGCATCAATTTGACAGCAGCGTCGAATCGAGCTTGTGCTTGTGGGTCGTCTTGCATGTTGACGTAACTGATCATGAACATCATAGGGAACTCCATATGTTTTTGAGGGTTGTTCTATTAAAATTTTGTCATATTGGTCAAAAGACTCATAGTGGGATAACCAGTTTTTATGCAACAGACTAGAAATATCATTGTGACAGGTTCTTCAAGGGGAATTGGTCGGGCAATTGCCACGAAACTTACCCAACCTGGGGATCGGGTTCTCATCAATTATTTGCACAACCAAGAAGCTGCGGAAATATCTGCCGAGGCTGTTCGACAACAAGGTGGAGAGCCCATTTTGTTTCAAGGCGATGTGCGTCAAGAAGCCGATTTGAAAAGAATGGCTAAGATGTTTGATTCTGTCGATATTTTGGTTCACAACGCGGCCATTGGCGTCATGAAGAATTTTCGAAAAATTCGAACGGGTCAGTGGGACTTGACCATTGAGTCCTCACTGAGACCTTTTTGGTTGCTCTCCAAACTGGTGCCGTTGAAAGAAGGGGCCCTCATTGTCGGAATTTCGTCAATGGGATCACAGCGATACATTGAAGGCTACGCGGCTATGGGGGCTTCCAAGGCAGGTATGGAGGCGCTCACTCGTCAATTGGCTGTGGAACTTGGTCCTGAAAGGATTCGTGTCAATACTGTTTGTGGTGGGTTGATCCAGACCGACACCCTTCAGTATCTGAAAAATGTTGATGACATGAAATCTGTGGCGCAGACGTTGACACCGCTTGGAAGGATGGGAGAACCACAAGACATTGCCAATGCCGTGTGGCTGCTCACGCAACCTGAAGCCCATTGGATCAACGGTCAGGTCATCGTTGTGGATGGTGGTTTGTCCGCTCGCGCTTGATACAATCGTCTCTATAGCATTCCACATCAACACCCATTCACAGAGGGCTTTATGGCTGAGCAATCCCCCAAAGACGCATGGAAAACACTCTTTGATCAATTTCGAGTCGAGATTGATCCCAGCGAAATCGAAAACAGTCTCAAAGACCTTCAAGAGAAAATTCGAAAAGTTGCGAATGAAGGGCGGTATACCAAAGTGCGCATTTCTTATAAAGGTGCTCCATTGTGTCCAGACATTCCGATTGGTGTCTTGGTTGCGGCTGAAATGGCAGGACTGGTTTTCTTGGGTCCACTGCGTGCCATTATGGTCACTCTCAATGCGAAAGCGTTCTTGGACATTGAGTTGATTCACGAATCGTCTGAATGTGTCGCTCGTGGAAAAGAGCACTATGAGAGTGGAGACGTAGAGTTGGCAGAAGAGGCTTTTTTGCAGGCTTTAAAACTTCGCTCCTATGATGTGGAAGCCCATTATCACCTCGGTGTGCTCTATCGAGTACAAGGCAAGAAAGGGGAAGCTATCTCTCATTTGGAACAGGTTGTCGAGAGTGGGCATCCAACATGGGCCCCCAAAGCACAGACTATTTTGGATAAACTTGCTGGGGTTATCGTAACCAAACCCTCACCAACGTAGTATTGCTGTACGTGTCAATTGCTAAATTACGCTGATTTATACTCTAACTTGGGAATGGTTTCGAGTAGTTGTATGCCAATACCGATTTCAGAAGAACAAAGTTGTGCAGTCGCTTTGATGGTTCAATTGCACACTTGATTCTTCAGTAAGGGGCTACGGGCTATACATCCACAAACTCAACCACGTTCATCCATTCCATGATGGCTTTGTATCGCTGACTGGAATCCTTTCCCATCAGTTCTGAGATGGTGTTTTCGGTTTCCAAACTTTTTGCATCTGGAATGGTTACGCGAAGCAACTTTCGACGTTTTGGGTTGAGGGTTGTCTGGTAGAGCGTCTTGGGCATCATTTCTCCAAGACCCTTAAAGCGGGCGATTTGCATTTTTGATCGGCTGGATGTTTTCTTTTTGAGTCTTTCCATCTCTCGATCGTCGGTTATCCAGTGGGTCTCTTTACCAATGTCCACACGATAGAGCGGTGGTTGAGCAATGTAGACGTATCCACCATCAATCAGCGGCTTCATATAGCGATACAGGAAGGTTAGCATCAGCGTCACAATGTGGTTTCCGTCCTGGTCCGCATCCATTAACAGGACAATTTTGTGGTAGCGTAAGTGGTCTATTTTAAAATCCTTACCAATCCCACATCCCAAGGCACTCACGATATCGCAAAGTTCTTTGTTGCCCATGACTTTTTTGATGGACGCTTGTTCAGCGTTGAGGACTTTTCCACGCAATGGTAAAATCGCTTGAGTCTTTCTATCGCGACCTTGTTTGGCAGAACCACCGGCTGAGTCTCCTTCTACAATGAACAATTCACAAAGTTCTGGATTCGAATTGGAACAATCTGCCAATTTTCCAGGAAGATTGAGTTTTCGATTTGTGGCAGACTTTCTACGAACCTGAGATGTTGCATCTCTTGAGGCTTGACGGGCCTTTGCTGCCAGTACCATTCTGGCGATGAGCGCGTCGGCTACAGAGGTGTTGTCCAACAACCACTTCTCCAAGATCGGACGAACAACCGAATCGACTTGAGAGCGCATTTCAGGATTGTTGAGTTTGTCCTTGGTTTGTCCTTGAAACTGTGGTTCCGACAGAAAACAAGAACAGATGGCGACCATTCCTTCACGAATGTCTTCCGCTGACAGTTTGATTCCGCGTGGCAGAGGAACTTTTTGAGTGTCTAGATACGTTCTGACAGCCCGAAGGACAGCGTCTTTCAGACCTTGCTCATGGGTACCTCCATCTTGTGTGGGGATGCCGTTTACAAAGGAACGGATTTTTTCAGACGTGTCATCTGTCCAACACAGAGCCAAATCCAATCTGGGGTGTTCGGGTTTTGAAAACACAAATGTCTTTTTGCCGACAATCGTATTCTTGCCAACTTCCTTGGTTAGAAAATCGGCAACACCGCCATCGAATTTCATTTCAACTCTTGAAGATGTCGCCTCATTTTGAAAAATGATTTTCAGTCCCTTATTTAGGTATGCCGAAATTTCCAGTCGTTTGAGAATTAGTTCGGCGTCCAGTTCAATCTCACCAAAGATTTCTTCATCAGGAGTGAATTGAATGCTGGTACCAGAACCACGACATTCGCGAATCTTGCTGAGTTCGCTGGCAACTTTTCCTCGTTGGTAGCGTTGTTGATACTCGTGTCCATCTTTGCGAATTGTTGCAATCAGTTCTTCGCTCAGTGCGTTGACCACACTTGAACCCACACCGTGTAGTCCACCTGAGGTGATGTATGAACCTTGATCGAACTTTCCGCCCGCGTGAAGAGTGGTCAGAATGACTTGAATCGTTGGAACACCCGCTTTAGGATGAATATCGACCGGAATACCACGACCGTTGTCGGAGACGGTGACCGTTTTGCTATTTTTGTGGAGCGTCACGTAAACTTTGTTTGCAAAACCGTTGATGGCTTCGTCAATGGAATTGTCCACGATTTCCCAAATGAGGTGGTGCAAACCTGCTTTGCCCGTTCCACCAATGTACATTCCGGGACGCTTGCGAACAGGCTCGAGTCCTTCAAGAATGGTAATGTTTTGACCTGTATAAGACATGGGTACCTCGAATTAAAAGAGCTTGAGCTGGTTTTGGTCGGGATAATTGGCACGGACAACAATTTTGGGTCGCTTCTTTGCCTTTGTTTGCCCACCTTGTTCGGGCGCACTTGTGCCGTCGTTTGATGATGTGACTGCTTTTGGCTCAGTTTGATCATCAGTCGAATGCTCTGGGAATAGGCTTGTTGCCTTTGTTTGAGACTGTGAAGTATTCGACGGTGTATTCTCGCTTTTTACTGAGCCTACAGAATCGACTGTATTGGTGGAGATGAGTGCGCTCTGACTCTGGTTGGTTGACGACGCATTTGCAGTGTCACTGGACGTGCTTTCTTCTGAAGATTGTTCTTTGCGAGGTTTGCGACGCACCTTGACATCTTGTGATTCGGTTACGGAGGATCCCTCTTCAGAAGAGCCCTCTCCTTGGTCTTTGTTTTTCGTGTGCTTAAACATTTTGTCTAAGCGCAACAAGGGAATGGTCCATTCACTGACGGTACCCCGTTGCAACAGTTTACTTCCTTTGGCTGCCCTGGAACCACCGTACTTTTTGGGATGGATGGTAATCTCTCGTCCACGACTTGTTTCAACCGCGATTCCAGATTTTTCATTGTCAACGACCGTGAATCCTTCAACAACATCGCCTTTGTCCATTTTGATGGCAATGACGCCTTTTCCCGCGCCCCGAACCAAGGTGATCTCTGAGACAGGAAAGCACAATGCTCTCGTCTGTTTGGTATACAAAGAGACCCATTCATTGCCGATCGCTGGGTAGACACACAGTACCGCATCGTCTTTTTTGTTGATTTTCATATAGCGGCGACCACTTTTGTTCGTCACTTGTTTTTGGGTGATGATGGAGAAGCGAACTACCCGACCATCTTTTGTTACGGCAATGCCGTAGGGAGGAGAGTGTTCAGGGTCTTCGATGGGAACGTCCTCGGGTATATCTGGAAGGGACAATGGGTCAATTGCGATTGCACCCACAAGTTGCTCACCATCTGCAAAGCTGAAATATCGCTGAACGGGATCACCATATCCAGTTGTCGAAGGAATATCGGCGATGCGTTGTACATAGACAAAGCCTTTGTTGGTGAAGTAGGCCATCGTGTTTTTGGTACTGCCTTTGGCAATGGCCAAAATGCTGTCTCCTTCTCGAACCCGAATTTTAGAGACGTTTGAGAAACGCCCTTGACGTTTGATCCATCCGTGCTTGGTGACGATGATGTAGGACTTTTCGTCGATGATGTAGGCTGATTCATCTGCCAAGTTGGTCTCAGCCTCCTCGCCACCAATCTTGGTCAATCGTTTCTTTCCATACAACTTTCGAAGCTCCAGCAACTCGCCACGCACGATTCCCCAAACGCTGTCTTGGGAACTGAGAATCTCAGATATGCGCTGTGCTGCGTCCCTTTTTTCTGCCAGTTCAGACTCAATGGCGTGAATCTCTAATTTGGCCAATCGGTACAGTTTGAGATCCAAGATGGCATCTGTTTGCTCTTCATCAAACTTGAATCGTTCCATAATTTGCTTTCTGGCATCGGAACGGCCTTCTGAAGCACGGATCAACGCAATGATTTCATCCAGTACGTCGAATGCTTTTGCAAATGCTTCAAGCGTATGGATGCGGTCTTGTAATTTTTTCAGTTCAAAATTGAATCGTTTGATGACCGTTTGCAGTCTAAAGTCCAACCAGTGTCGAATGACATCGTACAACGTAGCCTTCAATGGCTCAGACACTTCTGGATTTTCTGTGGGCACCAAGCATGTAATGTTCATTGGAAAAGAGCTTTGCAATGGCGTATGGCGACATAGGTAGGCCATTGCATTTTCCATTTCCTTTTCTGGAGAACGTCCAGCTGAAACTTTCAAGTCGACCACAACGCGTACTTCATCTGTCGATTCATCGCGGATATCAACCAATTGTGGGATTTTTTTGTCACTGATCAACTTTCCAATCTTCTCGACCAACGTGGCTTTGTTGACGCCGTAGGGAATCGAATTGATGATCGCTGAATAACGTCTTCCATCCTTTTCGAGTTCCCATGTTCCACGGATTCGGATCACGCCATTGCCCTTGGCATACATTTCTCGGAGGTCCTGCTTGTCATTGAGGATCAGTCCACCGGTCGGAAAATCTGGTGCTTTGACTTTTTTAGCCAAATCCAAGGCCCTCAAGTCAGGGTTGTCTATTAAGGCTACGCACGCATCGATGACTTCTCTAAGGTTGTGAGGAGGAATGCGGGTCGACATACCGACTGCGATACCTTCCGCTCCATTGATCAGTAAGTGAGGCAACTGAGCCGGCAATACAATGGGTTCAGAATGTTGTCCATCGTAATTGGGTCTCCAGTTTACAGTGTTTTGTTTGATCTCACTCAGAAGTTCCATGCTGATAGGGGTGAGTTTTGCCTCTGTGTATCGCATGGCAGCTGCGCCATCTCCATCCATAGAACCAAAGTTTCCTTGACCGTCGACAAGAGGGTGCAACAACGAAAAGGGTTGACTCATTCGAACCATGGCGTCGTATATGGAACTGTCACCGTGTGGATGGTACTTTGCCATCACTTCACCGACTACTGCAGCGGACTTTCGATAGCGCCCTTCTGGATAGAGACGCAGGTTTTGAAACATGGCAAACAACACACGACGCTGTACAGGCTTCAGTCCATCCCGAACGTCGGGCAGGGCTCTTGACGTGATAACCGACATGGCGTAGGAAAGATAGCGGTAGCGCGTGGCTTCATGCAGGGCAATATCAGATGTTGTCATTGTCTAAGAATCCTCTTTGTAATAGCAGTTCAGCATTTGCAATCGCGGCACCAGCAGCACCACGAATGGTGTTGTGAGCCAGCACATAATATTTGAGACCCATGACCGAGCATCGCTCTACTCGCCCAATACTGATGCCCATCCCTTGACCGAGATGGATGTCCAAGCGTGGAGATGGACGATTCCTTTGTGGGTGCAAGATAAACAGTGGACGAGGAGATGAGGGCAATGAAGGCAACTCGGATGGACGTTCATTCCAAGATTGCCAAGCTTCTATGGCATCTTCTGGGGTTGGTTTTCCCGATATTTTGACTTGAACACTCAATAGGTGTCCATCAGCCACGGGAACTCGAACGCATCGAGCAGAAATGGGGAAGTCGGTATGTAAGATTTTACAGGGCTCTTCCGCGAGTTTTTCCTCTTCGTTGCCCGCGTGTGGATGAACCGTTCCAACCATGTCCCACGCAGACTCTCCAGGATACCCAGCACCAGATACAGCCTGCCAAGTTGAAGTGACACAAGCCTCAATCGTTCCTAGACTTTGCAAAGGGGCAAGACTCAACGCCAAGGGGATGGCACAGCAATTGGGGTTGGTTACAATGCCACCTTTGGTAGATTGCTCATGGACAAGAGCAATATCGTCGGGATTCACTTCTGGGATGATGAGAGGCACGCTTGGGTTCATTCTGTGGTTGGACGCATTGGATATTACGAAACGACCTGCCGTTGCATGCGCGGATTCAACCTCACCAGCCACACTGGAATCGAGTGCAGAAAAGACCAGTCGGCAGTCATTGGGAACATCTTCAACTGAACAGGAGCCAACGATCATTTGTTGGATGTTTGAGGGGCAACGGCTAGCCAGCCTCCATGTACAGGCATTGTTGTAAGATTTGCCCGCCGAGCGATGAGATGCACCTAAGTATGCAATATGAAAATTGGGATGGTGGGACAACAGCTCAATCATTCGCTGACCCACCATTCCAGTCGCGCCGAGAATGGCGATTGGAGTGGTTGCCATAAATAAACTTGATTTGGGGATTTGATGAGAGGTGACCTGTCGAACAGTCTATGATATTGACGCGTCGGTGATCGTGAATGGGTAAAGGGAGAGAGTATTGGAATGACTGAAGCTTAATATGCTTCCGAAGGGAGGGTGTTCATATAATAGTCACATTTATACAGTGTTCGCAACGTCAAATATTGTCCATAATGATAAAAGGCAATAATATCAGTATGTTATAGGTTTTGAAAATTTTAGAATTTAGTTTCTATGACACAGAAAAGAATGTCTTTTTTGAAATTTTGTACCTTGCTTTGACAGTAAACTGGCTCTAGAAAGTGTTAAAGGGTTCTTTTGAGACCATCATCGGAGGGTGTATGAGGGCAGAACTCATTGCGTTGGGAAAACAATATGGCTGTGCTCAACTATACGTTGAGAAAGACGGACAGAAAGAGACTTTGGAGGTGGGTGCAGAAGGGTTGGAGTCCAAAATTCAATCGGGACTGGATCCCATTTTCTACTTTATGTCAACGCACCAAGTGACCACGCTGAGACTGTACGGAGAGTCTTGGATTGAATTTGGTCGAGATGAGACCCATCTTCACCGATATATGATCCAGCAGGGATGGTCGGATTCTGGTAGCATTTCTCACACCTTTGATTGGACGCCACCTGAGTCTACACCACACAGTCCACATCGGAATATAGAACCAAAAACAGTGCCATCTTCGACTAGAACCTTTGAAGATTTGGGTCCTGATTTCTGTCAATCTTTTGGTGTGACCGCTCCCTATGTTGCTGGAGCAATGGCGGGCGGTATTGCTTCTGTAGAACTGGTTTCTACAATGGCACAAGCAGGAATGTTGGCCTTCTTTGGTTCCGGGGGGCTTGGTATATCTGATTTGGAACAGGCGCTACAACACCTTTCTTCGAAATTGTCTCCCCAGTATCCATGGGGGTGTAACGTACTACACAATCCCACTGAGCCGAATATGGAAGAGCAAACGGTTGATTTGTTGTTGAAATATGGGGTTAAAACGATCTCGGCATCCGCATATATGCGCCTAACTCAGGCGTTGATTCGCTATCGCTTGACCGGATTGAGCGAGGTACAAGGACAGATTCGATGCCAGCACCGCATTGTAGCCAAAGTATCTCATCCTTCTGTGGCTCAACAATTTTTGCAACCAGCCCCCCAAAAAATGGTTCAACGCTTATTGATGACTGGTGAAATTACAAAAGAGCAAGCCGATTTGGCACAGCGAGTACCCATAGCGGATGCCATCACTGTTGAGGCAGATTCCGGAGGACACACTGATTCTCGACCTTTGACTGTGGTATTTCCAGCGATTCAAGAGATGGCAGTGAGAGCCGTTGAGAATTGTGGATATCCAAATCGTATTTGTGTTGGTGCTGCTGGTGGATTGGGAACACCAAGCGCACTTGCCGCTGCATTTGCTATGGGTGCTGATTATGTAGTCTTGGGGTCCATCCATCAATGCACATTGGAAGCAGGGACATCCAACCTCGTAAAGGAGATGCTGAGTAAGGCAGACGTCACGGATTGTGCACTGGGGATCGCTCCAGATATGTTTGAAATGGGTGCCCATGTTCAGGTGCTCAAAAAAGGCACGATGTATGCGCAACGTTCACACAAGTTGTACGATTTGTACAAACGACATGCTTCCATCGACGAAATTCCAGCAGACGACCGAAAGCGACTTGAACGCCAAATTTTCGGACAGTCTCTCGATGAAATCTGGTTGGAAACCGAACGTTATTGGCAACGAGAACCAGCACAATTGGATCGTGCTCGTGCCAACCCAAAATATCGAATGGCACTCATCTTTCGCTGGTACTTGGGACAGAGTAGCCGATGGGCGCGACAGGGCGCCGTGCAACGCAAAAAAGACTTTCAAATTTGGTGTGGTCCGAGCATGGGGGCTTTCAACCGTTGGGTGCAAGGGACGGACTTGGAATCATGGACTCAGCGTTCTGTCGTGACTGTTGCACACAGACTTTTAGATGGGGTACTTTCTCAACCGCAACGGCAATCGAATAATCTCAACATGCCTAAACCGTAATGGATGGTGCGTTTACCAGCCCCAATCTTCACTGGGCGCATCTTCGCTTATTGAAGAATCTTCTGTTTCTGTAGGAAGTGTTCGACAAAGCCGAAACCCCTGAGTACTTTCGGAAAATGTTTTGAGTCTTTTGGATGTAAAGTCAATGGCACAGGCTTCTTCCTTGCTGATCCAAGAACCACCTTTTCGAATCGCATACAGCGGATCTATTTCTGCAGAAGATGATGCATCATTCCAGCACCACTCCCAGACATTTCCACTCATATCATAGATGCCTGCTTTGGTAGGAAGGTTTCGTCCAACAGAGTCTGATGTGTTTGAATCGTATACCCCCACTTGCCAAAGTTCAGAGTGTCCAGCGTACTTCCAACCTTTGTTGCCTTGAAACTGTGCCGCGCGTTCCCATTGTTCGACTGTGGGTAAGCGGTATCCATTGGCTTTTGGATTTTCGACAATGTCAGTGTCTGATATTGTGTAGACAGCCTCATACCCCATGGCTTCAGAAAGCGCGTTGCAAAATGTGATGGCACCATTCCAATCAATCGAATCAACTGGGTGCATTTGACCCAAGCAGGTACTGGGGTTGTCTCCCACAATTGCTTCAAACAGAGCTTGAGTTACGGGGAAACGCTGCATATACAGTCGAACGTTGTCGGTTTCCAAGGGAATCTGAACCTCTTGGGTTGCGCCTAAGACAATGGGCTCCATCAACCAATCTGGAATCTCTCCCAATGTCGGAAGAGAACCAGCGGTGATTGCTACTTCACCCCATGGAAACGTGTCTGGGTCTAAGTCGTCGAGGATAGACAGCCACGTAACCACACCTGTTTCCAGTCCAATCTGTCTAGACTGCAACAGGACAAAAGCATATAGAGAGCGTTCTTCTAGGTGAATGCTTCCTTGGATTTTCAACGTCTCATATTCGACCATCAGCCACTCAGATAGCCCATCCCACCAGTCCATTTGGGCGATGAGTTTGGCAGCTCCAACGAGACTGGGGATATTTCCACGAAACATCGTTTGGGTGATATTGTTCCAAGCTGCTTGTAGATCTCCATCTTGAGTCAGTCGGTTTTGCCAGCGATTTTGGGCTTGTTCTATCGTGGTGCGAAGGCTCATTGTTTATCCCGTTCGCCTTTGAATGCATACACAGTGATACAGAGCCAAGCAAGGAGCATTGATAGACCACCAATAGGGGTGATGGCACCAAGCCAGCGGGTATTGGTTAGCGCGAGAATCCATAGTGAACCAGCAAATATTGTGATGCCAATTGAGAATCCCCAGCAAGCCCTGATGAGCCAAGTGTTTGGTCTGGTCGAGCCATACAGTGCAGTTGCCAACAATGCCATAGAATGATGTAGGCAATAACGAGAACCCGTTTCAAAGATGGCGAGCAAATCTGGTGTCAGAATTTCTTTTAAAGCGTGTGCTCCAAATGCACCGGATGCGACACCAAGAAAGCCAAATACACCGGCGAGGGCGATAAATTTACGATAGGGCATATGTGATTTCAAGTAGAAAGATGGTGATTACAGGTCATTTAAAAAAGCCAACAACGATTGACGTTCTTCTTCTGACAGGCTCTCGTATTGTATCACACTGCTGCTTGCCTCTCCACCATGGTAGAGAATTGCGTCATGTAGGGATTCAGCCTCGCCATTGTGCATGTATGGTGCTGTGTCGCGAATTCCCCATAGTGGTGGAGTGCGAAACTCGCTTGGCAACGCGTTCAAGTCATGATTTACGACTGTGGATGCTTCATAACCCATGTCGTGCAACAAAAGGTCTGAATACAATGGAACCCCGTCCATTGAAGGAATGTGGCAACTTGCGCAACCTGCCTGCACAAAGATATCATGGACCTGTTCGATGGTTGATTTGGGAGCACCCAGTTCATACACAAAGAATTCAAGGCTGGCAACATCTTCATCGACCAACTCGGGGTCGTCACAACTGTCAAAATCATTTTCCACAGTGAAGTCAGAAAGGCTTGGGTGCACCGTAACCCCGACTTCTACAAGAAGTGCATCGGCAATAAAGTCTCGCACCGAAGGAATTTGTGCCTTCCATCCAAACCGTCCCAACTGTCCATTGCTCAGTATGTGGGCACGACCCGAAATACCATCGCCATCCAAATCTTCAGGGTCTTCATTTGCCAGAATGGTTGCGTTCGAAATGTTTTCAACCTCTCCAATACCGAGCAACGATGGGGGTTGACGACTTTCTACGATCAAACTGTCGGATTGACTCCAATCCCACAATTCAAGTGGCAATACACCCGGTAGTGTAGAGCGTAATAGAATGGCACTGCTGTCCAACGAGGCCCGACTTCCTTGGTCATCGATCCAATCCAATCTCAAGACATTGACATCGATACCACCCGCACCACCAATCACTGGGTCTTGGTGACAGGCTCTGCAAGAATCAGCATTGAAGGTTGGGTTCAATCCCGCTTCTTCGATAAAGTTACCATCGAACAATTCCAACCCTTTAAGAAAACGATCTGTATCGTCATTGGACAATTCTCTTCTAGGACCACCCAACTGTCCAAACTCTGGGGCTGTGTAATCACTGGCATTTAGAAAGTTCTGTTGATTGGGCGCACCTCCCAAGTCATGCAGAAAGTCAAGGATGCTTTGTTTGGAGGCGTCAGACAACGCCATCCACTGATCAAGGCTGGTTTGCGCTTCGCCACCGTGCCATTCGATGGCCTCCGTTAGGGTGTCTGCTCTACCATCGTGTAAATAGGGCGGATGAAGTCCCACTCCCCAAAGAGGTTGGGTGCGAAACTCGGACCCTTGTGCAAACCCTGCCGATATACCATCTGCCAACTCTGGTCCCATGTCGTGTAGCAACAGATCGGTATAAGCGGGGAGACCACCAATCGCCGATGGCAAGACGGGCGTGTGACAAGCGACACAGCCGATGTCTGCAAAAGCCTGTTCACCCTGTTGCGATGAAGACCCTCGTTCTTCCAACGATGTAAATTTGGGCACACCAATGTAGGTGGAAAAGAGCAAAAGGTCCCGTTGGTCGTCGTTGGAGATTTCTGGATCTTCAGCCAAGTCATCATCGACTGTAGGTTCATCCAAAGCAGCGACCTGTGCCTCCGCACTGTTGATCAAGGAAAAAGAATTTAGTGTGTCCAAGTATGAATTTTTGCCCGTGTCTTGAAGCTCGATAAACTCATAAAATAAAGGGTCCGATGTGATGCCCATTTGGTTGAAAATGGCACCTCGATTGAAGGACTCCAATGAAGCCGCTTGTGATTTGTAGCCAAACCGTCCAACTTCGCCTTTCTCATAATTCGCCCTTCCTGAAATGCCATCGCCATCTTCATCTTCAGGATCTGTCATGGCTAAGATGTCTTCGTCTGATACGAATGCGAACAAGCCAACCCCAAACATGGGTGGTGCATTGCGTCTTGCGTAGGTTGTGGCGTCTGGAGCCGGAGGCACGTGATGGGCGGGTGCAGTCGCATATTGGTTGCGAACCGGAGACTCTCCATTTGTCCCAGCGCTGACCATTGCGCCGTCCCAGCGTTCTGTTTGTATCAACCAAAAATCTCGATACCGTGGCGCAGAGCCTCCCGGCACTGGCATTTGGTGGCAACTGGCACAGGAATCGGCATTGAAGGTGGGACCCAAGCCTGTCTTTGGGGTAAAAGTGTGTGTCATTATCGCAGCACCATTGTCGTAACTATCCGATAAAGTGGCGTTGAGCGATGGAATTGGATCGCCAATGGTATCTACGAATATATCGGCTATTGGGATAGCCGGTTCCACTTGTTCAGAGGTGTCTACTTTGTCGGTTGACGTGCAAGCAAGCAACCAGACGACCAGTGAACTCACTGCGGTCACTGAGAGCACTGAGATCATTGGGAGACCTCCATTGCCAAAATGCTTCCTTCAAATGTTGAATCTGCGGTTGCCAAGTTTCCACCCACCGCATACCAAAATTCTGTTCCATTCAGTTCATGGGTTGCGGCAGCGTGTAAAATGTGTGTGGTAGTGGGGGGGATGTCGACCCAAGTCCCTGTACCCGTTTGACCAAAAGTGGCAAAGCCCAATTCTCCCACCAGCAACTGATCCCCAGATGGATTTGAAGCGATTCCATTGATTCCGGCGATCAATTGTGTCGCATCACTGAGTTCACCGTTGTTGCCTGTCATGTAGATGCCCGTTCCACGTCCACCCACAATGCCAACTTGTCCATTGGGCAATCCCAATACAGTAATCAGATCCTGTGTGATGCCCGTTGGAATCGCTTCAAGAGTGTCTAATTGCCCATAAATTGCTGCGCCCGCTGTTCCCACCATCCAGTAATTGCCTCCATCAAAGTCGACTTTGAACAGGTTGCTTAAATTGCCCAACTCTTCTGGGATGTCTAGGGTTGTCCATTCTGTATCTATACCTTCTTTGGCAACCGCTATGGCAGATTCTCCACCCCATCGAGAGGAACCACCGACGGCTACGACTGTATCATCGTGTGTGACCAATCCCCATATTGCCTCTTCGATGTTCAAACTGTGATCCTGCCAAGTGCTCCCGTCCCAATGCAATATTGTGCCATACAGTCCACCAACCCACATGTTTGTGGATGTTCCATCTGCCCAATTTAACAAAGGCGTGTCTGCTGGTAAGGAGAGGGACTCAAATCCATCCACCGCATTTCCAACTTTGATGGCGCCTTGTGTGGGTTGTCCACCAACGAGCCAAACGCTGTCTGTATCGTCACTGGGGACGTGAGCGCGCAACCAAGCTCCGCTAGAATCGACCGACTCTATGACTGTCCATTCTGGGGTGAATTCATTTGGCGCATTCACACCAGTGTCAGACTGTTTTGACGAAGTGCATCCAACAAACAGACTTAGGCAAACCAGTTGTTGAAATGGGCAATGGGTATTTTTTTGACCTGAAAGCAACGTATAATTCATAAGTAAATTATAACCCAAATTAGTATTCCATCTCAATCAGCAAAAGAAATTCCTTTGCCGACCACTCTAAAATACGGATATGAGTACAAACGACACCACACCCAAATGAGGCAAGTTTATGAGTCAAGTTCCGCAGTTTCCGCACATCGTCCAAGCCAATATGCAAGCGTACATGTCTGCATTGGGAGACGATGCAGCACTCTTCATTTCCCCACCACACGCGACACGGAGCAACGACACAGAATATGAGTATCGACAAAACTCGGATATTTTGTATTTGTGTGGTTGGATGGACCCAGAGATGGCGCTGCTGATTCGACCAAAGGCGGATAAGCCGGTCGTGATGTTCGTTCAGCCCAAAGACCCTAAGCGAGAGATATGGACAGGTATTCGGCCAGGTGTGGAAGGTGCAAAGCATGATTTCGGTGCCGATGAAGCCTACAACTTCTCCGAATTGGCAAAGCAGTTGCCACATTTGTTGATGGGGGTGGAACGCCTTCACTACGGGTTTGCTGACAACTCAGCGATGGACAAACTGCTGATGCGCTCTATCCAAAAGGCCAATCGACTCGGTCGAACCAGTGGAATGAGTGGTCCAGATGTATTTATCAATCCATCCAAAGTGCTACATCGGTTGCGTCAAATTAAATCGCCTGCAGAGATAGAAGTGATGCGCAAAGCAGTGGCGATTACCAAAAAAGCCCATAAAGAAGCAATGGCGATGACGGCTCCGGGTGTCTTTGAATACCAACTTGAAGCCAAGATAGCCTATGTTTTTAGAAGCAGTGGGGGTACAGGACCGGGATATACATCGATTGTGGGTGGAGGAAACAACGCCGTCATTTTACACTATGTGACCAACGATCAGCCCTTGCGCGATGGGGACGTTGTCTGTGTGGATGCTGGTTGTGAGTTGGGGTCTTACACTGGAGATATCACCCGTGCTTGGCCTGTGAGTGGTACGTTTACAGATGCTCAACGTGAAATCTATGAAGCTGTACTGAAAGCCAACGAAGCGGCGATTGCGACTTGTAAACCCGGCATTCGATATCGTGAGGTACATGAGGCTTCCGTACTGTCTTTGACGACATCAATGATTGAGTTGGGATTGCTTGAAGGCGATGTCGATGAGAATATTGCCAACGAAACCTACAAGAAATTCTTCATGCACGGGACAGGACACTGGCTTGGGATGGATGTGCACGATGTTGGTCCCTATGTAGACGGAACCGATTCCATTCTTCTTGAAGCCGGTATGATGCTGACTGTAGAGCCTGGTATTTACATTGATGCTGACGACGAAAGTGTAGAAGAAAAATATCGTGGCATTGGTATTCGCATTGAAGATGACATTTTGATTACTGAAACGGGCTATGAGAACTTGTCTGCGGACATTCCCAAGTCCGTAGAGGCTGTTGAAGCCATCGTTGGTACAAAGTTGTCATGACAATTCTGGTCGGAGATATTGGTGGTTCCAACATTCGCTTGTCCGCATGTGAAGTATTGGGCAAAAAGCAGGTGCATATTGCTGACTCTTGGTCCTGTGCGACGGCGGAATTTCAATCCCTGTATGACGTCGTCAATACGTATCTCGATCTTCATCGTGACGTTCGATGTACAGGTGGTGTGTTTGCAGTCGCGGCGCCCACGGATGGGCAACAGGCAGAACTGACCAATGCCAATTGGACTGCCAATGTGTGTCGTCTTCCCTTTCAATCCACTTTGATCAACGACTTAGAAGCCGCGGGGTGGGGGAGTTACCAACAGGGAATGAACAAAGAGATATTTCACTTGGGCTCGTCTTCGGTAACCGAAAAAGAATCCTCTCTTTTGGGAGTTGGAACTGGATTTGGGTTGGCGCATTGTTTTCCATCCCAAGCTTTTGTGTCTCCAACCGAGTTTGGTCACGTGTCCTTTGCTCCTTTTGATGAACAGACCGGACGTCTGTGGCAGTGGTGGAGGCAAACCGAGCAGGTGCGTTTGACGATTGAAGACGTGTGTTCCGGTCGAGGTCTGTACAACCTGTTGCGTTTCGTTGAGTTCGATACGGGACAGCGTTTGCGTGTAGACAGTACAGACAGTTTGGACTGGGGGGCGAGACTGTCGAAACACAAAGATCAGTCCGTTGCTCAAGCGGTCTGGCGTTTGTTCTTCTCGATCTTGGGCTCTGTTTGTGGGGATGTGATTGTGGGCAACCGCAGTCACCAGCTGTATTTGTGCGGTGGCGTGTTGGGAAAAAATGTGGATTTGTTTCAACAGCACAGCGACATCTTTCGGACGGCGATGTTGGATAAAGCCCCTATGACTCACCTGGTTGAGGAAGCAATGGTGGCGTTGTTTTTAGAGTCGAAACTACAACAGTATGGTTGTGGTCTATGGTATGCCAATCGATTTGAATAGTGGATGGGTACTCATTCCTGCTCACAATGAGGCAGAACACATAGCCTCTGTCCTGAAGTCGGTGCGCTGTGTCTGGAATGGGCCGGTGCTTGTGGTAGACTCTTGTTCGACGGACAACACTGCTGAGATTGCAACGCATCATGGAGCAACGGTCATCTCGACGATTGAAAAGGGATATTGGCAAGCCTTGCGAGCTGGATACAACCATTTGTTAACCCACGAACCTTGTCTTTGGCTTGTTCAATTGGATGCAGACGGTCAACACAATCCTTTGCACATTCATCGGTTGCTTGCTCAACTATCTTCAGACCCAACGATACCACAGTGGGTGCTCGGCAGCCGAAAAGGGTGTGGGGTGGTTGGTGATGGTGTCTTGGAAATGGGTCAGAGGTCACTGCGGTGGATGCTGTCAGCCTACCTTGGACACGCATACTCAGACATCAGTTCCGGAATGTGGTGTTTGAACCGTTCGTTTATGAAGCTTCTTTTGGAGTATGAAAGCCCAAATCTTACGGGCGATGTCGCAATCCGACTGTTTGCTCAGCAACGTGGTGTGATACCGGTGGAGATTGCAACAGCGATGAGCCCTAGAACCTCAGGGGTGTCGATGCACCAGGGGGCGATGCATCGACTGCGTCATCTGCGCAATGTTCTGACGGATTGTAGGGCGCTTATTCGCAATTGTCCACAGTTGTCTCCGCACTCCCCACATCTGCCTCCAAGTCGATGACAAAGCCATCTTCGACCAAGTCCACATCACCGTTTGCATATTCGATGACCAAATCTACCGTTCCTTCTGGCGCATCTGCATCTACTTGAACAGTCAACAATAATTCATCAAACAAAGGTGTGAATTCACAAATGCTCAGTGCACCGTATGGGGTGATGTTGACAATTTGAGACCAGTCTACTGTACTATCCGATCGCAGTGCTGATAGAAACGCATCTCCTGGCGCCGCAGAACTCGGTACGGTGTAAAATTCCGCTTGCAGATTGTTGTCGGTGTTGGAATCTTCTGTGTCTGTATTTTCAGTTGAATTTTCTTCATCTAGGGCGTCCTCGTCTTCTTCATCTTCTGAATTTTCCCAGTCTTCCCAATCTTCGTCCTCCCAACTTTCTCCAGTGTCCCATTCTTCCCAGTTGGATTTTTCACCTTCAACGATGATGCACCCTGTGGCAAAATGCCCCAGTATTATTGATAGAAGTATTGATTTCTTCATAGTTCCTCCATTGTTTAAGCACTTTTCGTGCTTATTGATAGAACATCGCTTTTTTATGAACTATTCCAAAAACTTTTTTCGTTTTGGAATTCTTTGTTACAATAGAAAGTCGCGACAAAATCATTTTAGATTAGGAGAAAAAATGAGACCTGAAAAAGCTTATAAAAATTTGGAGTTTTTGAACAGCTCTGAAGCCCGAGCCATTCGCATTTTGTGTGAGTATGAAGAACCAAAAAGACGTTTTGAACAGCAAAATGTGGACGATACAATCGTATTCTTTGGATCGGCACGCTCAAAACCCATGGATGTTGTTGAAGGTGAAATCGCTGATTTGCAACGCAACCTTGCTCGTGAAGACTCCACAGAGCAAAAGACCAAGTGGGAAGCCGCATTGAAAAAGGCTCAAGCTTCCAAGAAATTGGCTGTGTACTATGAAAAGACTCGTGAACTTGCACGTCGCTTGACCGAGTGGGACATGAAGCGCAATGCCAAGAAACGCTATTACATTTGTACTGGTGGTGGACCTGGAATGATGGAAGCTGCCAATCGAGGTGCTGCTGAAGTGACAGGTGGTCGATCAGTTGGTTTGGCAATTTCTTTGCCCTTCGAAGAAAGTGTCAACAAATACGTTACGCCCGATCTTGGATTTGAGTTTCATTACTTCTTTACTCGCAAGTACTGGTTTCTCTACCTCTGTAAAGCAATGGTGATTTCACCAGGTGGATTTGGAACGTTGGATGAACTCTTTGAAGCATTGACCCTTCGCCAGACACAAAAGATCAACAAGCCAATGCCAACCGTTCTGTTCGGTACTGAGTATTGGAACGACATCATGAACATTCCCAAAATGGTTGAATGGGGTACCATTTCCGAAAAGGACTTGGACATGTTTATCGTGACAGATGAAGTGGAAGAAGCTTTTGAATATTTGGTTCGTGAAATTGAAGCCCTCGAGGCGAGTGAGTCTGCGGAATGAGTCGATTTGGTATTCGCAAAAAGATTCGCTCTATGATGGGAACCCAGCGTCCTGAAATCATTAAACATTCTGTGACGTACATTTTGCCCGACGGTACAGAGCAGGTTGTACAGGCTGAAGAGCGGTACAATCTGTTGATGGCCAGTCAAGCCCTCCCATCTCCCATTGGCACTGGTCGACGGGCTGGAGGGTCTTGTGTGGATGGTGGTTGTGGCTCATGTCGTGTAGAAGTGCTCGATGCGACAGGACTCACTCCAATGTCTCCTGGAGAAAAAGCCACATTGGATGCTCACGTGGCTGGAGAGCCTCACGAGGGGCGTTGTCGTGAGCCAGGAGAGCCATACACTGATCAGACCCGACTTGCCTGCTATGCCAAGATTGTTGGCTCAGGTGCCCGTGTCAAAGTTGCTGATCTGGTGGACTTTGAGGCGTTACAAGGCGAAAAAAACGGGTTCTAAAGGCTGATTTGCGGTCTGTAGAGACAAGACTTTCCTTGTTTATCAAAGTTCGGGTACATGGAGTACACCTCACTTTGATATCCTTCGGAGATTCTTGCCTCTTCAGATCCACTCTCAGCCTTGAAAATGTGTTGGTTTGTGTGTTGGGGATTTGTGGGGCTTGGGAGACTGTTGGTGATTTGACTGTTTGTGAGGGTATCGGCAGTTGGGTTGATGTAGTAGTTTGATTTGGATGACTTGGGTGTTTGTGAGGGTATCGGCAGTTTGGTTGATGTGGTGTTTTTTCGACATGCTGCTGGTTTGCCAGTCGAGAGTATTGTAGAAGGCTGTCAGGTTCACAGGATGGGCTTTGGTATCCGAGCGAAGTGTACAATCGTACACGAATATGGAAAACGTAGCCCAGTCAACGAATCTGATAGACCTTCGGCTGTTGAACGATTGTTGACAGTAAGATCAGTTAGCACCTGTGGAACTATCCTTTAGGTAACTCGGTGTATGTAGCAGTTTATTTTCTGCATTCCTAGCTTTCGGTTCCTGTGTTACCTTTGAAATTTTGTATCCACTTGTGGTTTTAAATCTGCGAGTTGATTGTGGGTTGGTTGTGACTTCCATGATTTCTAGAGTGTCGGTGTTTGGGTCGATGTAGCTTGTTGAGCTTTTGCGCACACATGAACCAGAAAGGCAATGATATTCAACATGTTGGGAACTGGCAATGCACAGTTCTATCGCTGATTTGAGCCTGTCTTTTTATTGAATCCACTTTTCTAATTCCCTCGAACGATTCTCAATCCTACATTTGCCATGCGATAGAGTGGGGGTTGAGAGTTGCGGTTGGCGATGCGCAACTCTTGCGGTGTATCTTGCCAGGAGCCACCTCTGAGTACTCGACCCGCACCCGGTGAGACCTGTACATAATTGGTTGTAGCGGTAGTTGGATAGTACGCGCTGTATCCGTCGTGGCACCATTCCCAGACGTTGCCGTGCATGTCATAGAGATTGAAGCCGTTGGCTAGGTTTTGACCGATAGCCTTGCTTTCATCCACAATATTTCGAGCGCAATACCATGCATAATCTCCGAGGGAACTGCCATCGTCCAGTGCCCAGCCGATTGTACAATTGTCCATATGGGCATTTGGGAGATTGCCTCCCCCAGAAGTGGTCCAGAAGGTAGCGGTAGAGCCTGCTTTTGCAGCGTATTCCCACTCTGCTTCAGTGGGCAATCGAAAGCCCGTGCATTGGTAGGGATTGCCGAGCGTGATGCAGGAAGCCGATGAAGTCCCTGAGTCCATACAAGAGTAGCAATTGCTCAAAGAAGTTCCATTGCTTTGGTTGTAATGCTGGGTGAGGGTATTGGTATAATCAGCCGCCATGTGCCACGACAAATAGGCAACAGGGTGGGTGGGACCTTCTCCACTCAAGTTGCTTTGACCGGCGGTCCAAATGCTCCCCATGAGTGCTTCGTACATCTCCTGTGAGATTTCGGTGGTCGACATGCTGTATTCATTGGTGATTTCGACGGGAAACTGGTTTTCATCGGCGTCGCGCCCAGGTTCATTTGGCGATGATCCCATCATGAGATTGCCTTGTGGAATGGTCACAAAGTCGATGCCAATGCCGTTGTTGATGTGTACACTTTCGTCACATGTGGAAAAGGCACAGAGTGTCACACTGTTGGTGGATGTTGCCGTATCACCTTCACTGTCTTCGGCATCTGCTTGACAGAAGACTGTATCACCCGGAAAAATGGTGTAAGCAGACAAATCTATGGTGGAGCCCGTTTGCAATACTGATCCATTGATGATCCACGTATGGCTTGAGGCTAGGGATTCATTGGGGTCGATGACAGTGCTTGAGCAAGTCAGTGTCGATGAGACAAAGAACTGTCCATCGTTGCTGCTGATGGTTGGTACAGTGACTTCTGGAGGCGTGTTGGCAACACTGACCGATTGAGAGTCTGAGATTGTAGAACCATTGGCATCGACTGCTTCTACCGCACAAGTATAAAGGTCGTTGACCGATGCTGTCAGTGGGATTGTAAGAGTGTCGTTGGTGCTGATTTGGCTACCATTCAGTTTCCAAGTGTAGGATACGTTGAGTGATCCATCATCGATGTCGAAAGCCTCAGCACTACAAGCGATTGTATCACCGGCTTCTGGACTGGTGTTGGACAGTGCAATGCCACTGGAAAACGTGGGGTCTAGGTTGGCAACTGTGATGCTTCCAGTGCCGCTGCCACCAACGTCGTATCCATCGTCTGACGTGATTGTTGCCGTCCAAGTGTCTCCAACGTACAGTTCGGTCAAGGGAATGGTGTCGGTGCTGTTGGGTTGAAGAACACCATTTTTACTCCATTCATAGGTATAGGTCAGCGTGTCGGTGTCTACGTCACTGGCACCAACAGGCACGGCTTTGAGGTCTTGGTTCGAATAGACGACACTGGGTTGAAAGGACACACTTGGTGCTGTCGGTGGGGTGTTAATACGTACGTCAATGCTGGCACTTGAACTGTGTCCTCCAGAATCTGTGCTGGAGGCTGTAATGGTGTGTGGACCCACGCTCAACAGGTCGTGGAAAATCTGCTGTCGACCTTGGGCGTTGACGAAATCACTGTGAAATTGCCCGTCGACATTGGAAGACCATTCTAGGGTCATTTCGTGTTCCAAATCTTCGTTGTCTAAGACTCGACCTTGGAATTCTACGATTTCACCAATCGAAAAGACACTGCCATCGCTTGGTGTTTGGATGGATACGATGGGAACAGAGTCCATGACCAAGAGTTGAGAAACTGAACATTCCAATCCTCGTTCGTCACGAGCGGTGAGGGTCAGTGTGTGTCTACCCAATGAAAAGTTTTCCATGCGGTATTGAATTTCGCCAGTGGCACTGGGTACGGGAATGGGAATGAATCCATCGATGGAAGAGGTGAGTTTGGCATCAATTGTATCGTTGGGAATATTGACGTCATCCACCTGCATCATAAAATCAATGGCTGTTCCACCCAACACATTTGTGTCGGGCGCAGGGGTCAAAAAGGCACAGGTTGGTGGTTCATTGTCTGGTTTGACCAATACGTTCAGACTGCGAGACACGTTGGCGCCACCGCTGTCTGTAATTGTGAATCCCAAGATGTGCTGTCCGGGACTGAGGTAGCGTTGTTCTGCGACTTGACCGTTGCTGTCGGGGTTGCCTTCAAAAAGAACTCCGTCCACCGTCGAGTCGATGACCACGGTGATGTTGTCCGCTGATTCTTCGGCATCTGAAATTTGCAGTGTGAAGGCAACAGCGTCATTTGCATAATAGGACTCTCCATCCAGTGGCGCCAAAATACCAGCCGTTGGGGGCAGATTGCTTCGAACTGTCGGGAGGATTTCTGAAACGCCAGCCGCTCCCTGTGGGTCTTTGACTTCAGCGATGACTTGGTTGGTGGAAGGCGTCAATGCAAAGGGACAAAAGGATTCACCCTCCGTTGAAACAGGGGTCCAATCACATTGAACCTCGCCTGATTTTGTCCAGCGCACAAGCAAATCATTGTATTCATTGTCGTCATCGGAGACACTGGCCCGAAATTCTGCTTCAAACCCTTCCACCAGTACAGACTCACTCGTATGGGAGGTGATGAGGATTTGTGGAGGGAGGTTCTTTTGCTTTTCGATGATTTGTTCTTGTCCACAGGCCATTGTTGACATCAGAAAAAGCAATCGGTATCCAAGGAATGGCTTATTTTGATGATGCATAGTGCTTGCTCCAGTGTGATCAAGGCGAACTCAATAGTCACAGTGTACTATTTTTATCTCTTTGGGGCATGTAAACCACACGTTGGGAAGCAAAAGTGTTTGATTTGCATTTGATTTGCATTTACATTTCGGCTATGTAGGGGTATGTCTATTACCATTCAAGAAAGCAAAAGTTTGCTTCGTCAAGCCGGCTTAAAAAGTACGATGACCCGTGTCGCTGTGTTGCAACAGTTGTGGTCTGAAACCCGTCCGGTCTCGCATTCCGATTTGGTTCAGTCTCTTGAGCACGTTGGAGATCAAGCAACCATCTATCGAAGTTTGGTATCCTTTGTGGAGTCTGGCTTGGCTAGAGTTGCCAGTACGGCATCTGGAATTGCCCGTTATGAACCCATCAAAGAGGGCGAAGGGTCGCATGAAGTGCACCCACATTTCGTCTGTAAAAGTTGTGGAGTTGTGACATGTTTGCCGAAGTCTACGGTGACCACAACTGTAGACCCCTTGTGGAGAGAACGGTTGCAACAAGCGCAGATGCAGTTTGTGGGTCAATGCACCGAATGTGAAGTCTAAAGTGACTGCGGCCGTTGAAAATACACTTTTGATGTGGTAAAATTTGATTTTTTTTGAAAAGTACCGTCGCACTGTGGTCTACAAGTCATTTTCATTTACATAGAGAGTGGTCTTGTGGAGGTCTTATGCCAGATTCTGATAGAACATTGTTTGATTTTTCCATCCGTACATTGGACGGAGAGCCTTTTGATATTCATAGTTTGAAGGGTAAGGTGGTCTTGATTGTCAATACGGCCAGCAAATGTGGGTTTACTCCACAGTACAAAGACCTTGAGCAACTCCATCGGCGCTACACAGATAAAGGATTGGTTGTGTTGGGTGTCCCTTGCAATCAGTTTGGCGCTCAAGAACCGGGTACTCCAAAAGAGATCCAAGCGGGCTGTCAGATGAATTATGACGTGACATTTTCATTGCTTGAAAAGATTGACGTCAATGGTGTCAATGCCCATCCACTGTTTCGCTGGTTGCGCCAAGAGTGTCCAGGTCTGTTTGGTACGACGATCAAATGGAATTTTACAAAGTTCCTGATTGACAAGCAAGGGCGTCCAATTTCTCGATTTGCTCCACTGACCAACCCTGCTTCTTTGACTGGTAAAATCGAAGAGTTATTGGCATAGGAAACGGACAGATTTGGACTTTTCGGTTCGAGTTGTTCTGAAATGTCAGTTACAATACCAGTAATTTTATGCTTGTGTTGTGAGTGTCATTCATGTCCATACAGTCCATATCATTGTGGAAATTAGCTTATTGTATTTTGTATACAGAAGACTCTTTGCACGTGTCTAGAATATTGGATCAAGCCCAAGTGATGGGCTGGAATTCAAAGGGGCAAACGCCATTACAGACCTTGAGAGCAGAACTGCGGCGTCATTCCAAAAAGGTTCAAGGTAAGCAAGCGCATTTTGAAAACCTTGGTCAGGCCATATGGCGATTGACAAAATGGGGCAAAGAGAACCCACCCAAGGGAACTGAGCAGATTATCTCTGACGGTACTCCCTTTTCCATCTTGGAAACCCAAAGCGAACTGTACCAAAATATTGAGCGATACATTGAGGGAATTGAACGCAACGTAATCGAATTGGCAGATGTCACAGCCGAACGACAGTTGTTTTACAGTGCCGGTCAACACCACTTTGTTCCTTTGCGTTGGGCGCTGTCCAAAGGTTGGAAATGGGGTGCCCGTCGAGCATATCCATCCCCTAAGGAGGTATCCGATCGTGTGGGCTCTTTGGGGTTGGTCAAAGATGATCGTCCCTTGCTCTACACCCGACTGACTCAATGGCTTCACGAGTGTTCAAAGGGTTCCGACACTTCAGAATTGCTTCACGGCGATGCAATTGAAACGCGTTTTCAAATATTTGTAAAAAAAGCAGACGTAGATGCTGGTCACATTACACCCTACGTGGAAAGCAAACAGATTCAGTCGATGGATTCGCTGATGACGCTGGAATCGGTGCAAAACTGCATTCAGTCATTCCAACCATCGTGGGTTGTTGATGACACTGCTTTACGTAGGGTCTTGCTGGCTTGGAACAGTACCTCGAACAAATTTGTCTTGCTTTCTGGTCTAACAGGGATTGGCAAGTCCAATTTGGTTTGGAATATCGCTGCCAGTGTGTTGCAAAGTGCTGGATTGAGTAAAGAGCAACATAGGCTTCTGGTGAGTGTTCAAACCAATTTCCGCGACCCCAGCCTGCTGTTTGGCTATGTGAACACTTTTGCTTCGCCACCTGTATTCGTTCGAGGGTTGCTCACCGACTTTTTATTGAGAGCGCATCGAAATCCAAGTCAGCCCTTCTTTTTGGTCTTGGATGAAATCAACCTTGCCAAAATGGAACAGTATCTGGCACCGTGGATATCCAGTGTTGAAGTGGATGGTCCATTGATCTTTCACACTTTTCCAGAAATGGTTTCAGGTGTACCCCCGTTCATTGCGCGTTGGCCGAACAATATTTGGGTTGCTGGCACAATGAACTTTGAGCGAGGTGCCCACAGACCACCGGACAAGGTGTTGGATCGTGTGCACAGCATCGAACTATGGGATGTGGAGATAGAAGCGTGGTTTGACAAAAGAACAGAGATTCCCCACGGTGTTAGAGTTGCGCTGTGTGAGCTCTATGAGATATTGCGTCCAACCAGGTGTCATTTCGGATATCGTTCCCTAGAATCGATGACTCAATACATACAAGCCGGTTTGGTGATGGGATGCAATGAAGCAACCCTGTTGGATGAGGCCATTGTTTCCAAAGTATTGCCAAAGTTAAAAGGGGATCAATCGATTTGGACGGCAGAACGTGTGGATTCTTTGGAGGATCTTTTTCGCGCCAGCAAATTTCCGCTTTGTATAGAGCAATTACAACGAATTCGCCAACAGATTCGACAGTTTGGTCTTGTCCAGCCGTGGGCTTGATGAATGTCGCTAGAAGTGAAGATTCGAGATGTGGAAACCGGTCAGTGGCTGGAATTGCCATTTCAGTTTAGAGAATTTCACGAATATGAGGTTGTGACCGATGCAGACTCTGTTCTTTGGGCGGGGGTGTCTCTTGAGAATCAGGGTGTTTGGCCACTGTTTACAACCTTTGTGGTCGGTTATTCCATTTTGGAGGTGGGTCGAGGCACTGAATCCATACATTACCAGATTGAAGTGTTGCCCGATCAGAGAAAGGTGGACAGTCGTGAACAGTGGCGGACGATGTTGCTAGATATTGCACAATGGGGACACTATACGCTGGGATACACAGGTATTCGATTTGGAGGGTTGCTGTTCAAGGGTTTGGGACATTCTTTGTGCGTTGAAGCTGTCTCTACCTTGTTTTGGGAGTTTGTTGCCTTGGTTCAGTCTGTGGATGCATGGATTCCAAGAACAGAGCGGAGTACACCTGTACTTCTTTCACGCGCCCATCCAGATCAGGTGTATTCAGTCGCATCCGATCCAAGCGTTCAACGGTGGATTCTGGGAAAACAAGACAAAGCCCAAGAATTGGATGTGAACACTCTCGATATCGATGTACACGCGATGCAAAGTCTATCGGCGTCTATTCAGAGGGTTCTCACGGCTGTAGCCAACACAATAGAGCAACTTGAGAAAGGAGATTCTCTTTGGCGTCAGTCAAGAGCGTCCAACTTTCGCAAAGGAGTGGGGCATATTCATTCGGCAATATCAAGGCATAACCTGTCTCGTTTTTATTCAATGGAGCGTGATCTTTCTCGATCGATTGACGCTACATACTCTCCAGTTTTGCAAAGGGTGTTTCGTTTAACGGAGCAACTGACATCGCCGATGTTTGATGTGTTGGCAAAAGAGTTTCCAGTTTCTCAAACCCATTCATACACTGTTTATGAAATTTGGTGTTTTCGACAATTGGTGCAATTGTTGACGGAAATTCTAGGAAGCAATCCACGTTGGAAGGGGGGAAGTTCACATTCTTTACAGGGCTCTACGGTCACGTGGGATAGCGATAGAGGACCTGTTCGATTGATGTACAATCATCGATTTAGAGCCTACTGGGAAATGAAAGAGGATGCTCCCTTTTCATTGATTGGCGAACAACGCCCAGACTTTGTGCTGACAGTTCAAAACCGATGGTTGGTGTTGGATGCAAAATATCGAACGACTCGAGAGAACGTTTTGGATGCCTTTAACTCAGCGTTTTCCTACTTACAGTCTTTGAAGATTCCATCGTTGGCATCTGAGCCGATGGCGTGCTTATTGTTGGTTCCAAAGGTGTTATCGGAATCAAAAATTTGGTTTGGAGAACGGTTTCATCGCGAGAATAATTTTGGATTGCTGTGTTGTGCTCCAGAGAGGTCCACAGAACATTTGAAGAAAACATTGTACACTGTATTGGTTGTTGAGTAAATCAGGGGATGACATGACAAAGGAACAAGCTGAGTTGTGGTTGCGACGCTTTCAACAAGATGCCAACTTTTTTTGGTCTGCGGAAGCATTGAATCAGGTATCTACAAAAATCAGTTTAGAAAAGGGGACCCAACGTACTTCTGAAACACGCTTGGTCGGTGCTGTTTTGGAATACTATTTGCGTCGTCGACAACCAATATCTGTCGCACTTCAAACCCGATGTGTAGAACTGTTGGGAGCGTTGTTGAAACAAGGTCACTCAGCAATGGGAATGGTTGGAAAAGTACCAGTTTGGTTGCATATATTGCGGTTGAGGTTTGCAGAGTTGTATCCACTGCTGACCTTGCCTCCATCACCATCTTTGGCGGCGACGGTTCAATCGGCTGGTTATTTGGGGACCTTGGTCAAGTTGGCTCTGCAAGTACATACTCAACAGAAATCAGTGGATGAAGCCATTCAGACCCGTCAATCTCATTTTGATTATCGTTCCATCCTTTCAAGCCTGTCTATGGAAAAGGGAGCGCCACACATCTCCATTTCAGATTTGTTGACTTTGATTGATGAGCAACCTTTACCGACTGTCCGTCCAGTTGATATGAATCAACCATACCAAGTAAGGATACATCCGAAATTACCAACGCAACAACGTTTCCTGATACATGAGGCAATCCTCAATGCGCGCTATCGTTTGGCAACCCAATTGGTGAATCGTTCTCCGGAGCAATTATTGTTGAGAGACTCTTGGAATCGAAACCCGTTGCACATTGCGAAAACGATGGGCGCTGAATCTTGGGTGAAGTCGATAGAGTACCATTCCACCTTTGCATCTGCTCTACAACAGAAGGATGGACTTGGGAAAACACCCGTAGAAATAGAAACCTGGAAAAAGGTGCACAATAAAGGACCCAATCCAAGTACATCAAGCGCCA
>CBFIFY010000025.1:0-53341 GCA_965661985.1 uncultured Myxococcota bacterium | reverse complement strand
TGAGTGGGTACGCCATCTTGAATCTGGCGAACGGTGTTGTCGCTGCTATGGTAAACATGGGGCTGAATTATTGGCTCATTCCCCAGTATGGAAATATTGGCGCCGCAATGGCGACCTCCATCACCTTGATCGTCTGGTCCATGTGGCGATTGGTTGAAGCAAAATGGCTATTGCAGTGTTTCCCATTTCACAAAATCAATCTGATCCTGATTGGTGGTGCGGTGTTGTTGGCAACCAGCGTCAAATTTGGCATTCAAGATTACGGAATGTGGAGTCGATTGCTGTGTAGCAGTACTGTGATCGCAATCTTCATGGGAATTGCCCTGATGTTTGGACGAGAACCTGAAGATGATGATATCATAGACACAATGCAACGAAAGATAAAACGCCTACTTGGCAAAACGTACTAATTCACCGAAACGCAAGGAGTGTTCATGCACGTCATCATTACGGGTGGGGCTGGATTTATTGGCTCACAAACAGCAGAAGCCTTATTGAAACGTGGCGATACCGTCTCTGTGATTGATGCATTTGACTTTGGCTATGACCCAATCCACAAAGAACACAACATTCAATTGCTGTCTCAATATGAAGGTTTCAAACTCTATCGAGGGGACATTCGTGATCGTGCGTTGCTCCAACAAATGTTCACCGATCGTTGTCCAGATGTCGTCGTTCACCTAGCCGCGCGTGCGGGTGTTCGTCCATCGCTGTTGGAACCTGACTCTTACACGGACATCAACATCACAGGTACACTGAGGATCATGGAAACAATGCGTGAGTTTGAGTGTGACCGACTGGTATTTGCCTCTTCTTCATCGGTGTATGGCTCTCGCACAAAAGGACCTTTTAGAGAAACCGACAACGTGGATACACCAGCATCTCCTTACGCGGCGACCAAGCGCGCTGGAGAACTTTTTTGTGCCAACTATCATTACCTCTATCAGATGCACTGTACCTGCCTACGATTTTTCACAGTGTACGGTCCCCGTCAGCGACCGGAAATGGCCATTCACTTGTTTGCTGACAAAATTCGTCGGGGTCAAGCGATCACCATGTTTGGGGATGGCTCTTCCATTCGAGATTATACCTTTGTTGACGACATTGTGCGTGGAGTCATTGCAGCCGTGGACACGCCGTTGGGCTTTGAAATCATCAACCTTGGAAACTGTTCGCCCATTCGACTTGATGGCTTAATTGAAAAGATTGCAACTGCCGTAGGACGCGAACCAATCATTAAGCGACTGCCAGATCAACCTGGGGATGTGCCCATGACCTTTGCTGAAGTCATAAAGGCCAAAGAGCTCTTAGGATATGCACCGGACACCCCTCTTGATCATGGACTGAAAGTCTTTGTGGATTGGATGAACAGTTACGACCCCATTAAATAGTTGAATAGTCCACAGTATCCATCAAGAATGCGTGACAACCTGTTACAAGTTGGCAACATAGCCAGAGCAAGGATGGGAATCTAATTCGAATTGGTTAGAATAATTCTCAATTTCCAAATCGACATAACTGTCGTTTATCGGCATCAAATTTGCAAGACTGTCTTTGCAAGTCAGATTCGGAAAAGAACCTTTCTCAGTGGAGCCCAGCAATGACCAGCCTGCTTTCTTTGATTACCATCATCGCCTGTCAACAAGGATTCGACAAAGATGGTTCCGACATCAACGAGACCAATGAGTATGGAGAGACTGTTGATTCAGAAGGCAACAGCCTCAGTACGCCGAACCATGATTGGGACGAAGACGGGTACACCGAAGATCAAGGAGACTGTGACGATGACAATCCTGACGTGAACCCTAGTATGGCGGAAGTCTATTATGACGATATTGACTCAAACTGTGACGGATTGAACGACTTCGATGCAGACCAAGATGGGCACATTTCCTCCAACTGGGGCGGTGATGACTGTGACGATTCAGATGCAACCATCAATCCAAGCATAGAAGACGACCCAACGGACGGCATCGACTCAGACTGCGATGGACAAGAGGATCCCCGCTTCATCTATTACGCAATTGATGAGAACGTAGCAACCAGCATGGGCGCTTTGACATTGGGTGTCGATGTAGACAAACGTGTACACGTCGTCTTTGAAGATGCAGGGGAACTGTGGTATACCAACAAATCCGCCTCTCTGGGCACCTGGCGCACCTCTGTATCTACTGAAATCCCAATGGCTGGCGATGTTGCGATCGGTGGTGCTGGTCAACAACTCGATGGGGCTGTCGATGGCAGTTATCGTTTCCACATCGCGTACACTGAACTAGACGGAAGCGGAAACCTCTCCACACACTATGCATACCTCAAAAATGTTCGTTCAACCGTTCCGGACTGGGTGGGTGGATTTGAGATTGAGGGCATCAACAGCACTGGAAACAACCTCGCCAGTCACTATCTCAACTTGGCAGTTGGTACCGACGACATTCCACTGTTCTCATATTACGATGAAAATGCCAATCGTCCAATTCTAAGCAAACTCACAGCAGTTCCAACTGGTCAGCAACCGAGCGCCAACATCAACTTTCGCGAAGAAGTTGACTATCTGATTGAAGAATTTGACCAAACTGACGGAGCACCAATCGGATTGCACACAGCGCTCACTGTTGGACCAACCAACATGGCCTATGTCGTATATTTGGATGAAACCTCTCCAAACGGTACTGGTAGCAAACCCGCAACACAGTTGTCTGCGCTAACAAACACAAACTTCTACTGCGAAAGCGACATCGTCGCTGAACCTGGTGGAATCTCACATGCGTTGGCGGTACGTCCTGACAACAAACTCTGTGTAGCTTACCAAGACAGTGAAGACTTAGCGCTCAAATATGCTTGTCAGGTTTCAGCTTCTGGATGTACAGAGTGGGACATCCAAACGATTGAAGGCAACATTGGAGACAGCACGTCATTGGCGATGGGCTTCACATCAGGCTCCATCCCCTACATTGCATACCACCATGCTCCAACCGGCACATTGCGCGTTGCCTCATTGCAGGGCAGTGAGTGGGACATCGCAACTGCAGGTGTTGCCCCTGGCAAAGATGTTGGTTCCAACGTACAAATGGCCATAGACTCTGATGATAGAGTGCATCTTGCATTCTTCAACAGCACCGATGGAAGCATCTGGTATGCAATGGGTCGCTGATTACAACGCACACTTTTATTCATTTTCAACACACGAATTACACACAGGAGTCTTCTATGAAACCCCTCTCTCTTTCCATCGTCGCTTTGACACTGCTGGCCTGCTCGGACAACTTTGAAAAAGACGGCAGTGACATTACCGCCGAACCTGCTTCTGAAGCCTCTGCAGAGCCTTCTGGGGAACCATCTTCTGAAGAAGTAGATCCACTTACAACTGATGATGACAACGATGGGTTCTCCGAAAATCAAGGAGATTGCGACGACAGCAACTCTCAAATCAATCCAGGTGCGGAAGACCGAGCTGTCGACGGGTTCGATCAAAACTGTGATGGCATTGATGGTCCGGACTTGGATCAAGACGGATACGTAGACCTTGCGGCTGGCGGAAACGACTGCAACGACAACAACCCCAACGTACACCCAGGAATGGAAGAAGATCCAACAGACGGTCTCGATACAGACTGTGATGGTGAGAACGACCCTGGTTTCTACACTGTGACTGAAGAATATGTTGATGAACTGTGTGACGGTGAATGTGACCGTGTAGCCATTTCCGTTGATGGATATCGCCAAGCACACGTTGTCTACGAGTATGAAGATGAAATCTGGTACAACTATCGTATGACCAACGGTTCATGGGCTGGTTTTGAATCTGCAGCAGTTCCAGGCACTGATACTGTCGTTGCTTGCGAAGACTCATGCGGGACCGACAATGTCTGGGTAAACGATGGCTGGTGTGACGATGGTGGTGGTCCATCTACAATCAATCCTTCAATGCCAACCAGTAGCGTCTGCGCTCTTGGAACTGACTGTTCAGACTGTGGTGAACGTGTTTCTCAAGGCGATGCTCGACGTTTGGGTGTGGCCGGAATGGATGCAAAGGTGGATGCACAAAACCGTGTTCAAGTGGCTTTTACGGAAGAAGGTTCAAGTTTCACTGCACTTCAATACATTTTCCGAGATGCGCAAGGCAACTGGTCTGAACCTCTGGAGATTGATGGTCCTGGAAACAGTCGTTACAATGTCGGTCGCGACGTTGCAATGGACATCGACTCTGCCAACATGCCAACATTTGTCTACTTCAACGGAGAATCGGGAACACCCTACATCTATGATATGACAAACCCTCTGGTCTCTGGGTTGACTGGCTTGAATGGAATCAATGTTGAGTTGGATGTGGGCATCCCTGAAATTGACGTTGCCGACATTGATCCAACTGGTTTGATCGCATCGTACTTCCCAGAACCAATCGGTGGATACTCTGGGTTGTTCAACACGGTGGTCATCGATGGCAACGACGATGCACACGCCATTTTCTACAACCACAATGAACTCCAAGAAGTGGTCAACAATTTCCCATTTCAATGGGTGACAGACCAAGCCGTGAGTCTGATCAACAACTACGTTGGCTTCACAGTTCTCACAACAGACCCAGGTACAATCAACCAATACTCATCTTTGAGTTTGACCGACATCTGGGGAACCATCACTGGAAGTGGTTCATACTGCTACAACAACACAGTGTCCTTGAATCAAGGCATTTACAACTCAGCCGCCTTGAAAAACACTGGACAACTCTGCGTCGCGTACTTTGACAATGACAACCAGCAAATCAAGTATGCTTGCAATACTGGTACATGTGATGGGTGGAGTGTCGAGACAGTCGCCAACGCCAACGTTGGAACACCGGCCATTCCTGCTGACAACTGGGAAGAGTTGGCCAATCGCGACATCGTTCCAAAAGACCGTGTACGCTTGGCGTTCAACAACAAAGACGCTCCCTATGTTGTGTACCACAACGCACAAAACAGCAGCATCAACATCGCACTCAAAGAAGACAACCAGTGGAACTCATACCAAATTGGCTTCGGTGGAGAGCAGTTGGACGTTGACATTGACCCAACCAACTTCATTCACATTGCCTACATCGACAACATGGGCAATGTAAAATATGTGCTGGGTCAATAATCCAGATTTAATGATCTGTTGATAACTGAGGGTGTCCAATGGGCACCCTTTTTGTTTGGAACAAAAAGCGATACACATTGACTATGTCCAAACCACCTGCCATACATTCCATCCTTCCGTGGCTGCTCCACTGCCTACTTGGCTTGTTCACATTTCGCACTGTGTTGCTGTCTCCGTTTGAAAAGACTGTTGGAGACCCCCACAGCGATCTATATCCACATCTTTGGGGATACTGGAGATGGGCTCGAAAAATGGAGACTGGTGGCTGGACAGAAGTCTGGAGCAACACAGAGCCTTATCTCAATTATCCCTATACGGGTGAACTCTACCACGTGGATTGGCTCAATGGGCTCTTTGTATGGATGGGTACTCAAGTTGGATTCCCCTTTATATTCAGTGTCAACGTCATGTTGTGGCTTCAATGGATTTTACTTGGTTGGGGTGTCATCACCCTAAGTAAACAAATTGGAATGCAAACATGGGGAACGCTCTTTGTATTGGCTGCCTTGGACACATCGCCATTCTTAGAACGTTTTGTGTTGCACTCAGCGGTGTTTGAACGGGCAAATTTGGGTTGGTTGCTGATGTATCTGACATGTTTGATGGCAACGATACAAACACAGCATCTTCGGTATGTCATCGGTTCCATTCTGAGTTTTGGACTTACGGTTTTGGGGTCTTGGCACTATGCCATGTTTGCACTGTTGAGCAGTGTATGGATCGGCGTATGGGGCATCAAAGAAAAACGAGAAGTGTGGACTTCTCTGCTGACGATTGCAGTGGGGTGTGGACTGGTTGGATACCCCATTGGACAGCGGGCACGATCCAGTTTGGAAACCGACAGCATTTTGGAGCACCAAGCACACATCTTTTGGGATTGGAACACGCCCTTGGATGCGCTCAATGACTTTACTTGGCTTGATTTTATCGTTCCCAGAATTCAATACTCTTTTGGGTTTGACGTACTCGAAGAGAGCATCTTTATTGGCTGGTGTATTCCATTACTTTGGTGTGTTCTGCTTTGGACATACAAAGCGTGTAGCTCTCAAGAACGACTATGGGGTGGAATGAGTATCTACTTTGCCCTCTTGGCTCTTGGACCAGAAATAACGCTATGGAATAATGTACGGTTCTACTCTCCGATTTATTACGGCACTGCTTCAGTCGTTCCCTATTTCACGACGTTGGAAGTCCCTTGGGAATACAGTTGGATGGCATTGTTGACTGGGTCCTTGTGTACGGCGTCGCTGTTGGAGCATCGTCTATTTCCAATCCTACAACGACGACTCTCAAGTCAATGGTCTTCTCAAGGAAAGAATCTAGTCCATACACTGATTGTGCTCGTCCCCTTGGTACAAAATCGAATCGTGTTCCCAATGAACATCGCAACAACTACCCCTCCCACAACCCCACCAGAACTGCTAACCTCCATCCATCAACATAGAGATGTTCAAGATGGTGCTCTCTTCCATTTTCCCTTGCACAATCATCAAAGCGAAACTGGGCAACCAGCTCCACACCACACTTATTTGTGGATGCAAACCCAACATCAACGCCCCATTGCCTACGGAATTCAACAGTCTTGGCTCCACAAATCTGAGTTTTGGAGGATGCTCGATGACAGTATGAAACGGGCACAGGGCTGGAAGGATGTTCGACAACGCTGTCCTCTACAGGCCTGTCAAAACGATGCAGAATTAAGAAAGGCCTTCACATCGCTCGGATACAAAGACTTTCTATTGCATGCTGAGTTTCTTGGACACGAGCAATATCAACGTCAACAAACACTCTGGACTCGGATTTTTGGCTCTCCCACCTACTGCGATGAGACTCTCTGTTACTTCAAGATTGAGGGTAAGTGAAAACACTAAAACAAGGATTGTTGAACCATTTTGGGTCGAATCCTAGATGCGCATACAGGTCCCATGCCAACAGCCAACGAGTGCTCCGAATCAAGTTTTCGATTGCAGACTGTACAATGCTGTGACTCCCTACCCAATCGGGCTAATTCACTCAAAGGGTTGGCATCCAGTCTTTTGAGCAGTTGCTGAATGGGCACAAAGTGTTCAGTTGTACGCAAACTGAGACCATCCACATTCAGAATTCCTTGAATTCGCTCACTCTTACCAGATTGAATTGAAATAAAAATGTCTCTTTCAGACAGTGCGGAATCCAACACAAAGGTTTTGCGACCCACGGTACAGAAAATCTTCTCAGGATGCCCTTCACGTCGTAGGAAGGTGCGAATATTGTCAAAGGTTTCCCTTTTCCACAAATGAGGTTGATAGGTCGACAAGTACCCTTTGTCAAGATCATCATGGAATTGATCGATCAACCCTTCGCGAACGGTGTGTACTCGGTTGTAGGTCCAATATATCGGTCGATCATATTGGACTTGGACCTGCTGATGTTGAGAATTCTGAGATCCTCCAGTTCGAGATTGTCCATTTTGAGTAATTGTGTCGGTTGGATTTTCACGATATTTTCGAAAGTATTTCAAAAAGCAGAGCGATCGACCTCTCATCTCCATCTTCAACGTCTCTTTGAAATCTCCTGTTGGCAATATCGCGGTCAAATCGCCATCAAACCACTTCAACCATTCTTCCAATAAAAAGTCCTGTGTACCAACTCGATAACTCAACCGAATTGGATACCGTTCTTTGTCGACAATGAAATCGACTCGACGAATTCCATTTTCGATGGTGGCCTCTACATCCAAAATTCTTCTTTTCAAGACCAAATACGAAGCGCGAGGTCGATCAGCCTCTCGTTGAATCGCATCCAACACTTGTTGAGTGAAATATTGTCGTGCAAATCGTAGAACTTCAAAAAACTGAGTTGATTGCATGGTGACTGTGTCATTTTGTCCATACAAAATGCTTTGCAATATAGGCTCTCTAATACCTTGAAGCCCCGTCTGACTGAGTATGTCCACAACCTGCTCAGCCTGTTTTTCCCGATTGTATGCAGAGTCGTCTCCCAAAAATGCACCTACTTGAAACGCAATTGAACGAACTCTTTCAACAATGTACTTACACTCTAATGAAACCAAACTCATACACCCTCCAGTGTTTGTATTCAGTATACATCTAAATACGATACAACAAACCACTTTCGGACTATTTTAGACCGATACAATCAACAAATTCACATATTCACTGAACATTGTACTGCACTTCAATGTATCGGTATACTCTTTCGTTCCCCCTCGCGCTTGAAACCATTCCTTTTCGCAAAGGGTGTTTCAATGGCCACAGAACCGCAATTCCTGTCTCGAGTTCAAGACTTTTCAACATCGAGGCATATTCCAAGGCAACCGTTCGCTCTTGTTCTCGAATCTTTCTTTTGAGTTTGTATCGCTTAGGCCATGAGGCTTGCTGTATTTCCAAACCAAGATTGCCGAGTCGCACCCATGACTCTTGCCATTGTACAAAGATTTGAGCCGTACGCTCGGCCTGACAAGCGTCCAGTATATCGCTCCAAGCCTTTATTCTTGGGAATTCTACGGTGCCATTGGACACTTGTATATTGAAATCCACAACATCACTTGCTATCTCAATGGCATAGGCGTCCAACTTGTGTGTATACAGGTCACCCGTTGGACACTCCACAGAGTACGCCAGTTGCGTCGCAAACATCGCCAAAGCAAAAATCAGATCAACCGTTCTATGGTTTTACTCTTCATCGAACCAAGCGGAACATGAACACACAAGGTTTCTGTCCCCATGCGCGTCGTTCACTCGACGAACAACAGGCCAGTATTTATTGTCTTTGGTTGATGCAGTCGGAAAGGCCGCCACTTCACGAGAATAAGCATATTCCCATTCCATTGACATCAACGTAGATTGATCGTGTGGGGCTTGTCGAAGTGGGGACTCTTCAGCGGTAAGTTGTCCGTCAATCACTTGTTGGATTTCTTGACGAATACCAATCATCGCTTCCACAAACCGATCCAGTTCCTTCAACGGTTCTGATTCTGTTGGTTCAACCATCAATGTACCCGCTACTGGCCAAGACATTGTTGGAGCGTGAAATCCATAATCAATCAACCGTTTTGCAATGTCTGTGACTTCAATACCGTATTTTTTGAATGGTCTAACGTCCAAGATGCACTCGTGAGCCGAACGACCATGCTGACCTCTATACAAAATGGGGTAATGATCTTGCAGACGAACAGCGAGATAGTTGGCGGAGAGAATCGCGACCTCACTGGCTTTCTTGAGTCCTGAAGCACCACACATTGCGATGTATGCCCACACAATAGGCAAAATAGAGGCAGACCCATACTCGGCGCCTGCAACAGCACCAGAATCTGTCTCCAATGGATTTCCTGGAAGGTATGGAGCCAAATGCGCTTTGACGCCAATCGGACCTACTCCAGGTCCTCCACCCCCATGTGGAATGCAGAATGTCTTGTGCAAATTCAAATGACAGACATCTCCACCGATATCGCCAAATCTAGACAGCCCCACCATTGCATTCATGTTGGCACCATCCATGTATACCTGACCACCATAGCCATGAACAACGTCACAAATCTCTTGAATGGCTTCTTCAAACACTCCATGGGTTGAAGGATAGGTCACCATCAAAGCCGCAAGTCGATTACCCGCCATTTCTGCTTGGGCACGCAAGTCTTCAAGGTCGATGTTGCCTTGATCATCGCATTTCACTTTTTTGACCGTCATACCCACCATAACCGCAGACGCTGGATTGGTACCGTGTGCTGAAGTTGGAATTAAACAGATATCACGTGGCGCCCCATCTCCTTGGCGAGCCTCATGATAGCGCTTGATCGCCAAGAGTCCGGCATACTCACCTTGTGAGCCCGCATTGGGCTGTAAAGAGACGGAATCAAAACCTGTGATTTCAGCCAACCACTGTTCGATATCGTCAAACAACCTTGCGTATCCTTTTGTTTGAGAGCGTGGAGCATGAGGATGAATCGCATTGAACCCAGGCCAAGTGATCGGAATCATCTCGGTGGTCGCATTGAGTTTCATCGTGCAAGACCCCAATGGAATCATCGCCGTATCAAGGGCCAAGTCTCGCTTTGCCAACTTGTGAAGATAACGAAGCATTTCTGTTTCTGAATGGTAGGAAGAGAATGTTTCATGTGTCATAAAAGGAGTGGTTCTCAGCAAAGTACTTGGAATCGTTGAATCCACTTCATCAATCAAATCCACACCAAAAACCTGGGTAAGATCTTTCAAATCCAGCTCTGTTGTACATTCATCTAGAGCAATCACAATGTCCGCATTGTATTGACGAAGGTTGATCCGCTTTGCTTGCGCGTTCGCAAGAACCTTTTCTCTTTTACTGTCCATTCCAGACACATGGATGGTATCGAAAAATGAGGATGATACCGTGTAACCAGCTACTTCTAATGACTTGGCCAATCGACACGTGGAACGGTGTACCTTGTTGGCGATCGCTTTCAGTCCTTTGGGACCGTGGTATACGCCATACATTGCCGCTACATTCGCCAGCAGCGCCTGAGCAGTGCATACATTGGACGTCGCTTTTTCTCGACGGATGTGCTGTTCCCTAGACTGTAGAGCCATACGAAGAGCCTTACGCCCCGTGGCATCCACACTGACACCAATAATTCTTCCGGGCATTGACCGAGACAATTTTTTGGAACAAGCCAAAAATGCTGCGTGTGGACCACCGAACCCAAGTGGCACACCAAAACGCTGGGTGTTGCCAACAACAATGTCAGCACCCATTTCACCGGGAGGCTTCAACATTGTCAACGCCAATAGATCGGTTGCCATCACAACCATCGCGCCTGCTTCCTTAGCTTTTGAAACGACTTCACCATAATCAACGACTGCGCCATTGGTTGCTGGATACTGCAACAAGATTCCAATTGTGTCGGCATCAACAGTACAGGTGTCGTGATCTACCAGAACAACGTCTACACCCATGGGAACTGCACGGGTTTGCAAGATCGAAATCGTATTTGGATGACACAGTTCGGATACCAAAAATCGTTTGGTAGATGCATCTTTTTTTCGTTTTTTGACTTTGGAACGCACCACCATTGCCATGGCTTCGGCTGCCGCAGTTGCTTCATCCAACAAAGAAGAGTTTGATATCTCCATACTGGTCAAATCTTGAACCATTGTCTGGAACGTCAACAACGCTTCAAGTCTACCTTGGGAGATCTCCGCTTGGTAAGGCGTATACGACGTATACCAACTTGGATTTTCGATCAAATTGCGTAGGATCACTGTGGGAGTATGACAGCGGTAATACCCCATGCCCATAAATGAACGCCAGACTTCATTTGCTCCAGCCATTTCTGACAAGGTTTCCAAAGCTTGTGCTTCTGTCAAAGCCTCAGGCAACTCTAATTCTTTGTGCATTCGAATGGCATCAGGAATGGTTTCCTTCAGAAACAGTTCCATTTGCTCAGCACCCACTACACTCAACATATACGCTATATCTTGGTCCGACGGTCCCAAATGGCGACGGATAAACCCTTCATGAAGTTCCATATCTTCCTCACGCTAAAAGTCTTTTCACTCTTAGCCGATTCAGACCTCTTTGCCGACAGCAAAGAATAAGAATTATTGCAGAAATTGTGCATTTTACAGCCAGAAAATCCCCAGAAAAAAATATCCACAAAAAAATCAAAAAGCCCCTACCGAAGTAGAGGCTCTGAATCAAGAACAAAGTTTAAATTACTTCTTTGGCTGAGCTTTAGCGCTTGCACGGTCTTTCAAGCCTTTACCAGCTTTGAAAGATACAACGTAAGTAGCTTTGATGTCGATTGAACCTTCTGGATATTCTTTGTTCAATGCTTTTTCTTTAGCTGCTTTTTCCTTAGCGCTCAATTTGCCAGGGATACGCCATTCGCCTTTGCTGTATGCAGGGTGAGTACCTTTACGAGCTGCACGGAAACGAGTTGAGAAAGTACCGAAACCAGGAATGGTTACTTTGTTGCCGCTGTGCTTAGCATTTTTGGTTTTAGGAGCAGGCTTTTTGAACAAGAAATCAGCAATGATACCTTCATCGTCGAACAAAGCTGTAACTACTTCTTGAGACAAAGCTTTGGTGATGCGAACGTCTTCAGATGTACCACCGTTGATTGTCCAGTAAAGTGCTTCAGAAAGCTCTTTTTTGTTCAAGTTTTGATCTTTGTCAGAGTCTGACATATCGCGTTTTTTTGTGCCTTTTTCAAAGAAAAATACTTCAAGATTTTTGGCCATAGGATTCTCCAAGATTGGATTTTTGTTGTTTGAAAGTTAGGTAAGATATACACCGACAACGTCGAATGCACTCTCATATATCTACAAAGTTTTTTTATTTGTGCAAGAAAAAAACAATACATTGGATCAAAAAAAAATTCAAACAAAGACACAGAACCCACCAAACAACCCAAAGCACCGACAAAGTAGACAGAAACAGGCCAAACAAAAATATCTTTGTTTTTTCGCATTGATACTGACAGACAGTAGGTGCAAACGGTAAATTATAGTATTCTTGGAGACGATATGCGCAACCACTTACTCAAATCTTTCATGGCCACCTCCCTATTTCTTCACGTCACACCTGCTTGGGCACAGACTTCACCCGATGACTCTTCTGAAGATTCAGAACAGAAAGAGGACAGTGATGATCAAAATGAAACAGACACACGCAATGACCAAACAGAATCCAATAAAGAAGAGAGCTCACCAGCCCCACAGATCGAGGGAATATCCAATATTGAGACACTTTCCACATCTGACTCAAGCGATGTTTCTCCAGACAACGCAAGTGATGGTCAAGAGAACACTTTTGAATTCAATCCAGATGAAGCCCAGTCATTGGACACTGCCTTAACCAAAGAACAAATCAAATGGTTACAACCAACACGTGGGAAATTACCCCAAAATCCCTATCAACATGTCGATTTTACCGCATACACGCTTGAATGGGGAGAAATCCAAGCCGGTTTGAACCGAAGTACCATCGGTGTCTTGCCACGAACACAAGTGGGCACTCAGATTCCGTTATGGGGATTGGGCATTCAAAACGCCAATGCAAAAGTAAATGCGCTTCGAATGGGGCCTGTAGATTTGGCAATTACAGGAAATTACATGAGTCTATCTCCGTCAAATGAAGGCGATTTGTCCATCCAATATTATGGAGTGGGTGGGTACGGTTCTCTAAGACTGTTGGACAATTGGAGCGTTCATGCCGGTGGGCAATACGCTGAACTCAACATTGGTGGCGTTCCTGATTTCACGGCGCTGAGTGGTCCAATAAAGACCTTTACAGGATTGACAGATGACGACATTACGGAGATCACCAATGCCATTGATGAATCGGTCGATTATGCAAGGTCAGAGCAAATTCTGTCAGCCAAAATCGCAACCGATATTCGACTGAACCGCAGAGACTCTTTCATCATTCAAGGCAATTACATGAATTCCAAAACCTCCGACAGTGGTCTCTCAGTAGAGGCAGAAGGCGTTGGTTTGAATTTAGAATCTGATCAAATCTCGTCTCCCCTCTTTCAGTATCTCTTGGTTCCACAAGAGAGTTCAATAAACTATGGAGCTTCTCTGGCGTACCAAGCCTCATTTAAACGAGCCTATTTGAGACTTGGTATCGGTTACTCAACCATCCCCTATGCATGGCTATTGCAGAGCATTGATCTCACTTGGCGATGGGGTGGTCAAACCAAAAGAAGAGCCAATGAGTTGGAAAAGGTTTGGGAACTGAACAAAAAACTGAACAAAACTGGTGGAGACCAGCGATAGATATCGCATTTTCTACAAATATCATCAATTTACAGTATTTTTCGGACTTATTTTGTCCGTATTGAATTTTGAATACCGTCCTATTGTGGTACAATAAAAGTACAACAACGGAGGTCTTCAATGACATACCCAACACTTCATCATTCCAGCGCAATAGCGGAACAGTTCCGTGTATTGGCCAATTGGATTGAGCGCAACGGTACAACACCATGGCACATTGAGTTTGACTGGGGAAGCAATCAATTGGTTGCCCATTTGGATAGGACTATCTATTTAGAACTATTTCCTTCTGCCACGCCCACCATCGACAGCATCGGTGTGACTTGGCGCGCAACGCACAATGGCATCATTTTCCAAAGTTTTTCAACACACCAGCCAAAGAAGACGGAATTAACCGACAACGGATCCGAAAACCTTAAACACCCCAACTTGAGAGACTCAGCATGAAAGCAATTGAAGAAACATTTCACTATTCAGAATCTTGGATCAAAAGCATCTTTGCCAATGATGGACAATTTCGAGTTGACTCGATGATCATCTCTGGAATTCTTGGAGGAGGATGGATTTCTCCTTGGGAAGTTTGGCAGGCCTATCAAACTCATTTGCCCAGTTCATTGCTTCGACAACAATGGGAGCATCGTCTACAATGGATTCCAATGCTCCGTGGTCTTTATGAAGAGCAAACTCAGAGATCTGTCGATGTAGGATGGCGACGCGTTCACCACCCGGACCACACTTGGGCGTCGGCCAGCATTTTGGGCATCAGTCACGATCCGATTAAACAAGAAGATGGTGGAATCTTATTTATCACCAGCAGTGATGCAGATGCTTGGCCTGTGGATGGAACGCACGTCAAAGGATGGAAACGCGTTCTCCCTCCCGATGTCGCGATGGAAGCCTATTGGATGATGACTTGCAGTGGTCTGCCTTGGATTGATATCATCGTTGGTTTACCTTGTCCGAAGAACATTATGAAAGCTCGAATCATTCGAATTCAAAAAGATGATCGCCTTCAGCAAAATTTGTTTCGTTCAACTGAACAATGGCGTGAAGAACATTTGGTTAAAAACATCTGCCCTCCGATTGATGCATCTAGAGCCTGTGCTTCATTCTTATTGGATCGATTTGCGATCGGAAATGACGCAACGCGCCCTGCCACAGCACAAGAAGAAACATTGCTCGTGGACTATGAGAAAAGTCTTGAAGAATTTCGAATGGCTGAAGCCAAAGTACAATTGCTCAAAAATCAACTCATCAAGCAAATCGGACACTTTGGAGGATTGGATCGACCATCTGGAGGCCAAGCTCTCTTGCATCGAAGTCGACACCAAATGATTCTACAGCTCCGAAAGGGTTCTCGCTCTAACGTGGCCTAAGTTCGTAGACATCCATGGTCTCACAGTCGAGTATTCGATTGTCCACACCAAAAACATCGTCTCGGGCGCGTCTTGAAACCACGCGTCCAGACGACTCGTCCACGATCACAGTTCGATAGCCCCAATCATACAGGGTTCCAACATCTAAGTCTCCACGACCTTCCATAGCTTTGCGCCAGCCGATATCACGCAATCGCTTACCAGGAAAAACAGTTCCCTCTAACGCCCATGACCCTGTCGCTATCGTTGCTCCCGGTTGCCCGTGCACCATCTGAAACAATCTGGACTTCAATGAACTTTCAAACCGCTGATCGTCCGCTCCATCCCATGGCCATACCAAAACAGGTCCCGCCAAGTTTTCTTTGGCAAGACACTCACTGATTGGCATTGGCGTCGTAGGCAAACGCAATGACAAACCACCCAGAAACCACGCCTCAACAAACAGTGCCACCCATGCCAAAAACGCAAATTTTCCAAGCCTCTGTACCGCATAGCCAACCGTAACCCCCATACCAATAGAGTACAGTACAAAGTAACGGGATGGTTGGGTAAATGGACGCACCAACACATCGGCAATGGAATTGAGCAGGCCAAATACACTTGGATACCCAGACCAGTCAGAGCCAGTCACCAAGACCAGTCCCAAAACTGCCAGTGCGCACCAGACATAGGACTTGGATGTCCGAAGTCCCAAAATTCCGACGACGACCCCAGACCACCCAAGATACTCACGTCCTTGAATGTGAATGCTGTCCATGGAGCCAGAAGGCCACAAGATACGACTTGGAATCAACAAATCAACCCAATCTGTCCTCGCCCACACTCGTTCTATCGCGGGAAAGTAGAGTCCAAACACTTGTGTGTAACCCGTGGGTTTCAAACTTTCATAAGAGCCCGATGCACCCCGAAACAACATCACAATTGCCAACATATGAACAATACCCAGCATCCACCATTTCAAATTTGCCCATTTGCGGTCTGCACAGATGGCCATCAAAGAAAACAACGGCAGCACAGGCGCTAAATATGGATTTTCCACTCCTTGAAGTCCCATCATCACAACCACAGACAGCCACCACCGAACTTTCTGTTCCTTTCGAGCGTAGACCAAGGCGATCAACCCAAGCAACAGTGGCAACGCCGCGACACCGACCACTCCTGTTTCACCCAGTGTAAACAGGACATATCGTGGAAGCAACATCATCAAAGCCATCGAACCCATCGCCACCTTGTTGAGTTCCAAAGCCCTTCCCAACAACAGCATCCCGGTTATCAGAGAGACCAACACAATCCAAGCGGTCCCTGTCGTCGCCAATGCTGGTCCAAGGAAACTGTCTAGCATAGCCCAAACACATGCCGACAACGGAGACAAAATTGCCCCCTGCCCTCCCCAAGGATGGTTGAAAAAGGTTGAATGTGCCCCCCACGCACCGGAAGTCCACTCCTGTTTAAACCACCACATTGCCCAAGCAGAACTGACGACATCGGGTCCCGCACCCAACATAGTTCCTGTACGAAAGGCTTCTACAAACGGTACCAGCGACAGAGATAAAGGAAGCAATACCCAAAGCCACCGCTGATGATATTGGCTGTGACCCTCGTTTACTGACATTCCCAAACAGCTTCGTGGCAAGCAGAATACAGCGCCTGTTCATTGGTCCAGAGATCACCACACGAAGACATGTTCAACTCTTCGATGCAAAGATTGGCTTTGTCTGCATTGAAATCACATTCTTCAAACAGTGCTTGATTTTCATCTCTGAGGTTTTGTTCTACCCGTTCTTGACAGTCGGTCATTCCATCGTACTTTCCGTCAAACACCATACGATTGCACTGCCGATAGGCATGACACTGACTTTCAGCATAGGCGGATTCAAAATCCTCTACGGTCTCAACTTTTCCCAAACAAGCAATGTTCAACAATACAAACAGCATCTTTGTCTCCAGTTCCAAACTGCAACTTATCCTATCACACTTGTCTCATCCTTCCCAAGTCAATCCATCAATATCCCCAATCAATATCCCCCAATCAATATCAAAGTTCTGGTGAGTCAATAATCAGTGTGACAGGACCATCATTGATCAGAGATACCTTCATATCCGCGCCAAACCGACCTGACTCTACGTTTTCTACACCCATGTCGGACAATACTGTGCAGAATCTTTCCACCAGCGGTTCAGCCATTGATGGATGCCCTGCGCCGGCGAAACTGGGACGACGGCCTTTTCTGCAATTGCCATACAGTGTAAACTGAGACACAACCAGTACAGCCCCCTTCACTTCGAGTAGTGATTTGTTCATTTTTCCTTGTTCATCTTCAAAAATACGCAACTGAGACAGTTTCTTGCACATCCATTGAACCTCTCGTTCGGCATCAGTAGGACCAATTCCAAGCAATACCAATAAGCCCTGATCTATTTGACCAACAATGCTCCCATCAATAGATACTGAAGCTTCTAAGCACCTTTGTACAACAACTCTCATGTTTTCACCTTATTCAATCAATTGGCATCAACCTCTTTATGCAAACAGTATCACTAATTTCCAGCATGTTTCGTCACTGAACTGCACGTGGAAAGTCAATGTGTACATGATATAGTAAATAACACACTCAATCACTGTACTGGAGTTACAATGACCCAACTATCCATTTTGACGCTGTTGTTTGCATGCACCACAGAAAAGTCACAAGACTCTGCATCGGAAGAACTGACTTGGACCAAAGACATCCAGCCAATCGTTGAGCAACACTGTGTACGATGTCATCAAGAAGATGGACAAGGGACTGGTGACTTCACCAACTTTGATACGGTCAAGGCCATGGCACCCTTAATGTTGAGTTCTATTGATGCCGGTCGGATGCCTCCTGCTGCAGCGGATCCGGACTGTCATGATTATACGGATTCTGAAAAATTCATCATACCAGAAGCTTCTCGAAATCTACTCGAAGACTGGGTCAACAACGACATGCCCTTTGGCAAGGAGAGCGACGCCCAAGAATACGATCGCTCATTGAGCACCTTGGAAACGTCCAATCTGACGCTGACCCTCAGTGAACCTTACACACCAAAATTTACCGACACAGACAATCCAAAAAATGAATACCGCTGCTTTGCATTAGAGCACAACCAAACCGAACCGTTCTACATTAAGGCGTTGCATCCGGTCATTGACAATCCCGCCATGGTGCACCACGTTGTCCTCGCAAAAGCCAACGACAACGGTTTGTTGGAAGGGTCAACAAACGTCGATGGGGTTGACTGCATTGAAGATGGTGCCTTTGTCGGTGGCAATTATCAAGACGCGGCGATGCTTGGTGGGTGGGCTCCTGGAATGTCTCCTGTTCGCTTTCCTGAAGATGCTGGGATGTTGGTGCGTCCAAACGAAAAGATCGTCATTCAAATGCACTATTACCAGGCTGAGTCTCTAGACGATTCAGCCAGCGACCAATCTGGATACGATTTTGAAATCACCACAGAAGCACCACAAAATGTGGTGACCATGTTCCCATTGGGCATTCAAAACTTCACCATTCCAGCGGGTGATGAGTCCTACACCATCACCGATGACTTTGAATTGCCCGTTGCCATCAATATTTGGGGCGTTTTCCCACACATGCATGTTTTGGGCAAAGCCTACGACATGCGCACCGAAGATGAATGCTTGATCGCCTCTGACAATTACGACTTTGACAACCAACTGACCTACATGTACAAAGAGCCCGTTCGATTGGAAGCCAATACCAAGTTCAGTCTGAGTTGCACATGGGACAACGGCGCAAGCAATCCAAATTTGCTCCTCGATCCACCACAAGACATTGGCTACGGTGAACGGACCGATGAAGAGATGTGCTACGCGTTCACCTTGGCATCCATCGCTCAATGATTGTGGGTTAAGTGAGCATGACTGAACGTTTACACCCAACAGAGTTCGTAAATACACACACACATCCTCGATGGACGAACATTTCGTTGTTTGGTTCACTATTGTGGGGTCTCTGTGCTTGCTCGGCACCCATGCAAGAGGGATTTACGGAACAGGGCAGTTACTATGTCGTCTTTGAAACGACCCCATCACCCGTTGAGTTTAGAGAGTATTTCGATGTAACGGTTGGGGTATATGGAACGGCAAACAAAAAAGAACTTCTCACGTCGGTCGATGTACTGGTGGATTCAACCATGCCTGCCCATCAGCACGGAATGAACGAAACCCCAACCCACAGCATAAACGAAGATGGCTATACGGTGGCGAGCGGTCTCCAATGGTTCATGACGGGCACGTGGCAAATGGAATTTTACATCACTCCTCAGGATGGTTCCCCTACCGAAACGGCATTTTTTGAGTTGGAGTGTTGTGAACAATGACGGTTCACTATCGCAACCACTCGATGAGAACAGTATTGACTTTGGTACTTCTGACAGTCGGTTGTGCAGAACCCTCCTCCTTTTCCGACATCGAACTGTTTACCATCGAACAAATGCAACGCACCGATGTACCCGTCGATGAAACCAACAATCTCGATGGGAACTCAGAAGCGATTGAGTTTGGCAAAGCCCTTTTTTTCAACCATGCCCTGTCTCCAAATGCGATCGCCTGTTCAACCTGTCACGTTCCCAATTTGGGGTTTGGCGATGGTTTGGTTCAGGCTTTTGGGGCAGATGTCACGCCAAGACACAGTCCAACCTTGTTTGACCTGGCACAGCACACATGGTTTCGATGGGATGGTGGCTGTGATTCTTTGTGGTGTCAGGCGATTGGACCACTGGAATCTCCAACGGAAATGAACGGCTCTCGAACTTTTGTTGTAGACGCCATCCAAAACACTCCCACCCTCAAAGAACAATATGAATCTTTGTTCGATTCCCTACCAAGTGTAGACGGCATCGATTTGTCTGCTAAACCCACGCCAGTTCCATCACCAGCCAATGACCACTGGGAGGCACTGTCGACAGAGAAACAACACGCCATTACCGAAGCATTGATCAATGTTGTCAAAAGCATTGCTGCATATGAAGCCACAATTCAAAGCCAGCCAACAGTTTTTGACGATTTCATCAATGAGATGGTCGACCCTGAAAGCACGGAAGAAGAAGCCCTGTCTCTACTGACCAGTCAAGAAGAATTGGGTCTTCGGCTCTTCATTGGTGAAGGTCGTTGCCACCTCTGCCACAATGGTCCCACCTTGAGCAACGATGGATTCCACAACATCGGATTGGGTAGCCGAGAGTGGTTGCTGGATACCGACATCGGACGATACGACGGCATCACCGCTCTACAAGAGTCTGATTTCCACAGTGGAGGAATATGGTCTGATGCGCCCAATGGTGTTCTGGCTGAACGGGTGAATCGACTGGTCCAAAGCACTGAACAACTTGGGCAGTTCAAAACACCGACTCTGCGAAATCTATTTCAAACGGCCCCCTACATGCACGGTGGTCATTTTGACGATTTGGATGCCGTCCTGGAACATTATTCAACACTTGAAGAATCTACCACACAGGGACACTCGGACGAAACCCTAAAACCTCTCAACTGGACGACCAAAGAAAAAGAAGCCGTGATTGCATTCCTACGATTGCTTGATGACAGCCTCTAGAGTAGTTTGCCCTCGCCCACTGTTTTGAGTATGATATGGGTATACAGAGGACTGAATGAAACGCATCTTTTTGCCATTGGCTACAATTTTGATTTGCTTACCAAACAGCGGCTGTTCTACTACCGGTAGCGCAGTTGTGATGAAGGAAGAAGGCGTCGATTCCGGTATTGAGTCGGATACTGGCTTGGACTCGACGTATCCAGTGCAACCCACCTATACAAGTTGGACGGCAGAACGCACCATCGCCTTTCCCTCGTTGTGTGAGTTTGTCATCCGTGAGGAAGGCAGTGTTCTGACTGACCCCGAGCACGAATTGGTCGCCTTCATTTCCAGAGAGTGCCCTGCTTGTCAGGTCTATGAAGTGGTCAACTCTCCAGAATCTGTAGAATGTGGCGATCTGGGCACCTTACCAACCGGTGGCACACGATATCGGGTTTTGTCGTTCACAGAACAGTACGAAGACGGCACGCTCAACACGTTGAATGGTGACGTTGAATTGTGGCACGCAATATCGCCAGACTGGCAACTCGACTACATTGCGGATGCAGTGCACATTGGTTCTCAAGGGGACAATCCGATTGTCTCGTCTTGGCAATATAGCCAAGAGGGCAATTTTCAAGCGTTCACGTTCTCTGAAACAAGTACGTTTACACTTTCGGAATGATCAATGACGGGCCTTTCAATCCACAAGCCAACGCACCGTGCCATTTGGGGGCAGTGTTTGGGTGATTCGTTGGCTGGGTACCTATACAACAAAGATGCGGTTCAAGCCTGGGAAAGCATTCGAACCCAAAAAACTCTGCCATACAAGCGTGGACAGTTGTCCATTTATGGCAAACAAATGCTGACATTGGTCCAACTCCGTCTTCAACACCCGACAAGTAGTGCCCTCGATTTTCAAAACAAAGCGCGAACGGCTCTGTTAACACACAGTGCACACACGTTATTGTGTCGGGCACTCAAGGATAAAGATCAGCAGGCTTTTCACTTGCCAGACTTAGAAATGGCGGTTCGAGTGGGTCCTCTGGCAACTTGCTTCTCTGATGGGCACGAAATGCTCGATGTTGTCTACGGACTGTGCAAACTGTTCAGCACACACCCACATTCGATGGTTGGAACCTTGATGTTTGCCATGCAATGCTGGAACCTGTCTCAAGAAGCACCGCAATCCACCCAAGACCTGTTTCACTTTGCGAGAAATTGGGCCACCAAAACAGACATCCCATCTGAGACATGGTGGTTCTTTGAACAGGCCATCCGAATATTGGAACAAAACTATCCCCTACAAGAAATGCTGGACTTTGTGAACAACATCACACAAACACCAAAGGAACGGGCTCCTTCCCCCCGACAAAGTCTCAGCGTTCTGCCCATTTTGTTTCACCATCCCGAACAAGCCGTAGACTGGTCCTATATTTTGAGCATTGGTGGAGACATCGAGTTGCTCATGAATCTCAAAGGATGTACGTTGGGACTACAGCATGAGATCCCGACTTGGCTGGCAACTTCTCTCGGACACATCAAGTTGCTCAAACAGTTTCCAATACAGCAAGTGGAAGTGGTTGAACGCCAACTCAAGTTGTTTTAAATACCCATATTTCAGACTATTCAAGACAATTTAGCCTCAGATAGTTTAACCCCCGATAGTTTAACATCGGATAGCTTAACCTAGGAGCAACACGGCGATCCCAATGGTCATCACCCCTGCCGATGCAATCTTGCCTTTGGAAATCGACTCTTTGAAAAACACATAACCGAAGTACAGCGACGCAAAGATGCCAATGGATCGTTTGACCACCTCGACAATGGCTACGGGTGTTCCAACTTCATATGCATAGAGTTGAACGCCCAATGCAGTGGTCATGGCAATGACGGCACCCCAAATATTTTTCCAACCCGATGTGGGGGGCGCAAACGAAGCCATCTGACCTCTCACCAATAAGTAGATCGACAAAAACAACGCGGTCAATGCCAATTCTACAAAGGCATGCATCCCAGAACCCACCATACCTGCGGCAACGCGGTCCAATGAGAACAGCAATGAAAAGATGACGGCTACACCAATCATGATCCATGCACCCAACTCTTTGAACCAACCGTTTTTGCCAAGTCCCAATGCCGTCGCCCCAACCGTCACCACCAGTAAACCACCCCATTGAGTGAGGCTGAGTTGTTCGTTGGAAAAGATGAAATCAAAGATGGCGGATGCCAATGGTGTTAACGAAAGCAACGGTATCGTCAAAGAAATGGGCGCCATTTGAAAGGACATCAGCATGCCCAAAATTGTGATGGCGTTGAGAAATCCACACAGTAGACCATATTGCCAATAGCCCCAAGATAGTTCCACCGTGCCTGTATTCAACAGCCCATACCCAGCCCAGAGTGCAAACAAAGGCAACTGACCGAGTACCAACCACAACGAGAGTTGCTCTGTTGGAATTTTGTCAGCCACATTCTTTCGAAAGATATCCGCCGCAGACCAAGCCACTGCGGTAATGACACACAATATTAGTCCCATTATCAAGCCCCTTCTTTGTTCATGAGATCCGTTGCAAAAACCTCTGCCAACAGCAAAATTCGATCTCTTGTCGCAGGATGTGTACTACTTCCTTCCTCTGAAGTCAACGCTTTTGGGTCCTTTCTAAGAGAATCGAGCATCGCCACAATCTCTGGAGCCTGCAACTCACCGTCTTGATTCCAGTCAAACTCTTTCCATGCAAATGGCTCTTCAATCTCCAACTCAATCTCTTCATTGAAGTCGTACGCAAATAGTTTATCCAACAGCGACGCCAACAATGTCTTCTTTTCTTCTTCAGTCATCTTCAGTTGCAATTCCTTAATCATACAGTCCAAATGGGCTTGTGCATACCATCGTGGCACCATTGTACTCATTTTTGCCACATCCATACTGCCACGTGGCAACTGAGAAACAGCATGGTTCAAGACCGATTGGTTCAACGTGGGTGTGTACTGTTTGAGTATTTGACCAAAAGCACTCAACGTGTGCATTCTAGAGTTGAGAAATAGAAATGCGTTGATGCTTCCTTCCACCGAAGCAAAATGTGCGCCATAAACATCGGCAATGTTTTCTTTGATTTGAGAGTATCGATGTTCAAACCGCTCGACAAAACCATATATCAAGCCCAACACAAGCAAAAATAGCCCAAACCCCACAAAGCGCATAAACAATTCACCCATTGATTGAGCCAGCAAAAGAACCCCAAACAATTGAATCCCTTTCAACAACACCATCCACCTCATGATGACCCGTGGGAGGATATTAAACATGCGGTGAAGTACATCCTGTCCTGCCATGTGTGCCAACTCATGGGCAATCACGGACTTCAAAGACTCTTCATCCAATATTTCGATTAGATTTCGATGCAAAATGAGCAGATTGCCTTTGCTCAAAGACAACGAAGCAAATGCGTTGGGCATGTGCTCATCGAACACATAGCATCGGTCTACTTGAACATCCATCTGCTCTGCCAATTCCTTTACCATTGTTCGTATGGACTCTTCATTGGACAGCCAAGTGATCGACTCTTGTTGCGGTGGAATAATTTGATGCACAGAGTCATTCTTTTCGTGGTTGATATTGTTGTATAAGCCTGCCAACAACACAGCAATTCCCGCACAAATTGCCCACCATCCCCCTGTCCCAATCCACGGTTCAAACACCCATCGGCCACCAGAAGCATCTCCCAAATCTACGACAAATTGAACAGACAAAAGTCCGTACATCACCGCAAAGGAAAACGACGTGGACACAAAACCAATGAACATTCGACGATATTTCAGTTTTTTCAACAGTGGGTGTTCTTCGATTGATTGCATATAGTCCCTCATTTGTTACCGATGTGTGCATCGTGTCGCCAGTTGGATATATCTAGGTACACACTGGAATTCGAATGTACCTGATACTCTTATTGATTGGATGTCCTGAACCCATTGTATATCAAAACAGTACACTTCAACCACCCGATACCAAACACATGGTTCGCATTGACGATGCAACTCACCGTCAAGGTGGCTTTTGGATTGACGCATTTGAATTCCCCAATGTCCCCAACCAACGTCCTTTGACCAGCACCTCCTTTTCACAGGCAAAAGAAGCCTGTGCAGATACTGGAAAGCGTTTGTGCACCGCCTCAGAGTGGCGTAGAGCCTGCCTAGGCAGTGACAATCTTCGGTTTGGCTATGGAGACACTTATGAAAGAGAACGTTGCCACACTGCCTCTACACTGATTTCGGGGCACACAAGCCTGATGAATGCGCAAGAATGGACCGTAGAGTCAGGATCGAAACAATATTGTCAAAGTGAAGGTGTGTTTGATCTCATTGGCAATGTAGAAGAATGGGTTCTCGATGATTGGCAAGGTCGACCTGGTTCACTGGAAGGTGGAGCTTGGTACACCTACACCGAATACGCAGATTGCTCTGGAGGCTATTCTCGTCAGCCCGATTATCGCACTCCATTGAATAGACCTGTATACTCTGCTGGCTTCCGATGTTGCTGGACCCCTGAACCACCAACCAAAGGCGATATCGTACAAGATTCAGAACTGCGTATACAACCCAAAGACGTGATGCCATCGTACAATTCAGATTTAGAGCGAGAAATTCAGGTCGGAGTCTGGATGGACATTTTTGAATATCCAAACCAACCGAACGCATCCCCTCTCACTGGTGTCAGCTGGACAGATGCCAATACCCTGTGTTCTACAGCCGGAAAACGTCTGTGTACAGCAACCGAATGGGAACAAGCCTGCAGCGGTCCTCACGGGTGGATATACCCTTATGGGAACACGTATATTGATGGGCTGTGCGATATCGACAACAGTGATGGATCAACGAGTGGCACTTTCCTAGGATGTCAATCCTCATTTGGCATACAAGACATGGTGGGTTCCGTATGGGAATGGACCGACACGACATTGGACGCCACGGTGCTCAAAAACGGACCCAATGTAACCCTCAAAGAAATTCGTGGGGGTTCTTGGTTTGTAGAACATTCAAAGGGCGTTTGCGCACCGTCAGACGGATACCCCCTTGCCCCAACAACTGCTAACCACCCAGATGTGGGATTCCGATGCTGTCGTGGTGAACAAGCAACCAAAGCACCATCCACTTCTGATTTGCATCGTGTGGATTCCATCCAATGTCCCGAAACAATGATCGCAGTCCGTGGATATTGCATTGATCAATTTGAGTACCCAAATCTCAAAGGGGTACAACCCATTGCCGATGCCACGCTCACAATGGCCAAACAGGCTTGCCTAGACCACGGAAAACACCTTTGTACAGATGAAGAGTGGCTTCAAGCATGCGAAGGCGAGGAGCGTCGAAGATGGCCCTATGGACACACCTACATCGAACGCGCCTGCAATGACCATGGATGGGTCGACACTGAAACGATGGGGTCTGCCCAAAATTCTGGTTCCTTTTCACGGTGCGCTACACCAGACGGCGTTTTTGATATGAGTAGCAACCTTTGGGAATGGACCGATGACACAGTACCAACGATGCGTGGAGGTGCTTGGCAACTGAGTGCAGGTTTGGGACAGTGTCGCTCCAATACGAAGCCGTCAGAGTCCTATCACTCTGGAGAATCCGGTTTTCGATGTTGTGCGTCCAAACAAGAGGCTCAACGACTCCTCACAGATTGATTGTGTATAGCCTTCACCTCTCCACCATATCGGTTCTGTTCCAGCACATAGGTCAATCTACGACGACTTTGTTCGGAGGTGCAAAGATCACCATGCGCACGAACAACAGCGCTTTGAGATGGGAAGTGAATGGACACCTTGTCAACCCCAGAAACAGATTCCAATAAGAACGACACGCGCTCTGGACAAGAGTGCATTCACGTCATGCCTTCTATCTCCATCTCAATTCGACATCGTGTTTCTGTTGGGGTCACATGCCCAATACAAGCCAACCACAACCACAGCATTCCCTTCTCCTCAAGTCTGTTTAAGTCTCTCTAGTTTCTCGTCATTCAGACTACCATGTTCCGATGAACTCGGTTACCAGTAACATCATGATTGGCGATTCCTCAACATTGAAGTTTGTCGCAGAAACAAATCTTCCGACAATCCATGGGACCTTGGTGGTTCGTTCCTATCGAAATGAAACAACGGAACAAGAACCAATCGCGATCGTCTCTGGCAATATCACCGACCATCAAGCAACACATGGTAGTGTTCCGGTGCGTGTACACGACGCCTGCTTCACCTCCGAGGTATTGGGTTCGTTAAAGTGTGACTGTAAAGCCCAGTTGGATACCGCCATCGAGTATATCCAAGAACACAACGGGATCGTCATCTACCTCCATCAAGAAGGTCGAGGTATTGGACTGGCAAACAAAATCGCAGCGTATGCACTTCAAGAGCAGGGAATGGACACCGTCGATGCAAACCGACACTTGCATCTGCCAGACGACGCTCGGGTCTACCATGACGCTGTTGCCATCTTGAAAGATTTGAACATCCACACAATCGATCTGCTCACAAACAACCCACGCAAACTTGAACACCTCAAACGCAATGGCATATCCATCCGCAAACGACTGCCGATCCAAGTACCTGCATCCAATGATGCCAAAGGCTACTTAAACACCAAGCGACTCAGAATGGGGCATTTGCTCAACCCAGAATCTTGAGTTTCTCAACCTTGCGCTTTCAAATCTTTGTCAACCCAACGCCTTTATGCAAACCTTGACGTTGGAAAACCCACCAAGTGTACACTAAACGCCCAGATTTTCCATTACATCGGCAACTCGGTGTGCTGGTCTCGGCGACGATAAATCACAGACAGGACCTCAGCAACCGCAGTATAAAAGTCGGGGGGAATTTGCTGACCTTCTTTGGTCTGAAAATACAACCCACGAGCCAACGGTGGATTTTCAATAATTGGAATGTCGTGTTGATCGGCCAACAGTCGGATTCGCAAAGCCAAAAAGTCGACCCCTTTCGCCACGACAACTGGCGCATCAGCCTCTGTTCGATCGTAGCGCAGTGCGACTGAAAAGTGGGTCGGGTTGACCACCACAACATCTGCCTTGGGTACTTTTTGATTGATTGTTGCCGCCAGTCGCGACTGCGCCAGTTTGCGTTGCTGGGCTTTCACCTCAGGATTCCCTTCTGTATTTTTCATTTCGTCTTTGATTTCTTGACGACTCATCATCAACTTTTTGCGGTTGTCATACCATTGGTAGCCAAAGTCCAAAATCGCAATGACTATGACCATGGGGATGCACCCCCAAAAGATATCCCAGACCATATCGTGCAACAGGGACATCGCTCGAACCGGCGTCGTCCACAACAATGTTGGAAAAGTTGACCATTGACTTCCCACCACACGCCAAACGATGTACCCGAGTAACCCTAATTTTAATAGAGACTTAAACAGTTCGACAAAGGGATTGAGAGAAAAGAATTTTTCCTTACTGTTCGAAATGGGGTCCACTTTCTTCCAATCGATCTTCAACGACTCTTTGGGCAAAATGAATCGATTGTGCGCCATGTTCAATGCCACCACCAACACCCACAAAAGCACCATGGGAATTCCCAAAACATCCCACAAGTGTTGCATTGCATTGGCAGACATTTGCATCATTGCCGTTTGAGGGTTTTCACTGACTGCAATCGTCCAACGAAACACGGTTGTTGAAAAATCCATGTGTGCAATGCTCCAACTCGGACTCAACGTCAAAAATCCTGCATACCCAACTGCCAACACCGACAAAGGCGCAAACTCTCTCGATTTGGCAAATTGACCTTTTTCCCTCGCCTCTCGAAGTTTTTTCTCCGAGGGTTCTTCGGTTTTGTCCCCATCATCTTGTTCAGCCACCGTCGCCTCCTACAAGATCAAAGAGTTTGGGCAGTTCAAGCAACGCATCGTTCATCACTTCATGATTGTATGACAATATATTTGGCAACACAAAGGAAAAAAGAATCATCCCGATGTAAATGCTGATGATGAACCCCACAGAAAAGAACATGTTCATCGACTGTGCAACTTTGGAGAGGAGCGCCAAAAAAGAGTTGATCAACAACACCAAGAGAATCATTGGAATCGCCATTTTCAAGGCTATGGTAAAAATTCCCGAGCCCAACTCTAACCACAGTTGTGCCCCACCAATTGGGTTGACAACGTGGCTCACGGGCACTTCATAGAAACTTTGTGCCAACAATTCAAGAAGCACCAAATGCGAATTGCTCCCCAAAAATACGGACAATGCCAAAAATATCGCCATGTTTCCGACAGGGGTAGACATAAAACTCATCGTTGGATTGAACTGCATCGATGCAGCCTGACCAATCTGTGTAGACACGATTCCAGACATGATCGACATGCTCGAAAAGACAAGGGTCAACCCTCCTCCCATCAACACTCCGAGCATAAACTCACCGAGCATGGACACCAACAACAATTCCAATCCCAAATCTAATTGTGTCGGAGGAACGACTGGCGTCAACAGTGCTGTCAACAAAATACAGAGTATTGCTTTAATCAGCGTTGGAATGCTTCGCGAGTTTAGTACGGGCATGGATATTATCAATCCAATCACCCTGGCCAAGACCAGTCCTGCTGTCAACAACAACGACATACACTAATCAGCGACTTCTTCAATGCTGGTAAAACACAAGGTCCCATAATTGACCAATTTTTCCAGCATCCAACCGCCCAATAGCGCAATCATAAAAAATACCGCAATGATCTTGGGCACAAATACAATTGTCATTTCTTGAAGCTGTGTGACCGCTTGAAAAAGTGCGACAATGACACCAACACCCATTGCAATCAACAATACAGGTCCGGATACAAAGGCCACTGTCAACAAGGCTTGCTGACCCAAAAATATTGCTTCTTCAATTTGCATGGCTGTCCTCCTTATCCATTATACCCCATAAAAACTTGAGGTCATCGAAGTAATCAACAGCGACCATCCATCCATGAGCACAAACAGCATAATCTTAAAGGGCAACGAAATGATGATCGGTGGCAACACCATCATCCCCATACCCAACAAAATATTGGCAACAATGATGTCCAACACCAAAAATGGCAGGTAAATCTTTACACCAATCACGAAGGCCGTTTTCAATTCCGACAGCAAAAATGAACTGACCACCACCGTAGAAGGAATTTCTTCCAACGTCTCTACCGTCGGGGTTTGACTGATGTTGATCATCGTCTGTAAGTCTGCCCGTCGAGTATTGGCCAGCATAAAGTTCCGCATTGGCTCCATCGCTGTTTCGGCAGCATCCAATACTTCCATCTCCCCTTCCATGAACGGGGTCACCGCTGTATCATAAACCGTCGTCAAAGGCTGTTTCATGATCATCAAAGACAGAAACAAACTCAATCCTACCAACACTTGATTGGGGGGAGACTGTTGAAGACCAATCGCCTGACGCATCATTGAAAAGACAATGATAAACCGCGTAAAAGGCGTCATCGCCAAAATCATCGCAGGCAAAAAGGTCAATGCCGTTAAAATAAACAACAAACGAATTGTTGATGACACTGGCATATCACGGACTTCTTCACTCAGTTCCACCGCTGAGTCTGCCAACTCTTGTGCCATAGCAACCTGTTCAAAGCACACGAAAGACAGGCAAGACAGCACAAAACTGAGCATTGCCGTTTTGAGCCACTTAGACTCCATAAGTGCTTTCACCGTTTGCTTAAGCACATTAAACCTCAGGACTGCTGATACTTTCGTCGAAAATTAACCACCCATGGATCATCATCGACAACCGAGTCTTCTTCATCACCAAAATCAAACGACGGTGTTTGTTGGGCACGTGCCTCCTGATCCAAACTGGCGACTTTCTGATACTGCTGAATGCCACGCTCTGTCAGCAACTCTTCTACCAAATCCTGTCGTGCTTCCAAATGGGGTTCTGGTACCCTTCTCTCAGTTCCTTTGGTTTGTGTGGTGCTCTCTGCAGGATTTCGTGCTGTGCTGTTTGTGGCATTGTTAGCCTGCGCAGTTGATGTCGCAATGGGGCTGACATTGTCTAAGAACGCATCAAAGTTTCCAGTCTCGGAAGGACTTACGGCCTCTCTGTTCCACTGCGCATCCAACACACTCAACAAGCGCGGTGCACTGTTTTCCGACAAGCCTACCAGCATTTTTTGCTCAGCTCCGTCGGATTCCCCAACGACAATCACTGCCAATGACCCTTCTTTGCCCAAGGGCGTCTTGGACAACACACGAACTTCTCCAGGATTGATGGGTGCAGCTTTTCGAAATCTAGACCACGCAATTATCAAGACCATGAACAGGAATACGGGGAGTATCCAAAGAATCCCACTCATTTCGTTGCTTTCATACGATCCATTGACTGCTACATCTGTTGGAACTTCACCCAGAAGACGGGCTTCTAAAGCATCCAACTGCGCCTGACTCGGTGAACCAGACTCTACCTTAGTCTTGGGCGAGTTTGATGTCGAAGTAGATGTTGCATCACCATTCGCATTGCCCTCAGAGGACGTCTCAGAAGGTGGGCTCTCCTGAGCAAAAACTGCTGTTGAAAAGAGCCACGGCGACATCACTCGGCACCTTTCTTACCAATCATCTCAATAATGCGCAATCCAATACGACCATTTACTTTAACCAGTTCCCCTTTGGCGAGTAATTTGTTGCCTACAACAATATTGAGTGGGGCTTCCATGGTTTGCTCTAAATCGACAATGTCATCTGTCTTGAGTTTTGCAATATCACGTAGCAGCATCTTCTTACGACCGAGTTCAACAACCAACTCAACTGGAATATCACCGATAAAATCTTCGGGCATGTTACCTTGTTCTGACATTTTTTTACCTTTGTACTCTGTTTTCAGTTCTGTTTTCACTATTGTCTGTATCGACTTATTTTTTGGTTAAGACATCTGTAATCCGAACCGCTCGTGTATCACCAGAAGAACCAAACGACCCGGCAAACGCAGGTTTTCCGTTGATTCGAACCGTAACTTCGTCAACGCGCTTTACGGTCAACACACTGCCAACGTCAAGTTCACGCAATTCGCGAACCGACATACGCAATCTATCCAATTCGGCTACGAAGTCTACTTGAATGTCCATCACACTTTCAAAAGATGGCTCTCCTTCATCGGGCAATGGTCCCAAAGAAGAACCCAAAGCCCGCTCAAACACCTGTGAAGGCAGTGCCAACGACATCAAACCGTATGGTGAGGTTATCGGACCAATATCCACAGTTGCCGCAATCACTTCCATGCTTTTGGCTTTCAGCCCAAACGCCGGTGGATTCAATGTTGGATTGGCGATTTGAATCTCCAGTTTCTTACGGCCAAAACTCCACGACTTTTCCATCTGTGCTTTCAAGTGTTCAAATGCACGCTGAGCGAAGTTCTCCTCAAAGTCCGTCAAGTTCCGCACTGGCGCTGAAAAGTCCGTTCCACCTTCACCACCAATGGACACTTCCAATAGTTTCGCAAAGAGTGGATACTGCATCATCACGCACCCTTCAACAGGAACCCCACGGATTCGGACTACTGCATAAATTACAGAGTCGCGAAATTCTTGGTTGGCGAGCAAATCACTCATATTGGTTGCTTCGACTGCCGCAATCCGTGTTGGGATATCTTGACTGGCCCAAGACACGATCTTGGCACGAAACAGCTCAGACACCTGTTTGAAAAACTGCTCTACCAATGGAATGATTGTCTCATTCCGACGACTTCGATTGGCCAATAAAGGATTCTCAGACATTGCTTACTTTCCAATGATGAACTTGGTGAAGTAGACGCGCTCTACGCGATGTGGCTTAATGATTGCATTGATCCGAAGTTGAATCTCATCTCGAAGATCCATCTTGCCTTCCAATCCTGTCAAAGAATTGACCGTATACTCACTGGTAAACATCAAAATGGCATTTCTGATTTCCGGTGTTTTTTCGGTAATCGTCGCCTCAACCGAAGTTTCACATTCAACCGAAATACTCATTTGCAAGATTCGCAATGTTGAAGCCTCCTTCAAGTTGATGCTAAAGTCTCCAAGAGGTGCCACGACCGTATTTGCATCAGCCACAGAGACGGTTCCTGAAGAACCTTGCGAAGCATCTACAGACTCCGCGGCGCTTACTTCAGCGGTTTCTTCGTCTGTATCATCACTCATAAAGTCTGAGGCAAACAACCCTCCGACAGCTCCAATCACCAATGTCAACACACCAACCAACACCATTGGCATGCTGCTTGACTTGACTTCTTCTGGATTCATTTCATTATCTTCTGCCATTTTGCACCCCTAAAACATTGTCCAACTCTTCAATCGCTCCAACAGCAGTTGTATTACGACCTCGAATAACCAGTTCTACGCGTCTATTCCACTTTGATTCTTTATTTTCCACATCTGCAGGACGAAATTCTCCCATGCCTCTAGCCTGTAAGAATTTGCCCTCCAGCAACGGTTTCCCATTCTCACCTTTTCTGCGACGAAATTCTGAAACGACTGTTACTGCACGGGTGGCGCTCATCATCCAGTTCTTCTCTTCGGACGTACCGTCAGCATCAGCATGCCCCTCTACAATCATCAGCACTGGGTAATCGTGCACTGCCAAAGCTATATCGTTGAGCAACCCCAACGACACTGGGTTCAATGCTGAAGACCCAGGTCTAAACAGGACCATCTCATCAAGTTGGATGCGGATTTCTGTCTTGGTCTGTGTCATACGCACCAAGTTTTGTGACATCATCTCTGCCAAAACAGACTGCAACGCTTCGACCAATTGCTCGTTTTGTTCTTTGGCAGATTCTTTCATATCTGTACTCTGAGATGGAGTCGGTTCACTAGGCTCCGTATAATTGACGCTCCCAGTTCCAAAAGCCGCTTTGATAGACTGCAACGCCGCCTCAACCTTTCCCGGATCTTCAAAATTTGCGTACACCAACTGCATCACGAAGAAACAAAGCAATAGGGTTACCATGTCCGAATAGGTCACCATCCACAATGGCGCCCCAGGTTCTGCCTTTGCCGCCTCTTTCTTCTTGCGACGTGCCATTAGCCGATTTGCTCCAAACGATCTTGCGGAGCAAGTTGTGTATTCAAACGATCAACCAAGAATCGTGGTGTTTCACGAACGAGAATCGAAAGCAGACCCTGTGCAATAATTTCCTTCTCTTGAATTTCCTGATCAGAGCGAAATTTCAATTTCTTTGTTAAAGGCAACGCAACAACGTTGGCGATCAATGACCCATACAACGTCGTCAACAAAGCAACCGCCATCGAAGGTCCAATTGCCGTTGGGTCATCCATGTTACCAAGCATCTTCACCAAACCAATCAAGGTACCAATCATTCCAAAAGCAGGTGACAGAAGAGCGAAGTTGTCCCACATTCCAATCCCTTGCTCATGACGTTCCTTGATTTTCTCAATCTCGTTGTACAACAAGTCTTCAATCGCATTGGGTTCGTGGCCGTCCACCACCAGTTGCACGCCTCTCGAAAAGTAATCATCGTCTACTTTATCAATGAATTCTTCCAAAGCCAGAGTTCCTTCTCGTCGTGCACGATTGGACATGTCTTGAAGCATTGCCAAAATTGCTTTGGTGTCACGGGGCTTATATAAAAAAGCTTGTTTGGTAACTTGAATAATACTCAAGAATATGTTGAGAGGATAACAAATAGCCACCGCTGCAATCGAACCGAAACCCACAATCAAAAGAGAGGGCGTATCGATAAAAGCCCCGAGAGCCATCGCAGGAGTCACCGTACTGGCCGCATCTCCGTTGTTGATAATTCCTGCCAAAACAAGAACCACGCACAACAACAGCCCACCGATGGTTGCAAAATCAACTGACATTTGAATATCCTCTGTTCCTCTTTATACAGTGAGGTAAATTAGATTAAGTTCACCAACTCACGGAGCAATTCATTTGTGGATGACAATACACGAGAGTTTGCCTGGTAACTACGTTGTGCCGTAATCATGTTGATAAATTCTTCTTCAATGTCAACATTGGCAGCCTCAAGGTTAGAGCCAAAGACGTCGCCTCGACCACCTTCTCCAGCCACTCCAAATGCAGGTTCACCAGGAATCCGTTGCGCACGAAACAAGCCCGAACCCATTCTTTCCATACCATTGGTGGTATCGAACACCGCAATGGTAACCTGACCCATGTTGCGGTCCATACCGTTGTCATAAAGCCCTAAGATTGTACCGTCTGTTTGCACTTGCAAGGAAATCAGATTGCCCACGCTGGCACCGTCTTGATCAATGCTCGTCACGGTAGACTCTGCAGCCAACTGCGTCAATGCACCGTTGTTGGTTGGCAAGTTCGCCGTATCCAAACCGAAATCATAAGTGATGTCTTGTGCAGTGGCGCCTTCATAGTTCCAAGCCGTCACCGATGAAATATTGTTTTGTGTAAAACCAGTCAGTTCACCATCTGTATTGAAAGTCAACGACCCCGAAGCCGTTGCAAAAGCATATCCATCTGCATACCCAATGTTGGAAGGGTCTGCCAACTCACCAGCATCTGTCAACACATAATATTCCCATGTACTTGTACCAGTCTTTTCAAACACAATGGTCAAATCGTGCTTGGCACCCAATGAATCATATACCGAGATTGACGTAGAATAATCTGCTGCTTGAGTCACTTCGTCAATCGTTTCCGTCAGCCCATCTCTAGACATCGACGATACAGGTGTTGTGCTGTCATCAGCATCGGCATCAATGTTGGCAGTCATAACAACTTCAGTTGTCATCTCTGATTCGATATCCCCTACCGCAACTTTCAAATCACCGAGAGTCGGTTGAATGTATCCAGTTTCACTGGCAGTGTACCCTTGAACGCGCAATCCAGCGGCATTCACCATGTATCCTTCTGCATCCAAGTAGAACTCACCGTTTCGAGTGTAATACAGAGCATTGCCATCGCGAATTGTGAAGAACCCATTTCCGTTGATTGCCATGTCCAAGGTATTTCCTGAACTTTGAAGGGCACCTTGACCAAAAATGTTGCTTGTTTTTGCCGTGTACGCACCAGAACCGATGGTAATTGGACCATGCACGAAGGAAACTGGCTGTGGAAACGAGTCTGAGAAGGTCGCACGACCTCTCTTGAAACCAATGGTATTTACGTTTGCAATGTTGTCACCGATGACGCTCATGGACATCGATGCAACGTTCAAACCTGAACTTGCTGTGTGAAGATTGCTGAAAAGTGACATGGTGTGCCTCCAAAATTCTGTATGTATCTATATTCTATATGATTTGACTGTTCAATGAAAACCTTAATTATGCTTACAATCGATACAGACAAAGTATGTTTCAACAAGCATACTTAGTCTTTCTCTGCGATTTCAACGCGCAAAATCTGTCCCAAGTCAAAGATGACATCTTTAATGCTTGGAGTTGGCACGCCGGTTTCATAAGACATGCCATCCACAATCCCCACCATCAACTCTTGGATTTCGACTGAATCTCCGTTCCCATCGAAACCGGTAATGGAAAATGTGTAATTGCCTTCAGGCAGTGGCTGACCATTGACGTCTCGACCATCCCACGTCACTGATCCTTCACCTTCTTTGAGCGCGCCCACTGCTCCAGAGTATACAACCGACCCTGATTCGTTATACACGGTCAGTTTTGATCCTTGTGTGGTAGACGCAGCTGCATAGTGAAGTTCCATTTCTCCATTGCCATCGTGGTAGAACTGATTCCCTACGGCCACTACTTCCTTGCCCAACAACTGAGTCATCGATGTGTTGTTCACAGAATTCATAGCCATGTACATGCCATCAAACTGTGTTGACAAATCCATGAGTTGCTCCACCTGTGTAAACTGAGAAAGTTGAGCCACAAACTCTTCATTCGACTGTGGGTTCAACGGATCTTGATTTTGCATTTGGGCGACCAACAGTTTCAAAAATGCATCCTTACCGAGCTGAGTGTTGGCACCTGGCTCTGTAATGGTTGGCTCGTTGTTCTGCCCGGACAAGAAAGATACCCCTTCCAATGCTGTCGTCATGTAAACACCTCAAAATCTATTTCTATGATTGTTTATTTTGTATACTGTCGATTCGGTGTGGTGAAACGAAAAGAACGAGACATAAAGCTTAGACCCTTCGATTAATTAACATACCACCTGAGAGCATTTTTTCATCACGCTCTGGACTTGATGCGTCTTCTATATCACTAGAAGCATCGGTTTGACCATCATTTTGAGCATTTTCAGTTCGCTCAAACAGTTCAAAATGATTGAGGTCGATCCCTTTGTTGTCTAGCGCAACTTGCAAGTCACTTTCCAATCCCATCAAACTTGGAAGGACCTCTGCCGGAACAGCGGCCTTGACATTGACTCCTGTAACTTCCTGAGCAACCTCAACATCCAAACGGCCCATGGGATCTTGAATCACCATCTCCAACTTTTGAATCAGTTTGTTCCGAAAACCCATTTGTTCGGTGCCCTTTTCTTGACTTTCCTGCAAAAGTTCTTCGAAACTTTGCCGCGTCAATGGAAGTTTGGGCGCTTTCAGATCCTTGGTGACTTCAACAGACTTCATTTGCTGAATCGATACACCGTCTACTTGTGTCGCAACCGTTGGTTGAGCGACCTGAACCTGCCCTTGCACTTGTTGTGATGCAGAAATGGCCTGCAAGCTGGCTTGTACATCTGACAGTACGGGTTGATTGTTTTGCACCTGACTTTCGACCCGTGTGGTTACAGCCTGCTCAAAACTTTTGCGTTGTGGCACAGCCTCTACTTCTTCAAGTTCAATGGTGGCATCTTCAAAAGCCATCGCATCATCGTCCAACAATCGGACTTGCTCTCGAAGATAGTCCGGCAAGTCTACTTTTTCGGACATCGTAAATCTTGGGGCATCGTCTGCCTCTTCTACCGTTTCTACCAGCATTGGTTGGAATGCCTCTACGATTTCCTTTGCGAGCAATTCGGGAACTTCTTGCGGTGTCGCCACTACAACCTCTTTTGCTGACATCGTTGCTTCCAAAGCGGTCTGAACAGTATCCAATACGGGCTGTGGAGCAAATACAGGCGTGGCTGTTGACTCAGCCACATTTACAACATCGTTTATCGTATTCATTTCCAAAAGTTCAACGGATACGTCCACAGTGTCTAAGACACTCCTCTCTTCCATGTCAGTCACCGCCGCGGGAATCACGGATTCGACCAACAAATCCTCAAACAATCTCTCCGTGGCAATCTCACGAGCAAAGTCAGAAACAAATATCGATTCTTCTTTTGAGGTTTCTCTTTCTTCTCGTTTGACTTCATTGGGCAAGACAACAGCCAACTCTTCGGGCAGTACTGGCTCTACTTCCGAACGTTCTCCCTCGTATTCTCGCTCCATGTCGTTCATGAGGGCAAAGTCATCTTGCATCACAGACATCAACGAAGAAAACTGAGACACAATACCACCCAAGGCATCTTCTCCTTTGGCAATCTTTGAACCGTTTTCAACGTGTGTTTGGGTTGCAACCAATGCACTTGTGCCTTTGTTCAATGCCTCATTTCGAAGTTTCATGCTCACTCCGACTGATATGGAAATTGTGAAATTATTTCAGCTATTTCAGCCGCCACGTTGGGGGTCATTGCGGCAAGAGCCTCCCCAGCCTGTTTATCCCGCATTCTACGCAAGACTTCTACCGCCACTTCACGATCGGCTTCTTCCAAAATTGCGGCGGCCTTTTTGCCACGCATCTTCTCAAACATGTTGACCAAGCGCTCAACCTCTTCAAGTTGCTTGGCATCCAAGTCCTGCATCGCTTGACGCATCTCATTTCGAATCTGTTCAAGTTTCTCGAGTTCTTCGGAAATTCGTGCTTCTGCTGCCTGAATGTCTGATTCACGAGCCTTGATACTACGCTCTCGTCTATCGAGGGCTTCCTTCTTTTTCTGAAGCAAAACCGACATAACGCTGTCACACTCTTGTGGTTCCAAGCTGTTCAATCCAGCAGTCTGAGTTGCTGGTGCAGAAACATCCTGTGCAACAGCAGAAGCCAGTATACTACCGACAAGGCCAAGAGCAAAGAGCATAAGCAAAACTTGTTTCATGATCGTTCCTTCTTCTAGAATATGAAACCTGCATGAAAGGACGATCCTCACACACGTTTGTTCAATGTTACAAGTCTATTCCATCAGTCCCTGATTGCGCCACCAACCCATAACACCCAATTCATCTGTCTCTTTATCTTGTTTGCGCTTTCTTTCCAAGGCAATTTCTGCCTCCATCGTCTCAACCAACTGTTCATTGATCTTTGATTGCTGGCGAGCGAACAACAACGCCTCTTGACAAGCTTGCACATTTTCATTGTGAACCGCAACGTCTTCTTCTGCCCTACAAACTGCGTAGAACTGATGCATCAACAATCGATCTTGAAGGGCAACCTCTCCCGCGGTCAATGGTCGATTGGCACGCTCATTGGAGAGTTCTTGCTGAAGGCGAGACAACGTATCGTACTTTTCTTGACGCGCATTTTCTGCCACCGCTAATTCACGTTGCTTTTCTTTTTTCTCTTGGTCTTTGAGACGTTGTAATGTGTATAAAACCGACCGCATATGCCTATAATAGTACAACAAAACTTGTACGATGTACAGTTTTATCCAACTTTTCAGAGAAATTTGCGATTTTGTATTCCCTTTCCATGGAATTTAGGTACGTTATCTGATACTAATTCGACAATGTCAAAATTTGTCACGGGATCTTTTGACTAGACAGTTACATCCTACACCAGATCGATTTTCGAGCTTGGTCCCAACGTTATTCATCACACAAAGTAAAAGATACCAAAAAGAGTTGAATTATGGCCATTCGTGCACGCATCAAATCCAAAATAAAGTCCTTGTTGTTTGGAACCTCCAGCACTACAAAAAGTGAACCGGTTTCTTCACCATCAGCACCAAAGCCTTTCACAACCCCAACGGTTTCCACTGCAGCGTCGACGTCTTCAGTGTCACAAGAGGCTTCAAAAAACGTGGTAGACCCCATTTCTACAAGTTCAGTGCAAAAACTTGACACAGAAACTACCAATAAAGAACAACCCGTAGAAAAGCAAGAAACTTCAGACGCAACTTCTGATGGTACCATCACAAAATCAACTGGCACAAAATCCACTGGCACAAAATCAACTGGCGAAAAATCAATTGAACTCGATATGGACAATGCATCGTTCATCATAGAAATCACCGACCTGTTCCCAGAAGCCTGTCCACATTGTGAAGCGAGTAGCCACAACAACTGGATTCGAATTGAGAACAAATTTGCCTGTGGTTCCTGCGAAACAGCGTACTAAGTTCCGTCTGAATACACGTTGGTGTTGAATCAATACGGAACGGGTGCAAAGTAAGGGCATAAAATCAGTCGATTTGATTCATTTGGCAACCTTTCCTCGCGTCTAGTCTGTGGTGACAATGGTGCGCACGATCCTGAAACCGATCGTATCGGACTCATAGTTTTGGGATGCATATCCTCGATCAAAGACCCTGATTTGGGTCTCAGGACTCAAGTAGTGCCCTCCACGAATGACCTTCTTGGCTGAGGATACGCCTTTTGGATTCACAGCATTCCCTAAGTGTGGCGAATATCCATCCCAAACCCACTCAGAAACATTGCCACTCATGTCGTACAATCCCAAAGCATTTGGATACTTGCCAGCGACTGGGTGAGCTTGTTGACTTGAATTTGTACCATACCACGCCAACAAACCAGCATTGCTTCCGCCAGCAAACCAATGAAACTTTCCATCCACTATTAGGGATTGACCAGCTCTGGCAGCCAAGGCCCACTCCGCTTCTGTTGGAAGTCGATACCCTGCACACAACGTTCCTTTCTCCCAAGAAACTCCGCTGGCACTGATTTGATAACACTGTTCAAGCCCTTCTTGTTGACTCAACCGATTGCAAAAGTCAGCGGCTTCGATCCACGAAACATTTCTCTTTGGTAGAGCGCCATCGCCACTTTCTACAGTCCCCATGACCTGTTCAAACAAACGTTGTGGAACCTCTGTTTTGCCAATCCAAAAACTGGCCAACAACTGAACTTGGTGCCACAAAGAATTGTTTGCCCGCATCGGCATATCAGGAGGAGCCCCCATCATTCCTTGCCGTATATTCACCTTTTCAAAGCGATAGGATTGCTCGACAGTTGGACATTGTAATCCAGATACCGCCGTGGTCAGATCATAGTCGTGAACAACATCTCCCCAGCCAAAGGGCACCTCAACATTGTCTTGAGAGTCCCAACAACACCGACCACAACCTCCCTTTTCGGGCACACCACCCGATACTTGTAATGTGTGGCTTCCCAATGCAAGTATTGGAGGCGTTTGCGTTGGCACAAAAGGCTCTTTATCGAGTTGGATCGCCAGCATTCCCCACGCAGGTTTGTTTATGATGGATATGTGTGAAACTCTGCCCGTAAACAATCCACCACGCCACAAACCGTATAGGACCATGGATACAAACAATACGCCCCATACCCCATATCGATATCGCCAAAGCAATGGAGACCACTGCCATCGAAGTTTCTTATCTTTGCCCCAAACCTCTTGATTAGACGTTTTAAAATGCTCTGAGCCATCATCTTTCGTCTCTGAAAAGCCACTCAATGTATTGGCATTTGTCTGCAGGACCCATTCACCATTTTCTTCGATGAGTACATCCATCTCAACCTGTACATCTTCTGGGCTCACCACTTGAACGGGTGTCAATTCTTCAGGAATATCGACGGCTTCTTGAATGGCAACCAAAAACGCTTTCGCATTTTTAAAACGATTTTGAGGATGTAAACTTAAAGCAGTGTGTACAATTTTTGCGAGAGACTCGGGTATGTCGGGAGCGGCTTGAAGTATCGATTGACACTTGCCCCCTTGGATTGCATGCATAATTCCATACTCTGTCTCCCCTGAAAAAGGTGGTCGACCCACCAACATTTCATACAACAAGACCCCAATAGAATATACGTCGCTTCTGCTGTCAGGCGCTGTCAGTTTGTGTACTTCTTCGGGAGACCTGTATTGGAGACGCTCAACACCTTGCGCAAAGTTCATTGTGTCGTCTGTTATATGTCGATGAACGCCGTCGTCCATGAGTACTGCAATCCACCCTTGCTCCGATTTTTGTAGAAATACATTTCGTGGATGAATATCGTGGTGGATGTGGCCATCTTGATGAAGTACGTGCAGAGCCGACAATATCTGAGCCACCCAACGCGTAGCGGGAACAACATCCACCTTAGCAAATCGATTGAGGTGCTCTCGAAGGGTTACACCCTCCAGCCAGTCCATGACACACCCCAATTGCCCAGTTTCTTCTATCGCATCCGTTGTCCGTATTGAAAAGGGGTTTGGATTGTCAATGCGCCATTGAACCCGTTGCAAAAATGCCGATCGAACACTTGGATTGTCGACAAATTGCGGTGGGATCAATTTGCACGCATGCACAGACTGCAGGGTCGGATGCCTCACTTTGTACACAACTGCAGTCGGCTGTTCCGATACAGTTTCCAAAACTTGATATCCTGCGAGCTTCATCTATTTGCCATCCTCAATCAAACTTTCATCGGGTGGCAAATAGATTCTAAAAATGGAACCCTTTCCCACCTGAGAACGAAGTTCCAATCGAATTCCAGTTCGGTTCAGCAATGTTTTGACGATGGCCAATCCCAAACCAGTTCCACCAACTGCTCGAGAACGACTTTTGTCTACTCGAAAGAAGCGCTCAAAAATCTTCTTTTGATCACTCGGTGATATCCCTTCCCCCAAGTCAATGACTTCCAACTGCACATAGCCATCTCGCAATGCAGCCCGAACGGTCACCAATTGATGTTCAAAACTGTATTTGACCGCATTCTCAACGAAGTTGCCAACAATGTGCAGCAGCGCATCTCGGTTGCTTCGCACTTTCAACTTGTCTGAAACCATCACCAAAAAACCAATATTCTTCTTGTCTGCTCGAACTTTTTGTTTGTCTACGCACTCTTGAACCACCCCATTCAACAATACTGTTTCCATTGGAAGGGGACCATTGTCAGCCTCAACTTTTGACAAGATCAAAAGATCTTCAAACAAATTGTTCAGTCGCACTGCGTTGCGGTGAATCGCTTCGAGCATCATTTTGTGCTCGTCGGACAATTGATCCTTATCATCAAGCATCATTTGAGCAAAACCAGCGATGGAGGTCGTTGGTGTTCTTAATTCATGAGAAACATTGGCAACAAAGTCTCGTTGAGCCATCTCCAATCGCTTCGCCTGTGTTACATCTTCCACAATGATAAGGCGACCCTCTAAGCATTCTGTCTCAACATTGTACAGAGGCGTTGATTGGGCTTTTAAAAATCGGGTTCCATGCTCAAACTCCACCTTTTTAGCATCCAACTGATCCTGCACAGGCACCAATTCATGAAGTTTCTCTATTGGGATGGCGGTTTCGATTGCCAAGCCCATCGGACTCCCCACTGTCGTAATCAACCTCTTGGCGGCTGTATTGAGAACCTGAAGTCTACGTTCGCTGTCAAATACGACGATACCAAAAGGAGAACCATTCACAAGCTGTTCCAATAGACCTGTCATCTTCTCAACCTCAGCCACAATTGCTACACTGACTTGCGTCCCAAGCAAAACCACCAGTCACCTGTCAAGTGTGGTGGCTTTGCATACCTGTTTGGTCTCAGTCTTCTTGATGTTGTGAGAATCGGTACCCTGCTCCCCGCACAGTTTGAATGAACGGTGCAAGATGACTCATTTTCTGACGCAAGCGTTTGATGTGGGTATCCACTGTGCGCGTATTCAAATTGGGTGGCAGTTCCCAAACTTTCTCAAGCAACTCACCGCGTGAACAAAGTTGATCTTGTTTGCGCAACAAGTGAGTCAGCAATTTGTATTCTGTAATCGTCATTTTGATTTCATCGTCGTCAATCCAAACGCGGTGTTGCGTCGCATCCAATTTCAGTCCTGCAAACTCAAAGACCTCTGGCGCATCCGTTCGTTTCAACAAGCGCTTCATTCTTTTTGCTGCAGCTTGCACTCTCAATACCAGTTCGTCAGGCTGAAAAGGCTTTACCATATAGTCGTCAGCACCCGCTTTAAAGCCTGTGATCTTATTTTCGTCGTCGCCCAAGGCTGTGACCATAATCACGTAGAGGTCTTCTGTTTCGCTGTTGGCCCGCAACTGTTCACAGACCTCCATGCCTCCAATTCCAGGCAACATTAAATCCAAGGTAATTACCAGTGGCTGAATCTCTTGAGCTTTTGCAAGCCCTTCTTCCCCTGTTTCAACTGCGACCACTGTAAACCCATGACGCTTCAAGGTCATGCTGATCAGCATCCGAATATCCAAGTCGTCTTCTATTACAAGAACTGTGCCTTTTAATTCTGTATCCATGTTCTCTCCAGATTTGTGTTTACAGTTTACACCAAATTAATAACAGTCTTTAATATCAGTCTGAGGAATCGTCCCAATCCAAATCGGTATGCTGTGTATGCTGAATCAGATCGGCATCCGATTGCCATAGACCTTGCATAAAGTCTGAATAAGAGGCCTCGCCCGCTGTAGTGGCTTCCTGTTGCAAAGATTCTGTCAATGTTTTGGTCGCATCAATGTTCATTTGTTTTCCGCGAAACTGAATGGCGCGCAACGCTTGATCTTCAAGTGCGCGGAGTCTTTTCGCTGAAAATCCAAATTGCTGAGCCAACCGACTGACCCGCCTAGCCTGCTCGATTGGATATCGCCCCGACAAAACTGACACGGTAATGGCTGTCTTCAACACGAGTTCTGAATGTTTCCAAAGTGACTCAATGTCCGCAACGTCTAAAGATTCATCGTTGTCCAATGTCGCAAAGAGGTGCTGAATGTACTGGCTTTCCATCGTACCAATGCGACCGTTGTCTACAACTATATCTGTCACCATCTTTCGAAAACACCTTTGCTGTGAGGCACTAAGATTCGTCTCTGCTATTTCTCGTTGTAGCACTGCAGTTCTCCTCAACGTAAAACACCTACCTCTCCAATGTAACTGGTTTGTGACAAAATCAGCAGTTCTAAGGCAACTAAAAGTCTCAATCCTTTTGTAAAGGCTGTATGATGAGCAAAAAAGTGCTATATATTCTTCAATAAACCTTATGACATATCAAAACAGATGAAAGTCTTTTTTCACCACAAAAAATGGAGTGCATCACATGAGAATAGTCGAGCTTTCATTACTCACCGCATTGTGCACCTCGCCCATCATCACACTATCGATGTCCACACCCGCTTATGCGCAAGAATCGGTCTTTGCAGGGGGTATTGAAGACCTTCTGCCCGGAGAGCCTGCCGTTGCTGATGGAAACACACAAGTAACCTATTTTTTCTTACTGTTGAATTCAGACGGCACTGCAATTGATGGCATCACAGGAAAAACAAGCATTGGTTCGGCAAAAGGGACATTGAAATCAGAAGGAAATGGTGTCTACTCGACAACCCTGATTCCAGAAAAGATCTCAAGTGCCACAAACGACTTCATCCAAATCAACGCCCGTACCGCACAACGTCGTTCGATTCGAAAAAGTTTTCCAATTCGATTGGTCCCCACTCCCAGCGCAGAGATCACGATGACCGCGTCTCCAGAGGAAATTACGTTGGGTCAAGATGACTTTGTCACCATCAAGGTTCAAGTGCCTTCAGAATTCGCTCAGGACAAATTGATGCTCAACGTCTCCACGGGAACAGTTGAAGATCTCGTATCTTTGGGCAATGGTCAGTTTTCTGCTCGATACATTCCTCCAACGAAGAAAACATATCCTCACATCGCTGTGTTTACACTGTCTGATCTCACCAATCCTGAACTCAAATCACACTTGGTTCTCAAACAAAAAGGAAAAGCCAACTTCGCAGTCAACACAAATCCAAACAGCAATGTCATCATTCGCATTGACGACCGTGACTTTGGTCCCGTTCAAACAGATGCCAGCGGTAAAGCTGCGGTGCCAATCGTTGCACCACCGGGACAACCTGAAGCCAAACTAATCGTAATCACGAATGAACAACGCAAAGAAGAATTGTTGGACTTGCGAATTCCCAAAAACGTACCGAGACTCAATATCTTGCCCACCTTTCAAGATATACCGGCGGATGGATTCACGAAACATACACTGTACGCTTACGTTGCGACAGCCAAGGGAGAACCAGACACTCGTGCAACGATGACTTGTAAGGCGACACTGGGAGAGTGTGGACCTGTTGAACCTTTGGGGGACGGCTATTATTCGATGGAATACACTTCTCCTCTCAAAAATGAAAAGGCTACAGAACGCATTCAGTTAATGCTAGAGGACCCTTCTGGAGACATCGTCGATTCTGAAAGTTTCACACTGTTGCCCGTATTACCGGGAGAAGTCGCCTTGCGAGCGGCTGAAACTGTACTGCCAAAAAACATCCCGGCTTTCGGACTCACCATTCAAGTGAAAGACAACGAGAACCATGGGTTGGAAGATCGAAATTTAATTATCATGGCCAACGGTGCCAAAATGAACAAATCACCTGTATCCTTGGGCAGTGGTGACTATACTGTAAAACTTACCCCCATCAGTGACAATCCGATTGAGGTCACGACGGCTGTAAAGGGGTCCGCCAGCAACAATCCACCTTTTGGTATTGCAATGCGTCCCAATTATGATCGCCTTCCCAATGATGGAATCTCAAGCAGTTTACTTTCGTTTATGGTGTACGATCGCTTTGGTCAGCCAGTCGCCAATCAACCCTTGTCATTCGAGATCGAGGGCGATGGTCAATTACCAAATCAGAGCAAAAGCAACGGTGCAGGACTCGCGCAAGTTACATATACAGCGGGCACGCGAAGTGGATTGGTCAGAATCACCGCTACATCTGGGGAACTTCAAAGTGAATTTGTCCTCTTTGTGGCCCCAAAAGAGTCATTGGACAGTTTGCCCGAGTTGAAGAGGTCTCAAAATCAATTCCATCAACGCCTTCAAGATCGATTGTTTAAGTCCATCAATCACATTCGGTTTGAAAGAGAAGGCATGGAGGGCGTAGCGCTGACTGGAGAGGTTGACAAAGTCGGTGAAGCAACGTCTCTTTCTTTAAAGGCAGAGCCAAACAAAGTCACACCAGGTGGCAAAACAAAAATAAACATGAGTCTGACTGACAAAAATGGCCGTGGAATTTCTGGAGAAGACCTGACGGTCATGGCGTCCAGTGGCTCAATCGGAAAAATTCAAGATTTGGGAAGCGGTCAATACTCTGTGTCTCTGATTGCTCCAACCACTTCAAACGCCCCCATTACGATTGTGGTGCAATCAAGCGATGCAAACCTTGAAAAGGAATTGGAAGTTGAAGTCATCGGTGAAACGACCGAAGGATCCGTCGACAACGCGGATGCAAACCAAACAGCGCTCTCAGAAAAAAACGACGACAACGCCACTCAAGAACCTCAAAAAGAAAAGAAGCAAAAAAAGCCAAAACGCAAAAAGGAACGCACTCCGAAAGAACGCATTCCGAAAGAGCCTAGGGAACGAACATCAAGCGAAATTCCTTGGTTACGGGCTGGTGTTGGATATGTCGCTGGCGCCTTCAACTATCAACAAGTACCTACCTCAACGACAGGCTTACTCTATGAAAAAGCCATCACTTTCAATCGCCAAACGGAAGGGTCTTCTCCTGCCTTGACCGCTGGACTGGACGTGCGCGCAATGGGGACTGTCCCATCTTTCGAGAACATAGGATTCGATGTACATGTACAATCTGATCATTATTCCATTGCCTTGACAGAATTCCCTGACCCAATCGGGGACTGGATGACATCAATTGACGCAATGGCAGCCGCACAATATCCCATTGCATTGTCTGGCATGACAGTTACACCATCCTTCCGATTGGGATTGTTGAGGGATGACTTGATTATTTTTAGACAGAACATTCAAGACGATGGCAATATTGAACTCTCTTATGAGCCCTTGTTCGTCACCGCCCCCAATCTTGGACTTGGTGCTGATCTCTACACTGATACAGGGATATTTGCTCACCTAACCTACGATATGGGATTGCGAGGTTCTGTGTATCGACACAAGTTCGAAACCCAAGTTGGATACGATGTTTCAAACACGCTCTACGCATTTGTGAGCGGACGTTCTACGATACGCAATGTCGACGTGGAAACATCTACAGGCAAAGCTGGTGAGATTCACGATGGGAATTATTCTTTCGTGACAGGAATTGGTGGACGCTTTCAATAGAAGAAGTCCTTTGTCTTAAGAATCTCCTTGCGGTTTGTACGTACGCCCTTTCCAAGTCACCGTTCCGCGCAAAGAATGGATGGCAGAGTTTACGAGCAAAAACAATACGAGAACATTGGCGGGTGCATGCGTCAATCCATACAATAGATTCATTCCCCTACGGTGATCCATCAACCCTCGTGTGAGTTGAGTCATCACCATGATGACCGTTCCCCATATCATAAACTCGACGGACACCACATACACTTGCGCAAGTCGTAACGCCCCCAAAATGAACAGAAGATGTCCCATGATACTGAATGCAAAGGTAAACAACAACGCGAGTATCAAATTGGGAATTGAGTATCGCAACCCTGCAAAGAGGTTCTTGGTCCACCCCTCCCAGATCTCTGTAAAAGATGTATACATTCGACAGCGAAACAACTCATCCAAATACAAGCAGTGATACCGTTTCTCTGCCGCAACCACTGCTCTTGCAATCCCCACATCATCCAAGATGTTGTTCTTTACAGCTGCATGACGGCCAATCTCTTCATACGCATCTCTCGAAATCAGAATGAATTGACCATTTGCGAGATTTTTATCTGGCTGATCGGGATCGTTGACTGCGCTGAGCGAATTGCCCGCCAAAATCAATCCCCCAACAACTGGTTGCATCACCTTTTCCCAAAAAGATTCCATCTCCAGTGTGCCCAATCCAGTGACCATATCGAGTTTGTTCTCTCTGGCGTACGCAACCGTTCTCGATACGGCTTCTGGGGACAGTACAACATCGGCATCGACGAATAACAACCAGCTTCCAGTGGCATATCGTTGTGCGCGTTGCAAAGCCCAAGGTTTACCAAACCACCCTTCTGGCAGTTCGCTTGCCTCTACAACAGGCACTTTCAACTTGGGCACTTCTTGTTGAAGTTTGGCCAAGATATTGCCCGTTTGGTCTGTCGAACCATCGTTGAATACAATGGTTTCTACACTTGGATGATCTTGTTCAAGCGCGCTGCGAACACAAGCCTCAATTCCCCGTTCTTCGTTTCTAGCTGGAATCAAAATACTGACGGTCAAACCTGCGGGCGCTTTCGAGCCAGTTGCATCTAAAACCCATCGACGTCTCAAATGTGCGCGAATGCCTTTGACGAAGGCTGTGAACCAACCCAAAAATATGAACAGCAGTGTCAAGCGCGCAATCCACAGCGTTAGCATTGATGCCTCCAGATGTTGTGTCCCAATGTACTAACCTTTTTCTAGGGCTTCACCATCCTTCTTGTCGAGATGCTCTACACTTGACAAATTGAAATTTATACTGTACACTATATCGTAAATTTCGAACTTTAGTCATGATGACTATATTCTTCACACACAACCTTCATCACACACAACCACGGACACATCATGAATGCTTTTGTTGTTGGAAATCTCGCTGTCTATCATGGTAAAGGTGTTGGACTCATCACGGGTTTGCAAACAAAAGATCCGCGTGGAAATCCATGTACAATTTGCGCTCTAGAATTGAAAAAGTCAACTGCACAAGTACGCGTTGATCATCCAGGTCAGGCCACTATTCGCGCCATTATGACCCCCAAAGAGCTGGATGAGGTCTATGAAATCTTGAAAGATCAAGACGTTAAACCCAACAAAACAACTTGGAATCGACGATACCGAGGATACATTCAGAACATCAACTCTGGGATTCCTGAGTTGATTGCCAGTGTGTTTCGTGACCTTGAGTTGCTTGGAATTACCAAGTCACTTTCTTTTGGGGAGAGCAAAATCTATACGGAAGCCAAGGAACTCATCATTGAAGAAGGCGCATACACCCTTCTAGAGCCACACATGAATGAATTTCTTCTACCCTTCAACGACTGTAAAAACTGGGGACACCTCCAAAACCTCAAGCAACTGTTGAACAAAAATCTACCCGTAAAGGATGTCGACTTATCTGCCAAAGGACTCAAAGAGATTTCCAGTCTCAAACTGTCCATTGATGCTGATGTGATGGAAGGTGAACACAAGTTTGCACATTTTTTCAATGCTCTCGTTGCCGAAATCACAAAACTCGAAGACGAAGCGAACAAAATCATCATGCGTCTGGCCCGAAAAGAGCTCAACAAAGCCCATACGCCCAACAAGACTGGTGGTTCAGATAGTGGAAACGATTTACAAATCCTCTTACAATGGAAAAAAATTGACCTCGTCGGTGTTTTAGAGCCACAAGAGTTGTACCGGCACAAAAGCTATGAACAACTGACAAATCTCTTCATCGATAAGGGCTGTGCTGGTCTTGAAGACTTTGATTTAGAGTCTGTGGTTGCACCAATGGTCACGTTTGCAAACCACCATCTAATCACACTCGTTCATGAAACGATCACAGACCTCGACCTAAAAAGAGAACGGCGCAAACGGACTCGTTCGCGAGCCAAGCCCGTAGCCCGAAGAGGACGTGAAAAACAAGAGAAAATATTAGAAGCACCAATTGCATTGAATTCAGCGCTGAAAAAAGTTGAACAGGTCATCAAAGATTTCAAACCAAAAGCCAGCAAAGGTCTTTCTTTCTCAGAGCTTCAACAAGAAGTGTTCAGTTCTTTTCAAACCTTGGATACACGTGCGCGAATGGAGTCCCTTTCAGTAACGCGAACATACCTCGCAGAAAACCTTGAACAACATCGAGAAGAGGTTGCCAAAAAACTCGAGGAGATCTTCCGAGAAGCAAAAGAGCGTGGAGAAAAGGAAAAGGAAGAAAAGGCAAAGAACAAGAAAAAGAACAAAGCTACGAAAAGTGCCAAAGATACCTAGTCAGTAATCATTGGTGCTTGATCATCATTCTTGTCGCTTCCTGAGATCTTACCTCCTGATCCAATAATCTGGTTGTCCTACTGATGGTGAACGAAGCATCAACACGTGGTTAAAATGGCTAAACAAAAACAGATTGTGTTTCCATTTGGAACACAATCTGTTCGTCAAGCCGATTCTGTTATTGTCAGTTGTTGCTATACAACTCAGTCCGCACTTCTACAGCAACGGAAAGACAAATCGTCATCCGCCCACTCTGCTTTCATTGAATGAGAATAGCTACAGCGTTGCGTTCGTTCATCGGTCATTTTATAGCCACCACCCTTGATGACGACCTCGTTGGCTTTACCGCGTGGTATGGTATCCGTCCATTCACGTGGACCAGCACTCATACCAAACACGCTGTAAGATGAGTAACAGTCTTTGTCACTCGAGAAAATGTATTCGCCATTGACGAGACAATGATTGTCATCATACGCGTCGCCATAAGAAAAGATGTTGTTCTCCCACCCTTTACAGGCTTTTTCCCATTCAGTGGCAGTGCACAAACGTTTGCCAACACTTTCACACAATGCTTGAGCTTGAGCGTGACTCACTTTTGTTGTCGGTGTTTGTGGGAAATCCGGATCAATGACTGTCGGATTGTTCCATTCAAACTGGTCAATGTAAAACCCTTTGACAGTTACCTTTGTTGCGCCACTCTCTGAACGAGCCGCCCAAGTTCTATCCGAAGACTTCTTGGGACTCGTGCTTTTTATCCCTTTGCTGTCTCCAACAACCAATTCATACTCTTGATTTAAAGCACCGATGAGTGTTGGACCTTCGGGAATGAAAACCATTCCATCTTCTTGATACTTCTGTTGCAATTTCTTGAGTTCTGTACCACCAGGCTCTGACGCTTCCGCTTCATTTTGTACAGCCGTACGGAGTTTTTGGTCTTCCACAAGCGCAAGTTCATACTTGCTTTCTGAACCGCCAAACAAAATCATGGCCATAATGGCTACCGCAGCCACAATTCCACCACCAATGTACAATGGAATCTGGTTGTCCACAGCTTCAGTTTGTGACGTTTGAAGAAACTCTTCAGAGAAGTAGGTTCTGATTTGGTTGAGCATGATTTCTGGGGAAGAATATCTGTCTTGCGGACTTGGAGAAAGTGCAATCTCGATGATCCCATCAATTCGATCATTTAGGTCATCTCGTAAAGAAGTCGGTGCAAAATACGTTCCACGTGCTGGCTTTCCAATCAACAGTTCATAGAGTACCTGTCCAATAGAATAGACATCGGATTGCGGACCACGATAATCCAATCCGCCATCCCAGCACTCCGGTGAGCGATAGGGACTTGGTTTAATGTTTTCGTCACCCAAAATCGCTGCAGTCACGATATCTGTGATCTTGATGTCCCGAAACATCTTAGCGCCATGCTCTTGAGTCCGATACCGAATCAAAATGTTTTCTGGCTTCAAATTGGTATGGTAAATTTCCGAAGCATGAATGGCACTGAGAGCCTGCAGTACTTCTGATGCAATCTCGACCACGTCTGCAATGCTGAAATTTTCATTGCGGGCTTCTTTGTCCAACATCTCTTGACGTAAGTTTGTACTTGGGAAGTACTCTTGGGTAAAGAAAATCAACCCCTTGTACTCACCAACCTTCCCGTACCGAACAACATTTTTGTGGTTTACTTTTTTCGCTTGGCGAATGAGTTCTTGAACTCGCTCTATACTGGCATTGTACTCTGGTCGAATAAACTTGATTGCAATCAACTTTTCACTTTGCTGGTGTCGGACCACATACGTGGGACCAATCAAACTCTCACCCAAATACTTCTCGATTTGATACTTGCTCGCGACGACAGTACCGCGTTCCAACGGACGATATTGCTCTGAACTGGACACTATAACTCCTTGCAAACCTGAAATTTTGGCGCATTATATCAACAAGATTGACGCATTGTACAGTGGATACTCTGTTCGTCTTTCTATTCACAAAATGAACCAAATCGACAAAATAAATTCGCTTTTACAAATACTATCACAAAATTGAAAAAAATGGTCGTACAAATCTGTTATGAACTTGTCAAGTTCTCGACAGAAAAGTTCGAATCAGTTAAAATTGCTATGTAAAAGATATTGTGAGCCACAAGCCCACAAGCACACTTGGAGAAAAAATGAACCCAATTCTGTTTATGTTGTCCGTTTTTGGAACCATCGCTGTATGTCTATGCTTCGTATTGTTGTTGCCCGCCGTTGGTCAAACTTTGGCTGTTCTATTCGGAGCCGTTTATGGTGAAAAAAGCCTTGCTGCAGCAACCAAACAACCATCTGGAACAGAATTCCGTGACCCCAACGACGTATCGACGTGGGCTGAATAAGGGAAACAGTTTCCTTTCGCGTTCACCTGCATTGTACACATAGATTTGTCCATGCGGGGTCCGAAATGAGAGCATTCCAATGCAGGTTGGGCAATGTGTTCAGTC